>JANQPP010000141.1 GCA_028289405.1 Pirellulales bacterium
TCTTCTTCGGAGAGTTCCAGCGTGGGCTCTTCCACCAACGGCGCGGCCTGCCGAGATTCTGCACGCCACCAAAAAAGCGCGGCGACACCAAACAACACCGCGCTCGCCACCCACAGTACCGTATCTCGTGATTTATGCGTGGCCATCAGCTCTTGGATCCTGAGCGAGGAATCGCGCGTCATGCGGCATGCTCATCGGGAAGGTCACTGGCAACAAATATCGCTGGTTGGGCACGCGAGATGGCTGATATGAGCAAGAAAAAGTGTGCACTTTTTGAATTAGACCTGAGTAAAACAGTTGCGGAAAGGCAAAATCCGGAAATCGCTCCGCCCTACTGGAATCACTGAATTGGGGATGATCTATGACGAACTGGTCCCAGCGCGACGGACCAATGACGAAACAGATCTTTGGGTTTGGTCCGGCTCCACGATACAATACCTTGTTGATGAAAAACGAGTACAATTGGCAAGGCGTGGCCTGGAGGATGGCGAAACGCGGTATTGCCAGGCAAAAGCGCGGGCTCATCTCGGCTTCTCAGAATTTCCACCGTGAGGCAGGGCTTCCTGCAAGCAACATGTCAGCCACGACCACGTTCTTCGACGCCAGCGTCACCTTGGACCGTGATGGCCACGCCACGGCGCGATGTCCTCAAGAGTTGATGGACCGTTACGTTTCCCTGGTCACCGGGCAGCGCGTGAGCTGGACGGAGCACCATCGCCTATTGAGAAGGCTCGGGGCGGGAGGGCAAGGAGTCGTTTATTTGGGCGAACGCCGCGGCGCGGACGACTTCACGCTTCCCATTGCGCTGAAATTCTTTTCACCGGAAAGATATGATGATGCCGAGAGCTACGACGTGGCCATGGCCCGGATTGCCCGCGTTTCCGCGCACGTGGCCCAGATCCAGCAAGACAATTTGCTGGACGTGCAAAACTTCGTGGACCGCAGCCGCATTCGCGTGATGGAGATGGAATGGATTGATGGCTACGATTTGAGCCAGCTCTTGACCAATGACATGCTGGAGAAGACACGTGCGCGTGTGGATGCTGAACGTTGGAAGTACCTCAACAATGTGATTGTCACCAAGGGTCCGGTGCAACCACGTTTGAAACCGGGCATCGCCATCGCCGTGGTCCGCGATTGCCTGGCGGCCCTGGCGGCGTTGCATCGCGAGAGCATCGTGCATGGCGACCTTAAACCGTCCAACATCATGCTCAAGCGGACGGGAAACGTCAAAATCATCGATATCGGCTCCGCGTTCGAATTGCACAATGCCCCTTCGCGCCGCACCTGCACTCCTTCCGCGGCGGCTCCGGAAGTGCTCGAGGGCGCCGAATGCTCGCCCCGTTCCGATCTGGCCAGCTTGGGTTATGTCTTGGTGGAAATGCTCAGCGGCAGGCCGTGCTTCGCGGGGATCGGTACCTACCGGGAACTGCTGGAAGCCAAGCGGAACCTGCCACAACGTCTCGAAGCGCAAATGCCGGAGGACATTCGCCGCGATTCCTTGCTGATGAATTTCTGTCGCCGGCTCATTGCGCCCGATCCCGCCCGGCGCTTCCCGGATGCCGAATCCGCGGACATGCTTAACGAGGGGGCCGCCGGCTTCCATCGTCAGCTCGTGATGGGCGACCTATCCAGTGAGTACGATAACGAAATCCGGCTCTGGCTACACGAGTTGAATGGCAGCCACGATGCGGGGCATTAGCCCCCGGCATGGACTCTGAACTGCTCGCCTGGTTCACCAGCGGTTATTCCGGCGAAAAATGGGCCATTCAAGGGGTGCAACCGCCCATTCCAGCGGTTAGAATAGGGCAGATTTTCCATTGATTCCGCCTACACCGTGTCTCGGTTGAGTGGTGCGGCGCTCGCGCTGTGTGGACTCGTCATGCACGGCGCCGCTGGCACTACACATCCCGGCGACACGCACTAGGAAACATTCACGCGATCCGGATGGGATTTTTCGGGTCGGCGTGGTACCCGGTTTTCCTCCCTACATTCCTCTCATCAGGAGCATATTGACATGGCCAACGATGATGTTTCCCGCCGCAATTTCATCAAGACCACGGCGGCAGGCGCCGCGGCGGCGTCCGCCATTTTGAAGGCGCCCGCTCCAGCCCGGGCTCTAGGAGCCAATGGTCGGCTTCGCGTGGGCGTGATCGGCCCTGGTGGTCGCGGTTTCGGTGCCCACGTCAAGACTCTGGAAAAGCTGCGTGCCGAGGGCGCCAATCTGGATATCGTGGCCGTCTCCGAGGTGTACACCACGCAACGGGACAAGGTGTGCGCGGATATCGAAAAAGAAACCGGCGTCACTCCGAAAAAATACGATGACTATCAGGATATGCTCGCCGATGACAGCGTGGACGCCGTGTGCATCGGCACGCCCGACCATTGGCACGCCAAGCAAACCATCGACGCCATGAAGGCGGGCAAGCATGTCTACTGCGAAAAGCCGATGACGCATTCCATCGAGGAAGCCATCGCGGTCGTGGATGCCTGGAAAGAAACCGGCAAGGTGATGCAGGTCGGCGTGCAATCCACCAGCCTTCCGGTGTGGGATGCGTGTCGTCAGATGATCCAGCGGGGTAAGCTGGGCAAGGTCCTCACGTTCCAGACGGAGTTCTTCCGCAATTCGTCGATGGGCCAATGGCGCTATTACGCGTTGAACAAGGACATGACGCCCAAGACGATCGACTGGAAGCGGTTCCTCGGAACCGACCAAGGGCTCGCTCCCGACATGCCTTTCGACCGGGCCATCTACGCCCAATGGCGCCGCTTCTGGCCCTTCGGTTCGGGCATGTACACCGATCTCTTCGTGCACCGTACCACCAGCATGCTCAAGGCCACCGGCCTGCGGATGCCGGGGCGCGTCGTGGGTGGCGGCGGCATCTTCCTGGAATATGATGGCCGGGACGTGCCGGATGTGGCGACCGTAGTGGCCGACTTCGATGAAGGCGTGCAAGCCTTGATCACCGCCACCATGTGCTGCGCGAACACGCCCATCACGCAGCTCATCCGCGGCCACTTCGGCTCCTTCGTCTTCGGCAACGGCGAAGGCTTCGATTCCTTCGAGTTCATTCCCGAGCGGCCCCAGGTCACGCGGAATAGCAAGCTCGAAAAGGAACGCATCGAGGTACCGAAGTCCGATCCGGACACCACCAAGACGCACTTCTGGAACTGGCTGCATGCGGTCTACAACAATGACCAGATGATGTGCAACAACCCGCCCGACCTCGGCGCCGCGGCCATCGCGGTGGTCAACATGGGCGCCCAGAGCTACCGCAAGGGGAAGGTCTACCAGTGGGACAAGCAGTCCCGCCAAGCCGTGGACGGGGACGAGAGCTGGGCCAAGCGTTGGGAGCAGATTTCCCAGGCGCGGGGCAAGCCGAACCATGTCCCGGGCTGGCTCGCCGGCACGCACGGCAGCCTGCTTGAAGAGCCGGAATACCAATCGCTGGAAGGCCCCTGGACCGAAGGCCGCGACCCCGCCGCCTAAGCCCAGCGAAATTTCTAATCGCTTGGTGATACGTGAACTTAACGACCCGTTTGCATATCGTGTGCAAGCGGGCCGTTTTTTATTCCGATTTGGAAGCCAACTCACTACCCGTAGCTACTACGGCATCGATTTTTGAGTGCGAGAAGGCCATGACCCGCCAGGCGACGTCCGGGGTGACGATCGCGCAAAACGTACGCGTGTCACGAAAGCCTGGACACGAAATCAATTTTCCTTGGCGGGGAAGTTTTTTTCCAATGGGCGGAGGAGTGCCAAGAGGAGCAATGCCATGATCGTGGCGCTGACGGCGAGGCTGATCATCGCTAGCCCGGCAGCGGTCCCCACGGCGGCGGTCAACCAAATCGAACTAGCGGTCGTGAGACCTTTGATTTCGAGCTGGTCGCTCAGTTTTAGGATGGTCCCAGCACCGAGGAATCCAATGCCGGCGGCGATCCCCTGCACCACGCGCGTCGCGTCCGCGTTGGGCGGTGGGGCGACTCCCAAACCGGCCAACGTGAAGACCGCAGAGCCGAGAGCCACCGCGACATGAGTGCGGAGCCCAGCCCAGTGCCCGTAAATCTGCCGCTCCAAGCCGATTAAGCCACCGAGCAGCATCGCGAGGCCCAGGCGCGACCACTCATCCAAAATCTGTTGGAGATCGAACGACTCAATCCAGGATGCGGGCATGTGACTGTCATTTCTTGAAGCCGTGGGAAGCTCAACCTATTGCACTTATATCAAGCGGGCGCATTTTCCGTGAGGCGCGGGAAGATGGCAATTCGCGCTCAAGTTTCCAAGTTTCGGACGCCCGCAAATCTCTCTTCGACAAACGGAGTGACTCGTCGAGTGGTTTGACCGCGAAACAACTTCGCGTTACAGCTCTATCCTACCGGAAACTATTTTGCCAGCCCAAAGCAATTGAAGGCAACATGAGCGGCGAGGCTCGGAGTGTCTTTCTTGGTGTTTGCGAGGAGGCGAATGTCTAGGAGCGGGAACTGATGGCCTCATCTTTCGCCGAAAGAGACTCCAGAGATTCTTCGGAAGGTCTGTGGCGATGGTTTTCCATGCCCTCCCGCGCCGCCTGGGCCAAATTTCGCAGCATACCCGCGAACACCAGGCAATGCAGAGGATAGAGCGCATACCAATAGGCTAGACCAAAAAGTCCCGTAGGATCGAAGATGGCTGTTTGACGGATCGTGCTACGCTGCGTCTCGCCGGTGACTTCGAATTCGAGCCAAGCCCGCCCAGGGACTTTCATTTCCGCCTGCAATCGCAGAAGACGATTTGGCTCGAACGATTCGACGCGCCAAAAGTCCAGCGCGTCACCGACACGAACATCCACGGGATGACGGCGGCCCCGGCGGACTCCCACACCTCCGACTAGTAAATCGAGAAATCCGCGCAATTTCCAGAGCCAGTTACCGTAGTACCAGCCAGTATCGCCGCCGAGCCGTTGGATCGGAGCGAATGCTTGCTGGGGTGAGCAGTCGACTTCTTCGGTCCGGGAATCGACGATCCGGGAACCAAACCTCTGGCCTCCCCAGTCGCGATCTTGACCGCCCGAGGAGAGGGCATCGGACCAGCGGGTTTCGGCGAATTCACGATCCTCGTTTTTCAAGGCACGCTCGATGGATGCCGCGAGTCCACGTGGGTTCACATCGAAAGTCTTCTCCGCGAGATTATTGGAAATCAGCGTCGGATTTCTCAGACTTTCCACCAATTGGCGGCCCACGCGGGCGTAGATGGGCGTCACCAGGCCCAGCCACAGGCTCGAGAGATAGGGCGTCAGAATGGGGACCGGAATCATCCACCGCCGTAGCCCTCGTTGCCGTGCGTATTCCCGCATGATGTCGCCATAGGAGACCTGGTCTGGGCCGCCGATTTCGAAAACATGGGAGTCCCCGTCGGTCAGCTCCAGGGCTTTTAACAAATACTCCAAGAGATCTTCGATGGCGATGGGTTGTGCGAGCACGTTGACCCAACGCGGGCAGATCATGACCGGAAGACGCTCCACCAAGGCGCGGATCAATTCGAAGGAGAGGCTACCGGAGCCGATCACGATCGAGGCTCTCAATTCGATGACCTGTCCGCCGAATTTGCGCAGTTCATCCCCCGTTTCTTGCCGACTGCGCAAGTGCTTTGAAAGATGCACGTCCGGATTGCCAAGCCCACCCAAATAGATAATGCGTCGCACGCCGGCCGCGTCTGCGGCGCGGGCAAAATTTCGGGCGGCTTCACGGTCCTTCTCGGCGAAATCGTTCCCGGAGCTCATGGAGTGGATGAAGTAATAACAAGTATCGACCCCTTGCATGGCCTGTTTCAAAGAGTCCAGGTTTCGCACGTCGCCGAAGGCCACGTCGGTTCCCGGCGCGACCATTCCCCGCAGGCGTTCGGGGTTGCGGGTCAAACACCGTATCTGAACATCGTGCGATTCCAACCGTGGCAAAAGACGACCACCGACGTACCCCGTGGCTCCGGTTAAAAGAATAAGCCGACGATTCTTGTCCATGGACTCAAAGTCTCTCTGGTGAGCGCCTCAGTTTGGAGGTTTGATCCCTCCAAATGGGGCAAACGGTGTGCTACCGGTCCGCGACACGGCTTCCGTGATGAAGGCATGACGTTGCCGAAAATTCTTTTCTTCAAGCGTGGACCATCGGCTGTCTGTCGGAGGAATATCGGCAAATCCCTATTTTGTCCGCCGAGGTACTATTGGCTTCCGAATGGTTCCTGGAAAGTCATCAGCGCGAATTCGAGTGGATTCGAGCGGCAATCGGTTTCAGTCATTCGAAGCGTGCTCGACTTCGGTGGAGACCGATGCGGCTTGCTCGCGGGGCATGGTCTTGCCCGCGAATATGACGATTCCCAAACCCAAAATCAGCAAAAGGCCACTCGCGGCGAGCCACACCGGAGGCAGATGCGAGCGTTCCTCTAACGCCCAACCCCACAGCCGCTCCATTTGGGGTTGGTAGTACGCCATGCCGATCAGCAAGCCGTTGTGAGCCGCGTGTGCCAGCATGCCAGGAAACAGACTTCCCGTTCTCCAGCAGACAAGTCCGAGCACGCAGCCGATCACGGTACTTGGCAGAAATCGCTCCAAGGCGAGTGAAGACGGCGTGACGACATGGAACAATCCGAAGAGCAAGGAGGACGTCAAAATGGCCGCGCGGGCGGACATGCTTCGCGAAAATACCCCCAACACGTAGCCGCGAAAAAACCACTCTTCGCAGACCGCCGGCACGACCGCCATGACCAGGATCACGAAGGATATCGGCAGCATCCGCCATTGGTCGAGCAACGCTTGAATCTGTTCGAAATGGCCAGTGTCAATGGAAACCACGCCAGTTTCATGAAGCAGCACGACCAGCTCATGTGCCCAGGGCCACATGGACAGTGCGACCAACACCGCGCCGATCCAAGCCGCCGCCCGAGCCGGACGGATCCGGAAGATGGTTCTCCAATCGATGCGGTGCCACCAAACGGCTAGGACGGGAAGCGCGAGGAAAACGAGGATCGTGACCGCGCCACCCGCCGCCAGACGCGCTGGCATCGGCCATTGGTCCTCTAGCATGACCAATCCGGAGAGAAAGAAATGCGCGGCGAAAACCACGGCCAACAAGCTGGCGGCTGATGCCAAGGAAGGATCAACATGGGCATGGCGTGGCCGTCGAAAGACGTCGAACCAGCCGGTGTTCGTGCTGTAGAGCACCGCTTCGTCGCCAAAAATGCGGGCCGCCAAAGCAATGGCTGCCCAGGCGTAGAGAAGCGTGGAAACCAATACAACCGCCATGACGACCGGCTCCACGTGCGATGTCAGCAGGTCGCGCCCGAGCAGTACAATGTTCAAGAGGGGAACAATCGCCAACGCGCCCTGCAAGTCCGTTCCCGGCAACAGGCTTGCCAAACCGGGTACCATGGAAACCACCATGATCGGCACGAGGTATGCCTGTGCTTCTTTGAAACTGCGGGCGACGCTGGTGACGCACAGCAACATGGCTGAAAAGAATGCGGCAAATAGCACGACCAAAAAACCGATTGCCGCGAGCGTGGTGAAGCGGAGTCCTTGTTCTCCGAATAACATTGGCCAGAGCCCCGTCGCGCGGAGTGTGATAGCCATGGAGACGACATTGATCGAAGCGGTGATCGTCGCCACGGTCAGGACCGCGACATACTTGGCCAAGAGCAGTTTTGCCCGGGGCACCGGTGCGGCGATGAGCACCTCCAAAGTCCCCCGCTCGCGTTCGCCGGCCGTCAAATCGATCGCCGGATAAACCGCGCCGGTCACGGTCATTAACAAGAGCGCGAAGGGGATCACCAACGCCAAAGGCGTTTCCGGAGCCGTTTCGCTGGGGATCGCGCGCGGTTCGGGGCGGACCGCCACGGCTCGTTGAGGTACTTTCAACATCGCTAAACGCACGGACAAAAATTCCGCGTTGGCCCGTGCCAGGGAAGATTCCAGAAAATCCCGTGCTGCCTCGCTACGTGGCGAATTCTCGCGGTACAAAATCTCGCAGCGGGCCGCCAACGGCTCCCGCGGATTCTGCTCGGGATTCACGATGTCATGCACGCGAATGCCCACGTCCACATCGCCATCCCGGACCACGGCTTCCAGATCTTCTGCGATGAAAGTGCTCAGCCGGTGTTTGGCGTCGGTGTTTTCCGCTCCAGACAGATCGGGGGCGGAGCCATCGGTTGGCACCCACTCATCGAAACTGAACCCCATGTATCCCCAGAGCCAGCGTCCTTCCTGTTCGGACAGAAAGCCGATGCGAAATTCGCGGCCCTCCGACGGATTTGCGTGCACCAGAAAGTATTCGCGAAAACCGATGGCCAGCAGCGGATAAATCAGCACCGGCATGATGAACAACGTAAACAGTGTTCGCCGGTCGCTGAGGATCTCCCGTTCTTCCTTGGCAATCAGACGTAGCCCGCGTGCCCCTCGCCAACGACGGCTTGGCAGCGTATCGGCTGCGGTCGAAGAAGTTGGCTCCGGTAGTGACGTCATGGGGCCTACAGCGTGGAAGTGTGATGAGCCGAGTTTTCGTTCGAGGGCTGATTCAAGCTCCAGAAGACATCGTGAAGACTTTTTTTCCCGGTTCGCTCCTGAAGTTCTTTCAATCCCCCTTCGGCCATAATCCGGCCATGCGACAGGATTCCGAAACGGTCACAAAGCCGTTCCGCCTCATCCAAACGATGAGTGCAGAGTACGACGGCTTTTCCCTGTTCGCGCAACAGTTGGATGTATTCCTGGACCACGCGGCTGCCCATCACGTCCAATCCCAGCGAGGGCTCGTCCAGCAACACGGCAGGAGGCTGATGGATCAAGGCGCGTGCCAAATTGACCCGCTGTTTTTGGCCCGTGCTCAAAGTCCCACAACGTTGCTGGAGAAACTCCTCCAGCCCTAAGTGGAATGCCAATTGACCCAAGCGGTTTTCGGCGGCGTCCTGTTCCACTCCGTATAACTCGGCGAAAAAGAGCAGCATTTGCCGCACCGTCAACCACGCGTAGACGCCGGTCGTGACGGAAACGAAACCGACGCGCCGTTTCACTTCGTTCGGTTCGGCAACGGAGGAAAACCCATCGATCACGGCATGGCCCGACGTGGGTCGGAGCAGACCCAGCATCATCCGCAACGTGGTGGTCTTGCCCGCCCCATTTGCTCCGAGCAGACCGTAGACTTCCCCCTGGTGGACGAGAAAGCTCAAGTTATCGACGGCTTGGATCTCTTTTCCCCTCGGCAAGTCGAACGATTTCGCAAGCTGGACGGCTTCAATCATACACTCACGAAAATCTACGGGAACTGCGGCAAATGCGTGGCACGCCTAAATACTAGAGGCCTAAGTCAGAGGCGCAATTTAGCGTGAGGCTGGTGTCTGGACCACCCTTCGCGGTCCGTCATCGTCGGAGGCTTCCTTACAAAACGCACAATTGTTCAAGTCCTAAAAAACGTTACGTCGAACAAATCTGATAGGGGTAACTCATCTTGGTATCAAGGGAATCCCGCGCCATCCTCTTGGCGTCAAGCAGCAAGTCATGAACGGACCAACGCTCGAGTTCTGGCCCACTCGAGCGGCAGGGAGGGCAAGGATGGTATCGAATCACGTAAGCATGACGGAGTTCACGGTGAGCGAACTGGGGCGATGGAGTTGCCTCTTCGTCGCTCTGCTCGCGGTGAGCCTTTCCGCATGTTCTCGGGCCCATTATCGACGCCAGGCGGACCAAGAAGTCAACACCCTAGTGCATGAGAAGAGTAACGATCCGCGTTGGGCACTGGCGCATTTCACGATTCAGACCGATCCCCGCAGCCGCTACCACGATCCGACCAATCCGGATTGCCCCCCGATGCCGGAAGACGACCCGTTTTCTCACGCATACATGCAACGCGTGGCAGGCATGCGGCATTACAAACACTGGCTGGATAACGGCGTCACTTACGACATCGCGAATCCCTACTGGCGGCAGCAACTCGCGGAGTACATGCCCGTAGCCGACGATGGGGCGATCCAACTCTCGCTAGAAGGAGCGGTCGCTCTCGGATACATGCATTCTCGGGACTGGCGTGGACAACTGGAAACACTATACCTTTCGGCGCTAGACGTGAGCACGGAACGATTTCGTTTCGACACGCAATTCTTCGGAGGTAACGACACCTTCCTCGACCACATCGGTCGCCTGCGGCCTGGGGGCGAGCGGAACACACTCACCACGACCACCGACGGCCAACTGCAAAAACGGTTTTCCGCCGGGGGCGACTTGCTTGTCGGCTTCGCCAATACGTTCGTCTGGCAGTTTGCCGGCCCAAATACGAACAACACCAACACGCTTGTCAATTTCAGCCTCATACAGCCGTTGTTGCGCACGGGCGGAAAACCGGTCGTGCTGGAAACGCTAACGATTGCGGAACGCAACCTCTTGGCCAACCTCCGCGCGCTCTCCCGGTTCCGTCGTGGATTCTATACGGACATCGTCGTCGGCGATTCGGGCGTGGGTAACTTGCAACGCCGCGGTGGTTTCTTCGGCGGCACGGGCCTCACCGGATTCACGGGCCAGGGCGCGGGCGGATTCGGCGGTGTCGGTGGTGGCGGCAACTTTGGGATTGGTGGTGGCGGAGTGGGCGGAGGCGCGGCCGGTGGCGGTGGCGCGGCCGGATTCGCCGGCGGTGGCGTGGGCAACGTCGGTGGTTACATTGGACTGCTGCAAAGCTTGCAACAGATCCGCAATGCCGAGGACAGCCTGGCCGCGCAGCAGCGAAATCTACGGCAATTGGAAGCCAACTTCGAAGCCGGACTGATCGACCTGGTACAAGTTGACCAATTTAGGCAAAACATTGCCACAGAGACATCACAACTACTGCAATCCCGTAACGGCTACCAATCTCAGATCGACCGTTTCAAAACCGGGACGCTGAGCCTGCCTCCGGATCTGGAGTTCGCCTTGGATGACAGGCTGATCCGCCGCTTCCAATTCATTGACCGGCGGCTCACGGAAATCGAAGGCCAGTTGCTCGATTTCCTCGCGGAATTCGGTGAATACGAGGAACTTCCGCCCGCTGAATCGCTGGCCGTCGCGATCGGCCAAGTACAAAACATATGGCAGAATGTTGCCGGCATGTTCGAGGTTGCGGCACGGGATCTCGCCGCGATGGACCAAGTCAGCGAACAGCGTCTGGCCAACCTCGACGAATTGGGGCAACAAGAATTCCGCCAGGCCCAGATTCGGCTGGCGGAGAATTTCGCCGAACTCCAGCAACGCTACGCGATAATCGGCCAACGCGTCGAACAGCTTGCGGCCCAAGTCGGGCCTCAAACGCTGCCCCAAACTGCGGACGGAATCGTCGCGACGACCACCTCGCTGGTGGGACTGGTGCAGGAACTTTCGTTGGTCATCGCGCGTGCACGCTTGGAAAGCGTGACCATCGATCCGATCGAGCTGGATGCGGAGACCGCGCTGGCCATCGCCCGCGCTCGCCGCTTGGATTGGATGAATAATCGCGCCGCGCTAGTGGACAGTTGGCGATTGATCACGTTCAACGCGAATGCCTTGCTTTCCGATCTCGATATCGTATTCAGCGGAGATATGGGAACCGTGGGGAACAACCCCGTGAAGTTGCGTGCGGAAAACGGAACACTGCGCGCCGGGTTACGATTTGATGCTCCGTTCACTCGGCTGTTGGAACGGAATAACTACCGCACGGCGCTGATCGATTACCAACAGAGCCGCCGGCAGCTCGTCGCTTTCGAAGACAGCATCTACAGTTCCATGCGACAATTCGTTCGTGACTTACAACAACTGCAAGAAAACCTGGAAATTCAGCGCAACGCCGTGGTGATCGCCGTGCGGCGCGTGGACCAGACGCGGGAAGACTTGAACGAACCGCCTCCGCCCGCTCAGCCGGGCCAGCTTCCCACGCAATTGGGCGAAACCGCCGCCCAACGCCTGCTATCCTCGCTGCAAGACCTGCGCGGATCGCAAAATGCGTTCATGAGTGTGTGGCTTGGTTACTATGCAACACGCATGACGCTGCTGCGCGACTTGGGCATCATGCCGCTCGACGAAAATGGCCTATGGATCGACCAGCCGATCAACTTCGCGGATTACTTGCCCACCGAGGATTGCACCTTGCCGCCTGCGGTTCCTCTGGAGTGGCTCAATTCGGCTGGAATCACCGAGGAAGATTTGCAAGTACCAGCCGCAACACCGACGGAGTCCCTGCCTACGCCGCCCACCGCGATGTCCGTTCCACCTTGGGAGACGCCACGAACAGGGCCGGGAACGGGCGTCCTGCCGGGCCAGACTCCTCCGTCATATCCCGCGCCGACCGCGCCTGCTGGACCGGTATTCTCGCCGCCCACCGCGCCACACACGGCTTCTCGGCAACACGGCAGATAGCGTGCTCCGAACTTACCCCTAGCTCATGGGACAGGTAAATTTCTCGGTGCTGGACGGGGTGGGATCAGACTGGGGCCATTTTCCGGAGGCGCCAGCCGTGATGGTCCCGCGGAAACGCCGGAGGGTATCGTGGTGGACCCCGGAACAGCGCCGATGGGCAAGCCTGACCGCTCTTGTTGACGCAGACCCTGCGCGCGGGAAAGCAAGTCTTCCGAGCGGGTATTGACCATCGGTTGAAGCTGGAACAAAAACTCACGGTGATCACGGATTTCGCCGGGGATGAGGTTTTCGGTCACGAAATCCAGCGGTGGCCACTGATACCACGGCGCGGGAATTGGTTGCAGCACGGTCAGTGTCTCGAAATGGTCTTTGACCAAACGGATCCGCGCCGTGCGATAGTACGTGAAGTTGGCGGAGATCGGCGTGGTGCCCAGCTCAACCCCGTCCACATAGACGAGCGCTCCTGGCGGGTTGCTCCGGATGGTAAACCGGCGCGTCACGCATCCCGAGCAGATGGTGCCTAGGCAGAGCACCACGAACGTGCGAAGTATCCGACGACTCCGGAAAAAATTCGCGTCTTTCCTGTATTGGATGAAGCGGCTGGTTGCCACGGCGAGTGCTTACTGATGTGGATTCATTTCACCCCCCCGCGTCGCGGGCAGGGAGTATATCCATGCCTCCTCGGCCTCGCTAGATCAAAGTTCACCCATGAATTATGGACATCTCGTCATGACGTCCCTGCGTGCGGAACTTGGGGGCAATGGATGAAGTCGCGAGGATGTGGATACAATTTCGATCGTGTGGAAGGCTGTCCGCCGAAAATACTGAAGCTAGATGATGAGTAGCGTGACACCTTGAGCAGGCCGCACATGCCGGTGGCCGAGAATTTTTCCATGGCAGCACTTGCAACCTGAACTAACGAGTAGCGTATGACGGAAAACATCCATTCGCTGTTCCAAGAATTGCAACGCTATGTGAACTGGAGCCAGGAAGACGCGGAACACCTGGCCGTAGCCGCTCAGCGACTTGAAGCCGTGATACCGGGGATCATCGACGATTTTTATTCAGAGATTCCCAAACATCCGGCTGCGGCACGGGTGCTCACGGGAGGTGAAGCCCAGGTTAGTCGCCTCAAACGAAGTTTGAAGGAATGGCTGAGCCAATTATTAAGTGGTCCATATGACGAGAAGTATGCTTTGACCAGGGCGCGTATCGGCCAGCGACACGTAGAAATCGGACTCGACCCTATCTACGCGAACGCTGCGCTGGCTCGCCTGCGAATGGGTCTACAGAGATCACTCTCTCACTCGCTTGGGGAGAAAGACCCAGCCGAGTTGGCCGCGGTTTCCGAGGCATTGAATAAGGCTCTGGATTTGGATTTAGCGTTGATCGAATCGGCCTATCAGAGGGAATATGTCGCCCGGCAACGGCCTTTGAATCTGACCCGTGTCCGCCAGCAGCATATTTTGGCGGAGTTGAGTCAGCGGGCACTGAAGGAACGTGAATTCGACAATTTCTTGAACGAGGCCGTGCTCCTGTTGGCCGACGCGTTGCTGGCTGATCGCTGTGAATACCTCGAATATGATCCGGACACTGGCCACGTCTGTTTGCGGTCGGCTTTTGGCTGGGATGCTGATCGCATTGGCCTCGCTTTTCCAGTTTTGTCCGGCACGACCCTCGAAAAATTGTCGAGGAACAGTGACATGGTGATCGTCGATTCCTGGTACGCGGAGCGAGAAGTTTTGGGTTTTTTGGGGCATCATGACGAAGGTCTCCATACTACCATGGCCGTGGCGCTCGGTGACGAAGGGCGGGTTCGCGGTTTTTTGGCCGTGCATGCCCGGCGTGTACGGGACTGGACTTCGACGGACATCGATTTTTTTCAGGCCGTGGCCTACCTCATCGCGACGGCGATGCAGCGTCAGCGAAACGAACAACAGTTGCGTGAGAACGAAGCCCGCCTCAAGCAGATGGTGGAAGACCTGCCCGCTGGCGCGGTCCACGTGACCGAGCGCGAAGTCTTCGTCAATCGCGCCATTGAAGAAATGACGGGATACGAGCGGACGGAACTGGCCACGCCGGAGGATTGGTTCGCGCGACTCTATCCCGAAGATCCTGTCGCCGCGCGACAGCGTTACGACTCGGCTCGAGCCAGTGGGTTTTCACTGCCGCTGGTGACGCCAATTCGGTGTCGCGATGGCCATGTCCGCACAATCGAATTGGTGGGGCATGCCTCGGCAGGCGATGAAATTTGGCTGATGCATGACGTCACCGAATACCAGGCGGCTCAGGAACGAGCGCTGCGTGCCGAGAGGCTCGCCACGGTCGGACAGATGATCACCGGCTTGGCGCATGAAAGCCGCAATGCGCTGCAACGCATCCGCGCCGCCACGGAGCTATTGGAGGACGAACTGCAATATCTCCCCGAAGCTGTGCATCTGCTGGGCAGAATTCAAAAAGCGCAGGAAGACTTGGAGCGATTGTACGACGAAGTACGCGGTTATGCCTCGCCAATTCAGCTCGAGATCCAACGCTGTGACCTCGTCCGTGCGTGGGGCGAGGCGTGGAGTGAGTTGCTCAACATACATCGAAATCGAACCGTGGAATTACGGGAAAACGTGGATGGTGGTCCTTGGATCGTCTTGGGAGATCGTTTTCGCCTGGTACAGATCTTTCGAAATCTGCTGGAAAATTCGCTGGCGGCATGCGGCGATCCTGTGTCGATCGAGGTCACTTGCCGCGCAGTAACGCACGATGCGCGCCCCACCGTGGAAATCTCCGTTCGGGACAACGGACCAGGCCTTTCCGATGAAGCCCAACGAAGAATTTTCGAGCCATTTTTTACCACGAAAACCAAAGGCAGCGGGCTTGGCATGGCGATTGCTCAAAGAATTGCCGAAGCACACGGTGGGCAGCTACGTGTGGGCGAAACTGCGGACCCCGGCGCTGAAATTATCCTTGAGTTACCTCGCGAAATGTCATGAATCGCCCATTGAGGATTGTTGTCGCGGATGATGAAGAGGATATTCGCGACTATTTCGCCAAAGTGCTCGCCAGGCAGGGGCACTTCGTATTGGGCACTGTCGAAGATGGGCAGCAGCTTGTCGACATTTGTAAGCGATCGACACCCGATGTGATCATCACGGATGTCCGTATGCCACGGCTCAGCGGAGTCGAAGCCGTGCTCCGGATCCGGAAGACCAACTTCGTGCCAGCCATCTTTATTTCCGCTTTCGACGAAGCGGAAACCGCGGCGGCAAGTATTCCTGATGGATGGACCTACCTGCACAAGCCGATCAACCGCACGGATCTCTACCGCGCCTTGGCATGGGCTGCCGCTTTGTTGGAGGGCACACGCCCGCAACCAGAGTGATCTCGCGACCGCCCAACGCGTTGCCCTGTCGGCTCGGTGACGAACCCATATTGCCCCGCCACAACAAACCGGGGATGAATCAGTCTCCGCCGGCGCTTGACCCGGGCAAGTTCCCGTCCACAAAATAGTCTCTCGTGCCGCGAATGAGACCACCCTGCTCTGATACGCCACTTTCTACAGGATCCGCACCGCATGCACTCCGACCGTTGCGCTATTTCTCGTCGAGATTTCACCAAGTCCGCCGTGGCCGGCGCCGCTGGCTGGATCGCGGGCATTTCCGCTAAGCAAGGGGCCGCCATGAACGACACTCGCCGAGATGTTCCTCTGGGGTTCGATAATTTTTCAATCCGGGCGCTGAACTGGAAGGCACCGCAACTCCTGGATTACGCGGCGAAGCAGGGCGTGGATGCCGTGCTCTTTTCGGATTTGTTCGTCTTCGAAAATCATGAGCCTTCGTACTTGCGGGAAATCAAGGCCCAGGCCGACGAGTTGGGAATCCAGATCCACGCCGGCACGGGCGGTATCTGCCCTACCAGTTCGCGCATGCTGAAGGACTTCGGAACCGCCGAAGAGCATTTGGCACTCACGATCCGCGTGGCCCAGGCGCTCGGCTCGCCCGTGGCTCGATGTTATCTGGGGCATCAAGGAGACCGTCGGGGGGAAGGAGGCATTCAACGGCATATACAAAGCACGATCGACGTCTGCCAAAAGGTACGGGGTCTGGCCTTGGACGCGGGTGTCAAAATCGCCATCGAAAACCATGCCGGCGACATGCAGGCCCGCGAATTGGCCTCTCTGATTGAACGTGCCGGTCCCGATTTCGTCGGCGCCACGCTCGATTCGGGGAATGCCACCTGGTCACTCGAGGACCCACTCACGAATTTGGAAGTTCTCGGCCCTTACGCCGTTTCGACCGGCATCCGTGATTCCATGATCTGGAAATACGAGGACGGAGCCAAGGTAGCTTGGACCGCGATGGGCGAGGGCCAAGTCGATTGGCCCAAGTATCTCGACCGCTTCCGCGAGCTTTGCCCTGGAGTCCCTTTCCAATTGGAGATCATTTCCGGATTCAATCGCGAGGTGCCCTACAAGAGTGAAGAGTTCTGGGCGATGTATCCCGACGCGTTGGCCCGTGATTTTGCAGAGTTCCTGAAGATGGCCGATTCCGGCCAGGCGATCCCACCGGGCGCCGCGGGGGAAGCCGCGTATCAGCAAGCCGAATTGGAACGCAGCCTACGCTATTGCCGAGAGGTGCTTGGATTGGGCCGCAAGGCATGAAATCAGTCAATCACAGGTCATTCGCGGTGGATGGTTCGGGTCGCCTCGCACGGACACAAGAAAGGTGAGCTCATGATTGCCGGTTATGCGATGCCGCGGTTCAATCGGCTTTCACCGATGCTGCAAGCCCACAGCATTCCCGAAACCATTCACTTCTATAGGGACCTTTTGGACTTTGAGTTGGAAGGCTGCTGGCCAGACGACGAGCCGACTTGGTGCGCGCTGGTGAAGGGCCCGGTGCGGCTCATGTTCTACCATGGCGTGGGGGAAGAGCTGCCGATTCTGAGCGGCGTGCTCTATATCTACGTGGATGATGTCACCACGTTGCATCGCCACTTGGACGGGCGAGTCGAGATTGAGTGGGGCCCCGAAGTATATCACTACGGCATGCGTGAATTCGCCATCAAGGATTGTAACGGCTACATTCTCAGTTTCGGCGAACCGACCGACGCCGAGCCCACTTGCCAGGGATGATGTTCCGCCAGCGTGTCGTCCGAAGAATCTAGCGACGAAGCTCTACAGTGTCCGCAGGTTTCGGCTTCACTGGGTAAGAAATGCCGCTGGACGAACGCAAACAAGGGGTTTGCCCGTGGGCTCTAAGCGTGTTCAACAGGAGTTTTTTTTCGCGGACGCGCCGCCGTGGGAAATCGAAGACCAGGCGGACGTGCTTGTCGCGGAGGTCGCCTTTCCTTCCGGTCCACCGGGACTCCTCAGCTATCGCGTGCCGGATCCGTTGCGGGATTCTTTACGAACGGGGATGCGCGTGCGAGTTCCGTTAGGCGCGTCGCATCGATTGCGTTGGGGGTTTTGCGTGCGGCTGGGCCAACCGGAGCATCTGCCCAGCACATTGAAGGATGTTCAGCAGGTGATGGACGAGGAGCGGCTCGTTTCACCAGAGATCCTGCGGCTTACGGAATGGATGTCCGAGTATTATCTCTGCCGCTGGGGGCAGGTTCTTCAGGCTGTCGTGCCAGCCGGCGTGCGCGGCCAAGCCGGAACCCGATCGATCACGTATCTCTCCTTGGCGTCGGACGATGCCGAAAACAACGCTAAAAAAGCGCCCCCTACGCAAGACGCCGTATTGCGGTATCTGACCACCCATGGAGTGCCCGTCCCTCTCGCGCAAGTTCGACGGGATCTCGGCTGCTCGGACGGACCCATCCGTGCCCTGCGAAAAAAGGGATTGGTGACCACGGAAATCCGCCGTTCCTCGGCAGAGGACATCTCCGAGACGCCCGTAAAAAAAGTCACGCCGCCGCTCGATTTGAATGAGGACCAACGGCAGGCGCTGGAAGCGATCCACGCGGCACTGCACGCCGCGGAACATCAGACGATCTTGGTCCATGGCGTCACCGGGAGCGGGAAAACCGAAGTCTATATGCGGGCCATCGCGGAGGTGATCAGCTTTGGCCGGCAAGCGATTCTCTTGGTTCCGGAAATCAGCCTCACACCTCAAACCGTGGAGCGATTTCGTCACCGGTTTGGCCGAGTGGCCGTACTTCATAGCCACTTGAGCGACACCGAACGCCACGCCCAGTGGCGAAGCATTGCCAGCGGAGCCGTTTCCGTGGTGATCGGCGCGCGGAGTGCCGTTTTCGCGCCGACCAAACATTTGGGCATGATCGTGCTGGATGAGGAACATGAATCCTCATTCAAGCAAAACACGGCTCCCCGGTATCACGCACGGGATGTCGCGGTCGAGCGTGCCCGTGCCGCGAACGTCCCGTTGATCTTGGGCTCGGCGACGCCTTCGTTGGAAAGTTGGCACGCGGCAAAGAAAAGTCGCTACCGACTGGTGAGCCTGCCGCGTCGCGTACTCGATCGGCCACTACCTGCCGTCCGCGTGGTCGATTTGCGACTTGAACAGGAACGGCGTGGGCACGGAGGGGTCATCAGCCGCTATCTGCACCAAGCGGCATTGGACGTGCTCCGCCGAGGCGAGCAGGTAATTCTGCTCCTCAATCGGCGGGGATTCGCCACGCACATTCAATGCCCCTCCTGCGGGGAAGTCGTGAGTTGTCCCAACTGCGACATCGCGCTCACGCATCATCGCGCGGGAGAAATCGCCCTCTGCCATTACTGCGAACACGCCGAACCCGCACCCAAGATTTGCCCTAATTGTCGCTCCCCTGGAATTCGCTATCGCGGCTTGGGCACACAGCGAGTGGAGATGGAGGTCAAGGCCCGCTTTCCCGATTACACTTGCTTCCGCATGGACACCGACTCCATGCGGGGTCCCGGTAGCCATGAACGGGCCTTGGCCAAGTTCCGGCAAGGCGATTACCACATCCTGCTGGGCACGCAAATGATCGCCAAGGGGCTCGATTTTCCGCAGGTAACACTCGTGGGAGTGGTCAATGCCGACACGGCGCTCCACCTTCCCGACTTTCGCGCCGGCGAACGCACATTCCAACTCGTCACCCAAGTCGCGGGGCGTACCGGACGCGGAGACAAAGGCGGGCACGTGATCGTGCAGACCTACAGCCCGGACCATCCGGCGATCGCCGCCGCGGCGGCGCACGACTACCTAAGTTTCGCGGAACATGAATTGCCCCTGCGTGAGGAATACGGCTACCCTCCGTATGGCCACGTGGCACGGGCCGTGGCAAAGGGACCACAAGAGGAGTCCGCGCGTTCCTTCGCGGAAGCCTTGGGGGAACTGCTACGGAAGGGTGTGGACGATTCGGGCGCGGCGGTGCGGATTCTCGGCCCGGCTCCGGCGCCGCTGGCACGACTGCGGGGGGATTACCGCTTCCATTTGCAGTTGCACGCCGAAGACGTGGGCCATCTACAAACCGTGCTCTGCTCCGCGATCGACCAGCTTACTCCACCCAAGGACGTCCAATGGATGGTGGACATCGATCCCGTTGATCTGCTGTGAACGCCCGTATCGAGGACCATCGCGGCGGGAAGAAGACACGAATCGCTGCGAAGGGCGGATAGCATCGTCCCAAGCTACTCGACCTGAGTGTTTACGTAATGCTCATAAATCGCGGCGGGATCGAAATCCTGTGATGATGCATTCCAATGCAAATAGACGCCGTACCGCATGGAGAACGGCTGGCCCTTGGGTACGACAATTCGGCTCGGTTCGCCAGCACCAAACGCCTGCTGTCCGAAGGGGTTGGCGGCCACGAATCCATAGTCTCGGGCGTGGAACCAGCAAGGACGGAAGTTGCTCGGATGTGGCATGAGCAGCACACCGACGAATTTTCCGTCCACGATTCCGCCATAGTCGCACCAATCCGCCGCCTGGCCCCACGCTTCTTCTTCGTCTTGTTGGCCATGACTGTTGAGTATGCGGCCTCCGGGAGAAGAGCTCACGGCGATTGGTGTGGCCAACCGCACTCCCAACCCCATCTCTTCCTGGTCACCGAAATAGAAATCTTGATCGTCCGAGCGAAACGTGCTGTGCCATTGCAAAAGGATACCTTGGTCACATAGTCGAAACTCGTAACGACCAATTTCCCGACAAACTTCACCATCAGCATCCGAATTCAAATAGCGATTTTCGACCGCAAAGCCGAAACGATCCCTCTCGGCGCTGGGCGGCTCCACGAATCGGAGATGCTCGACTTGTGCCCGCAGACGCCAATAATCGTGGCCGGCCAGATCACCGAAGGCGAGCCACAAGCCGGGGTGAAGTTGGGCGTGATCGTTCGCGTCACTAGATGCTGGAGGATGGTTCCGCGTGACTTGTATTCCCCCAGGCAAGCGGAGGTTCGCGAAGTAGGGACGCGGAATGTTCTTGTCACGGTACACATACTGGACAAATGGCCGGCCATGAAGCCGTATCGTAAATTCTCCACCTGCCTCTTCGATCCTCGGTGCGGACCAAACCTCCTCCGCTCGCGACACGCTACTCATGGAGAGCGCGATAATTGACACTGCCGCTATCCAAGCTTGCGCTCCGAAACGGGAACGGATTGCGGTTCTTTGCGAACTTTCAGACATCGATCATGTTCCACACACAAAGATGAAGTTGAATTATCATTGAAAACTAGGAACGCCGCGAGATCCGAATTCCCACTTCTTGTAGCGGTGCCGCCCAACGTTGCCCAACACTACGGCGATCGAGTTTGAGTTAACTCTTCCATAACGCGGTAGGAGATCGAATTCTTCCCAAAAGAGGAAGCCGATTCAAGAGACCCATGTTTTAGAAGTATCCGCAGCAAATCACGAACGGCCGTCGGCTTTTGCAGGTTCACCATTGCCCGTCCGACACGGCACTGAGATACTCTCGGCATACCCGCAGGCGGTCGTCTTTGGCTTCCGAGATGACAAAAACAGAGGTCAACGGCCACGCACTTCCTCTAATCGCGTGAATCGAAACCGATGCTAACGCGAAAAAACACTTGCATATTGCGCTGATACAAGAGGCACTCCTTTGAAAACCGCCGAAGATGACCTCCAGGCCGCTGAAGCAATCCATGCCGCACGGGAACAAATTTCCCGGGAAGTCGGCAAGGTGGTCGTGGGCCAGAAAGATGTATTGGACGAAATTCTCATCGCGCTCTTCGCTCGCGGACATTGCCTGTTGGTGGGCGTTCCCGGGCTGGCGAAGACGCTGATGATCCAGAGTCTGGCCCAAGCGATGTCGCTCCGTTTCAGCCGCATCCAATTCACGCCGGACCTGATGCCAGCCGACATCACCGGCACGGAGGTGATCCAGACCAACCAAGCCAACGGGGAACGCGAGTTACGTTTTTTGAAAGGCCCGATCTTCGCCAACATCGTGCTGGCGGACGAGATCAACCGCACGCCCCCAAAAACTCAAGCAGCATTGCTAGAAGCGATGCAGGAGCACCAAGTCACCAGCGGCGGCATGCGTCATCCGCTGTTGGAGCCGTTCTTCGTGCTGGCCACGCAAAACCCCATTGAGCAGGAAGGAACCTACCCACTGCCGGAAGCACAACTGGACCGTTTCATGTTCAACATCCACCTGGATTATCCGAGCGAGGACGAAGAATGTGAAATTGTCTCTTCCACCACGGTGGACGAGATTCCCCAGGTGGAGCCGACGATCACCGGCGAAGAGCTTTTGGCGCTGAGCCACACCGTCCGCCGTGTGCCTGCCGCCGGGCACGTCGTGCGGTATGCGGTACGGCTGGCCCGCGCTTCCCGGCCCGACAGGAACCCTGAGTCTGGATTCGTGCGAGACCATGTCACCTGGGGCGCCGGCCCACGAGCCAGCCAGGTGTTGATCTTGGGAGCCAAGGCCCGCGCCGTGCTGCAAGGACGTTGGTGCGCCGAATGCGATGACGTGCGGGCGGTGGCCTTGCCTGCCCTGCGGCACCGCATCGTCACGAACTTCCACGCCGAAGCGGAAGGCATTACCGCGGACGACGTGGTGCGCCGTCTTTTGCAGGATGTTCCCGAACATCCTTCCGATTGATCATCTTACGGCCACACGGCTTCGACCATCACTACGTCAGGCAAGATTCCCCGTGGCAACCACCTCGAATTATTCCGATCCGGAAGTTTTGGCCTCCCTAGCCAGCCTGGAACTGCGGGCGCGGCACATCGTGGAGGGATTTACCGCCGGACGGCAAAAGAGCCCCTACCACGGTTTCTCCGTGGAATTCGCGGAACACCGTGACTACACGCCGGGGGACGATCCCCGCTATGTCGATTGGAAAGTGTTTGGCCGCACGGAGCGGATGTACCTCAAACGCTTCACGGAGGAGACCAATCTCGAATGCATGCTACTGTTGGACACTAGCGGCAGCATGGCCTATCAAGGCGCAAGCGCTGCAATGCCCAAGCTGGAGTATGGGAAGTGTCTGGTGGCCGCGCTGGCTTTCATGCTGTTGAGGCAAAGCGACCGCGCCGGTTTGGCAATTTTTGACCGGCGGATTCGGAGCATGGTTCCGCTCAGCGGGAAGGGTTCCCAACGGACCAGACTGTTCCAAGCATTGGCTGCGGCGGAGGCGGGCGAGTCCACTGCCTGTGGCGCGGTGTTTCACGAAATGGCCGAGCGGTTTTCACGGCGGGGCATGGTGATCGTGGCCAGCGACCTGCTCGCGGATCCCCATGATATCCTGCAGGGCCTCCATCATCTGCGATTTCAAGGCCACGAAGTGTTGGTTTTTCACCTCTTCGATCCGGACGAACTGAAATTTCCCTTTGAAGGTCCCATGGCGTTTCGGGACTTGGAAGGAACCGCTGCCATCGGCATGGAATCCAGCCTCATCCGTTCGGCCTATCTGGAGGCGGCGAGGAACCACATCGAACTGCTGGAAAAAGAGTGCCGCCGACGAGACGTGGACTACGTGTGGCTTACGACGGACCGGCCGTTGGAACATGCGCTCCTGGAGTTCCTGGCCGCCCGGCAACGTGCCTTTCCCTCGACGCGCTAGTGCCGTTAACGAAAAAGGTGTGATCGATTGTCGCGAATGGTACTCATCGCCTGGGGGTTCGGCAGCGCCGGCATGTTGGGCTGGCTGGCCGCCGCGCTGATTCCCGTGATGCTGCACCTCTGGCACCAATCGCGGCGCAAAGAAACCGCCTGGGGAGCCATGTTTTTTTTGCGTCAGGCGCTCGAGCGGCATTCCCGCCGCATGCGGATCACGCAATGGCTGTTGTTGCTGTTGCGGGTGAGCCTGATCATGGCGGTGGTATTCGCCTTTGCACGTCCCTTTCTCGATTCGCGGCTGGGCGCCAACGGGACGAGCCCCACTTCCCTACGGCTGGTGGTGCTCGATACTTCTCATTCCATGGGATTGGATTCCTCGGTCATGGAACGGGGGAGAGAAGCGGCCCAGCGTTTGGTGACCTCGGCACCGCCGGGAACAGGCATCCTCTTCACGACACCGTTCACCAAGCATTCCACGGATGCCGAGGCGGTTTCGTTCGGCGATCATGCCGCCGTTTTGCGAGAAATCGAACGTGCGGAAGCCACGCCCCGATCCATCCATTTCGCCGACTACCTGCCGCGCCTCGGAGAATTCGTTGATCAACTTCTTGCCAGCCACGACGGGCTCCAACAGTTGGATGTGTTCGTCATCTCTGATTTCGCCGCCAGTTCTTGGTATGCTCCACATCAAGATTCTTCCGATGGCAAATTTTCCTGGCAGGATTCCATCGATGAAGAGGAACGCGTGCGGATGCATGTGGTAAACGTCGGAACGACAGGGCTCTCAAACGTCGCCGTGACTCGGGTATGGACGCCCGATCGCCGTCAGCATGCCACTCAACCGCTGCATATCTTCGCGGAGATCACCAACTTTGGCGCCACTTTGCAGAAAAACTTGGCGGTCCGGTTCTATGTGGATGACCAGCGAGTTCACGATGAGGTCGTGCAGTTGGACGCGGGACAACGGCAGGTCGTGGAATACATGTCACCGGGGACCGCTCTCGGCTGGCATGCGGTCGAGGTCCGACTCGGCGAGGAGCCGCATGAGGCGGATGATCGCCGCTGGCTCGTGCTCGATGCGGCCGCGCGCACGCGCGTCCTCTGTGTCGATGCGAGCTTCCGCCTCGGGAGAAGCATGGGTAATTACCTTTCCCTGGCGCTCTCACCAGGAACAAATTCACAGGCAGCTGAATCGCCCTTCGTGGTGGACATCGCGCGCGGATGGGAAATGCCAGACACCACGTGGCGGGAGTATGATGCGGTTGTGTTTTGCGACATGCCGTCCTTCACCGCCGCCGAGTCGGAGGAGTTGGCACGCTACTTGCGCGAGGGCGGAAGTATTCTGTGGGTGATGGGACCTCGCACGGATCCAGCGAATTACCACGAAACCCTGGGAGCAAACGGCGCGGATATTCTGCCGGTCGAACTCGATTCCACGCCACTAGAGGGCGTTTATTCACTGGATCCTCTCGATTTTGAACACCCGATGTGGCAAGACTTTCGCGGGCAAGAAGAAACCGGACTCAACACTCCGGCGGTTTACCGTTATTGGAAGAGTGACCGGCGTACGGAAGAAGCGAATGTAGCGGCGCTTGTGGCACCTGATGGCGATCCGCTACTGGTGACTCGACCGATAGCGCGGGGACGTTCGGCAATCTTGACCACGAGCCTGGATCTGCCCAGCCAAACGGCGGGCGACGATGCGCAGCGCTGGAGCACGGTGGCGGTCATGCCGTATTTCGTGCCTCTCATGCATGGTCTACTAGGATGGATGACCGCCCACGCTCCAGAAAACCTCGATCTGCTCGTGGGCGAATCGTGGCCGCTGCCGGTTTCGGATTTGGTAGAGACCGACGTCACAGTTCGCTTGCCCGACGGTAACGAGGTCACCACATCGATGGCGAATGACTCCGTGGAATATTTCACCGACACGGACATTCCCGGTGTCTATCAATTTACGACACGACAACCTTCGGAATCGACCTGGTTCGCGGTCAACGTTTCGCCGGAGGAAAGCGATCCGGCAACCACCTCTCCTCAAATCTTGCCGGAAGCATGGACCTACCATCAGGTCGGCGATCTCGATTCCTGGCTGGAACAATTTGCTTTCAGCTCGGACCAGAGTGAGTTAAGCCGTGCCCTGCTGTGGCTCGCCGCCGGGTTGCTTCTCGCCGAAGGATGGCTGCTGTGGTTCGCGGCCCCGAAAAGCGGATTCACGGGCAGAGATGTGACGAGGAACCTTGGCGACTTCAACACGCGGCGGATGGCGGAATGATGCCCGGGCAAGACTGGTTCCACGGCCTGGAATTTTCGGGCAATCCCTGGCCCGCCATCACCGTGTTCGTCGTGATGGCGGGCCTCGTTGTGTTTGTCTACCTGCGGCGATATCACAGCCACGGCACGGCCAAATGCGGAAGCCTGCTCGTGTTGCGGCTACTCGCGCTGGCCCTGCTCTTGCTGATGGTCACGCAGCCCCGTTTGCTCTTGAAGCCGGATAAAATGCCGACGTTGGCGCTGATCATCGATGACTCCCTGAGCATGGGCATCCGGGATGTCCCACGATCGTCGAACGGCGAGGTCGGGGAGCACGTTTCCCGCTGGGAGCAAGTCGTCGGGCAACTTACAAGGAACAATGCTCGTACGTTGCATGCCTTGGCGGATCGGTTTGAACCACGCATCTATTTCGCGTCCGAACAAGCGAACAGCGCCCCTTCCGCGATACCGGAATTTCCGCAAGTGCTCGCCGCGCACCAGCCGCATGGCGGTGAAAGCCGCTTGGGAGCAGCCGTCGACTACGTCATCCAGCAGCCTAACGAAGCAACACCGCAAACCGTCGTGCTCGTCAGTGATGGAAATTCGACCCATGGCGATACGTTGGATACTGCCGTACAGGTCTGCCAATCTGCTGGAGTTCCTCTGTATCTCGTGGGGACTGGAAACCCTGAATCGTTCGCCGACGTGTTCTTGGCAAACGCCACCGCACCCCGGCGCGCTTACGCGGGAGACATGCTCGCCATCGAAATTCCCGTGTACTTCCAGGGAAAGTTGGAAACCAACGTGACTCTACGGCTGAGGGACGTGGCGAATCCGGACGAGATCCTGGATGAGATCCTGGATGAGAGGAGAATCGAGTTCCCGGAACAGGAACCTGCAAAAACCGTCTCGCTCTTCGTGCGGCCCGGCAGCAGCGGCACGAAGCAGTATCGCGTCGAAGCCGTTCCATTCCCAGGCGAAATTCACACCGCGAACAACCAAACCACCGTGGAAGTGGAAGTCATCAACACGCCATTGCGTGTGCTGCTCGCGCAGAATTATCCCAACTTCGAATATCGTTATTTGAAAGCGGCACTCGAACGCGATCCCACGATAGAGTTGTCCACCTATCTGCAACAAGCCGATCCAGGCTATGTGGAGATTGACCGCTCGGCGATTTCCCGGTTCCCACTCCGCTACGAAGACTTTCTGGAATACGACGTCATTATCTTTGGCGACATCGATCCGCGATTGCTCGCCCGGGATGCGGGCTCGCATTTGGAGCGATTCGCGAGCGAATTCGGCGGGGGATTGGTATTCATCGCCGGGCCGCGCCACCTGCCCAAAGCGTACACGGGCGGTGTCTGGCAGGTCCTGTTTCCATTTCAAGCAAATACACCAATTACTTTGACAGAGGCAACTTCGAACACACCGTTTCAGGTCATGCCCACGGAAGCCGGCATGTCCGATCTCACGCTGCAACTGGGAACACGCTCGGAGGACAACCTGGAGACGTGGGCGAATTTGCCGCCGCTGTTTTGGCGCCAGGATATCGGCATTCCCAAACCGGCCACGCAAGTCTTGGCGATCGCCCAATCCACGTCGTCCATGCGGGCCACATCGCTTCCGATCTTTCTTCAGCAGCGGCTAGGTGCCGGCAACGTTCGGTTTCATGCCACGGACAGCACTTGGCGGTGGCGGATCCGCAACGGGGACGTTTTCTTTGCCCGCTATTGGACGCAAACACTCCGTGCATTGAGCAAAACGCTCCGCGCCGGTGTGGAGCGGCAAGCGGGAATTTCGCTTGACCGGCGGCGTTATGCCCCGGGAGAAGAAGTTCGAGTGGCCGTCCGTTTTTTTGACCACCGGACGATACCTGAATCCGGGAAGCTACCGCGTGTGGCCGTCACCGACAACGATACTTATTCCCAAACCATCGAATTGCGAAATTCGCCAGAGTGGCCCGCTCGTTTCGAGGCGGAGATGAGTGCTTTGCCGGCGGGAAGTTATCGAGCCACGCTCCTCGAACCCACATTGCAACACGTCCAGCCGAGCGTGACGTTTCAAGTCGAAGCCCTGCCTGGCGAGCTGGACCATCCGCATCTGAATGAGCGGGAATTGAAAATCGCGGCGGAAGCCACCGGAGGAAAGTACCTCCATGTGAACCGATGGTCCGACTTGATCGATGAGCTACCATTGCCCAGGGCCACTGCGGAATCGCCGCCAAGCGTCGTCGATCCGTGGCACCGGTGGCCCGTGCTCGCCCTGTTTTTGGCTTTGCTTACCACGGAATGGTACCTGCTGTACCGGTGGGGATGGTTAT
Source organism: Pirellulales bacterium (assembly GCA_028289405.1). Lineage (GTDB taxonomy): Bacteria > Planctomycetota > Planctomycetia > Pirellulales > JANQPP01 > JANQPP01. Next base: position 27,957 of record JANQPP010000141.1, read on the forward strand.
AGCGGGCGATCAACACTGGCCACCACCCGCCTCATTCCTGCTGGCTGTGTTCTGGTAAATTTCATGCTTCACGTCCGTCGAATTCGGCTTGGCCACAAAATCCTGATCGTGTGTCTGCTGGCTTGCCTGATAGCGCCCTGTTCGTCCACGTGGGCGCAGCGGCACCCCCGATCTGGCACACTGCAACTGGAAGCCGTGGATGCCGCCACGGACCAGTCGCTCACCGGCTTGATTTTCCTGAAGGACGGCCAGGGGCGGCCCGTGAAGCCTCGCCGCGTGCGCGGCTGGCACGACTATCTCCTGCTCACCGGGCAAGCGCGCATCAGGCTTCCCGTGGGGAATTACTCCTTCGAACTCGACTGCGGCTTGGAGTATGCACCACGAAAAGGGCAATTCAGCATGCAGCCCGGAGCGCGGGATCGTCGCGTACTTTCCATGCGGCGGATCGCGAATTTGGCGGAGGAGGGCTGGTTCGCGGGGGACATCGATTTCCGCCATCGCGAGCGGGACGCGCTTACCTTAATGAAAGCGGCGGGCTTGCACATCGCTTGCCTCACCTTGTCGGCATCGTCCCGGGCAACCGATGCCACGGTAAGGTCCGAGGAGCATCGTTATTGGCAAACCAACGTCGTGACGGACGAAGACACTTCGCTGCTCGCGATCGGCCTAGCCGATGAACCGCTCGACGCAAGCTCCCTTTCCACCTTTGCCGATTGGCGGATGCTAAAAAAAGGCGGCAAGGCCCGGATCATTGCCGGCGCGCCGGATCACGAACACTTCCCCATATGGCTCGCGCACGGCTTGCTCGATGCCGTGCAGGTTGCGAACGCCTCCTTGACGCGGGATAGTGCGAAGCCAGCGCAAACTGGAACCAGGCCACGCGATGAGCAACTCTATCCAGGTCCGCACGGCCATGGCCGCTGGCTGCACGACATCTTCTTTCATGCGCTCAATTGTGGGCTGGCCCTACCGCCGGTCGCGGGTAGCGGCGCGGGAAAATCACTGAATCCGCCCGGCTACCATCGCGTCTATGCCCAACTGGAAGGGGAATGCGAATGGGACAAGTGGTGGCGGTCCGTGGAGGCGGGAAGAACCGTGGTCACCAATGGACCGCTGCTCAGGCCCTTGGCTGAAGGGTTTGGGCCGGGACATACATTCCAGGGGATTCCGGGAGAAACGCTACGGATTCAGGTTTCGCTCGATCTAGCTACACGGGACAAAATCGCTTACATCGATTTCATTCAGAACGGATCCGTCGTGCGTAGCGTGCGGCTCGACGACGAAGCCACCGAGAATACTTTGCCGGAGCTGGAATTCAGTGCAGGCGGCTGGTTCCTCGTGCGGGTCGTGGCGGAGGTCGAGGAGACCTATCGCTTTGCCATGTCCGCGCCGTTTTTCGTCGATTTTGGCCAGGGCTTGCCGGTGAGGCGAAAGTCCGTGGAATTCTTCCGCCAGGCCCTCGATGACCTGGCAGCGCGTGAGCTTGATTCATCGAAGGACGGTGGCATGAGGGGAGCGAGCCAGGTTTCCCGCGAAGAATGGCAGGCCGCGATGGACTTCTGGAACGCCCGCTGGTAATCGGCCGGGCCCTAACCTAAAACCGCGTCATTCCCGCGCGGCGGGATCCGCGCAACCGGCGGATTGGCGCTCGAGCAAATCGAGCAGCGCGCCCAGGTTCGCGAATTCGTCCAGCATCTCCTCGGGCGGGACCTGAATGCCGAATTCCCGTTCCACGCGTAGCGCGAATTCCCACATCGTGATGGAATCGAGCCCCATCGCCAGGCTCAGAGGTTCGTCCTCCGGCAGATGACGCAACTCTTCGCGCCGCGTCAATTCCACGACCATATCGAGAATCCGCTGTTTGGCCTCCGAGCGGTTCATGTCTTGGCAATTCTCCGGCTCATCCTGCAAGGGGATTGTATTCATATGCCTGCTCGGACCAGCGCATTTCCTGTCATCGGAACTCCGTTCGGTTTCTCCACAATGCCGCTGGAGATGCCCCTACAAACGCACTGTGCGGCCCGTGCGGATTTTTCGAGATTACTGTACCTGGCTTGCTGTCGTTGACAACCGAATCAACGGCACACCCGATGGTTGCGGCGGCTGCCACATCTCCGGCCTGTACAGGCTATTCTGATTGAAGAGCACTTCTCCCAAATCGAGCCCCAATTCCAGTTGCGCGGCGGGCCAGCGAATGTCGATTGATTCCGGCAGCACGGCTCCCGTGGCAGGATCCCGCTGCCGGCCACTGGCCACGGCGCCGGCCAGATACTCGCCTCGGGCATCGTAGAGATGCTGTTCCAGGACTTGTCCGCTGGCCGGGTCGAGCAGCAGAATCCGCCGGAGCCGCCGCCCGTCTTTCCATCGCTCGCTATCGACGCGTAGGCGACCGTCTCCTCCCTCATACGGTCCCGCATGGTATTCATCCGCGGCGAAACGCACCAGACCTAGCGCCTCGGCCAGCCACTCTGGGGGAACCGGCAGCATCCGCCGCGCTTGTGGGGAAGCCAAATCGGCGTGGCGGCCATACAGCACCCCGTCGATCGGCGAGCGGCGGATCCACATCCAGAATTCCTCGTCGTTACTGCCCAGATCCGCTTCCGTCCCCAACGGCGAGAAGACCTGCAACCGCAAACGCCGGGGCCGCTCGTACGCCAAGAGCGCTTTCAATCGCGTCACGCCCATGCCATTGATTTTCGCCTGAGGCGCGGAGAAGTTAGCCACGCGGTCCGTATTCTCGTTGACAACTTGTATCACCTCATCGAGCGACGCATTGGCCAGCAGCTTGGGCGGCGGAGGCTGCGTGTATTGCCGCACCATTTGCGGGCAGCCGGCTCCCGTGCCAAAGAGCACCAACAACAATGGGGCAAGAGACAGGCGGCGACGCACGAGCAATCCAGACTTTTTCGTCACGGGAAGTAACCGTTAAGCTGCCTCGGAAAAGAGCAACACTTCTAATCGTTGTTGCAGGACTTGTTGTTCGTCCTCGCTCAGCGGCACGATGGCGACGGTGTATTGTTTGCTCACGCGGGGGCAGTAAATGGTCAAACCGCCCGCGACGTCCTCATCGTCCCAGGCGTCTTCCCAACGGGCCACTCGGCGCCGGACGAGCAAAAGCGCCAGCACGTACCTCAGCGGCTGTTGCTCTTCCTGTCCTTCTAGCTCCTCGAAGAGTTGCAGCAGCACGTCGTTGGGAGCGAGGTGGACCTTCCGCTTGGGCAGTTTCACCGGCATCCGTGACTTCCACCAGCCGATGGCTTCCTCCGGCGGACCGGGCCAGGCATCGGCGGCGTAATCCAATCGGCGGACTTCGTGTCCCTCCCGCAGCAGCACCGAGAAAAAATCCTCCCCGGGTTGCAGGTCCCGCCCGCTGGCGGCGCAACAGCGTGTGCAATGGGGATATTCCAGTTCCATGGCCATGGCTCATGACACAGCAAACGGCTCGTGAAGCGTTTTGGGCCGCGAATCGTACGCGAAACGGCCTTGCGGCTCAATACGCGGTGAAGAACCGCTGATCTGTCCCCCCCGGACCAATCCGCAACCGCACGGCTTTTAGGCAGCGCGGGCAGCGCCCTTCGTAGGCGGTCTCCGCCTTATTGAGATAGATTCGCGCGTAAATACCGCAGCATTCAAACCTTACGCCGACGAACCGGCGTCCCGAGGGGGCGGAATTCGGGGACCCTGTGGACGAATCTTCACTGGTCAGGTCGAGGTTTTCTCCAGGCGGCATCCCGAGTCCTCCCCGCGCGGCGTGGACATTTTCTACCAGATTTTATCGGCCAAACCGTGTTCGCGGTGCTGCCGAGTGTGATTTTTCGGAGGCTGGCCCACCATGTTGCTACAGGCCGTCGTCAATCTTCTATGCCATTTTTGCTGGAATGGTCGATGGCGATGGAAATGTCATCTTTCCCATTTGAATCCGTCTTCCCGCCGTCGTCCTTCCCATTCCGATAGACGCTGTAGAGTACGAATCCTCCCTTTACGCGGTGATAGATAAAGCCCTCTTCTCGGAAGGGATCGGGCGGGATGGCCTTGATAAAATCTGGGGCCAATTCTTGTAACTCGTGGGGATATTCGCCGTGCGTGCGATGGAACCGTTCCACGGCAATGGCCAACTTGTTCAGGTTGGTTCTTGCGGATAAATATTCCCATTCATTATGTGTTGCTCCTGGCAGTGACAAAAAAAGAACGACGTGTGCAAAATAGTCCGCCGTGTACGTACGGATGGTGAGTACACGGAAGAGCCAGTGCTCGTATTTGAAGTTTTGCAATCGCCGCTGTGCCAAACGGCGCCGATTGTTTATGTCGTTGATAATGTTCCGTTCCGCTGCTTTGCGCAATTCATAAGTTGGAAGTCGGGCGGCCAAAATCGTTTCATCCACTCCCTCATTCACTTCCCGGAGAACCATATTCCAATCGATGACGAACAAGGTCCAAAAATCAATCCATTCTAGGAATTCCGGTCGGTCCCTGTGCGGAACCAACATCTTCATTGGACCCGCGCGATGTCGTGGGATGTCGGACAAAAAATCCAGCAACGCCAAGCGTGCGATTAACATGCGCTCGTCGAGACGTAATAGAAAATCGCCAATCCGCGTGTTCATCCGCTGCAAATCGTGCAATTGATCCGCCGGAAGAGGATGATGTTGTAGCCACGCACGGCAAGCATTCAGTGCGCGTATTTCAAAATAGATCGCGAGCCAATTGATACGCCAATCAGGAATGCGGGCGAATTTGCGCACCAGTTTGAGGTAGGCTTCCATGTCGTCAAGTGCGTCGGCGAACCGGCCTTTTCCGGTGGCCAGCATCGCCCGCGCCAACTGCATCAGAGTCAGGTCTTGTGCCGGAAAAACGAACGGATCAAAAAAATAAAGTTCGAAGTTGGCGAAACCTGGGTAGCCACGATTCAACCATTCCTCCCCAAAGTTAAACCGCACTAAAGGGGAATAATACATTGGCTTCTCGGCGGCTTGCCGCACGATAGCCAGTGTTTCGTCGTTGGCGGCGATCCATTTTGCCAGGAATGGGAATTCCGCCTCTCGCCAAGGACCGGCAACTGCTTCTTCCAAGTGTTCTAGGAGCCGTTGTTCAACAGATTTTTCGTTATCCCCTTCCCGGGGTTGCGCGAGTTCGTGCCCTTCCTGCTTGGCAAACGTCACCAGATCCACGAAACATGCTCCGTCCTCGCTGGGCGGATCGCCCACATACTTTTGGAAGTTCGGGGAGCCGAAATAGGCTTGGCGATGCGGCTCAGGCACGATGCCTGGTCCGACGGTGGCCCACAAATCGGCTGCCGCGTTGTTCTCCACGGTCACGCCCCGCGCGGCCAACGCGTTCACGGCGGCGAAGTAATCGATCCAGCCATCCTCCGCCACCGGCTCGGTGAGATACGTGGTTTCTGGGGAGATGGTCACCCGCAGCCAACGGTCGAGAATCCCCCACTCTTCGCCTCTTGCTTCCATGCTGTTCTGCATGGCAATCAAGAACACCCCCACCGCCAAGCGGCAAGGCAACTTGAACAGCGCGGCACACGAAAGGCTGCGTGATGCGAACATGGTGTTCTTCCTCAGGCGGAACAACGAGCGAGACGAGAGCGTGCCCCTACCCTTCATTGTCGCCGCCGATGAAGCGGACGCAATGTCTGGGAGGTCTTTTGCCGCGTCCTCGACCTACAGAAAACGCCACTCGCCGGTAGCCAGGACATACGCGCCCAGCAGGCCGTTGGTGATGGCGTGGGCCGTGACACAGTCCCAAATATTGCGGGTGCGGACCATGAGCCAGGTGACCATCGAAAACCAGGCTGCCGCCGCCAGCAGTTCGCCCGGATGCGTCAGCATGGGAAACACGGTGCCCACCACCAGGGCCATGCGGTTCACGCTGCCAAAGGGGACTTCCCACCAGTCGGGCCGCATCACGAACCGCATCAAAAACCCACGCAGGAAGAATTCCTCGATGATCGGCACGATGGCCACCAGGCCGCAAAACCGCAGCACGAGATAGGCCAACACCTGCCCCTGCCGGTCAGGCCATTGCTCCCAAGGATTGAAGGCGGGCCGGGCGCCGAAGTCCGCATAGCCCAGGAGTGCCCAAAGCCGCTCTTCGAGCCGCAGTTGGCACAGCCCGATCCAGAGGACGACGCCCACCACACCCACGACAACGGCCAGGCCGCTCACTCGGCACGGAAACTCGCGATAAACGGGCCACGCCAGTACCATGGCCACGCCGGTCAGTGCCAGTTTCGCGGCATAGATCCAGGGGTAGTTGTCGTAGCTGACCTGCCACGAAGAGGCGGTTTCCGCGGCATCGGGGTCCGGCGGCGTGGGCTCGAAAGAGCCGACAATCATGTACACCGCCATGGGGAGCACATACGCCACCCACTTCTGCTCACGCAGCAAGTCTTGCCAACGATTCCACATGTCAGAACGGCTCCTGCCAGTTATTCAGTCCGGAAGGATTGTAGCGGCACTCGCCCATTTCAGCGATGCGACCAATGGTACTCCATTGTAGAACGCTGTTTTGTTACGTTGGCGAGCAGGTTGAATCCGCGTGGGGACTCAAAAAGGCCATCGCCGACCAAGTGGAATGGAGCAAGAGAAGTTGCCAGAGCGCCCTGTCATCGTGATCCCTGGCGACGAGCCAGGACAATTCGCCGGCTCACGCCATGTGGCCCGGCTGGAACGTTGTGGCAAAGTCCGTTTGTACAAGGGCCGGCCGCGCGACGACGCGGAGAAACTGCAATGGGCGAGGGATGCGGAAATCCTGCTCAACTCCAACGGCGGCATCGCCTGGCCGGGGGAATTGCTGCGCAAGCTGCTCCGTTTGAAGTACATCACGGCACGTGGCGTGGGCGTGGACAGTATCGACCTGCCGGCGGCGCGGGAACTCGGCATTCTCGTCTCGAACGTGCCGGCAAAAACCGCACCCGTCGTGGCGGAGCACGCCGTGGCGTTGATGTTGGGCGTCGCACGGAACATGGCCCATCACATGCGGCAACTCCAGCAAGGCGTTTGGGAACATACCGTGGATATCTATCTGCGGGGCAAAACGCTGGGCATCGCCGGCACCGGCGCCATTGGCGGCTGGACTGCGAAGCTGGGCCGTGCCTTGGGCATGCGGGTCTTGGCCTGGACGTTTCATCCCACGCCGGAACGAGCCGAGGAATTGGGCGTGAAATATGTGGCTTGGGAGGAATTGCTGGCCCGTAGCGACGTGCTTTCCCTACATGTGAAACTGACCGACGCCACACGCGGCTTGCTGGGCACGAACGAAATACAGCAAATGAAGCCCGGCGCGCTGTTGATCAATACGGCCCGCGGCGCCCTGGTCGACATGCCGGCGCTGGTGGAAGCCTTGGAATCTGGTCATCTAGGAGGCGCAGGGCTGGATGTGTTCGACGTGGAGCCCTTGCCCGCCGATCACCCGATTCTCTCCTGCGACCGGGTGTTGCTCACGCCGCACAACGCCGACCAAACACCGGAAGGGCTCGACTTCGTGAACGGCGGCGCGGTGGACAACATTCTCGCCTTCCTGGAAGGAAAACCACAAAATCTGGTGACTTGACGTGCACGTAACTCCATACGCAGCGAGTCTAGTTCACCGGTACGAAACCAAACGCCACGTTCACGATCAGCGATTACTTGCTATGGGCTAGTCAACGGACGTTTCACAAAGGTCACTTTGCCGCTGCGGTCAAATTCGGCGTGGAAGTGTGTGACGTGGCCGTTTTCATCGCGGTGGAATGTGATCGGAATCACGAATCGCTCTCCCTCCGGAACGAATTGTTCATCGATGGTCGGTCGATAGGGCCGTTTTCGGCCAAAATTGTATCGCACGAAGAGTTTCCCCGCTTGCGCCGACAGTTGATAGACAGATTCCAAATCGTCGCAGTAGTATTCACCGGCATATTCTTTCAGCACGTCTTCTCCAGGCGACGCGAACTCAATCGGCGTCCAGTGTTGCTCATCTCCGTCGGCATAGCGAATCGTCACGCCGGGGCGTTCGTCAAGATTTTTCTCCGCCTGAAGGTCGGCCTCGACCTCGAAACGCAATTCGTAGTTCAAGTAGTCGCGATGGCTCCGAAATCGGTTGGGTCCCAAAGCAGTCAACTTTTCTGGCCGCCCCTTCGCCCAAGGCTCAAACAGCCGGCGGACAGCCAACGTGCCGTCCAACATGATGACTTCGGCGTAGTCTCCCCACGGCAAGCGGTAGGCGCCCGACATCGATTTCAAACGTTGGATCTGCTCGGGAGTCAATTCGAAAGGGTGAACTTCGTCCGTCCACGCGACCGGATTCGTGCTAGCTGGCGGCGTTGCTTCATCGAATTCGTCGGCCAAATAAAGGTCCGCGATTTCGGGCAGCACCCGTTCCATGGCGTACCAGCCGGCATTCGTGCTGTGGTTTCCAAAGGCCACGATGGACAGATGCTGGTCGGGAAATCGCACGAAATGGGCCATGAATCCCATGCCGGCGCCGGTATACCAGATGCGGCGCAATCCGCGGTGCGTTTCGTGGGGAAATGCGGATAAGCAATTTTCGTTTCCGAACAAGGAGCCGTCCTGAAGGAATGCCGCCAGGTGTGGACGCTTGGGCAGCGGACTGTCGTGCAGGAATTGGTCCCAAATTAACATGTCGTTAAGCGTGGTCTTCAATCCGGCCGAACCCACGGCATTGTTATTCGACCGGAAGTGAATGTACGACTCGCCGTCGTGGCTGTGGCCATCGGCTCGATGCGGCAAACCGGCCCCTGGCCGATCATCGAAGAATGTATCGTGCATGCCCAGCGGCTGGAAGAATTGCTCGTCGGCGAAATCCCGCAGGGATTTGCCGGTGGTCCGTTCGATGGCCATCGCGAGCAGAAACCAATCCGAGGTCGAGTAGCCCCAGCGTTCGTCCGGGGCGAAGATTAAATTTTTTTGGCGTTGTATGAAATCGAATACATCTTCGGCAGAGTAGTTATCCGTCGGTTCCCGTCCCAGCAAGACCATGCCATCCCAATAGTCACGCAGGCCGCTGCGGCACGTCAACAAGTGTCGGATCGTGACCGGAACCTCAAAATCATGTAGTTCGGGAATGTACCCACGAATATGGTCGTCGGGCGCGAAGTGGCCCTGGTCCATCGCTCGAGCGACACAAGCCGTCACGAAGCTTTTGGATAGCGACATAATGTGAAACACGGAACCGGCAGAGATGGGCTCGTCGTAGTCGATGTTCGCCATGCCGTAGCCGCGCTGATGAACGAATTTGCCGTCGAGCATCACACCCACGACATAACCAGGTGAGTTCTTATTGTCCCATGGCTCAAATAGCCGATCGACTTGTCGGCTCAGCTCTTGTAATTCCGAGGAGCGGTCATCGTCCGCCCACGTGATGGCGTTGGTCATGGCGAGAACCGCCAGCCCCGCGGCCACTGCTCGAATCGTCGTCAGCATATGTCCGATCCCCCTATTTCGAGACGGCAAACATCGTTCAGTCAGCGCACCGGCTTCGCGGTAGATTTATATGACGCCGCACGCGGAAGTTGTAGCTGCGCGAAGATGCAATGTGCGATGCGCAGGTAGATTCGGTCGGCTGGAAAAGCCCGCCACATGGCAGTTTCACCCATGAGCGAACCAGCAGACTTCGATGTGGCTTGCGTCAGTTTTGTGTGAATTTCACTCATTCCCTCCGGAAATCGTGGTCTCCGCAGGGCGGCTTTGCTACGTTACTTCTTCTCGCGTGGAATCCAACGGTCCCATGCGTGCATGATTCCAGCCAATCTACCTTCCACGGAAACGGAACGAGCGACATGACCAGCAATCACACTTTTCTCCCCTGGTGGAAATGCCTTCTCGCGTTGTGCATGTTCATCTTCGTCGGCCAGGTAACCGTGCCGGCGCCTGCCCATGAAGATGATGACGGCCACGTGCACGAAGCCGTGCCGGCGGATCCCCGCCGCACATACGCGCCTTCGCCTGTTCCCGACCGCATCGTGCTTACTTGGACGGGCGACCCGAGCCGCTCGCAAGCGGTCTCCTGGCGAACCGATACCTCCGCCGGAGAGGCTTGGGCGGAGATCGCCTTGTCCGATGGCGGACCCAAGTTCCAAGCAAATGTGCGGCAGGTCGAGGCACAGAAGACCACGACTTTGCGGACGGACCTTTCCACGGCCAACTATCACACGGCGGAATTCACCGACCTGTCCCCCAGCACGCAGTATGTCTACCGCGTGGGAGACGGTGTGAACTGGAGTGAGTGGAGCGAATTCACCACCGCCAGCGAAAAGCACGCACCCTTCTCCTTCATCTACGTGGGGGATGCCCAAAACGACGTCAAATCCCATTGGTCCCGGCTTATCCGCCAGGCGTTTCGAGATGCTCCCCGAGCCAGCTTCTCCCTACATGCGGGCGACCTCATCAACCGTGCACATAGCGATCGTGAATGGGGAGAATGGTTCTACGCGGCGGGGTGGATGCACCGCACGATGCCGGTGGTCGCCGTGCCGGGCAATCATGAATACGACCCGCATTGGGAAAACGGCAACGAAGGCGAGGAACTCCTCTCGGTCCAGTGGCGGCCTACCTTCGCCTTTCCGCTGAATGGGCCAGAAGGGTTGGAGGAATCGGTTTACTACCTCGACTACCAGGGAACGCGGATCATTGCCCTGAACACGAATGTGAAGCAGCAGGAACAGGCGGAATGGCTACGAGGAATTATGGCGGAGAGCGATCCGCAGTGGACGATCGTGACCATGCACCATCCGCTGTTTTCCGCCGCCAAGGGGCGGGACAATCGCCGCCTACGAGCCCTCTTGCAGCCGGTCTTTGACGAACTGGGCGTGGATCTCGTGTTGCAGGGACACGACCACACCTATGCGCGGAGCGGCCTGATGACTGCGGAAAACGTCCCCACCGGCAGGCGGGCCCAAGCCGGTTCGGGCGGAACGGTGTACGTCGTCTCCGTCAGCGGACCGAAGATGTATCCCCTGGAAGACCAGCCCATCATGAAGCGTTCCGCCGAGGACACACAGCTCTACCAGATCATCAAGGTGCTGGGCGACGAACTCAAATACGAAGCCTACACGGCCACCGGCGAACTGTACGACGCCTTCCTGCTCCGCAAGCAGCCCGGACAGGCGAACGAGCTCGTGGAAATGGTCCCCGACACCAAGGAACGCCGGCGTTCCCAGGAATAGGCCGCCGAAGTACGCTGAAACGTCTTCTTGAATCGCGTGTGGTATAGTGGAGGGAAGATCGCAGGGGTGTGATCTTCCCTTTTCTTTTTTCCCGCGCGGAGAGCCGGTGTGGATATTCCGATTCGACGAAGGTGGATCCGGCTGCTCATCGCGCTATTCGTGCCATGCTTGGGACTCAGCAGCTACGCGATTGGCGCGCCGCCCCAGGTTGCCGTCGAACTGGAGATCGTGATGCCGCGCGGCAGCTCCCAAGCCGCTCAACAATGGGTCCGCGCGCTAGAGCGGCTGGACCTGGCCCGCCTGCGGATCCATACCGATTCCTCCGTGGACGGCACTTCCATTGAACAAATCGGCACGCCACAACGTCCTCGTTACAAGGTCGTGGGCCTGTTGACGCCGGGGGGAGAACTACGGCTGCCCAAGGCGACGTTTTCGCCGCGCGAAGTGGGAAAACTGCAAAGCTGGTTACAAGAATTGGGAAAAGCCGGCATCGAAGGCGTCACCGCCGAGCGCGGCCCGTTTGGCCTCACGCCAAGCCAACTCGCCAAGGTCCGCGCGGAGCTGGCTCAGCCGATTGCTTTTTCCACGCAGGATATGCAATCCGCCGAAGTCGTCCATCAAATCGCCGAGTCCTTGGAGCACCGCGTGTTTGCCCGGCAGGAGGATGCCCGCGCATTAAAGCACCCTGCCACACTCGAGCAGAATGAGCTGCAAGGGCTGGCCACGGGCACGGCACTCGCGATCCTCTTGCGGCCCTGCGGTATGGAGCTGGAGCCTCGTTCGCGGGGAAGAACGGTGGAGTATGCCCTGGTTCCATCGGATTCGGCAACGCCCACTTGGCCGTTGGGAAATCCGCTGCCTCGAATTCCGGGCAAGACCGCGCCGCGGCTATTTCAGTTTTCGAATGTGCAGGTGGAGGATTTCCCGCTCGATCAAGTGGTGGCCGCCATCGAGAAGCGGGCCGGTTTACCGTTTCTGCGCGATACGGCGGCTTTGACCCATCACGGTATCGATCTGGTCACAGCCGAGGTGACGCTTCCGCCGAAGCGGATCACGTACAGCCAGGCATTGCGGTCGGCATTGTCCCAAGCCGGTTTGAAGCACGAGCTCAAAGTGGACGACGCGAATCGCCCCTTTGTGTGGATCACCACGGCGCGGCCGCTTCCTAGCAATGCCGCCCGCAAGCCTCGAACGCAGCGGAAGTGAAACATGGTCTCTGGCACGCTCGCCGTGGAAACGTTTGCCAGCTTGGGATTCACGCACGTGATCTGGGTGCCCGACTCGGCGCTCGGGCCATGGGAGGCGGACTTGGAAACCGCATCCGCCACGAAGCTCCTCCGGGTTTGCCGGGAAGGGGAAGCTTGGGCCTTGGCGGCGGGGCTGCATGTGGGCGGAAGCTCGCCGCTGGTCGTGATGCAGTCCACCGGTTTCTTCGAGTCGGGGGACGCCTTGCGGAACGTGCTGTTCGATTTGCAGCTCCCCCTCTCCGCCCTGATCGGCTATCGCAGCTTTCTGGTGCAAGACTCTCCCGATTCGGCCAAACGCTTCCTGGAACCGGTCCTCCAGGCGTGGGGGCTGGACTACGTGCTCGTGACAAGCGAAGACGATTGGCCACAAGCCGCCGCGCATTGGGGCGCCTGCCAACAAGCGGAAAAACCTGGCGTCGTCCTCCTCGCCGAAGGAAAGATGTAAGCGGCAGATTCACCCGATCGGCATTTCCACGAGTAAGGCGAACAACGGAATCTGCGCCCTCACCAGCGCGGTGCGGCTTGGACATCGCTCCAGGCGTGCCACAGTTCCGCCAATTCGGCGGCTTTTTCCGGGTGACGCGTGGCTAGGTTTTTCTGTTCGCCAAGATCATCGTCGAGGTGATAGAGTTCCCAATCGCCGCTGGCCGCGCGGACCAGCTTCCAGGGACCCTGCCGGAGTGCCCTCTTTTGTCCCATCCGCCAATACAACGTTCGAGAATCCCGCGGCAGATCTTCATCCAAAAGCACCGGCAACAGGTTCTGGCCATCCAGCGGTGACAAGTTGGACCTCGGTGTGATTTGCGCGGCCGCAAGGATGGTGGGCAGCAAATCCAGCGAGATAACCGGCTCCCCCACCACGCGGCCCACCGGCAAACGACCAGGCCAGTACATGAGGAATGGCACGCGGATGCCCCCTTCGTAGAGACTGCCCTTGCCCCCGCGGAGTGGGTCATTGCGGCTGGTCAATTCGCGGGTCGGTCCGCCGTTGTCGCTCAAGAAAACAACGAGCGTTGTTTCTTCCAGGCCAAGATCCCGCAACACGGCCCGCACCTGGCCCACACCGTCATCCAGTGAGGCCAACATCCCCGCGAAAATACGGCGGTGAATATCCTCGATGTGCTCCATCCGCTGCAGGTCCTCGCGCGTGGCCTGCATGGGGCTATGCACCGCACTGTAGGACAGCATCAAAAAAAACGGCCGGTCGCGATGCCGCTGAATAAACCGCACCCCCTCCCGGGTGAATGCCCGCGTGAGGTATCCCCTTTCCTCCACCGGTTGGCTGCCGCGCAGCAGGGGGTTGTTGGCATCGTACGGAGGCTCAGCGTGGCCCATGTGCGTGGTGTAATGCAGCCGGCCATCGGGCGAGGTCCATCTGCCTTGCCCGCCATCCGGAAGGGTGCGGCGGCGGAGCCAAGTTGTCACGTCTCGCCAAGGGGGCGGTACGTAGAAGTGTCCCTCATGCAGGAAGCCGAAAAATTCGTCGAAGCCCCGCCGCTGAGGATGGTATGGGGCGGTTCCTCCCAGATGCCACTTGCCGACCAGCGCCGTGGTGTAGCCCGCGTCACGCAGGATGCCGGCAAGTGTTTGTTGATTCGGAGGCAGGCCCACGCCTGGCTGTTCGTTTCGCGCGCCGACCGGGTTGCCCTCGAAGCCGAACCGCGTCTGGTAGCGGCCCGTGATCAGCCCGGCGCGAGAAGGAGCGCAATACGAGGCCGTCACATAGCCACTCGTGAACCGCACGCCTCCGGCTGCCAGTGCGTCGAGATGCGGAGTGGGAATGTCGCTCCCGCCATAGCAGCCCAATTCACCGTAGCCCAGATCGTCCGCCATGATGAGTACGATGTTTGGCCGCCGCGCTGGGGTGGATTGAGCGAAACCCACGGACGCCGAAACATTCAGGGCCAATACGCCGAACCCATGGACAACCTTCCACCATCGGCAGCGATATCGAGTCACGCTTTGCCGCACCGAACAACCTCCGTGATGGGTTGGAAAGACGAGATGAAAACGGACGGAACGCAAGGATTCCCACGACCGAGACGGATTCGCCTACTCCGTCTCGCCGGTTTCCGTGGAAAATATTTGCTCCCGCTCGTAGATGCGAATCCAATCGATGGAAAGGACCCCAGGGAAAGAAGTGCTCCGGTCCGGCGTGGAGGATAGGGGGTCTCGCGAGGGGCCGCCGATTCCCAATTCCACGGAAAGGAACAGCGGCTCCAGAGGCACGCCCTGTCGTGTTTGGTGGACGATTTTCCCATCCACGTACCAGATCAACCGCAAGTCATCCCACTCCACCGCGAAGGTGTGATATGCCTCGGCGAAGTCGCCGACTTCGACCGTGCCATTCTGCCAGAATTCGCCACGATCATGGCGGAGTTCATCCCGCGTGTCCCGAAACTCCACGCCGAATGCGGCCCGGTCCGGCTGTCCACCCAATGCAGTGAAGATGTCGACGCGGGGAAGCGAGTCCTCCGCCAAGCTTTTCCGCAAAGGCAGCAGATGGCAGGCGGGACGGAACCCGCGCCCACGCGGCAATCGGCAGCGGATTTCAAAGTAGCCGAACTGCTGCGTGAATGTTTCGCGGGTGGTCAGCATGCCGCTGGCATAGGGCATCCAATTTCCTCGCTCTTGGACCGTCTTCCGCCGTGCCAACAGATGCACGGCTCCGGACCGTAAGAGGAATGCGTCGTCCACGAATGCGTGCATGGCATCTCGCCGCGTCACCATCCCGGGAAGGCGGGTCTGCCACTTGCCGCGATCCCAAGCCGGATCGTTGAACTCATCTTGAAACGTCAGCGTCCAGCCCGGCTTGGACCAGGGTTGCACCGCCGTAGCCGGGAGAGTCGCGGTTTCCTGCCCGCGCGCGGAAATCACGCATGACATCCACAATAGTAAAAACCAAAAACCATGCTCGCGTCGCATATCGTGTTTATCCGCTGGAAGAGGAAACCCATTCTACTTCTTTTTTATGCAGCACGCGTTTTATTGTAATCGCTCCGCCACTGGCATGCCTGGCTCTTAGCTCATTTCAAAGGGCTTTCAATGGTGCCCCGCCGACAGGCACTAGCGAATTCTTTGTGCGATGAATTGCTCGTGTGGTTTTTGGGCAGCCACAATTTCGAATGGGGCACGGTTGGCGAATTCCCCGGCAATGGATTCGGCCCGTTTCACATCCACTTCTCCCGCGTGCAGGTGGAGCAGATATCGCAAACGCAAAGGCTGTTCTTGTGTAGTGACCAAGGGTGAGTTGAGGCAGGGCGAGGCGCACATCCAGCCGTCCTCGCGGACATGCCAATGTTGGGGATACCCCTGGTTTTCTGGATGGTCGAAGTAGGTAATGCCTTCGATGGTGTTTGGCCGGATTTCGCCGCTGTAGTCCATCCAGCGTGCTGGCTGCGCGAACAGCTTCTCCTCGCCGCGCTGTCCCGTGCTGGAAACCAGCGTGCCGCCGCCAAAATGGCCGGAAATCGCTTTGGCCACACGCACGCCAAGAAAACCGAAATTCGTCTGACCGAATTCGAGTGAATTGGAAGCGGGACGGAACACCGAGTCGAATTCCACAGCGGTTTCACCACTTCCCAGAGGACGGACTGCCACTACCAAATCTTGTGTGAGCAGTTCGCGCGGATCATGGCCGTCATACCAGCCGAGCCACACCGCGAAGACTGCTTCCTCTTCGCCGTCATGATAGGCCAGCCACTGCTGCTGGCGGATGTGAGCGGGTGAGGTGTCACTCCAAAAGTCGATTCCCAACACTTGATGATGCGCGAACCATACCGAACGGTGATGGTCATGGTTCGGCGCGCCTGGGTGGCCCATCCGAGTCAGCGCAATACCCGACGGCCCCAGCAGCGGGTACAAAAAAGGGCGCGGATAGGCTGGTCCATGGTGCCAGCGCGTGCGCTCGACTCCTTCGATCAGCACCGCGAGCTGATGATCCGGCAGAGGTAGGATTTGGCAGCGAGGTATCACACTTTGTCTCCGAGTTGAAAGCTCAATCGCGGTGGTCATCCGCTGAGTGGCTGCTCAGTGTTCCGTGATTCCTGGCACTCCGACTTCCCGGGCCCATTTCAGCCAATCTCGCGACAGCCTCCACACGATGTCGGGATGCTCCGCTGCCAGGTTTCGAGTTTCCGTGCGATCGCTGGAGAGGTCGTAGAGTTCCCACGGAGACTCGGGCGTAAGCCGCACCAGTTTCCAATCCGCCTCCCGTACGGCAGCGCCACCTTCATGCTCGAAGTACAAATGCCGCGGCTCCGCCGGTTCATCTCCAGATAGAATCGGCGCGAGACTTTTTCCCGCCATTGGAGCCAACGATTGGCCATTCCACTGGCTGGGCGCCGCCACACCAGCCACCTCCAAAATGGTGGGAGCCAAGTCCATTACGTGGCCTACCCGGTCCGTGATTTCACCTGTAGGTACTTGCAAGCCATCGGGCCAATGCACGATGCGAGGTGTATGGTTGCCTCCCTCGAACGATTCTTTTTTCCAATAGCGGAAGGGCGTATTGCACGCGCTGGCCCAGGCTGGGCCAATTCCCGTGTAGGTTGTTTCCTGGCCTGTCTCTGCGGCTGGAAATTGACCACTGTAGCGAATCTCTTCACCGTGGCGAGTCTGCGAAGGGCGGTCATAGCCGGGACGGCGTGGTACCTCGGGCGAAGCACCGTTGTCGGACAGGAAAACGATGAGCGTATCTTCCCAACAGCCAGTTTCCCGTAGTGCGTCGAAGACGCGACCCAAACCTTGATCCATGCGGTCCACCATGGCGGCGTGGACCCGCATTTTGGCGATTTCCCGTTTTTGCTCTTCCGGCGAGAGTTCCTCCCAGATTTTTCCGCCGGATTGCAGGGCTGGCAGAGGATAACGGTCCGCATCCACCAAGCCCAACTGTTGCTGCCGGCGATACCGAGCATCCCGCACGGCTTGCCAACCGGCATCGTACGCTCCCTCATATTTGGCGATATCCTCCGGCAGGGCATGGAGTGGCCAATGCGGCGCGGCGTGGGCCACGTACAAAAAGAACGGGACGCCGGCTCGCGCGAAGCCCAGAATATACCTGGCGGCGTGGTCGTTGATCGCGTCGGTCAGATAGTAGTCTTCGGGAACTTCTCTGACAGCCTCTCGTCCGTCCACGAGCGAGAAGGGATCAAAGAAATTCACGACTCCCCAGATGATGCCGTAGTGCCACTCAAAGCCCCGCGATACGGGATACGTTGCCGCGTCCGCGAACCAAGGACCGGGAGCCGCCTGGTGGTTGAGCCAGGCCAAATGCCGGTCCGAGTTGAAGCCGCCGCCATGGAGAGCTTCCGCTTGGGAGAGGTGCCACTTGCCGACCATGCCGGTTTGATAACCGGCCGCGCGCAGCAGTTCCGCCAGCGTGGGCACGAAGGCATCCAAGGAACGCCCATTCCGGGCCAAGCCGACCTCGTGCGGATACCGGCCGGTCAGCAGGGCGGCCCGTGTGGGGCAGCAGCGGGACGTATTGTAAAACTGCCTCCAGCGCAGCCCACCGGCGGCCAATTGATCCAGATGAGGCGTTTCGATTTCGCCGCCGTAACAGCCAAGGTCCGAAAACCCCAAATCATCCGCCAGGATCACGACCACATTGGGTGGCCGTTGGTCGGCATCCCCGGCGTACGCGACTCCGGCTATTCCGATCAGAACAAAGGTGCCGAGCCAAGCCGTCGCGAATTTCATGCGTTCGATTTATCGAAGTGCCTGCGATGCTTGGGGGGTAGTATCAAGTCGCGGTTCTCGGTGGGTCGTCAAATCCGCGACGACCCAAGCCACCGCTGCTCGGCATGCCGCCGATTAGCGAGCTTCCGGCTGGGCTGGTGGCTGCGGCGGATTCGCCGAATATTCTTCGTTGACGCGGGGCAGACGGCGCTTCGCCCGTGGTGGAGGTTCCACGCCCAAGGTCCGCATCACGTTTTCAATGGCTCGGATCGTTTCCGACGACGGACGAAAATTTCCCGGACGGTATCCTTCGGCGATCAACAGGGGAGTCCAGCCGCGCTGATTTTTTTGATTCCACACATCAATGTCCGCTCCGTAATCCGCGAGAAATTGCACGACTTGGGTCCAGCTTTTGTAGGCCGCACCGTGCATGGCGGTTTCGCGATGGCTTTCGACGGCGTTGATATCGGCGCCCAACTCCAGTAGGAGTTTGATGGCTTCGATCGCCTCGGACTCCGTACCGGCCGATTCATCGCCATTCCCCAACACTCCCACGCCGGCTGCTGCGAGGAGCGGTGTGCAATCATCGACGTTCGTCAAGGTGGGATCGGCTCCCAATTCCAACAGCAGCCGCATTAGTGGAATGTCCGCCGTCTCCGCCGCCAGCAAGAACGGCGTCGCGTCGGTTTTGTTGAGCCGTCCGCTCCCTGCGGAGCGTTTCCCATGCCGCGCATTGACGTCGGCACCTTGTGCCACGAGCTTCCGCACGAGGTCCAGGCTGCTCATTTTTCCGGAACCGATGGGCGGAGGATCACCGTCGCCTCGCAGCGGCTTGCGAACCCAGGTGATGGCGTGCAGGGCCGTATATCCGGTCCGCTGATCATTGGGGTCGGCACCCGCTTCCAACAGCCGAGCTGCCAGCTCGAAGTGGCCATTTTCCACGGCGAGCAACAGTGGACTCGTTCCTGAATTAGGAACTCGGTTACTTTTTTTTCGCGGATGCATGGCGGTGTTGACGTCCCCACCAGCGGCCAGCAGGACATCCACGACTTCGATCCGTCCTTCCCGCACGGCGAAAAAGAGGGGCGTGAAGCCCGATTTGAGCCGCGTTTGGGGGGCGGCGCCGAAATCGAGCAGACACGATACCGCCTCGGCATGCCCTTCAGAGGCGGCCCACATCAGAGCCGTCTGTCCATGGCACTCGGTGGCATCCACGTCGGCACCATGTTCGAGCAACCGCCGCACGACTTCCACTCGGCCGGTGCGTGCGGCGGTCATTAAGGCCGTGACTTCTCCTGGGAGCGTCGTGTCAGGATCCGCGCCCGCGGCTAATAGACGTTCGACCAGCTTCGCGTTCCCGTTGGCACAGGCTACGGAGAGAGGCGCCACTCCGTACCGATTGGCCGTCTCAGGATCGGCACCATGTTCCATCAACTGTAGAGCTGGCTCCGCATGATCGTGCCACACGGTCCAAAGGAGCGCGGTCATGCCGTCGACTTGCCGGGCATTCGGATCCGCGCCTTGGTCGAGCAACCGCTGGACTTGATTCCAATCCGCTCGCTCGGCGGCATCCGCCAACGGTGCATCCTCGGCGCGAAGGGGCGTGCTCAAAGCGAAACAAAACCCAACGATTCCGCACGCGCAGGCAAGCTGAATGGCTCTCATCTTCTGACCTCCCAACTCCACGGATCAAATCGAGAGGGTTTCGAACAGTTCAGCCACCTGTCCGTGGCTATCGGCGAAGGATTCAAGCGGTACGCCGACCTTGTTGAGCAGCGTCAAATGGAGATTGGCCAAGGGGGTCGGTCGCGCGAAGCGAATATGCCGTCCGCCACGCATTTCACCGGCTCCTCCGCCGGCGACGAGAACCGGCAGGTTCTCATGATCGTGGACGTTGGGATCCCCCATCCCGCTGCCGAACAGATACAAGGAGTGATCCAAGAGCGACCCATCTCCTTCCGGCGTGGCCCGCATCTTCTCCAGGAATTCCGCGAACAGGGAGACGTGGAAGCGATTGATCTTCGCCACTTTGGCGACCTTGTCCGGATCATTACCGTGATGCGTGAGCGGATGATGCGGATCCGGCACGCCGATTTCCGGGTACGTGCGATTGCTGGTTTCCCGGGCCAATTGAAAACTGATGACGCGGGTCACGTCCCCCTGGAAGGCCAGAAGTTGCAGATCGAACATCAGGCGAGCGTGGTCGGCATACGCTGCCGGGACGCCAATGGGCCGGTCGAGATCCGGCAGCGGGTTGTCTCGGGCCGTAGCTTCGGCCTGCTGGATCCGCCGCTCCACTTCGCGGACGCTTTGCAGATATTCGTCGACTTTGGCCCGGTCACTGGGGCCGAGAGTTTTTTGCAACCGGGTGATCTCTTCCTGCATGGAATCGAGCAGGCTGGCACGTTTTTTCAGAGCCGCGCGTCGGTCTTCGCTGCTCCCCCCCTCTCCAAACAGCATCTCGAATACGATGCGAGGATGCGCTTCGGCGGGGAGCGGCGTCGTGGGGGAGGACCAAGATAGATTGTTCTGGTAAACGCAGGCGTAGCCGTTGTCGCACTGGCCCACCGTGGCTAGCAGGTCCATGGACATTTCCAGAGACGGCAACTGCGTCTGTTGGCCGATCTGTTGGGCCGCGATCTGGTCGACCGTGGTGCCCAGATAGTAGTCAGTGCTCTCCGTCCGTTTCGCTCGGGCGCAACTCAAAAAGGAAGCATTCGACGTGGCGTGCGTACCCGGGTAGGCGCTCTGTAATTCCAAATTGGTGATCGCCGTGACGTGCTCTCGCACGGGCGCCAAGGGGCTGAGCGTGGGAGAAAGTTCGCTGAGATCTTCCCCTGGCAGGGTCCAGCGGGATATATCGCATCCCATGGGCATATAGACATATCCCACGCGGCGAAGCCGGGAAGGGCTGGCCGGTGTTTCGGCCAGTGCCGTCATGGCGGGCACCATGGCATCGAGCAAAGGGAGCGCGATCGAGGCGCCCATCCCCTTCAACAGCGTCCGGCGGGGCAGAACCTTCTTCGTGATGATCATTCCGCGGTCCTCATTTGAAACGGTACGCTTTGGGTAATTCCCAGCACCAAGGCCAAAAACCGGAAATCCCGAGCCTGAGCGTCGCGCACAATACGGCGGATGGACGGCGCGTCGCGGTAGTCCACGCCCCGACCCAGCGCATAGGTAAGCAGCTTTTCCGTCAGTGTACCAACAAACAACTCGGGCCGCCGCATCAATCCGTCCTCCAGCCCATCGACGCCCATAAACTCTGTTCCGTCCGGGAGGCCACCGGAGGCGTCCACCGGGTGGCTGGCTTCCAAATCCCGCCAACGGCCGATTGCGTCGAAGTTCTCGAGAGAGAACCCGACCGGATCCATCAGATTGTGGCACGCCGAACAATTCGGGTCCGCGCGATGCTGCATCAATCGCTCTCGGACGGGAAGTGCCGCCGAGACCGTATTATCATTATCCTTGAGCGCCGGTACGTTATCCGGCGGCGGAGGCGGAGGCGTGCCGAGCAGATTCTCCAAGATCCAATGCCCACGAATCACCGGTGAGGTGCGCGTGGCGTAGGAGGTAACGGTCAGAATGCTGCCCTGGCGCAAAAGTCCTCCGCGGCGGCTGCCCTCGTCAAGATGTACGCGGCGGAAGCGACTGCCGATGACTTGCGGTATGCCGTAATGCCGGGCTAGCCGTTCATTCAAGTACGTATAATCCGCCCGGAGCAGATCGAGTACGCTCCGATCCTCCCGCAGGATGCTCTCGAAAAAGAGCTCCGTCTCCCGACGCATCGCCTGTCGCAGGTTATCGTCGAAATCGGGAAACAAACGCATGTCCGGATGCGCACCCTCCAGATTGCGGAGATAAAGCCATTGCCCGGCGAAGTTGGTGGCTAACGCGCTGGACCGATCATCGGCCAACATTCTTCGTACTTGGGCTTCGAGCACGTCGGACCGGCTTAATTCTCCGCGTTCGGCAAGTCCCAGCAATTCTTCATCTGGGATGCTACTCCAGATGAAGAAAGACAATCGCGATGCTAAATCCAGATCGCTGATGCGGTAAGCCGTACCGGACGGAACGTCTGGTGGATCCCGTTCGATGCGAAACAGAAAACGGGGGCTTACTAGAATGGAGGCCAGCGCCGCTTCGATACCCGCCACGAAACCACCTTCCGCCCGGGCTTGCCGATAGAAGGCCAAAGGACGATCCAAGTCGCCCTCGTCAATTGGGCCGCGCCAGGCGTGCCGGGCCAAATTTGAAAGGATCGTCCGCGCGCATGCTTCTTCGTTTTCAGGTTTGTCCGAGTAGCAATCGAAAATCCGCCGTCGGCTTGGGGTATCGCCTGGTCCGGCCACTTCGAACGGTCCCGTGATCGAAACCTGGTACAAGGCGGGGGAGGTCCGTGGATGGCGGTACATGTTGAAGCGGGCTTGATACGGCTGCCGCTTCGTTTCCAAGAGAGACGCCGATTTGCGCAAAAACGTTACCCCCAATTCATGGGGACCGGCGGGGACCTGGAGCCGCGTATGCAAGTGCGCATCGACTTTGGAATAATCTTTGTTCCCAGGAGACAGGGGATGAATGGTAAACGCAGCGACGCTTTCCCGATCGAGCAGTACGTCGAGTTCATATTCGCCGTTCAAGCCTTCTACTTCTTCATTTCGATCCCGGGCGAGTCGGATGGTGATTTCGTACTCGCCATCGACCGGGAAATTGTAGGGGATCACGGCACCACCTCGTGTGCCAAGCGGGAGTCCCGCCAGATGGCGTTCCTGCGTCAGATCGGGCGGGACGCGAAACGTGTCCCCGCCTGGTGCCTTGCTGGCTCTGCCGACGGCGAGTTGGCTGATTTTTTGTGCGGCCGAAACGTAGCGATTCAGCAGTGTCGGTGAAAGTTCTCCCACGGTCACATTATCGAACCCGTGGCTCGATTCATCCCGCGGCAATAGCGCGGCAGCGTTGACATCTAGCGCCAATAGATCGCGAATGGCGTTTTGATATTCGGTCCGCGTAAGCCGGCGAAAGGTGTCCGTCCGTCCCGGTTGGGGCTTCGCCTTCGCGAGTTGGTCCAGCGAGGATTCGAGTGCTTCCAGTACCGCGACGTAGGTCGCTTCATCAGGTCGTGCCGCATCGCTGGGAGGCATCTGGCGTGACCGCAGCCTGCGGACCACTTTTTCCCAGACCTCGCGATCATCAGCAAACCGGCTCCATTCAAGCGAATCGAAGTCGATCCCCGCGGTCTCGTCGAAACTGTTATGACAATCCAGGCAAAAGTTGCCGACCAGATCTTCGACCAGATACCTGGGAGACGTGTCAGTTTCCTCCGCGTCCGCATTACGGCCTCCGCACGACGACAATACGCCGACGATCGAAGCGACGATGAAAATGGTGTGACGAGGCATAAGGATTCGTCGGCGGGCAGGTTGTCCCGTGATTTTCGAGATTCCATTTATTGTAAATATTTTTTGCACAATTTCTGCCCCGCACATGAGCGAAATGCTGAAAAACTGACCGGCAACGTCATCGGTATTCGGTTGCCGCAAGATTAACGTGGTAAATGTTTCCAGCGTAGGTCACCAAGAGCAATTCATCACGATCATCCACGCCGAAGGACGCGATTCCACCGGGAGCCGTTCCGATTTCACGCACATCAAGCAATTGGCCTTGGTGTTGACGTAGGCCCCACACACGTCGCGTGTTGTAATCGCCAAAGACATACACGCCGTAGAAACTCGATTCCTTGTCGGCCCGATACACATATCCGCCGGTGACCGAAAACCCCAAACCATGCGGGTAAGCGAACAGCGGGTCCACATAGGTTGCACTGTCGCGGCGATACTCGTCCGAAAACGGGGCATAGGCTTCGCGGACATTCCAACCGTGATTCTCGCCGCGACGGACCAGGCACACCTCTTCGAACTTGTCTTGCCCCACATCTCCCAACCACAAGTCTCCCGTAGCGTCGTCGAAACTGAACCGCCACGGTTCACGAAAACCGATGGCCCACGTTTCGGGGCGGATGCCGGAGTCCGCTCGATGGGCGGCTAAAAATGGGTTGTCCGGCGGGATCGCATAGGGGCGATCACCGTCTTCGCGGTCAACATCGATCCGCACCATGGAGCCGAGCAGGATCCGAGGATTTTGCGAGTAACCTGGCGGATCGCGTTGAGGCCCTCCGTCTCCAAAGGCGGCGTACAGCATGCCGTCAGGTCCAAACGCGATGCAGCCGCCATTGTGGTTGAATGCGGGCTGCTTGACCTCCAACAGCCGCTTCGATGGTTCGCCGCGATCGCGGTGCCGGTCCTCGGACGCGCGGCGCTCGACGATCACGGTTTTGACCACTCCGGCTTCACGAACCTCATGTTCCAGAAAATACCGTCCGTTGCGGGAAAACTCGGGATGGAAGGCCACGCACATCAGACCTTGGTTGGGGCTGATGTGCGTCTCGTCCCGTAGGTCTAGAAACAACTCTTTTCGAGGTGGCTGCGCATCACGAATGTATCGCCAGACCCGTGCGCGTTGATGTTCCACGACCGCCAATTCACCAGACAGGCCCGGAATCGCGCCGCACCAGACGGGGTTCGTGAATTCCACTTCCGCCGGATGAATCGGTATGAATTCCACGGGCTGGGCGAGGCGCGGAATCGGAACTTCGCGACCGCCGGCGGCGAACCCGATCTTGATCCCGAATTTCAAGGATTCGAGGTAAGCGATCAGATCGGCGAACTCTCGTGGCGAGATCGTGGCGGCAACGTTATCCGGCATCAGAGACTGGTCGGACATGCGTAGCTCTTCAATTTTTGCCTTGTCGAGATTGTGTTGCTTGCCTTGGGGATCCAACAGCCGGACCTCCAATTCATTGGCTCTTTCGATTCGCCCTGTCAGAACTTCCCCCTGCGAGGTCACGATCACCGCCTGCTCGAAGCCGGGCTTGATTTGGGCGCTCGGCTCTAGCACCTGTTGAATCAATTCGGCCCTTGAGAATTTGTCCCCCACGCCATCGAGGTTCGGACCGCTTTTCTCCATGCCGGTTACACGATGACAAGCCGCACAGGAAAGCCCAGTGTGTTGCTCGAAGAGACGTTTTCCGCGCTCCGGGTCACCTGTATGGGAAAGCGCGAACTCGCGATGCGCTCGCCGGGGTGGTTGTTCCTGGTCGTCACCAGCGGCGACGGCGAACAGGCACCCCAGACAGAGAACCATGGGCAGTGCAATTTGTCCCATCGGCTTCACGTCGAAATGAAATACTCGCATGCTTGTTCACTTATTGGCGTATGCGTGGACGAAATCCGTGGCGCAACCGATTGGTCTTGCCATGGCAGGACAATTTCGCAGTATAAGCCAAAAATGGTCGCGCGGGATCGCTTCTCATTGATCGCGCGAACGGGGGGCACCCAGCCGCCCGTGTGAATTTCACACATTAAGAGGCATGTCGATCGCGGTCGTTTGACCACTTTTTTGACAAGGGCTAGAATTTCGAGTCTCGATTGTGGTGGCAGTAGCTCAGTCGGTTAGAGCGTCGGATTGTGGTTCCGAAGGCCGGGGGTTCGAGTCCCCTCTGCCACCCTACGGTGGCCACCTTCGAGGTGGACCATTTTCATCTTCCCTGCCGGACCATTTCGGTGACGTGGCCGCGCTCAGTTGTCGGCCCCGATGTTCCGCGAACCGGCTGGATTCGAGGAAGCTTCTCACTGGGATCGGCACGGCCACTTCGCGGTTGTCGTTCCCGACAGGCAATCCGCGATTCATTTAGGAGTCACTGCCCTTCGATGCACGATTCAGTTCTCATCGGCGGCGGTGTGATCGGCCTTTCATTGGCATATGAATTGGCCTCGTGTGGCCAGCAGGTTCTCTTGCTGGATCAGGCGCAGCCGGGGCGGGCTGCCTCGTGGGCTGGGGCGGGAATCATTCCGCCATGTGCACTCGATGCGGTTTCTCCACCACTCGCCGAACTGGCACGCGCGAGCCGGGAACTCCATGTGGACTGGGCTGCTCGCTTGCAAGCAGAAACGGGCATCGATAACGGCTACCGCCGCTGCGGAGGGGTCTACCTTCCCACTCCGGAAAATGGGGCGAATCTCGCATCGCAATTTGAAATAATCTGCCAACGCGAGGGCGCGCATTACGCAGCCTGGGATGCTGAAACATTGCGGGAGGCGATGCCTGGTTTGAACCGAGAGATCCTCCAAGACAGCTCAGAGCCAGCAGTTTTTCTGAAGGAGGAAGCGCAAATCCGCAATCCACGCCACTTGAAAGCCTTGATCGCGGCATGCGCGAGGCGTGGAGTGGAAATTCGTTCTGGGACGCAAGTTTTGGACTACCACTTTGTGGGGGATCGATGGGAGTCCTTGGAGACGACGAACGGACGCATTCCAGGAGGTGCTTTTTGCGTCACCGCAGGCGCTTGGACGCAAATTCTGGCCGCCCGCTGTGGTTGGGATAGCCAGATCCGCCCGATTCGCGGACAAATTGCACTCCTCGCCACGCCAGCCCCCATGATTCCCCATGTGCTGAACCATGGAAAACAATATCTGGTTCCGCGTGAGGATGGTCGGCTCTTGGTGGGCGCGACTGAAGAAGACGCGGGATTCGATTGTCGGAACACGGCTTCCGGGATCCAGGGGTTGCTAGGGCTGGCCACATGGTTAGTACCAGATTTAGCGGAAGCCTCGTTGGAACGCACATGGGCTGGCCTTCGTCCTGGCACGTCACACGCCCTGCCTTGGTTGGGACGAATTCCTGACTCGGACAATGCGTTCGTCGCGGCCGGTCATTTTCGTAGCGGTCTGCAACTTTCGCCCGCCACCGCGATCGCCATGCGGCGCCTGATGTTGCAGGAGAATGCAGAATTTGACCTCACCCCGTTCGCCCCGCGTCCCACGGCTGCGGCCATGAATCGAATAAACTAGACGCGAATGGTTGACGGAGGCCAACTCGCGGGCGGTGATTCCCCGCGGAAACGCATCGGGGCACTCCGAAGAACGGTGGATGAGGAATAATCCAACCTCGGCGAACGATCTTCACGTAACGGACAGCGCGGTTCCGAAACCTCATCGGCACCCGAGAGATGGTGTGAAAATGTGCTATGGTTGACAGTCAAGTCGGCTTTGCAGTACACTCCCCAACTTTCACTTTGGGGAGCGGACGAAACTGGTAGGCCTTGCCCGACGTCCAGAGAAAAGTGACACGCCACATTCCGTCCAATAATGGGATCCGGCCCAACTCAGGCTGGCCTTCCTCGGCGATACGGAAAAACACCTACGAAACGCGGCTTCTCTTCAGGAAGAAGTATCCTTGGAAGCCTGGAAGTCTTTCTCACTCGGCCGCCTACAGAGCTGCAATTCGAGGGAGCGTCTCTGGTTTGCCACTCCCGAAGGGCAGTTTCCCCAGCGCATCGTGGCGAGCCAGAATTTGTCGATCAACTAACTAGGAAGACATAAAGACAATTGAGAGGTGGCAAAACAGCCATGGCTAAGATGACCAATACGCTGAGCCTACGCACTTCGGCCGTTCTCGGAATGACTGCGATCGCCTATTTCGCCTGCCCCGGTTTGGCACTGGCTCAAGACCCAGTGCCCGTGGAATCAGCCGGGGGGGGGACCATGGATTTCGTAATTTGGGCGATCCCATTCGTGGGTTCGATCGCCGCCTTGGTATTCGCTTATCGCTTCTTCCAAGACATGAAACGCTCGGACGAAGGAAACGAGCGGATGGTCGAAATCGCCGGCCACGTCCGCACGGGAGCCAATGCCTACCTGAAACAGCAATACAAGGTCGTATTCGGCTTTTTCGTGGCGATCTTCGTGCTGTTGTATTTCATGGCATTCAATTTGGGCGTGCAAAGCCGCTGGGTGCCCTTCGCCTTTATCACTGGCGGTTTCTTTTCTGGCCTGGCCGGTTGGTTCGGAATGAAAACCGCCACCTGGGCCAGCAGCCGCACGGCCGCCGGCGCGCAAAAATCGTTGAATCAAGGACTGCAAGTGGCCTTCCGCTCCGGCGCCGTGATGGGCTTGACGGTCGTGGGGCTCGGCCTGCTCGATATCTGTATCTGGTTCGCCATCCTCTACTGGCTCGTCCCGCAACTTGGTTATGAATCGATTTCGCTGGTGGAAATCACCGTGACCATGCTCTGCTTCGGAATGGGGGCCAGCAGCCAAGCGCTCTTTGCCCGCGTTGGCGGCGGCATTTTCACGAAAGCGGCCGACGTCGGCGCGGATCTCGTCGGCAAGGTGGAACAAGGGATTCCCGAGGATGATCCCCGTAATCCCGCCACGATCGCCGACAATGTCGGAGACAACGTAGGTGACGTCGCCGGCATGGGCGCCGACTTGTACGAGTCCTATTGCGGTTCTATTTTGGCAACCGCCGCGCTCGGCGTGGCAGCTTATAGCGGCAGCGCCCTATTGCCCGAGGGGATGACCAACACGCAGGCACAACTGCAAACGCTATTTCTTCCCATGGTGATCGCCGGAGTGGGGATCTTCCTCTCCGTGCTCGGCATCTTCATGGTCCGTACGCAGGAAGATGCCACGCAGCGGAACCTGCTCGCCGCGTTGGCGAGGGGGATCAATCTGTCGACGACTTTAGTCGTGGTCGCCGCGGTGGCCATTTGTACCTGGCTCATGCCGCATACCGAGGGAACGCTAATTTTCGGCGTACCTGGTGTGGCGGCCAGCGTGGTCGTCGGCTTGCTCGCTGGTTGGGTGATCGGCAAGTGGACGGAATATTCTACCAGCGATGAATACAAACCGACTCGGAATCTCGCCGATCAAGCCATCACCGGTCCCGCCACGATCATCATCGGTGGGGTGGCTGAAGGCATGATCAGCACATGCGTGCCGGTGATCACCGTCTGCTTCGCGACGATTCTCGCCTTTGGGTTCGCCAGCGGCTGGAACTTCGATGACGTTCAATTCTTCGCCTTGGGCTTGTACGGCGTGGGAATTGGGGCGGTCGGCATGCTGAGCACGCTCGGCATCACGCTTGCCACCGATGCCTATGGCCCCATTGCGGACAATGCCGGCGGAAACGCGGAAATGTCGAGCTTGGAACCGATCGTCCGCGAACGGACGGACGCCCTCGACAGCTTGGGGAACACCACGGCGGCAACCGGAAAAGGTTTCGCCATTGGCTCCGCCGCACTAACCGCCCTAGCACTGCTTGCCGCGTATGTGGAGGAAGTCCGCATCGGCTTTGAACGCTGGGGCGATACCGCGATCAATGTCCGCGATGATTCCGGAAGCTACACATTTGAACCCGGCATCTACAAGCTTTCCAAGCAATTTATCGTTGAAGTGGAACCCGCCGCCACGGCCGACGGCGAAGGTGACGAAGCAGGCAAGCGTGAGATCCACGGCTGGATCGCCTTTCCCCAAGACACTCAAGATCCGGCTATCCGTGAGGCTTGGCAGGCACTCGATATCCGCGAAGGAATCCAGCCCATCCCCGAAGATTTACTAGTGAAGGATGGCAATGGTCGTCTGCAATTCGCGACGACGGGGGCTCGCTTGGTCGAGCTGCACGCGGCCACGCTGCCCGACTTCGCCCGTTACTACGATGCTAGCCTGATGAATCCCAAAGTGCTCGTGGGCGTATTTTTGGGAGCCATGGCGACGTTCGTTTTCTGTGCCATGACGATGAAAGCCGTGGGTCGCGCCGCCAAGGGGATGGTCGAAGAAGTCCGCCGACAGTTCCGTGAAAAGGCGGGGATCATGGCTGGCACTGAGCAGCCCGACTACGCCACTCCCGTGGCCATCAGCACCAAGGCCGCGCAGAAAGAAATGGTCCTGCCCTCTCTGCTGGGGCTGATCACGCCTCTGGTGGTCGGCTTGATTCTCGGCGTCGGCGGCGTGCTGGGCCTCCTCGTGGGAGCCCTAACGACCGGATTCTGTGTCGCCGTATTTATGGCCAATGCGGGCGGATCTTGGGACAACGCCAAGAAATTCATCGAAGCCGGCGCGCATGGCGGCAAGGGGACCGATGCCCACAAGGCAGCGGTCGTCGGCGACACCGTGGGCGATCCCTTCAAGGACACCAGTGGGCCCAGCTTGAACATCCTCATCAAGCTGATGTCGATGGTCAGTGTTGTCACCGCCGGCTTCGTCGTGCGTTATAGCCTGATGGCTTTGGGCATATTCTAGAATGCCGAGTCGTTAAACGTGGCGGTATTCCGGCGCTGGGTCTTCTGAAGAATTCCAGCGCCGTGAATGCTGTCTGCCCATGCGGCACGCTTTGGCCATAAGGTGGTCCCGCTCACGGGGACGACAGATCGAACGTGAAGTTGTTTTCGCCCTCCTGCGTGACCGTGGCCGTGAGTCCCGAGGCTTGCGCGTCACGGAATTTCGGCGGGAAGGTGGGGCGTTGCTTCTGGGCTGCCACGTACTCCGGCGTCCCGGGCATCGGTTCATTCACAATGTTCGGGCTGACGGCCACGCGATGCTCACCGGGGATCGCTCCATCCCCTTGCGCGAAAGTGGACAACGTGAACTTGCCTTCCGCATCGGTCGTGCCCATGGCCTGTCGCCCCTTTTCCGGCTGGAAGGTCACGTTCACGTCGGCCAGCGGCGCATCTTGAAAGATGACTTTACCGGTGACCGGATACGTCGGCGGGTTCTTGGACTGAGGTCCGCAGCCCGCAGTCGCCAGGATACAACACAAAAAACCGGTAGCGAACGTATGCTTCATAACATCCTGATGGATTAAGGGTCGAAATTCACTCCAAAGTCGTGACTTCTTCGCCGTCGATCGTGGCGAAGTTGCGGTAGATTGTGAGATCAATGGAGTCGTTGATGAACCGCACGCTACCGTCGGCGAAGGCGAAATGGGCGCCGCCGCTATGCTGGCTGAAGAAAGAGTAATTTCTTGGCCAATCCAGCCATTGGGCTTCCAAATCGACGATCCCTTTGCGGTAATTGAGCGGGATCGCGCAGGTCGCCGTGCTGCCGTTGTAATTGAACCACCAGGAGTGGTCGCACCAACGAGCCACGGTTTCACCGATGGCAAATGTGTTGCTCAGCCCATCGGTGACATCACCGAAGCGGGTAGAATTTGCGTCGATTTGCAGTATGTTGCGGCAAATGAAGCCGTTCCCGTGATCCAAACCGTCGGAACTTCCTGCCCAGCGGCCATTTGGCTGGGAGACTGTGTGATCGCCCCATTGCCAGTTGGCACCCGCCACGGCTTTGTAATTAGTCACGGCACGAGGAATGTCCGCGTCACGCCGCATGCCGGGCAGCTTGCCATTTCCGTTATCATTGGAAGGGCAAAGGAGCACGTTCATCACCGTCGTGGAAACGGTGACGTTGTCCGGATGGCTCACCGGTTCGCCGTAACGGATGATGTCGTACAGGGCCTGCTGCTCAAAAAATGGGAGCAATCCATTGAACCAGCTATGGCCCGTGCGATTTGCTCCCCAATCCGCGTTGCTATAGCTCACGGGGACTTGGCCAAAATTGTTGTGGTAATTATGTACGCCCAACATGAGCTGCTTGAGGTTGTTCGTGCACTGCGTGCGACGTGCCGCTCCTCGCGCGGATTGCACCGCTGGCAACAACAGCGCTACCAGCACTCCGATGATGGCAATCACCACCAAAAGTTCCACCAAGGTGAAGCCGCGTCGAGTATCGTTCATTGTGTGCTCCCTTCCCCTGAAAATGCCACTTGGAAACCTGTTTTCGTCGGAATCTGTCCGCGAGTTGCTGGTTATCATTTACCAGTGACGACTCGTTTTGCAAGAGAATTCTGAAAATCAGTGCTGATCTTCACTTCCCAGCAGGGACTGTTCCGCTTTGTCGGCTTGCCAGGCGATGGCGGTGAGGATGCGGCTCACGTCGAGCGCGGTCACGTCATCGTGAAGCAGGTTGCATTGCACGACGATCATTTCCTGTCCACCGTCCGTGGCGACGGCAAACGCGCCGTGGACCAGTTTGGAGTTGTACCGCAACAGCGCCATGGCGTTTT
Source organism: Pirellulales bacterium (assembly GCA_028289405.1). Classification (GTDB taxonomy): domain Bacteria; phylum Planctomycetota; class Planctomycetia; order Pirellulales; family JANQPP01; genus JANQPP01. Next base: position 60,009 of record JANQPP010000141.1, read on the forward strand.
TGTCGGTGGCCGGACCGCAGAGCGAACTGATGCTCACGAGTTGGTTGCCCGCCTCATCGGTCTGGTCGAACCGCACGGAGACAACCTGCTTCCGCAGCGGCCCCACGGCAAGCGTCAACCGCCAGGCATCGCCGCTCTCTTCCAAGGGATAACCCGCCGCCGTGGCGACTGAACGGACGATGCTCTTGGGATCCGTGGGCGCAGCGGGCTGCCCCACGGGAGCCAGGGCGGAGAAGCCGGCCGCGCCCACTCCGCCCACGGCGGTCGCCGCCGCCTGCGCGGAAGGGGGCGTTCCCGCTGCACCGCCGGGAGACGTCATGGCTTCCCGCAGCATTTGCGGCATCATCATGCCGAAGCCAGCCCCCATCCCCATGCCGAGCGCGCTACTTCCCTCGCCGGACTGTTCGGCCAGCTTGGTCATGCTGTTGGCGGTTTGGAATTTCATGTATGCGTTCAGATCACCAAGAGCCCCCATCGCGCTGCGGGCATCGATCGCCTTTTGAACCTCTTCGGGAGGCGTGATGGAGTTGATGAACAGGTCGACCAGCTCCAGCCCATAATCCTGGAATTCCTGTTTCAGCTTGTCCTGCGTGGTTTGGGCGACTTCGTCATAGCGGCTGGGCAGGTCCAACAGGCTGATCTTCATCGTCCCCAACACATCGCTCAGCCGGCTCACGATCAGATCCCGCAGGTACGTCGTGACCTCGTCCGTCGTGACCTTGCCTTGGGAACCGACCAGCGTGTCCAGCAACACACCGGCATCGGCGACGCGGAAGGTGTACTTGCCGAAGCTCCGCAGACGGACAACGCCGAAGTCGTTGTCCCGCAGCGTGATCGGTTGGCGAGTTCCCCACTTTTGGTCCAAAAAAACTTGCAGCCCGAAGAAATAGGCCTGGGCCTGGAAAGGGGAGCGTTCCCAGGGGATGGTCAGCAGCCGGGTAATCAGCGGCACGTTTAACGTGGTGAGCGTATGCCGCCCTGGTCCAAACCGGTCCTGTGCCTTTCCCGTTTTGAAAAAGATGGCTTCCTGATTTTCTTGGACGATGAGCTGCGCGCCGAGTTTGATGTCCGCGGAACCCTCGGCTGGGATGCGGTGGACCAACGACCGGTTGGTGTCGTCGAAATACTGAATGACTTCAAGTCTAAGTCCCATGTTCACTTATCTCCCTTACCGCTGGGCCTGGAAGGCTTTTCCAATGGACCTATTCGAAGAAATGGTACTGCTCTTGGCGAGGCCGGCAAAAACCACTACGATTCGCCGCCGCGCTAGGCGGAATTCACGAGAAAACGGGGAAGCCTCGATAGCGAAGCCACCATCGGCCGAACCGAGAGGTTCCCCACAAGCTCTGTAAGATAAAAGGCAAGGCGACCGTGACGCAACGACCTTGGAGCCGCCCCTGCCAATGGGGGACGCTGTTTTTCGTCATCATCGCGGTAGGCTGCGCGGAAACGCGGTGGACCGGCAAGCTGGCCTTTTGGGAGCGGTCGGCTCCCAAATATGGTGCGCACGGGCTGGGAATCCTCACGCAGAACGACCGTGTGGCCGCATTGCGGGAACTGGCGGAGGCGTCGGACGAGCAGTCCGCCGCAGCGCAACAGCAGATTTCCGTGAACATTGCCAGTAAATTCGGCAGCGAGAAAAAACCGCTGGTGCGCGTAGAGATGGTCCGCACGCTGGAGAATTATGACACTCCAACCGCCTCACAAACCCTGGCCCAAGCCTTGCGAGACGCGGACGCGGAAGTGCGTGCCGCGGCCTGCGAAGCCTGGAGGAAACGCGGAGGCGAGGAAGCGGCGCATTTGCTAGCCGAAGTTTTGGCCAGTGACACGGATGTGGATGTCCGCCTTGCCGCTGTCGAGGCTCTCGGGGAATTGGAGAGCAGTCACGTCGTTCCCGCCTTGGCCGTCGCTCTGGACGACCGTGATCCAGCACTGCAATACCGGGCGATGCAGGCGCTGGAGAATGTCACGGGCCAGGATTTGGGTTACGACGTGGCCCAGTGGCGACAGTATGTGCAAGGAGGCGTGAATGTGACCGTCGATAGGCCCACGCTCGCGCAGCGGTTCTTTCCTTGGCTGTAGTTCGATGAAGTAAAGCAGGCATGGAACCAGGGTGTATTCACCCTCTCTTTATTCGTGGGCGAAGCCTTCGTGAAGATTCCAGAAGTGTCGCGACGCTTTACTTGACGAGTTCTCCCGAGATGATCCGCAAGGCACGAGCCATCATGCCCGCGGGCATCGTCGCCCAGTCTTTTTTGGATTCCAACACCTGCCGGCATTCCAGAGGAAGATGCAGGAACGTGGCACGAGTCCCGTAGCCGCGCTCGGAGATGAGCAGGTGCGTCCAATAGAGGACAGCGTTGCACAGAAATGTGCCGGCATGATAGGAGACCTGCGCTGGAATTCCTGCTTCTCGCAGGAGCCCGGCCCATTGCGCCAAGGGAAGCTGACTGCGAAAAGCTTCCGGCCCGTCTGGTACAAGTAGGCCGTACGCATCCGGAAGGGCGTCGCGCGGACCGCGTACGTTGACCGCCAAGGCTTCCAGGTGGAGCCGGACCTGCCCCGTCGCCTGCCCCAAGTGGAGGACCACGTCGTACTCCTGCTCCAGATCTTTCGACAACGCCGCGTAGGTCGCATCGAAATCGACGGGATATTTCCGCGTGGTGATGCGGGGTTCCTGGGGCAGTTCCCGCGTAAACTCCAATAGGGCCAGCCAACTGGAATTTTCCTGCCAGCCGTCAAACGGTTCAAACGCGGTCAGCAATACCTTGGTCATGGTACTATGGCGGCGATCGACGGCAGGAACGGTAGAAACTCATATTGACGAAAACGTGCGGTGCCAATTTGGCTCTGGACATTTTCAGCAACGGTATTTCGCGAATTCGAGCTGCCTCTGGTAGCAGCTTGAATTCAACATGACTCGAGGCCGTACCGTTTGCCGGTCAAAACGTCGTCTTTTGGGCCAAACGGATTCCACGCATCATTTTGTGGCATTTGATGCATTTCATCGTGAGCGACAGGTATTCTAGCGTCGCGTCCTCCAGATCATGATTGCGGCCCGCTTTGGTCAGGTCGTCGGCGATGCGGCGGAATTCGTCGCTCTGTTGCTGATAAGCCTCGGTCTGTAGCACGTTCCAGCTTTCTTCCATGGTCAGCAGGTTGACGGCCTGCGCATTCTTCACGATGGCGTCGTAGTCTTCGTTGACCAGGCCCTCCAAAACGCCTTGGGTGTGGAGCAACTTACGCTGCATAAATTTGCGGAATTGGTGCGAACTATTCGGCCTGACCCGCGGTTGCTCATCTTGACCCGAATACCCGCTTCCCGCCCAACCAGCCGCGAACAGGGTTGCCACGACCAATACTCCAATCAACTTACGCATGGTTGAAATCCTTTATCAAGTACCGCCTGCCTACCAATCACGATGGACTATCCACATTATAATCTAGCTCGTCAGGCAACCGGAGCGATACCCGACAGGCTGTCAGGGAGCAATCAGGCCGCTGGTCAGATAGCTCTCGTCGTAGGTGAAGACGATTTGCGGGTCCGAGATCAGTAGGGATTCGTCTTTATCCTCGTAATCGAGGCGAAACAGCAAATCCTTGATGAGATGGATGCGGCCCGTTTTTTTATGGTCGTAGCGAACGACCGTCCATGGCGCCAGCGGCTGGTGGGTACGGGCGAGCATCACGTTCCGGGCATGGCTGTAACCGTCCCAATATTCCTGGGCAGCCTCGTCGATCGGGCTAATCTTCCATTGCTTGAGCGGATCTTGCCGGCGGCCGTCGAGGCGTTGCCGCTGCTCTTCCCGTGTGATGTCCAGGTAATATTTCATGAGGCGAATCCCGGAGCGGACCAGCATCTGCTCGAAATCGGGAACGGTCTCCAGAAAGCGGTCGTATTCCTCGTCAGTGCAGAACCCCATCACCCGCTCCACGCCCGCCCGGTTGTACCAACTCCGGTTGAAGAACACCATTTCTTGGGCCGCCGGCAGATAGGGCGCGAAACGCTGGAAGTACCACATGCTCCGCTCGCGTTCAGACGGTTTGCCCAACGCAACGACGCGGGTTTCCCGAGGGCTGAGATGCTCGATGATGCGTTTGATCGTGCCATCCTTGCCCGCTGCGTCCCGCCCTTCGAGGATCACGAGAATCTTGTCGTTCGTGCGGATGATCTGCCGCTGCAATTTAACCAGTTCGATTTGCAACAGCCGTAGCGTCGTCTTGTAATCGGAAGGCTGGGTGTCCCGGACTTTTTGTTTGTTCATGGCACGCGCTGGCCTTTTTTGATTGTGCGAAAGTTCCATCGAAAAAGGGATCTCCCGGAATGCCTCCGAGAGATCCCTGAAGATGTCAGGCTTCACGTTCGACTGGAACGTGAGGACTTTCACGGCATCATTTGTCTTCCGGCTTTTTCAAATCCTTGGGCCGCACGAGTCCGGGCAGCTTGCCTTCCTCCATCAGCTTCCCGAAGAGCGGGCTTTCCTTGTTGTCCGGATCGGAATGCATTTTCGCTGCCTTGTCGAAGGCTTCCTGGATCTCTTTTTTGACCGCTTCGGGCTCTTCCTTGCGGCGCTTCGTTTTGAAGTCATCCTTGTCCAGGAATTCGGCAAGCGCCTTGCCGTAGGTGTTGTGGTATTTTTTGGATTTACCCTTGATGTGGCAGACATTGCACTTGCCCGTCTCCTTGTTCTTGGCCGAGGCGAGCTTGGCGAACGCCTGTTCCGCCGGGTCTTCACTGTCCGGCTTGACGTACCGCTCTTCGAATTCCTTCCAAAACGTCATAATAGCGTGCGCCGAATGGGCCTGAACGCCGAACACCACCGCGAAAGCCAATCCACCGCACATACACAACCGTTGCACATTTGTCATGCTAAACATTCTCCCAAGAAATCGCGAAACAATTTGATCAGTCTTGCTCGGCGTACGGGAAGGACGCTCGTGCCGAGCAGGCAAATACTCGCATGGACGGAGTATTCCTCACAGGAGGGCATATGATATCCAGTTAACCCCGCCCAACGGGCCATGTCAACGCGCGAACGCGCATGGATTGGCGGTGATCTGGGCTCCGCTCTATAATGAGCCTGTTTTTCCGAAAGAAAGTCCGTCTGACGCATGCCCAGCAGCGGCAATACGCAGTAAGGGATGACCGTGGCCGATCTGGCGCAGGCTTTGAGGACATTTGGACTTGCCGCATTTCGGCCCGGGCAGGAAGAGGTCATACAGAGCGTGCTGGCTGGCCGGGACTGCCTGTGCGTGATGCCCACCGGCGGCGGAAAAAGCCTCTGCTATCAGCTCCCCGCCACGCTCCTGCCGGGCGTGACTGTGGTCGTTTCCCCGCTCATCTCCTTGATGAAGGATCAGGTGGACACGCTCACGGCCATGGGCGTCAGCGCGGCCTACATCAACAGCACATTGTCTCTGGAGGAGCAATCCGACCGGTTACAGCGGCTAGCGGCGGGGGAATTCCGCCTGATATATATCGTCCCCGAACGGTTTCGCAGCCCCCGCTTCTTGGAGGCGGCTCGGGCGGCTCGGCCCGTGTTGTTCGCCGTGGACGAGGCGCACTGCGTGAGCCAATGGGGACACGATTTCCGTCCAGACTATGCCCGCCTGGGCGCGTTTCGGGGCCGGCTGGGAAATCCCGCCACGATCGCCCTCACCGCCACCGCCACGACGGAAGTCCAACAAGATATTGTCGAGCTGTTGAGACTGCGGGAACCGAAGACGTTCATCACTGGATTCGCGCGCCCGAATCTGCGCCTCTCGGTGCAGCGGTCCTCCAGTCAAAAATCGAAGGAGCGGCTGCTACTCCAATTTCTGGAGAGCCACCCCGGTTCCGGGATCATTTATGCCTCCAGCCGCCGACGCTGCGAAACCGTGGCGGAGTTGCTGCAAACGCGGACTGGCCTGCGAGTCGGCGTCTATCATGCCGGCATCGAAGGGGAAGAGCGGAAACGCGTGCAGGAAATGTTCATGGCGAGTGAGCTGGATGTCATCACCGCCACCTCCGCCTTCGGCATGGGCATCGACAAATCGGACATCCGCTACGTCGTGCATTTCAATCTGCCGGGGAGTCTGGAGGCGTATTACCAGGAAGTGGGGCGTGCCGGTCGGGATGGCGAACCGGCGGAATGCCTGCTGCTGTACACGCCCAGCGACCGCAAGATCCTGGAATATTTCATTGAAACCACGTATCCCGGTCCGGAAGTCGTGGCCGCTGTGTACGAGTTTCTGCGGTCTCAGCGGGAAGATCCGATCGAACTGACGCAACAGCAGATTGCCCAGCGGCTGGGGCTGCAAGTCGGGAGCGAAGCGGTCGGCGTTTGCGAACAGCTTCTGGAACTCAATGGCGTACTGCGGCGGCTCGATCCTTGCGAAAATCTGGCTATCGTCCGCATTGATAGCGATTTGCCTTCCCTGGTCGATCTGCTTCCCCGGCAAGCCGCCGTGAAACGACGCGTGCTGAGGGCCATGGAAGAGGTCGTGGGCGGGCAGCGGCAGGAAGAGGTTTATTTTCAACGGCAGGAAGTGGCCGCCCGCGCCGGCGTGGAATTGTCGTCATTCCTGCGGGCACTCGTGGAACTGCGGGGCTTGCAGGCATTCGATTACGTGCCGCCGTTTCGGGGACGCGCCATCCATCTCCTAAAACCGGAGATCCCTTTCGAGGACCTACAACTCGATTTTTCCTCCATGGAAAAACGGAAGGCCAACGAGTACGAAAAATTACAGCGGATGTTGAACTTCGCCGCTTCGGCCCGCTGCCGGCAACGGCAGATCCTGGAGTACTTTGGCGATCCGGCCGCCGAGGATTGCCGCAATTGCGACGCTTGTGGCAACGGTCCCCAGCCAAGCATGCCGCGATCCGCGCACGCCCACATCGATCCCCGTGCCAGGGACGTGACGCTCAAAATCCTTAGCGGCGTCGCGAAGGCTTCCCGGGCCAAGGGGCGTCGTGGCTTCGGGGCACAGGCGGTGGCACAAATGCTCACGGGCTCGCAAGACAAAAAGATTCGCCGGGCCGGCTTGCAGCGGCTCTCCACGTTTGGACTGTTGGAAGGACTGCCTCAAGCGGAGGTCGTGAAACTGATCCATCAAATGGTGGATGTCAGTTTGTTGCAGCAGACCGAGATCGAGCGGTTCCGTCCGATTGTTCTGCTCACGGAGATGGGACATTCCGTAATGCGCGGGGACGCGGACCTGCCTCCAGAGCTTCACGTCGCCCCCAGCCTGCTCGCCCGGCTAGATGACATACCAGCTCCGGCGATGCCGTCTCGGGCCGTGCCGCCCACCATGTGTCCTCCGGAAGCATCGAATGGGGAAAACACTTCCTCCGTACCCAATCGGGAGCATGTCCCTCCTTCGAGGCCTGAATTCGCCCCGGACGTTGCCTCATCACTGGAGGACCAGTCCCGTCTCGCGGAACACCCTACTTCTTATTGGACGTGGCGGCTCGTGCAGGCAGGCTTCACCGAGGCGGAATGCTGTCAGATTCGGGGAATCCGGGCCGAGGAGGTGCGGCGGCATCTCGAGGAGGCCCACCAGTATTCGAGTGGAGATTCTCCCGTTTTGCCGGAAGACTGGCTGATGCCTGACGAGGAATGATCTTCCGGCTGGACACGAAATCCGTTATCAGCGGCACATTCCTGCCAGGGGGATTTTGCGGCTCTGGAAATCGCGTGGCAGGGGAAAGCATCGAAAAAACGGGTTTCGTGGGCTAGAATACCGCAGACAGGACGTCGGCTGGAAAATGGCCGACAGCAACGGGATACATTGAAAGGTCGTCATGGAGAAGGAAACTCAACCCGACAAGGACCCTCCGGATAAGGATGCCGCTCCGGCTCCGCGCCGGTTCAACGCTTCCACCTTGTGGATGGTGGTGCTGGCGGTGGTCGTGGGATCCCTGTTGTTCTACAACCCCGAGCCCAAGCGGTCCGAAATCGCTTACGGCTTCCTGCTGAAACAGCTCGGGGATTCTTCCGAAACTTCGAACATCAAGAGCGCGACCGCCTCGGGAAGCCGCATCAAGGGGGAGTTCAAGCAGCCTCCCGAAGATCCTTCGGGCCGCAAGGACGACGAGGGCAAGCCGGTCCTCCTCAATCAACACTTCTACGCCGTGATCCCGGAATTCGTCGGCGAGGAGCTGGATCAGAAGCTGTCGCGGAACGTGGGCGAGGCCTATAGCGCGGAGGAAGTGGCCGACAGCAGCGGACTGCTGATCTTGATTTCGCTCCTCGTGCCGTTGCTTCTGTTCATTGGCTTGTGGGTGATGTTTCGCCGGGCACGCGACCAGTTTCTCGGCGGCGGGATCCTTTCCGGCTTTAGCAAAAGTCCCGCGAAGCGGTACGAACGCAATAAACAAGACGTCACTTTTGAAAACGTGGCCGGCTTGGAAGGCGTCAAAAACGATCTGCAAGAGATCGTGGAATACCTCAAAAGCCCTGAAAAATTTCAGAAGTTGGGGGGCCGCGTTCCCAAGGGCGTGTTGCTCATGGGACCGCCGGGAACCGGCAAAACGCTATTGGCCCGCGCCGTGGCGGGGGAAGCGGGCGTCCCCTTCTTCTCCATCAGCGGCTCCGAGTTCATTCAAATGTTCGTGGGCGTGGGTGCCAGCCGTGTACGGGACATGTTCAAAACCGCCAAGGACGCTTCTCCCTCGATCCTGTTCATTGACGAGATCGACGCGGTGGGGCGCGTCCGTGGTGCCGGCTTGGGAGGCGGGCATGACGAACGCGAACAGACGCTCAATCAAATCCTGAGCGAAATGGATGGCTTCAGCCCCAATGAGTCGGTGATTGTCCTAGCGGCGACCAACCGCCCGGACGTGCTCGATCCGGCCTTGCTGCGGCCCGGACGTTTCGACCGCCATATCACGGTGGACCGCCCCAATTTGAAGGGCCGCATCGAATTGTTCCGCGTCCACAGCCGCAATGTCCCCTTGGCGGACAACGTGGATTTGGAACGCCTGGCCCACGGGACGGTCGGCCTCACCGGCGCGGACATCCGCAACCTGGTCAATGAGGCCGCTTTGTGGGCCACTCGCCATGATAAGTCCTTCGTGGACATGGAGGATTTTGAATACGCCCGGGACAAAATCCTGATGGGGCCGAAGCGGGAGGAAGTCCTCTCGGAGAAGGAAAAGCGGATGACGGCGGTTCACGAAGCAGGGCATGCCTTGCTGGCTTGGATCTTGCCCGGCGCGGACCGTTTGCACAAAGTGACCGTGATTCCTCGCGGCCGCGCTTTGGGCGTGACGCAAATTCTCCCCACCGAAGACCGGCTCAACATCGGCGAGGCGGATATCCGCACGCAATTGATATTCATGCTAGGCGGACGCGCGGCGGAAAAACTCGTCTACGACGAATACACCGCCGGTGCGGAGAACGACCTGATGCGGGCCACCAAAACCGCGCGCCGCATGGTGACCCTTTGGGGCATGAGCGAGCGTTTGGGGCCTGTCGCGTATCGCGGCAGCGATGAGCATCCATTTCTGGGGAAGGAAATCCACGAGCAGCGGGACTACAGCGAACACACCGCGCAGCTCATTGATGAAGAGGTGGCAAAAATCCTCACAGAGGCCAGTAACCGCGCCAGTGAGTTATTGCAGGAAAACCGTGACAAGCTGGACCGCCTCTCCGACGAACTGGTGGCACAGGAAATCCTGGACGACAAACAGATCACGGAGTTGATCGGCCCCTCCGTCAACGCCAAGCCGAACTACGAATCGAGCTTCACCAACGGCAGCCCCAGTGGCGTGCTGGAACCAACTCCGGAAGGCTCGGCCGCCGAAACCACCGGCGACGGAGATTAGTGAGCGCTGCGGGGACATTTACCGCACGCGACACGTCGAATCACTGCCGAAAACCGCGACATTGATGTTAGATTGCAATGGGTGTCAGGCTGCACGCCCTTCAAAAAAACGTATCAACCTGCGTGCGAAAGAGTACGCCGTCGTCACCTACGCGGATCTCGCTGCTGCTATTGTCCAGCGGACTGCCGTCGAGCACGGTGATATCCCAGGCGAAGCGCAAGCGTGGGGATTGCGTGGGAAACCAGTCGATCCCGACCCCGTATTCCTCGGCAGTTCCGAACGGGCCATCGATCTGTGAATACCTCACGTTCACGTCCAACGTGCGCGGGATCAGGAAATACCCCCCTTCCATGAAAAAACCGCGATCGAAGATATTCTGGAACGGCCCCCCTGCCGCGTCCCTCAGGCTATTCAGCCAGCGAAAGTAAAACTCCGCATTGAAGCTGAAGCCGCGATACTTCACGGCGAAATCCACCGTATAGAGCCAGAGATCGAAATCGGTCACCGTGCGGCCCGGCTGCAGCGCCCCAAGGTCGGTGAGACGTGTGCCGTCGCTCAGCCGCACGAACGTGGATTCGGGCAACGGGCCGCCGTCTTCCGACTGCCTCGACTGCGATGCAAACGCCGCTGAATTTCCCACGCGAATCACCGGACGCGCGTGGTTTTCCCAATCGGTGATTTGCTCGCCGAAATCACCCCAAGGGTCCCAATACGCCGTTCCGAGCACGGTCGGATCGAGATTCATTTCCAAGGGGGTCAAACCGTTGGACCTGAAGCCGTTGGCGAGCATCACTTCCGCGAAGAATTTCGAATCGAATTTCCGATTGAGCCAGACACCAATGCTGCGGTCAGGACGAAAAAAATCGGTCGCCATCGGGCGGTCGGCCAGACGCGAGAAGGCGGAAGAAAGAATCCATTGCCGTGAAGCGGGCAGCCTTCGCATACCTAGCCCGGCTTGGACACCGGATGTCCCGCGGTAAGTCCACCAGTAGTCAAAGGCTTCGACGGTTTCGCGTTCATCGGTGTCGCCGTCCAATTGCAGGAAGTATTCCCACTGGGGCGAAAAGGCGAAACCCATGAACAGTAGGCGGACACGCTCCAATTCGAAATGGTTCCGGTCACGGACGGCTCTCGTGACGCCGGCCCGGTCCGTCCAGGAGTCCACGTCCGAAGTGAAGCCGACATGTCGTATTTGCAGCCGCCCGCCCACCTTGAATTCGAACGGATGGCGGCGGGCATCCCGAGGTCGCAACACGAAACCTCCATCGTAGGTCACGAAGAAATCCGCCGCCGTTCCTGGATCTTCTTTTTCCGATGTGTCCCACGGTACCGCCAGGGAGGAGCTAGCCAGCCGAGGCGAAGCCTGAATCTTCTCCCCGAACTCGCCGGGGAGATGGGTGATCTCCGTCAAAGGGGAGACTCGCGGGAGCCGCACCGGAGAATCGACCGTGACAGGTCCCCCGTGCATAGGGGATGGATGGCCTGTCCCCGTGTCAGCCGACACATTGCCTGGATTTAGGAAGATCAGGCAAAATACCGCGAACGATGGCAACGCATAACGCTGGGGTACCATCATCGCTTGTCGCATTACCATTCTGCCAAACCGGACCAGCAGACCGCATTTCCATGCGCATTTCTCCTGATCATGAATATCGGAAAAATTGATGGAAATCGCCCGTCAATCTGAGCAGAGAAATCGTCGTGCCCCTGGAGCCAAACAGCGGTAGGTCGGCATGCCCGCATGGCTCACGGACCAAGCAAAGAAGTGGGCTGCCAGCGTTCACGAGCTCCATGTGTTGGATCCCCGCAAATACGACGAATCGTGGCACCGCTCAGAGAAAGACCGTAAGATGAGCTCGTTCACCAAATCCGAAGAATTATCGTCGTTGAAACATGGTATCTCCCGCGCGCTACCGACGGGCAAAAAAGTTTCTGACCCCGCGAAAGCAATTCACGCGCGGCGCCAAGATCGCCTTATGCCTGATTGGTCTCGGGTTGTTTGCGTCCAATCCATTTCGGGATCTCGCCTTTTTTGAAGACATTCCGCACCACGAAGGTTTCCCGACGTTTGAAGATACCATCATCGTGGGATTCGTCCGGATCTCCATGGCGACGGTAATGGTCTTCCCGGCCGCGATCTTTTTGATCGTTTATGGCATCGGCCATTCGCAAAGATTGTCACTCCTTCCACGGTTCGATCGCCTCACATGGATCTGGGGCATCCTCGCCACGGTTTTGGCATGCCTGATGGTGGACGTTGAGATGAAATACGTCTTCTATGGAATTCACTATGCGCACCACTGGGATACCGTTGCCATTTCGCTGCTCTACATGGCATTCATTTACGTTTGGTGGTGCTGTTCGCTGTCCCATGGCGATGGGATGACAGCTAGCGCGACGCGGGATTTTGTGTCCGTACGTCCAAAAAATTCCTTTCCAAGTGCCAAATCATGATGGTGCCGACCAACCGCGGCTCAGCCTTTCGCTGGGCCGCCACTGCGACCCACGTCATCGCGTGGCTTCTCTGGTGGCCTGCGTGCGTCTCAGGAGACGGTTTGCTCAAGGCGGCAGCGAATTATGAAGGCTCACTGGAAGAGCGTTCGCAAGAAGCGGTCATCGTCTTTAAACCATCATCCATTCCGGGCCAAGCTCACGAAGACTTGATTCTCCGCATCGAGTTTGAAGGGGACGCCGAAGAGTTCGCTTGGGTGATTCCCTTTCCCAACGAGCCACGGGTAGAAAAGGCCGACGCCAAGATTTTCCAGGAGCTTTTCGAGTATGTGGAATCCCGCCGCTTTCCAGGGAAGAAACAGAAGTCAAATAGTTTCGGCGGCGTGCTGGGAGTCGAGGTGATCTCACGAGAAGTGGTCGGATCGTACGATGTCGCGACGGTTCGCGAGACCCAATCGGGTTCACTGAACGAGTGGCTGGAACAAGAAGGTTTTCAAACCATCTCGAACGGTAAGGAAGTGATTGAGCACTACCGCGAGAGGGAATACGTGTTCACCTGCATCAAAGTGCATGCCGCGCGGCGAGGAACCGATACTCCGGCCGCGCTGCATCCACTGTGGTTTTCTTTCAAGCCTGGCGGGCGAGACGGCATTTACTTCCCCATGAAACTGACGAGTCTGCAACGCGGCCAGTTCGACGTGAACCTCTATGTATTCTCTCCCATGTGGATCAACCGCCAGCAAAACGCATACGGATACGAACAGCATGGTTTTCGGGAGAAATACCAAGGAAAGATACGACTCAACGAAATTCGCCTGCAAATGCCCGCGCTCGCGGCTGCGTTGCGCGCGATCCGTGCGGACGTTGACGCCTATCACCTAACCAATCTTCAGGCGCAAGGGCTGGAAGCCAATACCGTCCGCCGCTGGCCGCACGATCTTTGGCTATTTCCGCGCTACCGCGATCCGAAGTTCGTGCCACGTGACGTTCGAGAAAGAGGCCCAGCCTGGTTTCCGCTGGAACCGTAGAGTTCCGCGAGCCAAATGGTCGTATCGTCGTGATGGTGTCGGCAATCGCTGGCCTTGCAGTACAGGCTTCACCTCTGATCGACTGCTTGAATTCTCGCTGGCAAAACGCCGGCCGACCTCCTAAATTGGCAGGCAACCCAACCACACTCCTCGCCACCTCACCTTTAGGAGAAGTCGAGCCATGGCTGCAAACACGTGGACGCTGATGGATGCCTACGCGGACGACGGCAGGCAAGTTTTCAACTGGGACCAATTGAACGCAGCCATCGGCCCTTTCTCCGTCAAGCAGACGAGTTTGCGGGGAGGGCGCCGCGACGGCGTGGAATTGATGGAAATCGGCAATGGCAAGTTGCGCTTCGCCCTCGTTCCTCAACGCGGGCTGGGTTTGTGGCGATGCTGGCAGGGCTCGGTCGAGATCGGCTGGAAATCCCCTGTCAAAGGCCCGATTCATCCGAATTTCGTACCCGTATTCGATCCTGGCGGGCTGGGCTGGCTCGAAGGGTTCGATGAATTCATGTGCCGCTGCGGGCTGGAGAGCAATGGTGCGCCCGAGTTCGACGAGCAAGGCAAGTTGCTGTATCCCTTGCATGGCCGCGTTGCGAACCTGCCGGCTTATAAATTGGCCGTTGAATTCGACGAAGATCAGCAAGAGTTGACGCTCTCCGGCGAAGTGGATGAAACGCGATTTCATTTCCAAAAGCTGCGACTTACCGCGTCATACCGTATCAAGTCGGGCGAAAAACGCCTCCGTATCGTGGACACGGTGACGAACCTCTCCGCCTCGCCGGCTGAGATTCAAATGCTGTACCACACGAACTTCGGCTCGCCCATGTTGGATCCGGGTTCCCGCGTCGTCGCTCCGGTACGGGAACTCGTGCCGAGAAATGCCCGGGCCGCCGAGGGAATTTCGGATTGGGAGAGTTACGGCAACGATGAGTCCGGCTTCGAGGAACAGGTCTACTTTCTGCGGTTGGCTGCCGATGCGGAACATCGCACCCGGATCCTCCTTCGCAACGCGCATGGGAATTACGGCGTCTCCCTGGCGTTCAACACGGACCAATTGCCCTGCTTCACGGTGTGGAAGAATACCACCGCGCTGCCGGACGGCTATGTGACCGGCCTGGAACCGGGGACGAATTTTCCCAATCCGCGAAGCTTCGAACAATCACAAGGCAGAACCGTCTCCATACCCGGTGGCGAAGCCGTGACGTTTGACTGGGAAATAGAATTCCACGACACACCGGAAGCCGTACAAGAAGCGGAACAAAAAGTCGCGCGACTGCAAACGGGCGTTGAACCCAAGGTCCACGCTCAGCCGCAGCCTGGCTGGTCAGCCGACGCTTAGTGCGCAGTCCCGACAATAACGTAATCCCGGCTAGCCGAGTTCGGCGCCGATCCGAAACGTAGTGTCTGGGTGACGGCATATGCGGAATGATACGGCAATCACAAGGCAGTCCCAGAACGCTCCGCTCCACCATGCAAACGAAGAAGCTCGTCGGAAATGAGAGTTTTCGCGAACTTTGTCGCGCGCGAGAGTTACTCGGCGATCTTTACCACCAGCCGGTTTCGCTACGTGATGCCGCGGACGAGATTCAGCTTTCGCCGTGGCACTTTCTCCGCGAATTCCGCCGGGCCTTCGGAGAGACACCACACGAATTCTTGACGCGGCTGCGAATGGAACAGGCCAAACAACTGCTTTCGACGACAAGCCTCTCCGTCACGGAAATCTGTTTTGAAGTCGGTTTCACGAGCTTGGGAAGTTTCAGCGCGCTGTTTCGCCGTCAGGTGGGCATCTCGCCCGCCACGTACCGCCGGCAACTCCGCGCGATCATCACCGTGCGGGGCTTGCGGGAATGGACTTGCATTCCCTTCTGCTTCGCCAGTGCCTTCGGTCCCGGCATTCTCCCCTTGCTGGAATAGCAATATCGGAGAAGCGTTGCGGATTCCGGTTCGCTAGAATCCTAGCTTTTGGCGGATCTTGGTCTGTTGACGCCGCCGCGCTTCACCGAAACGTGCCATCGAAAGGGACCCAAATGATCCAGCGGATGAGCCACACCACGGTTCTGGTATTGAACCAGGAGGAAGCCCTGGAATTTTATCGAGACAAACTTGGTTTCGACGTCGTCACCGACTTCACGATGGAGGGCGGTTTTCGCTGGCTGACCGTTGCTCCCAAAGCACAGCCGAATTTGGAATTGGTGCTCGCCGAACCGACTGCCGGGCCGATGTTCGACGCGGACACGGCGGCCAAAGTCCGCGAACTCGTTAAGCAAGGAGCATTCGGCATCGGCGTGTTTGAAACCGCCGACTGCCGTGCCACGCATCGGGAATTGTCGGCCAAGGGTGTCGAATTCACGACACCTCCCACGGATAGGTTCTACGGCATCGAAGCCCTGGGCAAAGACAATTCGGGCAATTGGTTCAGCCTCACCCAGCGCAAGCAGCAGTCGTAACGCCTGCCATTCGGCTGCGTGACACTATTTTGAAAAGTGGAGACGCGAACCACCGGCGTGCTGGTTGTGCGTTTTCGCCTATTGCTCGCTGGAAACGAAGCGATAGATGACTTCTCCACGATGCTCCATGCAGTAGATTTCCCCATCTTCATCCTCGCCGAACGAAGCCACCGGGATGTTTCCCGGAATGGGGTGATTTCCTCGAACGGTTTTTGTGTCGAAGTCGTAATCCAGGGCCCACAACAGTCCGGACACATAATCGCCATAGACATACTTGCCCACCAGTTGCGGGATTTGCTTCCCGCGATAGACGTAGCCCCCGGTAATCGACTTGCCGACGTCGTGGTGATACTCCCAGATGGGCTCGATCAGGTCGTCGCGCGGGCCGGAACCGGAGCCGTCGTTGTTGATATCGAACCGGTGTTTGCCCTCGCGGAGATTCCAGCCGTGATTACCTCCCCGTACGACGATGTTGATTTCCTCCCAGAGATTTTGCCCGACGTCCGCTGCCCAGCAAATCCCCGTTTCCCTGTCGAACGTGATCCGCCAGATGTTGCGAATACCGTAGGCCCAAATTTCGGGCAGCCCCTCATCCTCCCGACCTACGAAGGGATTGTCCGATGGAATGCCATACTTCTTGTCCCCCTCCTGCTTGTCGACGTCGATGCGGAGCACGCTTCCCAGTAATGTTTGTGTGTTTTGGCCGTTGCCATGCGGGTCGTTGGCGGCTCCGCCATCCCCCAAGGCGATATACAGGTAACCGTCGGGACCGAATTCAATCGAACCGCCGTTGTGATTCCAAAAAGGCTGGGGAATTCTGAGCAATTCTTCCTCGGAATCGGGGTCGGCCTGATTTGGGTCGTCCTTCGAGACCCGAAACCGCGAAACCACCGAAGTGTGGGGAGCCGAAGCGGTCGTGTAATACACAAAGAATTCGCCGTTCTCGGCATAGCGAGGATGAAAGGCAAGGCCGAGGAAGCCCTCCTCGTTTTGGTTGTCCTGGTAGACGCACCGCTGTTCAATATCGAGAAATACCGTGGTTTCCTCGACGTCATCGTCGTTGGGAAACACGTGCACCACGCCTTCCTGTTCCGCCACGAAGACCCGTCCGCTGCCATCTCCGGCATGGGTCAAGATAATCGGACGGCGAAGAATCAAATTCGGAAATGCGAGCACCGGCTGAACCGCTGCGGGAGACGTATTCACGGATTCGTCCGCCGGGGCATGCTCGGTGCGTGAGCAGGCCACGAGGAACAGGAAAGAACACCACCAGATTCTGCGTGTCACGGATGTCATGTTGTCTCCACGGGAAGAAAAATTTCGGTATGACTATTACTAAAATTGGCGAGTATGCCCGCAAGCGGTAGGAATGGGCAACGTCCGGAATTCCGGGCAAAGTCAGCGGTTTTTTATCAAGGCAGCATAGCATCCCCGCATTCCCGCGACAAATTCACCTCGGGAAAAATCGAACTGCCATGTCTCGCCGTGACCTGCCGCCTTGTAAAGCTTTTGGCAATGGCTAAGCTGGCCCATCGGCAATTAATCTCCCAGGAGGCAGATATATGATGGAAGCCCCAGCACGCATTGGCATCGCCACGATTTCTGATCGGGCCAGCCGGGGGGAATACGAGGACCGGGGCGGTCCCGCGATTCGCGAATACCTCGGCGAAATTCTCACTTCGCCCTGGGAGCCCGTGGCCAGGGTGATACCGGATGAACTGCCTCAAGTGGAAGCCACTCTACGGGAGCTTTGTGACGGCGAACGTTGCTGTCTGGTGATTACCACGGGCGGCACGGGCCCCGCCAGCCGGGATGTCACTCCCGAGGCGACCGAGGCGGTTTGCCAAAAGATGATGCCTGGTTTTGGCGAGCTCATGCGGCAAGTCTCTTTGCAAAAAGTGCCCACGGCGATTTTGTCACGCCAAACGGCGGGAATCCGTGGACAGAGCCTGATCGTCAACTTGCCAGGGCAGCCGAAGGCCATTCGCGAATGCTTGGATGCCGTGTTTCCAGCCATCCCTTATTGCATCGACCTGCTGGGCGGGCCGTACCTCACCACGGACCCCGATAAAGTGAAAGCTTTTCGTCCCAAGAAATAAAAACGACGGCCAGCCTGGTGACTGGCCGCCGGGCGAAAGTCGCTGACTGATGTGCAGTGAGCTTTACGAAGGGGATCCGCCTCAACGACGGTGAGATCTTCGCCGGTGGGTAAACCACACGCTGGCAATCGCCAGGCTTGCCAGCACCAACGTAGAAGGTTCTGGCACGGCCGCCGCTCTCGCGTTCGCTTCGGCGAACAGCGTCGCGAATTCCAGAAAATCTTCCAAGTTCACGCGGGTATCACGGGTATTGTCCCCCTTCGCGAACGATTCCACAAACGGAAACCGCTGGTTGAAATTCGATTTCAAAATTTCAAAATCGGCCAAATCGATGGCGCCATCGTCATTGAAGTCGCCGGGGGTGAAGTCAATCTGGTCTTGGAAGAGAATCCATCCCACGGCAGCATCAAAGAGCAACAAGCCCTCGTCCGTCAGCGCGTTGAAGGAATTGTCTTCGATGAAGAACATGAGTCGACGAGCGGGAGCCTCGGCTGGCTTACCATCAGTGCCGTCACCCGTGAGCGCTTCCCCTTGCTCCGCAACGAAGATCGCCGATTCGCTGGCTTCTCCGGCGGCATGTCCAATCACTTGCACGCCCGGCCCGACATCCCCCGTTCCCAGCGACACGGTCTGAGGCGAATCGAAAACCCTCACTGTTCCGCTCAGCCCCGCCGCTAGGAAATGGTTGGGATCAACGATCTCGATCTCTTCTTGACTGCCTTTGGTACGGCCACCGGTGGATAGATGGAAATCTCCATCTTGGTTGCTATCCATCAAGGCTTGTTCCCAGTTCATGACCGGCAAAGGTAAGTCTTCGTACTTGTTGCGAACGGTTCCGGAGCCCAATGTTGAGGAAATGATCACGGCATCGAAGCCGTTCGCCGAGGAACCATCGGCTGCCGCCATGTCTCCTTGCATGTAAGTAACGGCCCCTGCCCCGAAGCGGTCTACAAGATGGGCAAAAACCTCTCCATCAGCGCCGCCGGTCGGTTCAGTTCCCGAGCCATGGAATAGAATCCCCTGTCCCCAGGCGGATCCGGTAAGGGCGGTTACAACTACGCCCACGGCCAAGAATCTCTTGATGGCAAAACAATAGGTGCTCATGTTTGGAAAGTCCTCTCTCGCGAATGACGTGCGTCTGAACTGCCCGTGAGCGCCGGACGCGATCGCGTTCCACTTGATGCGCCCACCGAGCGGCTCCCCTCCGATTCCTAATGAGACCAACCAAATATCTTAACCGGCATTTCTTGTATGCACAGTTTTTTTCAATTTTTTCGGAAAGTTTTGTTCCCGACAACGCGAAACTTCGACCGTGTCTTGCCTAGAATGTAGGCGAAACCCACGGCGCGACTGGGCAAAACAAATCAAGTTGGTGGTCTCTGTTTTTTTGGCCAGGGAGGCTGCCATGTATCCACGTCAAATGCGAGTCGAGAATCCCCAGGAAACGCTGGAGATGAAGCAGATGTTGGCCGTGTATCGGGAGATGCTAACGACAGCCCGCGAGTGCCTCTCCTGCCGGTAAATCTAGCGTCGACCGGTGGGCGCCACCGACGCGTGCATGTAAGTCGCAGATTTGTGCTCAGCGGCTGATCATCGAAGCGTGAATCGGTCACCGCTTGGATGCCAGCGGTCAATAAATCCCGGCGGAAGTGGACTGGCTTCGAGCGGAATGCGGCTGGGCAACTCCCAATACCGGCATCGGTTCCGTAGACCGCGCCTCAGATTTCACAGGCCCAATAACTGGTTACAGCCATGGTTACAGGAACGATTGCCATCTATGGACATCGATTGACATAGACTGGCTTCAATTGGCAAGGTGCTTTGCCAAGATCTGGCCGCAGCTGGCTGAAAATGCGCGGGAGCAAATGGTTTCGCTAATTCGGAAAGATTTGACCTCAAGCAATCACAAGGATGCTCCTGCTCGGGTAGGCCTCTACAGCGCCCGCAAAGCAGTTTGATGCTTCACAAAGACGGCATTCCCAATAGCCTGCGAACGCGATTCGCATCGCCTTTCGTGAGGTGGTAGATGTAGATCATGTAACCCGCCCGATCAACTGGTTCGAAGTGCCGGAAGTAGCTGAAATCGCATTCGAGCGAGGGCGCCATCGACCACTGACCTGCCCCCATTTTCTGTACCACGGGTTATGAGAGTACGGTTTGGGTAACAGGTAACATGTCGTTCTTCGCGGTGGGCGACTGGAGCGAAGGGAGCGCAGCGGAAGCAGCACACCGCGACGCGAACTCGTTCGGGGTCAAATATCCCAGCGAGCTGTGCGGCCGGTGATGGTTGTAATCCTCTTGCCAGGCCGCGCCGAGCTGGCGAGCCGCCACCACCGTCTCGAATTCCTCCACGGCCAGAAACTCGTCGCGGAAGCGGCTGTTAAAACTCTCCGCGTAGCCGTTCTCCCAGGGACTGCCAGGCTCGATGTAGAGCGTTTCAATCTCCAGTTGCGTCGTCCATTGTTGAATCGCCTTGGCGACGAACTCCGGGCCATTGTCCGAGCGAATATGCTGCGGTACGCCCCGCATGGCGAACAACTCGGCCAGCTTGTCGATCACCTCCTCGCTCGTCATGCTCCGATCGACTTGAAGAGCCAGGCATTCCCGCGTGTACTCGTCCACGATCGATAGCCACTTCAACGCCGCGCCGTGCAGCGTCCGGTCGAACACGAAGTCCCAGGCCCAAACGTGATCCTTGTACTCGGTTTGGCGACGATCACAGCTGTTCTCACTGCTGCCCAACCGCCGCTTTTTTCGCTTCTTTTGAGGCACTTTCAGCCCTTCCCGACGCCGCAGCCGTAGCATCCGCGAGGCGCTCGCGCGGAATCCCTCCGCTCGCAGCAACGCCGCGATCCGGCGGTAGCCAAAACGCGGCCTGGTTCGCACCAACTCCAGCATCCGCTTCACCAGTGGCCCTTCGTCTTCACGGGGTTGAGCTTCGTATCGCTGACTGCTCCGCGGCTGACCGATCACGCTGCACGCCCTTCGCTCGGAAATCTGAAACTCCTGTTGGAGGATCCGGACAGCCGCACGCTTCCGGGAAGGGCTTACCAGTTTCCCTGTTGCAAGTGCTTCAACATCTGAATGTCAAGTTCCTTCTCCGCTACCAAATGCTTCAGTCGCCGGTTCTCCTCCTCGAGCTGTTTCAGACGCTTCGCTTCCTCCGACTTCATGCCGCCGCGACCAACGCTTCGCGTCGGTGCCCGTTCTTCCAACGCAGATACGTGGCTTCGCTAATCTCTAAGGCTTGCAGAACCGCCGCCTCCTCCTTGCCCGCGTTCAGCATCGCCTCCGCATCCCGCAGCTTCTTCACGATCTGCTCCGGACTATGCCGCTTCCGT
>JANQPP010000143.1 GCA_028289405.1 Pirellulales bacterium
TCAGAATCCGTCTTCAAATGGTGTTTCCACGGGCCAAACGGCGGGACATGTGAAGTGGACCCCAAAAATCGGACCACCCCTTAAGGTGTAAAATGCAGGCTCCTAGAGCTGGCGAAGGGAGGTCTAGATGGGAAAGAAGCGACGTCGAGGCGCTGGGGCTTTGGCAGTTTATCATTTGTCCCGTCCTCCGCAGCGGGCATGCCGTTGGTAAAGCTGTTGAAGCTTCCTCTCGTGCTCCCGGCACCAGCGCTTCGCGTGGTCGAAGTTGAGGTACCACACGCGTTCGTCTTTCTCGTTCAGCGCGATCAGCAAGCAGTCTTTGTCAGTGCGTACGTAGATCGTGCCCGATTGCTGCTTGCTGGAGCGCTTGGGAAAATAGCCGATGATTTTCACCACGACATCGTAGCCCTGGTGTTGTTTGCCGCTGTCGCGGCTCGCATACGGTCCGTTGGTTTTTCGCTTTCTCAGCAAAGCCACCTCGCCGTGCATGGCTTCGCCGGAAACATTCTGTTCGATGGCTTGCCGCATCCGCCACTGCCGGCGATCGCATCGCAGCAATAACTGCCGGCGGCAATCGCCAATGGGAAGCGAAACGCAAGGTACCTCCATTTCCTGCTGCCGCTTGTTGACGATCTTTTCCAGGGTGATCTTTGTGGATCGGCCAGGAATCGGAAACGGCTGTGGGTACTTGCACTGCGGCAAGGTCCGAGAGCATGCCCAGAGGATTTCCCAGCGAGTAGCCCGGTATTTGGCCTGACAATTGTTCAACAATCCCGCAACGGTATGCGATGGTAGTGAGGGGAATTTTTGCGAGCCTCTGGGTAGAGGTAGATGTGGGACATCGGCTTGAGTTTCTGGTCGTCGGGCTCGCGCCGTACGTCACGCACGTACATCTCGGTGTAGGCCCACTGACTGAGGCGAGTCGCTTCGTCCCACTGCTCGCGGATCACTTCGCGAAATGTTTCCCAGTTGCCGTCTCCTAGGAAGCCTGTGACTGGCAGCAGCACCGCCCACACGCCGTATTTCGCGGAGAAGCAGGCATTACAGAGCGAGTCCTCGTGTACCGACTTCCATCCGCGAGGCAGCCGTAGCTTGCCATTGGCGGTGGTTTTGGTTGCCTGCTCCTTGCCGCAGGATGCGCAGCGGATGGCAATTTTGGTTTGCTCAGCAGTGGCCATGGCTACTTCCTTAGCGTCTCGCAACATTTACCGAAAACTCAGACCAAAAGGTGGCATTTTCTCGCAAATGATTCCTGGGCAGTGCGTCCGTATCCGGAAACAAGCTCCAATTGGTGGTCGTTTCCTGGGGGGAGAGGCGGCACAAGGCACTGGAACCCAGGTACTTACACCCCTTTCCGCGTACGAAAAGGCGCGGTAAACACGCAAGTTCGCGATCGCGCTCCGCCGACCGGACGGCGGTATTTGGTTCAATCAAGCCCCGGCCCGGCCGCATCCATCGCCAGGCAAATGCGGCATTTCTTTGCCAATACCGGGCCGGGGCCATGCAAACCTCCCTTTCGTTTGGTTGCGCAGCACAGGGCTGCACGGGCGGGTTCAAAATCCCGCTAGGCCCGGCTGGAAAGGCAACCTCTTCCAGGGAAAGAGGCGATTCCCGGTTACTTCGGACCGGACCTGAGCGGGGTTGTTGTTTGGTGGCGCTGGCCTTCCGGCCGATCTTCCACAATCTCCGCAGCCCCGTATCCGACTAGGAGGGAATGCCTGTCCGGACACGGTGAAGGCCAGCACCATGGGTTTCGGTTGTCTCGCAACCGATCGCCCCAGCAGGGGGCAAGAGGTTGCTGCATCAATCATTCAGATGCAGCGATATTAGGGAATTTCCTATGCGATGTCAGCCCGTTTGGGAAATTTTTTCCAACGGTGGTGTGAGTAGATGCGCACCGTTGATCTGAAGGGCTTCCGCAAATCGATCTATGGTAGTGATGGTAGGGGAGTTACGCCCACCCTCGATTTCCGAGATGTAAGCCGGCGCAACGCCGAGCTTCGCTGCCAACTGCGCCTGCGTCATCCCCAATTCGAGCCGCCTCCGGCGGACGTTCGTGCAAAAAAAATCATGCAAATTTTGCGGCATCGTGGCTTGGCTCATGCGAATAGGATAGGAACTTTACGAACGTCCGTCAAGCAATTATTTTGGTGGCGGATGATCGTACCCGATGTAGCAAAGGGTTGCGGGCCTCGCGGCTACCGCCATCCGCCATGAGTACGCGAGGAGGGATTCGAACCCCCGACATCCACGGTGTAAACGTGGCGCTCTAACCAGCTGAGCTACTCGCGTTTTCGTCATAACCTCTACTTCTGTAACTGGTTCTCGGCAACTGAGCTAATCGCCCGAATTCGATCGCTTCCAAACGAAGCTATTCGAGAATACCTGTAATTGCCCCGCTGCTTGTCCTCAAGGATTCTCCCGCCTGCGGCAGAATGTGACAAGCCACTGATTACTGCTTGATGATGTCGCCCACGGTCATGCCCGAGGGGATCATCGGTAGCACGTGCTCTTGGTAGGGGACTTCCACATCCAGGACGAACGGCAGCGGCGAATCGATCATTTCCCGCAAGGCGTCATCGAGTTCCGCTTTTTCGCGCACCATGCGTCCTTCGCATCCGAAGCCCTTCGCGATGGCCACGAAATCAGGATAGCGCGTTTCGGGAGTCCGACCGTCCCCTTTGCCCGCAGCCTCCGGATGATGGATGGGGCCGAGATAGGTGTGCGCGCGATTGCCGGTGAAAAAGCGGTCTTCCCACTGCACCACCATGCCGAGATGCTGGTTGTTCAGGAGCATGACCTTGACCGGCAATTTTTCGCAATGGCAAGTAGCCAGTTCCTGCACGTTCATCAAAAAACTGCCATCGCCGTCAATATCGATCACCAGCCTGTCGGGATGCGCGGCCATGGCGCCGATCGCCGAAGGCAGGCCGAATCCCATCGTGCCCAGCCCGGAACTCGAGAGCCAGCTATTGGGCAAGTCGAACTTGAAATGCTGCGCTGCCCACATTTGATGCTGGCCCACACCCACGCTGACAATCGGTTCACGGTCCCGGCTCAGTTCCCACAGACGACGAATGGCGTATTGAGGCAAGATCCCGTCGAAACCGTTGTCGTAGCGCAAGGGGTCCTGTTTTTTCCAGGCTTGGATCTGATCGTGCCAAGGGCTTATATCTTCCGGCTGTTCCATGATCTTATTGAGCTCGGCCAGTGCGTACTTGACGTCGCTGATGATGGGGATGTGGGCTTCCTTGTTCTTGTTGATTTCCGACGGATCCACATCGATATGCACGATCTTGCCGTGCTTGGCGAATTCGGAAACCTTGCCCGTGACCCGATCATCGAAGCGGACGCCGAAGGCGAGTAGCAAATCAGCCTGATCCACGGCGAGATTCGCGTAAACACTGCCATGCATGCCGAGCATATCCAACCACAACGGATCGGAACCCGGAAAGGCTCCCAAACCCATCAGCGTGGTGGTGACCGGAATACCCGTCTTACGAACCAATTCACGCAGTTCCGGCGCGGCCTGGCCGCCAATCACGCCGCCTCCGGCATAGATCACCGGACGCCGTGAGAGCTTTATCGCCGCCGCGACTTGGGCCAGTTGTTCCGGATGCGCTTGTGGCGTCCGCACGCGGTATCCCGGTAAACGGGGCGGCTCTTCATAATCCGGGATGATTTTATTTTCTTGGACGTCCTTGGGGAGATCAATCAAGACGGGACCCGGCCGTCCGGTTGTGGCGATGTAGAAGGCTTCCCGCATGATTCTGGCCACGTCCGAGACGTCGGTGACCAAATAATGATGCTTGGTAATACCCCGGCAGACTTCGACGATCGGCGTTTCCTGGAAGGCATCGGAGCCGATCACGGGAGTTTTCACCTGACCCGTGATGGCGATGAGCGGGATGCTATCCATTTTGGCATCCGCGATGGGAGTTACGAGATTCGTCGCTCCCGGCCCGCTCGTGGCCATGCAGACCCCGGGTTTCCCGGTGGAGCGGGCGTAGCCTTGGGCGGCGAATCCACCGCCTTGCTCATGGCGGGGAAGTATGGTGCGGACTTTGTCGCCGAAACGCGTCAACGCTTGGTGTAGCGGCATGCTCGCGCCGCCCGGATACGCAAAGACCGTATCCACGCCGTGATTTACCAAGGATTGGATTACGATATCGGCGCCGCTTGTCAATTGCTGGCCACTGGCTCGGGTGATCGTCGCCACTCTATCTCCTCTTACCGACTACTATCATTATCGTTATCGCGAAATCGTTGATTCCATCGCACAAGTGGATCCTTCGTGGCCAACTGCCCCTCGGTACCAAAACCTGGTAGCGACGGAAATCGTGGCTGTATTCAGGTTTTGTTCGACGCTGGCCGTCCGGTCCTCTCACCAAAACTCCAGACAAGTGGACCGACCGTGGGGTTCATCCAGAATGGAATCGCGGCAAAATGAACCGGCATTTCGCCTTAGAAAAAATAGCATAAAACCGGCGTGGGACTCTTTCAAGCGACTTGCGCCTTCGACTGACCAGCTTTTTCGGGTTCATTTGTCCTCTTTCCGCCAAGCATCAGCAATTTGGAGTGCGAAGCCCCACCGTGGACCGCCCCGAATTGCTCCGTATAATGAGACGCTTCGCCAGCGAGGCACAGGTTGGATTCACCGAATTCAACACCCTTACGCCGCGTGGCGGTAGGTGATCCCTTACAGATTATAGGCAGATTAAGGTCACATTGTGTCGGATAAAGAAAAGGTCGTGATTATCGGTAGTGGACCGGCGGGCTGGGCGGCTGCCATCTATGCGGCACGCGCTTCCCTCGAGCCATTGGTGTTTGAAGGGGCGATCACGGAAGAAAACCGCTTGGCCGGTACGCTTCCTTTGGGGCAATTGGCGCTCACCACGGAGGTCGAGAATTACCCCGGCTTTCCTTCGGGAGACTTGGAAAGCTACTTCGACAGTTCGATTGAAGGCAGCCGTCGCCAAATAATGGCTCCGCATCAAAAGGAAGGAGTGAGCGGCCCCGAGCTCATGGAGCTGATGCGGCAACAGGCGGCCAACTTCGGCACGCGGATCATCACCGATGACATCTTGGAGGTCGATTTCGAGAACCACCCTTTCCGCCTGAAGTCCCTGGAAGGGAAGGAGACCGAGGCGCTGGCCGTGATCATCGCCACCGGCGCGCGGGCCAACTATTTGGGCCTGCCCTCGGAGGAAGCCTATAAAAACCGGGGCGTGAGTGCCTGCGCGGTCTGTGATGGAGCCCTGCCCCGATTTCGGAACAAACCTTTGGCCGTCGTGGGGGGCGGGGACTCCGCCGTGGAAGAGGCGACTTACCTCTCCAAATTCGCCAGCACGGTCTACCTGGTGCACCGTCGGGATGAATTGCGGGCTTCCAAAATCATGGCCGAGCGGGCATTGAGCAATTCCAAGATCGAACCGGTCTGGAACCACGTCGTGGATGAAGTGCTGGGCGATGACGACAACGGAGTGTCCGCCGTGCGGTTGAAAAGCACGGCCGATGATTCCACGCATGAACGGGATATCTCGGGCATGTTTTTGGCCATTGGCCACACGCCCAATACCAATTTCCTGGAAGGGAAACTGGAATTAACGCCCAAGAAGTACATCCGCCTGACGACGCCCTTCCGAACCTACACCAGCGTGGAGGGGGTCTTCGCGGCGGGGGACGTGGCGGACGATTATTACCGCCAAGCGGTCACGGCGGCGGGAACCGGTTGCATGGCGGCCTTGGACGCCGAACGCTGGCTGGGCGAAAAAGGATTTTAACGGGCCAGTTTGCGAGTTCGGTCGCGCTGGTGCCCGGAAGGATGCGGCATGGAGAATATTTCAGTAGCGGCGGCAAGACGTCCGGATGCCGTGGGAAGCAACGTCGGCCTGCGCGGTTGGGTGCGTACTCGGCGGGATTCCAAGGGCGGTTTCAGCTTCCTCGAAATCAACGACGGCTCCTGCTTCGCGAATATCCAGGTCATCGCCGATGGTTCGCTCCCGAATTACGAAGACGTGATCCGCCACTTGTCTCCGGGATGCAGCATAGCCGTGCAAGGGGAGATCAAAGCCTCCCCGGGCAAGGGACAATCCACGGAGATGCATGCCCAAGAGATTATGCTTTACGGGCAGGCGGATACCGAAACCTATCCGCTACAAAAGAAGCGGCATTCGTTCGAATTTCTCCGCACGATTGCCCACCTCCGCCCCCGCACAAACACCTTCGGCGCCGTGGCCCGGGTTCGCAACCGCATTAGCCGCTCCATCCATGACTTCTTTCAGGAAGAAGGCTTCCTGCACATCCACACGCCGATCATTTCCGCGAGCGACTGCGAAGGGGCGGGAGAACTATTTCGGGTCACATCCCTGGATTTGGCGAATGTTCCCAAACAGGACGGGAAAGTCGACTTCGCCCGCGATTTTTTCGAGGTCCCGTCCTTTTTAACCGTCAGCGGCCAACTACAAGCCGAGGCGTTCGCCTGTTCCCTGGGCAAGGTCTACACGTTCGGGCCGACATTCCGGGCGGAGAACTCCAATACTTCGCGGCATCTGGCCGAGTTTTGGATGATCGAACCGGAGATGGCCTTCTTCGAACTGCCGGACAACATGGATCTGGCGGAACGGTTTCTCAAACGCATCATTCAGGATGTATTGGCCGACTGCGAGGAAGACATGCAGTTCTTCCAGCAACGGATTGAAAAGACGATTTTGGAAACGCTGCGGAAGGTCTCCGAGAGCCAGTTCGTCCGGCTGCCCTATACTGAGGCCGTTCAAGTCCTGGAAAAGTCGGGCGAATCCTTCGAGTATCCCGTCCAGTGGGGGCATGACCTGCAAGCGGAGCACGAACGCTTTCTCACCGAGCAGCATTTCCAGTCGCCCGTGATCCTGTACGACTATCCCCGAGGTATTAAGCCGTTTTATATGCGGGTCAATGATGACGAGAAGACCGTGCGGGCCATGGATGTCCTGGTGCCCAAGGTGGGTGAAATCATCGGCGGCAGCCAGCGTGAAGAACGGCTCGACGTGGTCGAAAGCCGCATGCGGGAACAGGGGCTCGACCCGGACGCCTACGGGTGGTATCTCGACCTGCGGCGTTACGGCACGGTGCCGCACTCCGGTTTCGGCTTGGGGCTGGAACGCATGGTGCAATTCGTCACGGGCATGGCCAATATCCGCGACGTGATCCCCTTTCCCCGCACTCCAGGCAACGCCGAGTTTTAAAACCAACGGACAGAACTTCACGGACTTTCGCCCATCGGCGTTTCACGGCCGCTGGACACCGAATTTCGCGGATGCCGAGGTGTTTTGTCTCCGGGCTCTTAGGCGATACTGGCAGCCAATCTGCAGGTGGAGAGGATGCTCACCAAACCCACGCCATGAGCCACGCCACCCCGCTCACAGCCCACGTAAACACCGTGAATCCCGTGGGCGGCGGCACCTTGCGGATCCGCTTGGCAACCCACATCATGACCAAAGCCGCGCTGCCCAAGACGATGGCGGCGAACGTCAAAAGTCCCCCCAGCAGCCGCAGCCAATCGAGCTGCGGTTGAAAGCGGAACCACCACCAGGCTCCCAGGGCCAAGAGCTCGTGCAACATGGTTAAAAACGCGGCCAGCACCCAGCAGGCCGTCACGATTTCCTCCTTGCCGGTCGGCGGGGGCTGATTTTTCGGCGGTTCCGAGGAGGTTTTCCGTTTCGTGGAACGAGGAGTTTTGGTCATGACGCCCAATCGCAAGAAAGTGCCCTAAAATGCCACGGATTGTAGCCCGCGCCTTTGAACCGTTGCTCTGCCATGATTGAGCTTCGGGGCGTTGCCGTCCATAACCTCAAACAGATCGACGTCGATCTCCCCTGGCGGAAGTGGATCGTGATCTGCGGCCCCAGCGGTAGCGGCAAATCGAGCCTGGCCTTGGATACGCTGTTTGCCGAAGGACAGCGGCTGTTTCTGGAGACGCTTTCGCCCGAAGTGAAACAGCGATTGCCGCGCTACGAACGCCCCCTGGCAGCTTCGATCAGCGGCCTCCCTCCTACCATCGCCGTGCCCGACCCTGGCTGGCGTTCCGCCCGGGAGGAGACCGTGGCCACGGCCGGCGAAATTCAGAACCATTTGGCGATCTTGTTCGCGAAGTTCGGCACGCTGCATTGCCTCAACTGCGGCCATCCCGTGCGGGATGACACGCCTCAATCCATCAGCGAAACGGCGGAGGCCCTGCCGCCAGGAAAACGGCTATTCCTCTGCTTCCGTCCAGAATTTTCCACGGATACGTCCCTGGCAACGCGGCTCCAAGCGTTGCGTATACGCGGTTTCGCGCGCGCGATTTTCCAAGGAAAGATGCATTCGTTGGACGAAGTTCCAGCCGATGCCGGTTTCCCGGCGCTCGATGTCGACGAGGAGCTGCTGGTCGTTTTGGACCGCCTGAAAACGGGCACGACCGCGCCAGCCCGCCTGCGCGACTCCTTGGAGAACGCGTTGAGTGCTGGGAATGGAGCGTGTGCTTTGCTCATGGAGGCGGACACCGAAACGGAGAATGGCGGACAGGACTTCTTTGAGTTCAGCCGGCGCGAAAATATCGATGGTAGCGTTTGGCTGCGGCATGACTTTAGCCGTGGCATGGCCTGCCCGGTCTGCGGGGCCGAGTATCCGGAGTTGGAATCCCGACATTTCAAATTCCAAAGCACGGAAGGCGCCTGCCCCGCCTGCGAAGGGACGGGGAGGCAGTGGCAAGCCGACCCTGTGCAGGTCATCCCAGATCCCAGCCTCAGTTTACGCCAAGGGGCGGTGGCTCCCTGGCGGCGGGCTCCACATCGCGAGCCACACCAAACCCTGGCAGACAACGCGGCGGAGCATGATCTCTCTCTCGACGTACCCTACGCCGAACTCTCGGCGGATCAGCAAGCGATGCTCTGGCAAGGCATTCCAGGCACGGAATTTCATGGGCTAAATGCGTTCTTTGATGAACTGGCGAGCCGGCGCGACGCGGAAACCAAAAAATTCCTGCGGTCCTGGCAATCGCAAGTTGGCTGCCCAAAGTGTAATGGTAGCCGTCTGTCCCCTTTAGCATCGCACGTCCGGTACCACGAAACGACGATGCCCGAAATGCTAAACATGCCCGTGAGTGACGCGTTGGCGATGACCCTTGATTGGCAAGAAAGAGGGACCGCCTCGTCCCGTGTACGGCAAATTCTGGAGCCCGTCAGCCAGCGGTTGCAATTTCTCACCGAGGTCGGCCTGGATGATTTGTATCTACGTTCGTCAATGCACGACTTGAGCCGAGGCGAGGCGAAGCGTGTTGCCTTCGCCCGGGCATTGGCGAGCGAACTGGTCCAGGTCCTGTATGTGCTGGATGAGCCGTCCACTTCTTTGCACGCGGAGGATCTGCGGGCACTGCACGAGGTGTTGCGTCGGCTACGCGATCGCGGAAACACGCTGCTCGTGGTGGACCATCATCCGGCCATGTTGCAACAGGCCGATGAAATCGTGGAAACCGGTCCCGAAGGAGGCTCTGGCGGCGGCGAGATCCTGTTTCAAGGTCCTCCCTCCGAGGTGTTCGAGGCCGATCGAAGTCCCACCGGCAGATTTCTGGCGCGGCTGCGGGAGCGGTGTAATGGCCAGCCGAACCGGCGTGCGGCGTCGGGAACGCTCACGCTCCACGGCGCGCGTGCCCGCAACCTGAAGGAGATCACGGTCGAAATTCCGCTCGGTGTGTTGTGCGTCGTGACCGGCGTCAGCGGCGCGGGAAAGAGCAGCCTGGTGGAACATACGCTGCTGCCCGCCGTGGCCCGCGCGCTCGGCAAACGGGGCTTTTCCCAGGCTCCGTGCCAGGAGTTAATAGGTGCCCAATCACTGGGCGACGTGACGTTTCTGGACCGTGCCCCGTTGGGGCAGACGTCGCGTGCGAACCCCGCCACGTATGTGAAAGTGTTCGATGAAATCCGTCGAATTTACGCGGAGACTCCCGAGGCGCGGTTGAGAAATTATTCCGCCGGCTTCTTCAGCTTCAACGTGGAAGGTGGCCGCTGCCCGGCTTGCAAGGGAGAAGGACAACTCAAGGCCGAGATGCGGTTTCTCCCAGATGTGTATCGCCCCTGCGAGGAATGCGGAGGGCGGCGCTATCGCCCAGAAATTCTCGAAGTTCTGTACCGGGGCAGAACCATTATCGAAGTCTTGCGGATGACCGTCGATGAAGCCTTCGGTTTTTTCCGAGGGCAGGCCCGCCTGCAAACCAAACTGCAAAGCCTTCGCGAATCCGGCCTGGGCTACCTAGCCTTGGGGCAGCCGCTGCACACGCTCTCCGAGGGGGAAAGCCAGCGGCTGCGGCTCGCTGCCCACTTGGCCGCCAAACATCCCGCGAGCACGCTGTTTTTGTTCGACGAACCGGCCGCCGGTTTGCACTTCTCGGATGTCGAACGGCTAGTGGAGTGGTTGGGAAGGCTGCTGAGCCTGGGGCATTCCGTCGTGGCTTGCGACCATCATCCTCAATTCCTGGCCGCGGCGGACTACCTGATCGACCTGGGCCTCGGAGCGGGAGAGCAGGGCGGAAACATCGTCGCCACGGGAACGCCTGAGGAGATCGTGAGGAATGCCGCCTCTCTCACGGGCAAACATCTGGCTGAGTGGTTATAGTGCTGGGCGAATGGTCATAGTGACCACGTACCCGCGGCAAAGCCCAGGACTTGAATGCCGTGCGCCGTGCAAGACCTTCCCGCGACGAAGACAAACTTCCGTCACGGAATCCGCCGGCTTCCATGACGTTTACGCAAGGGCTCAATTACCCGCCGCCGAGGTACCCAGTTGGCCTTCATGGGGCAAGACATCAGGAATCACGCGGACCGGCGTACTGAATTTGTAGGGGAACGGTCCGGGACTCGGAAACGTCACTTCGGCGAAATAGGCTGTCCAACCTTGTTCAGGCGGGCTGACCTGGGCGTCGTAAGAACCGTCACCATTTTTGGGGATGGCCTGGCTTCGATAGGCCCGATCGATCGTTTCCAGTCGGAAATCCCTTTGCTCCTCGTTGGTTGCCTGCCAAAGCCGAACTTCCAGCGGTTCTTCTTGGCATACGACACGGAGTTTCCCATTCTCTCCGAAGGACCAATCAAATTGGGGCCGGGCATGATCATGAGCAATGGCGTGATAAAACGCCAATATCCCCTGCAACGCGTCCGAGCCGCGTAGCGAATGGTCGGCGTTGGGCACGTAGCGGAGCAACTTTTCGCCGGGTAGCTCGTCGAAATAGAACTGCGATGAATCGGGCAAAAAGAACTGGTCTCCCGAGGCATTGACCACGTATTTGGGCATCGAGAAACAATCACGGTAGAAGAAGGGATCCTCTATCTTCAGCAAATCCGCGTATTCCGGCGTGTCGCGGCGCTCGGTAATCTTGTGCTCCACGTAATCCCCCACGGCGGGTGCCCAAAATCCGTAGGCCGCGAAGTGGTGTTCCATGGAGGGACGGACGTTGAGCACGTCGATCACGATCGGCACGATGGCGGCCACGCGTGAGTCCATGGCGGCGGTGAGCCAGGTAGTCCAGCCACGTTTGGACGCGCCCGCCACCACGAACTCCTTCACAGTGACTTCGCCCCCCTCTTCGCTTTGCAAGAATTCCTGCACCGTGTCCATGGCCCGCACGGCACTCTTCACCATCGGAAAGCGGGCGATCCAATTCGGGTCCGCCGTGGTCATGAATTTGTCCCACGTGTAAGCGATCAGATCATCCTCGAAACGGCGCTCGCCATCTTGTCGGAAAACCAAGGGCTGATTCGGCACCATTTTCAACTCACTCACGACGGATTGGCTGCCCAGTGCCAGGATGACCGCCTGTTCGGAAGAGTTCTCCGGAGGATCTCCTCCGTTTCTCCCTCCGGAGATCACGAGCAAGGAACAATCCGTGGCGACCTTGTCCGGCTTCGTGACAATCAGCCAATGTTTCCATTCCGTGCGGTCCACGTCTTCCGTGGTGCGCCAGGTCTGAGAAACCATTTCCAGCACGTGCGTCGTATGGCCGGGCCCTTTCGTCGTGTGCACCAATTCCCAGTGATAACTGGGGTCCTCCGCGTGCACGTATTCCGCGAGCGGCCCGCTAGGGGACTCCGCGTGGGACGTCGCCGTGAAGACTCCAACCAGGCTCTCAAGCGTCAGAGCCATCACGATCGTCCACCGTCGATTGTCGAGTGTATGCATCGGAAACCTATCTCCAGGTGTTTATTGTGGATGTTCCGAATGGAGAACAAATCCCTGTGCTCAAAAATGGGAGCGGATGTGCTGAAAGACAGAAAAGTACCGTGGGCAGTATAGTCCACTTGATGAAAGCCACAAAACG
This sequence comes from Pirellulales bacterium, assembly GCA_028289405.1. Taxonomy (GTDB): domain Bacteria; phylum Planctomycetota; class Planctomycetia; order Pirellulales; family JANQPP01; genus JANQPP01. Next base: position 12,326 of record JANQPP010000143.1, read on the forward strand.
GCTGGCACAAGTGGACGTACCGAAGGTTTCGTCGACAGGACCTTGGCGAGGATTCGCCTTGTCTTCCCCTCGTATCGATACGCCTCGAACATCGCCGTGGAAAACTTGTCGAAACTGCCCTTTCCTAAAATTGGGAATTCATCGTATATTTAATGTCGGTGGATGGTACGAGAACAAGCTTCTCGATCCATGAAGTTATGGATGAACATTTTCTTTAGCGATGGGAGGGACCCCATGACCCGGATCCCGCTGCCAGCCTGTGAAAACAATTCACGCACGGTGAGTGAGCGGCTCGAATTGAGCACGGCGGAAATCGGCTTGACGGTGCGCACCACCAATTGCCTGGAAGAAAAAGGCATCTTCACGGTGGGCGACCTGCTCAATAGCAGTCGTGACGACCTGTTGAGCATCTCCAATTTTGGAGAGAAGACGTTGGAGGAGGTTTATCGAGCCCTCGAAGGCATCGGCTTCTATCGCCGCCATCGGGAATCTCGGGCTTCCTCGGATCAGCAACTCGAAACTGCCACGAGTTGAGGACGCCGGTCAGTTCCCGCTTTGGAGACGAAGGTTCCAGCATGTGAGCCGCCGCTCATCGCGGACGTAGAGCAGGCCGTCCGATAGAGCCGGCAAGGCGCGGCAAGTGTGTTCGCTAACGCGGATGCGCGCCAATTCCTGATAGGCCGAGGTGGAGGGGGCCATGGCCACAAACTCGCCTTCGGTCGTGAGCGCCAAAAGGTTCGATCCCGCCAAGATCATCGTCGCCATGCCGAAGTTGTCCTCCGACCATTGAAGTTCTCCGCTGAGGGGGTCGATGCAACGCAGATGGGCTCTGCCCAAGTCCGCGCGGCCGTGGATGCCGTACACGGCACGGTCCACCAGAATGCTAGTTGAATACTGGCTGGACATCACGTCATCTTTGCTCCAGATTTCTTGAAATTCACGAGGGGCATGGCGCAACAGCCGCGCTCCAACTTGATAGCTCGCCGTGCATAACACGTAATCGCCAAACACCAACGGGCTGGCGGCATTGACGGTAGGGCCCAACTTCCCAAAGGGCGTGCGACGGAGGACATTCCCATTGCGAGGATCGAGCGCCATTACGGCTAGCCGGGTCACGAAGATCACCGTGGGCTGCCCATCAATGGACGTGAGCACGGGCGAGGAATAGCTGGCTTTTTCGTCCGACGTTTGCCACAGCGTTTGTCCGTCGCGGAGTGAGAAGGCCATGATGCCCGTTCCTCCTCGGCCGCCAACATTCACCAGCACGGTTTCTTGATAGACAAGCGGTGCACTTCCCGCCCCAAAGTAGCCGGAAGGCGCGCCGAATTCCTCGCCAAACGAGCGGGACCAAGCCTCACTCCCATCATTGATCGACAGCACACGCAAATCGCCAGCGGCGCCCAGCACGACGACATATTCTCCGGCGACCGTCGGCACACAGAGTGGTCCATCATTCGGCACGACGGAAGGGCGGTAAGAGGCCGGAAAAGAACTGTCCCACAAACGGTCCCCAGTCGCACTGTCCAAAGCTTCGACAATTTCTTTGTCATCATGGCGATGGAACAAGAAGACTTGTCCTTGGGAAACTGCCACGCCGGCATGTCCCGTACCGACTTCGCGAGACCAAGCTTGGGACGGGCTGGACTCGTTCCAGTTGACCCGGATGGTCTCGCCCTTGGCGATTCCATTCCGGTCCGGGCCGAGGATTTGTGGCCAATCACCTGCCTGGGCGACGTTCGAAAAAGTTCCCGCGGCCCACACCAAACATAAGAAGGTTAGAAGCGAATTCCTCTTCAAGAATCGCGAAATCAGCTTGGAACAAGGACCGGAGTTCGATGCTACTAAGATCATGATATGCCCTTGGACACGAACCAGCGTCCGGAGAATGAGACCTTTTTTCCTACCGCACTAGGCTAACCGAGTGACGGCAGGATACTCTAAACAAAAAGAATTGGCCTAAAAAGAAGGCCGCAACAAACAGGTCTTGGGTTGCAAGCGAGTATTGCGGTATCCGGGCTGTTAGCATGCAATGACCGCGATGCCAGAAACTTTCCCTGGCCAGAATTTTGAGTCTTCAGAAAGCGCGTCGTGCGAATCCGCAGATGGTTTTACGGCAGGAAACGTGGTAACCGGCACACGGGCTTACCGTGGTTGGGGCGTGCCGGAGAGACCCTCTTCTTTGCTTGCCTGCTGTTCGTGGGCTGCGCGGGGCTGGCGCACATCTTCTCCGCTTGGATATGGCCAGAATGGCGGGCCAACCGGCACTTCGTTTCGACGCAATGCCTGGTGAAGGCCAAACGCTTGATCACCGACGAAGTTCCCGATGGCTATCGATACCGCCCGCAGTTTTTTGTTGCCTATGACTGGAATGAGCGAACGCATCATTTGTGGTGCTATGACATCGCCGGCTATTCCACGACGCGAAAAGCACGCGCTAGGGAAATCTTGGAACGCTTCGAAGTGGGCCAACATTATTCGGGGTGGTGTGATCCGCGATTTCCAGAACGTTTCGTGATGGTGCGCGGCTTTTCATGGTGGCTTTGGCTGCTCCTGCTGCTGCCAGTTCCCTTCATCGCCGTCGGTCTGGGAGGTTTGGTCTGGGCCTTCTTGACTTGGAACCGCTCGCCAGAGCAACGCCTGGCGCCACGGCGTGCTTCCGCGGAAGGTACGAACGGCGAGAGACTTCAGCCGGCCTATCCTTTTATTCCCGGGAATGTGGATTTGACCAATAGTCCCGGAGTGCGCCTGGCGTATCGCTTGCCGCTGGTGCGTTCGCCGGCTCGAAATGTTATCGCCGCAACGGTGGCGTTTCTGCTTTGGAACACGGTGTTGGGTATCATTTTCTATCTCTTCTTTTCCGGAGTTCTCTTGGAGCAATCCGGATGGTGGTTCGGCCTTGCCGTCACTCCACTGACGCTCATCGGTCTTTTCCTGCTTTACTACTGGCTTCGTCAGATTCTCTTGACGGGCGGCATCGGCACGACGCGTGCCGAGATTTCCGACCACCCGCTGCGCCCCGGTGAATCCTATCGGCTGTTTATCGAGCAGACGGGCCGGGGCGAGTTAAACGTCTTCGCGGTGGATCTTGTTTGCGAGGAACGGGCGACTTACCATCAAGGGACGGATGTGCGGACCGAAATCCGTGAGATTTGGTGGACCAATCTCTTTCGCCGCACGGAGCTCAAGGTAAGTCCCAACCGTCCTTGTGAAGTGGAATTGAGTCTCCGCGTGCCCAGGGACGCGATGCACTCTTTCAAGTCCGAGCACAACGAGATCCTCTGGAAGCTCGTGGTCGTCGTCCACATGCCCGGGTGGCCGAAATATGAACGAAGCTTTCCCCTCGTCGTCTATCCTCGATCCGCCGTTGCCATCGAGTCCACGGCTTCAGGATGACGTGCGCTGGGAATTTCACCAGGGCCAGAGATTTTTCGCGCCAGGAGAACATCTACAGGGCAAATTTTTCGTGGCGGCTCGAATTCGACCGGAGGTGAGCGCGCTGGAATTGGCCGTGCTCTGGCGAACTAGCGGCAAGGGGGACGAGGACACCTGCGTTCTCGAATTCACGCGCCGGGGAAATTCTTCCCATGGCAAGTCTACCGGTTCTTGGGAAGACGACTTCTTTTGCACGATGCCTTTGCCCAATAGTCCGCTGAGCTACGAAGGGTTTCTCATCAAGATCCAATGGTTGGTCCGGCTTCGCGTCTTTTTGGATTCGAAACGTGAGATCGTGGTCGAGGAACGCTTTGAACTCCAGAGTTGAGTCTGGCAAGCCAGCCGTGTCGACGGAAAATCCTTTTTCCGCCCGTTGGGTCCGCCCTGGCGTGATCCCCTTCATTTTTTCGAATGGCGAATCGATCCAGAGCCTGCTGGAACGGCTGCGCCACTTTGGCCATCGCGGCGCGATCGTGGGCCCGCATGGAACGGGAAAAAGCACGCTCTTGCTCGAATTGGCGAGATGCCTGCGGGAACGCGGTTGGGGAGTGCGAATGCACAAGGCTTCCAGATCTTTCTATACAACCGTTGAGGCCCATCAAGCGAGGAATTCACCGCGCCTCAGGAGACCAACCATCCAGTTCATTGACGGATTTGAAGCGTTGCCCTGGTGGCGACAACGTTATTTTTTGCTGCAGTCCCGGATTCTCCGACACGGGTTATTGGTAACGGCCCATCGACGCGCCAATCTGCCGACCCTGTATACCACGCGTGCCAGCATCGAGACCGCGCGTGCGGTGGTCCGCGGAGTATTGCATCGCCAGCAGCGGTCAGATGAATTCGAATGCACGCCAGCCTTGTTTTCCAATTGCCGAGGCAACGTGCGTGAGATCTTATTTTCGCTCTATGATCACTATGAAATGCGTCATAACGCACGCTGGCAGCCTCCTCGTCCTTAAGGCATGCCAATCCGCTGGCGCTTGAGTGGAGTGCCGCGCGGCATATTTCACAGGTTTTTCTGCGGCAACCCCCTTGCTAACAGAATTCAGAAACGCTAGAACGTATTCAAATGAGATTGAGTCTCATTTAAAAATCGAGCGCAGCCAGCTACTTCCTCGCCAGCCACGCTCACGTGATATCTGATCCGTGTTGGTAGGTGTTGTCCTCTTATTGGCGAGGTATCTCTTATGGCTATTGCACTTACGTCTTTCGCAACTCTGCTGGGGTTGTTTCTAGCTAACTGCTTTATTCTCCGGTTCCTGACGGAGCCCGTCCATTCCAGTGGCTTGCAAGCGTTCTTTCTGCGTTTTTTTCTTCGTCGGCCACGTCGCGTGGAAACAACCGTGTCGACCCTATTTCTCCCTCGCTTGGTCCGCGGTTCGGGCCCGATGCTTTTGGCCGTTGTAGCTCTGGCCGCGATTCCGGCTCGTCAAGGGTATACGGAAACCATGTTCGTCGCGCCACAGATGTGGGAGCGGGGCGTCACTCAGGGCTCAACATTCCATGCCTGGGATGCGTTCACCGTGAACGAGGGATTCAATTTTCCCAGCGCGGATGGACCGCATGCCCCCGATGCGGGAAGTTTTGGAACCAGCGGTCAAGCGTTTCTTGAAGAGACGACCGGCAGAGGAATCGTGACCAGTACGAGCAATATCTATTCCCCCTTCGCGGCGACTCAGTTTGACCTCAACCTGCCCTCCGCCAACTTGGGGGAGGACTACTTTACGACGATCATCCTGCAAACCGCGACCCAGGGCAGTACGGTGCTTCCCGAAAGTGTGGTCTTGCAGGACCCGAGTGGAGTGGAGGTGGATGGCATCACGCCCGAGTTCCACTCGATTCTCCGCGACGAGATCGTGGAAACCGCCATCGGTGAAACCCTCGTCCAGGAGAACTGGTTTCAATGGGTGCTGCCGGGGAGCCACGACGAATATGTTCTCAACTTCGGTGCCTCCGCTTCGAGCATGAGCCTGACCGATGTGACGGTGGATACCTACACCTCCCTGGACCGTTTCGTGGAACCTGCCCCGGGCTCCACCGCTCCCTTGCCTGGCGATTTCGACGGTAATGGCCTAGTTGATCTCGCCGATTTCACCTTGCTCAAGGACAGCTTTGGCGGAACAGATAATGCCTTCTTCCCCGGCAGCAGCAATGGAGATGGCTTGGTGGATCTTCAAGACTTCACGCTTCTTAAAGACAACTTTGGATCGGCCGCGGCAGTGCCGGAACCCGCCACTTTGCCGCTGGTCACTGTAGCTTGCGGAATTCTCGCCTGTGGCATAGTGTTTCGCCGACATGGGCGAAGGAACGATCCACCTGTGGGTCCGAGAGCGGTGTCGCGCCAAGGATTCACACTCGTGGAACTTTTGGTCGTCATCGCGATCATTGGCATCCTCGTGGCGCTGTTGCTACCCGCTGTGCAATCCGCCCGAGAGGCGGCGCGTAAGACCCAATGCATGAACAATCTCAAGCAGATCGCGTTGGGAATGCACATGCATCAAGATACGCACCAAACTTTGCCGCCAGGTAAGGTAGAAAGCGAAGGGGGCCGCGTGCTCAATAGCGGCTTCGTGCTCACGCTCCCCTACTTGGAATTGAATGCGATCTATCAGAACTACGATTTGTCCGTGGGCCCTTCCGAAGGCTCCAACTTGGAACTCACTTCACTGCCTTTGCCGCTATTCACCTGCCCTTCGATGCAATTGGGGCGGCCGGTGCCCTATGCCCCTTGCGGTGAAGTCGCGGCTCCCAGCAGCTATGCCTTGTCCACGGGCAGCGGTTCTTCACGCGAACCGCATGATGGCGCCATCGTCGGATTTGGTCCCGAGTATTTGACGGTTTCCGTGGATTCGATCAGCCAAGCAGATGGTACATCCCACACTTTCTTGGTAGGCGAGTTGGACTACGGCCTGACGAATTGGATCGATAATTGTGTCGAAGGGCAGTCAAAGGGGGGCACGACGCAATGGGCCATTGCCTATCCGGGCCACGCTTGGGGATCCACCTGGGGCGTCTTCAACTCCAACAGATTGATTAGTTCCTTCGCTGAGTGGGAAACCTTTCGCAGTGATCATCCCGGCGGAGCCTATTTTGCCTTCGTGGATGGCTCGATTCGTTTCGTCAATGACAGCGTGGACGCCGCGCTGCTGGACGCCATGGCCACCCGCGATGGCAGTGAACGGATCACGGCCCCATGAAGCTTTTGATAGGCCAACCGTGGTGGCCTTGGCTGAGAGTCTTGCTCGGGATCTCCGTTCTATCCGTTCAGGCGGCCTGCAGCCGGGAAGAAAATGGCCGATTTCGCGTGCAGGGCCAAGTGAGCGTGAACGGGAAACCCTTGGAACACGGATCCGTGCTCTTTATTCCTCTGCCTCCCACCAAGGGGCCGGAAGCCGGAGCGGTGATTCTCGATGGCGCCTACGATTTACAGGCTGGCGAAGGGCCGGTGGCGGGAAGCCATCGCGTCGAGATTCGCGCGGACATGACCCATTCCTACGAGTACGACATCACGAATCCGCGCGAGTATCTGGCTCATGGTCCTCACGCCCCGGTTCGCCAGCCGATACCGCCGGAATACAACGTTCGATCGAAGCAAGAAGTTCAAGTCAGCCCCACGGGCGAGAACGTGTTCGACTTTCATCTACAAACCGAAGAAATTCTCAAAACATCCAACAAGCAATCGCGTTAAGGAGATTTGATCATGCGGAAACCACTTTGGAGTATCACGGGCATGGCCTTGGTCTGGCTGGCGGCGAGCCTGCCGGCCCGGGCGCACTTCGTGTGGATTATTCCCAGCCAGCATGAGCCAGGAAAATTCGAGATTGTCTTTTCCGAAGGCGCCTATCGAGGATCGAGCGAGTTGGTATCTCGGCTCCAAGGAGTAAACGCTGAATTCAAAACCGCTGATGGCTCTTCTCGGAACCTGGCTCTGAGTCCAGTGACTTCCGAAGATGAGGGAGCCATGCTCACGGAAAGCACCTTGCCCTCGGGGGATTTTGCCATTGAAGCCAAGTTGGATTACGGGGTATTCGGCAAAACCGGCGCGCCCGTGAGGTTGATCTACTACACAAAGCATCTTCGCTCCGGCTGTTCCGAGAAGTGTGCGAAGTTAGCGGGCGAGACCGATCACTCCTTGGAAGTCGTTCCCTGCTCGGCCGATCCGCGTAGTTTCCAAGTTTTGTGGCACGGCGAACCGGCAACGGGAGCTTCCGTAACGGTTACCGATCAGCAGGACAACGAAGACGAATTCGAAACCTCTGACAAGGGACTCATTGAAGTGCCCACCGATTGGGAAGGCCCGTTCGCCGTGCGTGCCATGTATCGGGATACTAGCGACAGTGGGACGCTCGCCGGCCAAGACTATCAAGGTGCCTTGCACATCGCCACGCTGACCATGTCCGTCCCCGAACAACAGCATTCCGCCAGCGACGTGCTCATCGCCGCGCGCGAACATCGAGCATTATGGGAAGACTTTTCTGGCTTCACCGCGTCCATGACGCTTACGGTGAACGATGATCAATTCTCGGGAAAGGTCATCGTGGCGGAAGATGGCGAAGTGTCATTTGACGTGAGTGACGGCGCTCCCCAGGCCTGGCTGGAACGGACGGTCTCATCACTTGTCATGCATCGCTTGCCAGGAAATGAAGTCGGCAGCGGAGGAGAATTCCTGCGGCAAGTCACTCCTCATCCTTTGGGGCAGGAAATTGAACTGCACGGCGAGGGCATGGGCAGTATTTATCGAGTGAATCAGGATGTCGTCCGGGAAGTCAATCGGGAGATGGGCTCCGGCCATTTCAAGATTAGCGTGCTGGACATCTTCACCAACGCGGAAGGCAAATATCTTCCCAAAGTGTACGTCGTGACCTTTTGGAACGATGAATCCGGGAGTATCTCCAACACGTCCACCGTCATGCATGAATGGCAGCGTGTTGGAAAATGGGATCTCCCGCGAACACTAACGGAAGTCACCTCCCGGCCAAATGGAAGTGAAATTAGGAAGATTGAGTTCGAAAACCTGGAGTTGGTACGCTAGCCGCAATGGGACTTTCGCCACATGCTGTCGCGGCGGAAGGAAGTGCTTCATATGGTGACGGCGCCAGAAGTTGTTCCGCCAGACGCTTGGCACTGATAGTCGTCCTCAATCCCGGGATTGGGGTAAGTATGCGTCACATCGCTTGGCTGCTTGGATAACCTACGCTGGGCACCCGAGCTTCGAATGGTGAGGAATGCGGACAGCCTGTTGAACGACTCAGCAGGCTGTCCCCTGCGGCGAGCGATGCTCAGCATCGTATGGTGGATTCTCCGCTGACGGTTTCTGAACGCGATAGCCGTCAATGTGATCTTTCGAGAGTGCGCATGGCGCCGTAAAAGAGAGTTTTGCAGGCACGTGGCATGCGATGTCAATGTTCTGTGCCGGAAAAGATCCACATCGGCTCCGTGCGGCCAGCCCGTGTGAAGCCTAGACGCTGATAGAAACCGCAAGCGTCACCATCGGCGATGAGTACGAGCTGATGAAAGTCGGTGTAACGCGCCACCAGCCGCTGCATCATTTGTCGGCCGATCCCTCGCCGCTGGTAGTCCGGATGGACCACCGCATGTGGAAAATAGACGACCAAGTGCCCATCGGAGATGGCATTCGCCAGGCCGACCAGCCTCGGTCCTTCCCACGCCGTAATCAAGGCATGGCAATCCCGCAATGCCGCGCACAATTCGTCCGGACGCTTCGCGGAAGACCAGCCGCTCACTCGATAAAGTTCCAGTACGGCTTCGCGTGGAATCGCCCTATCTTCACGATACTGGATCTCGTGTTGGACGATGGAAGAATGCTCTGTCATTTCATTAATGCAAGACGAAAAAGGAGACGAGGTTTTATTCGTGCTCTGACCTGAGATCATGGTCCTACACGCTGGGTTTCGGCGGCGAGGATCGCTTGAAGGATTCCCTCCATCGTGTGAGGGTTTGCCTCCACGGTGGGCTCCCAGCCCAGCGACCGCAGGGTGGTGGAAGTTACCGGGCTGATCGAAGCCAGTCGAGCGTTCTCCAAATTAGCTCCAAACAAACGAACCAGACTGCGGGCGATGGCGGAACTGGAAATAATCACCCAGGGCAGCGGTGCATCACTCACTCGGCGCTCGATTTCCGAATCGAGGGCCACGACATCTTCGCTGCGATAAGCCACGACCTGCTCCACGTTCGCGCCCACACTTCGCAACTCATCGGCGAGCAAGTCCCGTCCCCGACTGGCACGGATGAGCAAGAATCGTTTGCCGGAGGCATTTGGCGTGAGCGACGCGGCAAGTCCTTCGGCCCGATATACATCCGGGATGACGTCCGCTCGCAAATGATAGTGAGCGAGACGTTCCGCTGTTCCGGGACCAATGGCTGCTAGTCGTGTGGAGCCCAGGTGCCGCAGATCCTTTCCCAGAGACAAGATCCGCTCCATTAAATGGGAAACCCCGTTCGTGCTGGAAAACACGACACATTCAAAAGAGGGGAGGTTCTCGATGGCTCGGTCCAAAGAAGAAAAATCTTCCACCGGCGAAATTCGAATGGCGGGTTGGACGATCACGTCCGCCCCCAGCAAGCGCAGCCGGGATTCCCATTCCCACGCCTGTTCCTCGGGGCGGGCCAACAAAACCGTGCGGCCAGACAAGGGCCGGTCGGCAAACCAGTTTCTATTCGCCCGATGGGATACCACATCCCCCACGATGACGATGGCGGGAGGTCGCAAGGAGGTTTTTTCGATTTCGCCGGCCACTCCTTCGAGGGTGGTGAACATCGTGCGTTGAGAGGGTAGGGTACAACGGCTCACGATCACGGCGGGCGTGTCGCCGGCTTTTCCATGTTGGATTAGTTTCCGTGTCCAACGGTCGGCCGTGGTCACTCCCATATAAAAAACCAACGTGCCGGGAAATCGCGCCAGTGCGTGATAGTCGAGGTCCGGTTCGTGTTTTGCGAGGCTTTCACGGGCGGTGACGAAGGCAACGGCCGATGCGGCATCCCGATGGGTCAAAGGGATGCCGGTATACCCCCCCGCGGCCAGAGCGGTAGAGACTCCGGGCACGATTTCAAATTCGATTCCAGCGGATTCCAAGGCGGCCACTTCCTCGGCGAAGCGGCCAAAGATGGCGGGATCGCCTCCCTTCAAACGCACCAAATGGCTTCCCGCTTGGGCACGGGAAACCATCTCCCGATTCACATCGTCTTGCGTCCAGACTTGATCGCGGCCATGTCGTCCGAGGCAGATCATCTCCGCTTCGGGCCGCATGTTGCGGGTCAAAATTGCGTTTGCCAAGTAGTCGAACATCACGACATCCGCTTGTTGGAGGCACTCCAAACCACGGACGGTGATCAAACCCGGGTCGCCCGGACCTGCCCCCACCAAATAGACTTTTCCTTTCGGGACGGGCTGTTCGCCAGGCATGCAACTACTCGGAATCGTCGCGGAAAATATGGAAAACGCAAAGCGTGTATCTTACGTGCCGGGCGGATGGTCCGGGAGGGCCAGCTTAGCACGAACCGGCGCTACCGTGAGCTAAGTAGGACGAGGCGTCGCTTTCCGAGACAGCAAACTCTCACGGTTGGGCATCGAAGAGTTGCGTGCGGTGAGCCATGAAGTGCAATCGCCGAAGGGCGGGATTGGATCGGGGCGACGTGTTTCCTGGTAGCTGCCAGGTGCTTTATCGCGACTTGTCCGGGCGGTCATCAACCGTCAATTCGCCGATCGCGCTTTGCAAAAAAATAAAGCCGGGGTCTTCTGGAAGAAGACCCCGGCGAAATTCATGCCGTATTCTCGCGCTCCAATGAAAGCCGACAGGGTATGCCGGAAGGCCAGGAGCAACGAAATCGGTCTAGCGGCGGAAGCTCACGCTACGGAAAGCGTAAGGAACGCGGCCGAATCCGTTACGGATCTTGGCCGAGTCGATCGGTTGCGGAGCTTCTTCTTCGTGATCATGCACTTCGACTTCGCCACCGTGGCAGCCGCAGCAATCGGGCACAACCACTTCACCGCAGCAGTCCGGGACGACGCCACAGCAGTCCGAGACACCGTGGCAGCGGCGACGACCGTGGCAACGCACACGACCATGGCAGCGGTGCTTACGCAGACGACGAGCCAGCCCGTGGCAGCGACGCTTCTTGCCGTGGCAGCCACAGCAGTCGACGACGACATCACCACAGCAATCACTAACGCCGTGGCACGCCGCGCCGTCGCAGCCATTGCAACCGTGGCAACCATGGCCGGCCACCGCGCGTTGCTCGCCACCGAACATGGCGATGCCCACGAGGGCCACGAAAATTCCCACTCCTGTCACAAAAGTTCGGTTCATCAAAAAATCCTCCTCCATTTCAACTTCAAACCAAGGTACCTGGGTCAAACACATCGAACCGAGAAAAATTCTCAATTCGTCCTAAACATCTTGTCTGACGAAATGGGGGGAGTTTCTACGAGACGGAGCTGCCCCTCACCGCCAAATTCGTCAAGCCTCGGCTGGTTTGCCCAGCCGGCTATCGGGGCTTCCTTGCGAAATTTCTTAAAATTTTACCGATCGCAGTGAATGAAAAAGCTAGGGGTAATTTGTTTATTAGGTCAATAAACTAGCATGGCTCGGATGGTTGTCAAGGACAAGGGGGCCGGGATGTGAAATGATTCTCGGAAACATCTTCCGCCACATCTCGGCTTCATAAATCGTAGGTCACGAAATGGCTGACTTTTGCCGGTGGATGCAGTGTGCCGCCAATTGGGGGAAGGTGCTTGTGAAACGTGATTGATGCTTTTTCCTAGTTTTTCCAATGCCGTTTGAGCAGGATTGGCCGGGAACGACCGCGTGAAGCCGAGGATCTGCCGATTTGTTTGATCGAAGGCTTCCGCCCGAATCTCGGAAATTGCCGCGTGTCGGGTCCGTACGCGAGAAAAATTGCTCGAAATAATTTGGTGTAAAGTGTTCTTGACAGCATCCGAAAAATCGCCAGAATCTCGGCCCGACTGAAAAGTATCCCGGACCGCCTGCCAGCAGCCGCGTTGGCGGTTTCAAGGGGAAGCCATATTGCCCCGTCAAGGAAGACGAGGGGCGCGTCCGAGCGAAAGCGTCGGCAGGCAAGGAGGCCTTACCGCATGCTGTCATCAATCCAGCCCGCCGGTGGAATTAGCCTACGAGATCTATTCCCCCATGCGAAATTCGTGGGGGCGGGAGACGTGCGGGTCCTGTCCTGCACCACCGACGCGCGGACCTGCCAGCCCGGTGATCTTTATGTGGCGCTTGTCCGTGCTGATCAAGACGGGCATGACGCTGCCTCCATCGCGGCCCAGCGAGGTGCTTCGGCCATCCTCGCCGAGCGGCTGCTGCCCACCGGCAATCTTCCCTTGTGCATCGTGCCCGATACTCGAGAAGCGTTTTCCCGCTTGTGCCAATCGTTGGCCGGAAATCCTAGCCAACGCATGAAGGTCGTGGGCATCACCGGAACCTACGGCAAGACGTGCACGAGTTTGCTAATTGGCGCTGTCCTCGAAGCGTGCGGCCACCGCGTGGGGCTGATGAATTCCCTGGGGAATTGCGATTGCCACGAATTTGAATTGGCATCCTCATCGCCAGCGAGTCATCCTGCCTTGGCTCATTGGCTCTCGCGCATGTCGGTGGGGGGCTGTTCCCACGCCGTGCTCGAAGCCAGCAGCGTCGCGTTGGCTTCGCGGCACTTCTCAGGAATCCGTTTCGATGTGGGCTGTGTCACCAATGTCCGCCGTGAGCATTTGGATTTTCACGGTTCGATTACGAATTACCGCGCCGCTAAAGCGAGGCTCTTGCATCAGCTCTCGCCTGATGGCTGTGCGATTATCAACGCGGACGATCCCGGCAGTGCCAGCCTCGTCGCCTCCCGTTCCGGCCCTGTGTTGACCGTGGGATTGCGGGAAGAGGCGTCTCTCACGGCGGAAGTCGTGGAACGCACCATCAGTGAGCAAACTTTCTTGATTTCCGCCGGTTGCGACACGATTCCTGTTCGCACGACATTGATCGGTGACCAACAGGTGACCAATTGCCTAATTGCCGCGGCGGTGGGGTTGACTTACGGAGGGAAACTCACGGACATCGTCCGTGGCTTGGAGTCGGTGAAGAACATCCCGGGCCGGCTGCAACGTCTCGAATGGGGACAGCCCTATGGTGTCTTTTTGGATCAAGCTCACACGCCTGGAGCCGTCGGCGGCTGTCTGCAGGTTTTGCGGCGTGTGACCACGGGGCGGCTATTCTGTGTGATGTCGACGGCGGGTTCGCCACAGCATTCCACATCCGCCTTGGCACGCACCGTCGAAAAAGACGCGGACATGGTCGTCATCACAAGCGGACACGGAGACCCCCACTGGGAGGCGGAGAATCATTCATATGTGGCGGAAGCCTTTCAGGGCTTGGCCCAAGTGAAATCGATCTCCGATCGCGCCGAAGCGATCGGCTGGGCCTTGCAGCATGCCCGTCCCGGAGATTGTGTCTTGGTCAGTGGCAGCGGCAACGATGACGGGATCACATTGGGCGGAGCGGGCGTAGCCTCGGACGCCGAGATCGTGCGGGACCAACTGGCCATCAGCCCGTCCGGTTTGCCGACCAAATTGGCTGCTTAAAGAAGATTGTCACCACGACGGGGCGTTTTCCGGCCATCGTAGATACAAAAGGAATCCATGTGAAAAAAATGGGGCTCCACCGAATGCGTCGGGTTTGCGGGAACCTTACGCTACCCTCCCTCCTGGGTCGAAGCTGATGGCTTGCTGGAACGCGATTTCTGGGTCGATCGCTCTAGCAGGTGCTTCGCGGTGGAGCTTTTTTACTGAGCACCGGGGCAGCGGTTCGTTGCCCCGGTCGCTCAGGGATAATTTCTGTCGGCCTCGTGGGAACCGTGTTGACCGCGCCACGGTCCCGCCCATCGCCAGCCAATGCCCCTAAGCTCGACTGCGTAGAGCAAATTAGGCCGCGGCAGCGATCAGGATTTCGCCCCGACCGCCTTCGAGAAAGTCGCCGTTATAGAGATCGACGAGCGGAGTGTTTTCTGGTCCCGGCCATTCTAGGCCCTGGCGGCGCAGTTCTTGCCTCAACAGCCGCAAGGCCAAGGGGCGAATGCGGCAGGCATGCCGAAACGTAGGCAGCAGATCCGGTGGTTCGGAACCGGCGAGCACGATCGTGCCGCGGCGCATACTTGCCCCCAAACGGATGCCGCACTTGCCCAGCAATAGAATCGTGCCCGCGAGCATGTTGAAACCAGGCGCGTCACCGCAGTCCCCTGCCACCGCGATAAGCCCGCGCCGCAGGGAATGCCCCACTTCGTTGCCCACGTTGCCGTGCACGATGATGGTGCCGCCCGTCATGCCGCGTGGGCTGCCCCGGTAGGCAGCCCCCACCAAGTGGCCCGCGCTGCCGTGAATGTGGATCGTGCCGCCATGCATTTCGCCGCCGACCCAATCGCTCGTATCGCCCTCGACGGTGATCGTACCGCCGCGCATCTCGCTTCCCAGGTGCCGTCCCGCGTTTCCGGCGATGTGAATTTCTCCTTCGCGCAGATGGGCACCGATCCAATGCACGCCGGCCAGATTACCTTCAAATTCGATCCGCCCGTCGTCCAGCGTGCCGCCCACACGGAACATCTCCGCTAGCGGTAATTGCTGATTGCCGTGATGGATCGGGAATTTTTCGATTTCAGCCAGAGATTGGCCCCGCAGCGCGTCGGGCGTCAGCCCCTCGACTTCCACGGGGATTTTTGTCTCGGCAATGTAGTTAATATGGAGAGGCATGGGCGTGGTTCGCTGAAAAATGAAAATGTGCGCCCCGTGGCTTGCCAGGCGACGCCCTCAAAAAGTACGAGTATACGGGGACACTTTGCATGGTCACAGGGGGAAGCGACGTGGCGGGGAATCGTAGCGACAACCTGGGCGGCATCCTCCTCTGCGGAGGCCAGAGCCGGCGCATGGGGCGTCCCAAGGCGCTGCTTCCGTTTGGTGATGAATGCCTGCTCCAGCGCATCGCGCGAATCCTCGCCGAAACGGTTGGCCCGCTCGTGGTCGTGGCTGCCGAGGGACAAAAGCTACCGGACTTGCCCGACAGAGTTTCGATCACGCATGACCGTCGGCCCGACCGGGGGCCACTGGAAGGCTTAGCGGCAGGCTGGGCAGCCCTCCCCGACAAATGTGACGTGGCCTACGTGACCAGTTGCGACGTGCCGCTGTTGCGAGCCGATTTTGTACTCCGTGTCCTGGAACTCGCCGAAGGGCACGACATTGCCGTGCCGCAAGTCGAGGAGAGATATCACCCGCTCGCGGCGGCGTACCGCCGCTCGGTCGTCGGCCATGTGCGGAGTTTGCTGGCTGAGGATCGGTTACGACCTTTCTTTCTGTTCGAGCGAGTGGACACGCGGATCCTCACGGCGGAGGAACTGGTCACGGCAGATCCGGAACTGGAAAGCCTGGAAAATTTGAACCGACCGGAAGACTACCTCCGCGCCGCCCGCCGCGCGGGCATCACGCTTCCTGCGGACATCCTGTACGATCTGGGAATTGCCTGATGGAAAGCGACTTGGCCGTGGATACTGCGCAATCCGCTTCGCGCCCGGGGACGCACCTGTTACGCGCGGTCCCCGCCGGCTGGTTCACCTGGGACTATGAGATTTGGGACGGCGAGGAAATCGTGACCCGCTTGCGGACGCATTGGCTGAAAGAGACTGGTTCCTTCGAACTCGGAGGACATACTCATGAGATCTCCCGTGAAGGCTGGTGGGGAGATTTCGTGTTGGCTCGCGAGGAGGAAGCGCTTTGCCGGGCGACGAAGCCGGGCATCTTTTCACGCTCGTTCCGGATTCATCTCGGCGAGGAGACGCTCGATTTGGAGTCCACTTCCATGTGGGGCAACAAGTTCGTGTTGAAATATGGCGAGAGCAAACTCGGCACGATCGAAACAGAAGGAACGTTTACCTTGAAATCCCGCATCGCCTTGCCGGGAGATTTGCCCCTAGCGGTGCGGCTGTTCACGTTTTGGCTTGTGGCCATCCTCTGGCGGCGCGAGATGAACGCCGCCGCCTCCGGATGATGGGCTGATCCGAGGGCTTAAAATCGTCATCCAAGGAAACTGCTGTCACGGAGGGTAACGATGGACATTGAACAAGTTCGCCAGTTATTAGGCCTTTGCCTGCTCATCAACGTCGCCATCCTGTTCCTGACCACGGTGTTCCTTGGCCTGCTTGGTGGCTGGGCAAGCAGGGTTCACGCCAAGATGTTCGATCTCGACGAGGCTTGGATCCGGCAGGGCTACTTCAGCTACCTGGCCAACTACAAGCTGGCCGTGATACTACTCAACCTCGCGCCGTGGCTCGCGCTGAATCTGATGGGAAGCTAGCCTCGTCGCCTGGGGGCCGGTCATCAAGGGGTTCTGTCTTGATGACCGCACGGCTGAAGAAGCCAGCCGTGGCCCCCGTGTGCTCCAGTACGCGAAACGGGCAAAGCACTAGGACCTGAAACGTCGGAGACGACCGAGCCCCAACATCGCCACGAGCCCGAACACCGCTAGGGCGATACTGGAAGGTTCCGGTACGACGGTCCAGTCGACCGCGGCATCAAACAGTGCCAAACCTTCGGGCGTAAGATCGTCGAAGCCTTCATCCTCTAGAAAGAACATGACGCGACGGCCGGGCGCCGTCGCTGGACTCCCTACCGAACCGTCACCGAGAAGTGCGTCTCCCACGTCGGCGGCAAAGATGGCCAAGTCGGTCGAATCGGTGACTCCCTGAGCAATCAGCGTTGCGCCGGGTGCCAAACCGTCTCGACCGTAGGAATTGGTTTGCGGACTGCTATAGACGGTCACCAAGCCGCTTAGTCCGGCGGCGATCGGGTGGCTGGGGTCGACGATTTCGATTTGTGTCTCGCTACCTAAAGTCCGACCACCCACCGACATGTTAAACTCCCCGGCAGCCTGTCGCATGAGCGCTTGTTCCCAATTCATGAGACCAACGGTCGTGTCCGCATATTTGTTGCGCACCGAGCCCGAACCGAGCGTTGAAGAGATAATCACTAGATCGAATCCATCGGCTGACGAACCATCGGACGCCGCCATTTCGCCCTGCATATACGTCACGTTGGGCTCTCCAAATCGTCCTTGAAGATGGGAAAGTACGGCACTGTCCGCTCCGGACGTCGCGTCCTCCCCCGCGCCGTGAAACAAAATCGTCTGCCCGTACGTGGTGGTTAGGGAATTCCACGCCAAACAGCATGTGCAAACCGCAATTCCGATTCGAGCTCCGATGAATCTTGACATTGGCCATGACCCCTGTTTTTACGCAGTCAGTGAATTTTCTGCTGGATGCCTGGTCGATGCATGTCTTCCAGTGCCGTGCATTCAGGAAAGACTTCGCTGAATACTCATAATACGTAGTCTTTCAGGTCGCTGATGATAACTCATATTCTGCAGATTGCAATAATTTCCATTAGAAATCCCAGAAAAACGCGGTGAATCTTGCGATCCAGCCACTAAGCTGTGGGGGGGCCGCAGGCACACGGGTCGATCTGGCAGCCTGGAAGCGGCTGCGGCTTCCAGGCGGGCGGTGACGTAGTCCTTGGTGACGAAGCTGATGTCTTTGCTGATCAAGGATTCCACTTCAATGGAAAAGCCCGAGCGCCGCGGCTGAAGAAGCCAACCGTGCTGAGGTGAAAAGCTAGCCAGCTCGGATGGCGCTCGGTGATTCATCCGATGCCTTGACCATAAAGTCGTTCCGGAAAAGGGGCAGTATTCGTGGTCCAGGAAGTCAGCCGTCGTGCGATTCTAGAGCGGTTTCATTTTAGGTGTAGCGGTACCCGCAGTGCTGGAAATAATTTCGGCACTCTGCTTCGTTGAACTGATCGAGTGCGGTGCCACATCGTTTCCAGAGTTGGTCGACGGTGCGTCCCGCTCCGTCG
>JANQPP010000146.1 GCA_028289405.1 Pirellulales bacterium
GGGGGTAGAGAGCCTGCATGGTGAAGCGCGGGTGCGCCTCGATGCGGCGCACTATCTCGAACGAGCCCAGCGGGCCTGCGTGATCGACGCGGGGACACCGGTCGGCCGCGATCTCAACCGGCTGTTCGTCGGCTTCATCAGCCGCGAGTTCGGCCCGGATACCTTTTCGGTGGAGCGCGCCGAAACACCATCCATGCCGGGCTACTCTTCTTCCGCCAGAGTGGAAAGACCAACCGCACGCAACGGCCAAGGATTGCCTTCGCATAAGCGGAACCAAATAAACGACGGCACAGGATGAAGTGCTATGGACCTGGTAAAGATTCGCAAACGAGACAATGGCGCGAGCATGACAACATCGCCAAGCAAGCGACCATTATTCGTCGTAGATGTGGCCATGGCAAAAATACGGGTGAATAACACGTAAGGACAAACATACGTGGTCAGAGCAAGCATCAACGGAGAAGTGACATGGCGGAACATCAATCGTTCCATCCTCGAGGCGTTGGACATCGAGGCAGAATATGTCTCCTGGGGTGTCGACGTCGTGGGCTCGCCAAACTCCAGGGGATGGACTACCTGCCGTGCGGTCGGCCGCGAAGACAAGAACCCGTCGGCCGCCATCAACATCAACACTGGCGCCTACAAGGACCATGGCGGTGACGGGGACTCGTTTTCATTCTTTGAGGCCGCAGTTCACTTTGGTGATTTTGCCGACTGGAAGGCGGCTCGCGACCATTTCGCGAAGAAGACCGGAACCAGGCTGCCAGAGAAAAAGAAGAGCCCCGGCTCGCAACTCGAGTTCCGGGACTGGAACGATGCCTTGGCCCAAGCCTGGTGCAACAAGAAATCAGGCATCCAGCCGCATTCACTTCCCATGGCTGGCGCGCGAATGGCCATGTGGCCCAAGAAATGGAAAACACATCCCGTGATTGCCCTGCCTTCCTTTGGACCGAGCCTCCAGCCCGACGATGCCAGCGGCTGGGTAATCTTCAACCGCACCGGCGGCACGCTGCCGCTGAAGAGCAAAAACGGCCCGCCGGAAGAACTGAAGATGCTGAGCGTGCGGGGCAGCTCGGCCGGTCTCATGAATGCCTGGTTCCTGGAGCATTTTGCCGACGCGGAGGTCCTGTGGAAGGTGGAAGGCCCGTCCGACATGCTCGCGCTGCAGTCCATCATCCCGGAGGAGATGCGAAAAAAACACGTCGTCACCACCAATTCCAGTGGATCACTGGGCTCCGTGCACGATTGGATGCTCGATCCCTTCGCGGGCAAAGCCGTCCACGTGCTGCATGACGCGGACGAGCCGGGTCAGGGCGGCGCGGCAAAGTGGTGCCAAGCCCTTGCTCCCGTGGCAAAAGAATGCCGCAACGTGCAGCTCCCGTACGAGGTCTCCAAGAAACACGGCAAGGACCTGCGCGACTGGATCTCCGAAGGCCACACATACGAAGAACTCCTGTCCCTCGCCGAGTCGGCTCCGGTTGTTGATGTGTTGCCAGCCGAGTCGGCCCGCAAGGATACAGGGAACAGTGACGGATCCCCCACACCGGACGACGACGAATTCGCCAACGAGCGGGTGATTTGCCGGCAGCTTCGCATTGTCGTGCTGGGGGAAACCGAAGCAGGCACGATCCGTTTCTTCTCTGAGTTTCACCGGAAAACGGTTTCGGTAACCACGTCCGCACTGCAGCGGCACCGCATGCCATGGTTCCACCAAAGCATCGGCCAGCCCGCCAGGGAATTTCTGACAGAGGGCGACAGCCCGCAGACGTTCAAGATCCACATTGATTCCGCGAAAAACGCCATCGCCATGATGGCCGGGCTGCGACGAATTACTGAAGAATCCGAAGTGGGCCCTGGCTGCTGGCCAGGAAAGGAACATGAAAAATCCATTGTTCTTGTTCGCGCGGGAGAGGCCGCAGAATTCAGCTCGAATGGAAAATTCGACCGAATCCTGCGACCGAATGTCGACGGTCGACTACTCGACTTGAGCACTCGCCGCGCGTGGTACGACTTTCATCGGCTTGAGGGCTACATCGAAAAGGCACAGCATGACAGAGATTTTCGCCTCAAAACTGTCAACGCGCTCATCGATTTGTTACGCCAGTGGACATGGCAAAAGGAAAACGCCGCGGAGATCATCGCGGGACTTGTTCTCGCCACGTGGGTACAGTCCGTGTGGACTTGGCGACCGCTCGTATCGGTCACTGGACCGACGCATTCTGGAAAGACTTTCCTGCTAGAAACGTTAGCTGAGATTTTCGGCGGGGCAAATGGTCTCGCCATACTTTCTTCGCGCAGCACGGAAGCAGGAATCCGTCAGGCGATTCGCAATGGTGGGTACGTCATAATGTGTGATGAGTTTGAAGATTCTTTGGACCGCCAGAAAGTCCTGGAACTCCTGCGCACATCCTCACGTGGATCCACCGTATTGCGGGGCACGGCCGGCCATGAAGGCTTCCAGGTAGGTCTGCGTCATATTGCCTGGGTGGCGGCCATTGAAACGGGACTAGAACGCGCCCCGGATCGAAATCGCTTTATTCACGTAGAACTGAAGAAACCAGAACGCGATCGCTTCGGTAAACTTCGCCGACCGCCACAGACGGAGATGCGTGATCTCGGTCAACGGTTCTTGGCTTGTGCCATTGTGTTTGCGCATCAGGCCGCGGAGATGGCCGAACGAATTAAAGAACATCCCGTGCCGGGAATCGATCCGCGGCTCATCGAGTCCTACAGCGTGCCCGCGGCCGCGTTGGCATGCGTGGCCGGAGAGGACGACGCAAAGGCGCGCAAGTTATTGGAGTCCTTTGTGGAGGAAATTGACCCGATGGATCAGACGCACAGCGACGAAAACGACTTGCTGCAAGCGATCTTGTCTTCACGAGTCGAATTGGGGCGAGGCGAAAAGTCGTCCGTTGGCCGGATACTCGAAACACGCAGTGAATCTGATTTGAACCTATTGGCAGACCACGGAATAAGGATTATTGCGCCGTACCTGCAACCTGGGGAATTCCTTTTTTTCGCGACTAGCGTTGTGAAACGGTATCTGCTGCGCGGCACATGTTGGGAGCATCAAAGGACCGACATCCTCTTGCGCCGAATTCGAGGTGCTACGCCATGCAAGCAGAAGATTCATGCACGATCCGTGCGGGGAGTGATGATTCCCGTTGAGGGACTTTTTGACCCAGAATAAAAACGGAACTGTCGCCAACTGCACGTCCACTGCATAAAGCTATGTCTACCTTAATGTTACGATAGCAAGTTCCAAAGTTCCATAGTTCCGAGTAATACATACTTATTAAGAGATCATCGTAGCGATATGATTATTCGTTAACACGTAGTTGTGTATATGTTCCATGGAACTCGGTCAACTTGGCAACTTCATGCGTAAGTCCATGCACGATAACCCTTTGGCGAATTTCAGGTTGACCACTTTGCATCAACTGGCGCGGGAACTCTCTTTGAGC
>JANQPP010000158.1 GCA_028289405.1 Pirellulales bacterium
GGCCCTACGGCGCCGCGGGCGGAGATGACGGCTACGGAGCCTACAGCGGGATGGGAGATGGAACGATGCCGACCTCCCCCCTCGAAATGAAGAAGCACAATCGCTATATCGATTTGGAAACCCGTGCCCCCATTGCCTCCACGGAGTTGGAGAGCCATCGAAACGATCTGCTCAAACTGATGCCGATCCAATTCGGTCTCTACATTGACCAGCGCAAAATTCCCGAGTTTTTGGCCCATTGTGCCAACTCCGAATTGCCGATCGAAATCCAACAACTCACCTTCCGCAGCAGTAATGCCGACATGCTCGATATGGGCGGCTCGTCCGGTTACGGATCGGGCTACGGCGGCGGTAGCGGCTACGGCTCCGGTTACGGCGCGGGCGGATCTTCTCGGGATGCCCGGGCCACGCCCCGGTCGCGGGATGTGGAGCAGCGTGACCGTCAGCCAGTAATTCGCCTTGTCTCCCACCGCCGCGTGATCCGTTTGGCATCTTCTGGCGCTGGCGCCGGTGGTTCCTATGGCGGCGGCTACGGTGGCGGAGGAGGGTATGGCGGATCGGGCGGCTACGGCGGTTACGGAGCCGGTGGAGGAATGTCGGATGACCAAGAACTGACTCCCAACGACGTCTTCATGGAAGCGTCCGGAATCGTCTACATTTTTAATCCGCCGCGCGAATGGACGGCGGATCAAGTGGCAAGCTCTGAATAGGAGCATGGCAGGATCGGCGATCGAAATTGGACCATGTACCTCCAGCTCGAACAGAGAACTAGGGAGAGCGGATCATGAAAAAAGCCAAAAAAGCTAAGGCTAAGAAAAAGGCAACTTCCGCGAAACAGGGCGGAGGTATCAAAGACGTCATCTTGCAGCATGGAGAGAAAGCCGCGTTTGCCCTCGTGCTGGCGGGAGTCGTTTATTTAATTTATTCCGGCATGTCGGGCGAAACGCTCGGTCCAGAGCGAGCACCGGATCGCCTGGCCAGTCTAAGCCAGCAAGTACAGCAGGATGTGAAACAGGCCAATTGGGATGAGTCCTATGCCGGCCTCACGGCGACGGATTTCGTGCGGGAGGCGGAAAAAAACCAGGTTCCTGTGGATCCCACCCCCTACAGCACGAACGTGGTTTGGACGCGACAGGTGATCGAAATCACGAAGCGGCTCCATCCGGATATCTTCCCGCCGGAGAAACTGCACTGCGAGCCCGGCTATGGCGCTTTTGCCCTGTTGGATCCAGACTATATCCCGCCCACGATGGATCAACAGATGGATCCGCGATCGGAAGCGGGCATGGAAGAAAAACGGCGGCGCCCCCGGCAACAAGACCCATATGGCGGCGGCTATGGAGGATACGGAGCCGGCTACGGCGAAGACGGCGGGAGCCGAGGCGGTCGTGGTGGCGGCAGTGGCTACGGTGCCGGTGGAGGATACGGCTCGGGATATGGTGCCGGATATGGCTCCGGTGACGGAGGCTACGGTGCCGGTGGTGGAGGATACGGCGCGGGATATGGTGCCGGATATGGCTCCGGTGACGGAGGCTATGGTGCCGGCGGTGCTGGTTACGGCGGAGGCTACGGTGGTGGTGCCGCGGGCGGGCTCACCGCTCCTCCAGGTTCATTGGCGGACGGTCGCCGGTGGGTCGCTATCACGGGCCTCATCCCCATGCGGCGGCAAATGGAAGAATATGATCGGTGCTTCGCCACTTCCGCCATTTATGACCCAAACTCCGACATGCCTCGGTACATGGGGTACCAGGTACGCCGGGGAAGAATCAAAGGGCATGGTTCCCAGGCTGAAGTCGAATGGGATCGAGCCCAAAGCTTCGCGCGGGCCAACATTTCGGCGGAAGTACAGAAGTGGAACTCCTCGCAGCCGATTCAACTTATGAATCCGGCTTTATTGCCGATGAACGCCAATTATCCTCTCGGCCCGCTTTTGGCTCCTCAAACATGGGAAAAATGGGCCACACATCCAGATCTTCCACTCCCCCCGCGCGGAGCCATGCGCCCCATGAACTCGCTGGAGGACATGCGGCGGAAACAGTTGATCAAACAAGATGACCCGGGGTTTGAGGAGGATGTCTTCACCGAATCCGCCCCCGGGCCGCAAGCGGGACAGGGAGGCTATGGAGCTGGTGGCTATGGCGCGGGCTACGGTGCCGGCGGCTATGGCGCTAGTGGCTACGGAGCTTCCGGATATGGCGGCTACGGTGCCGGAGGTTACGGCGATTCGTCCGACGGCGGCTATGGTGCCAGTGGCTACGGAGCTTCTGGGTATGGCGCCGGCGGCTATGGCGGTTCGTCTGACGGCGGCTATGGCGCGGGCTACGGTGCCGGTGGCTATGGCGGTTCGTCCGATGGCGGTTACGGTGCCGGGTATGGCACCGGCGGCTACGGTGGTGGTTATGGCTCGGGTTACGGTGGCGCCGGCGGCTATGGCGGCACTGCCATGGGGCCAAAGCATGCGTTATTTCGCCATTTCGATTTCGATGTTGTGCCCGGCCAGCGGTACGTGTACCAGGTTCGGCTCGTGCTGGCGAATCCGAACGATCAGAAAAGAGTGGCACCCCGCTATATTCGGGAACCAGATAAGAACAAGGGAAAAATTATATATACGGAATGGAGCGAAATCTCTGATGTGGTTGCCGTGCCCATGGACGGCCAAATTCTCGCGGGCAACGTTCGCGAAGACCGTGTGATGTCCGAACCTCGGGTGGATATCTTGGTGCTGTCTTGGGATCAGCAGAAGGCCGTGGAAGTTGCCAAGGAGTTCAAGGCTTTCCGGGGCACATTGGCCAATTTCACCGGGAGTGCTTCGACCTTCAAACCGGCTGCCAATGAGATGGAGGGGGAAAATCCCGTGGAGAAACTCGACCGCCACGCGTTCCGCACGGACATGACGGTCGTGGACCTGGAGGGGGGAGAAACCTTACCGGGCAAAAGCTCCAAGTGGAACGCCCCTGGTGCTCTGCTTGTGCTGGATGTGGGCGGAAATCTGCAAGTGCGGACCGAACTCCAAGACTTCGCACTCTACAAGACACGCCAGGATCAGGCCGAAAATGCGGCGAATTTTGGCAGCCAGGGAGGAGTTGGCCCTTACGGGACCGATGGCGGATACGGGGCCGGAGGGTATGGTGCTGGCTACGGCGCTGGAGGCGGCGGTTACGGTGCCGGCTACGGCGGGCGTTAGCCATCGCGGGGCAGTCCTGGTACTTCGGTTCAGCTAGGCCCTATCTACGACACACGTTAACCGGGAAAAGAGACGACTTCGGCGGAACCGTGCTCCGATTCGAGCACGATTCCCGGCGTATCGGCCCCACTCCGGACAAACGACAAGGCAAGGTAGGCGTTCAACTTGGGTGAATAGACCACGCTTGTGGCTTGGCCCACCTCTTTCCCACTAACGACGAACTTCGTGCCTGCCGGCGGAGCTTCGTTGAAATTCGTGAATTTCACGCCCCTCAAAATGCGATTGACGTGTCCCAACGCGTCAAGCCGGGCCACCGTCTCCTGGCCGAGATAACAGCCTTTGGTGAAACTAATGGCCCGTGCATCGCGACCGATTTCCTGTGGCAAGGCACGCTCGTCAATATCCTGGCCGTAACATGGCCAGCCACATTCGACGCGCCTTGTTTCCCAGGTCTCCTCGGAGCACCGCGTGATTCCCCTCGCTTCCAGTGTCGAAATCCAAGCCGACTCAGACTGTCGTGCCCATAATAGATAGCTTGGCGGCCCTGCCCAATCGACCTGGCAAACGCGAAGGTGAGTCCCCGAAAAAAGCATCTCGTGATGTTCACCAAGCCCCTTGGGCAGCGTTCCCTCGCTGAACTCGCCCAGCGTCTCGGGTACGCGGGCTCCAGCGACGATCCAGGCGGAAAAATCTCCGCTGCCATCCTCGATTTGCACATCTTCTCGAATCAGATAGCGATCCAAATGGGCGGAGATCTTCTCTGCTTGTCCCGGCACCGTATCCAGATAGATTTCGTGCTCGGCCACGAACAATGTCGCATGGGCCAGCACACGGCCTTTTACATCGGTAAAGAAAGCCTCGCATCCCTGACCGGGCGAAAGTGCGCGGACGTCGTTCGTGCAAAGGTTATGCAGAAAGGTAGCCCGGTCGTTGCCGCGGAGGATGATAATCGTGCGAGGCCCAAGCGGAGCAATTCCCGCCCCTTGCGTAAGGGATTCGTACTCTTGGTTGTTAGGATTCGCCACGATTCCTCCACTTTCGACTTCCGGTGGACGGCACCGCTGAAGGGTACTTGGTTTGATAGTTTGTTATGGACTGCGACGACCTTTGGCCCGGCGGTATGATTTTGAAGTCCGTGCTCATCAATTTTTGCACTAGTAGGTTGCTGAGTATTTCAGCAGCCTGCTAGCGGCCATCCCGCGCTGCGGGAATGACTTCCTCGCCTGAGCCGAACTCCGAGTCAGCCGTCGCACCCTCGACGAAGACGTAAGCCGCGTGTGGTATAACTAGCCAGCTTTTTGCGGCAGCGGATTTGACGAGCCGCAGGGCCTGGCGAGGCGCCGCGAGCGGTGCCATCCCGATCGATTCGACTAGATCTGCGGGGAGACGGCTGAGAAGGAATACGGGATGCCGGTCCAATATCCCCGCCACCTTCTGGCCAAAGGAACCGAATACGGCGCGGAGAACCGCCGCGTGATCATGTCCTGACGGTGAACCGTTTCTCAGAGTCCGGGGAACTCCGGCAAGTTCGGTGAGCAAAATGATAGTTCCACCCGGCTTGGTAAAATGAGCCGCAGTCGCCATGGCCCGTTGTAAATGTTTCCAGGTCTGCTGACCGGGCGACCCGCTAACGGACGCAACGACCAGATCCTTCTCGTGTTCGGGGAGGATGCTCCACGCGGCGCGAAACTGATGCGTGGAATTTTGTCGAACGGAAGCCGAATCTCCGGCGGTCACCGCCAGCACGTTCTCTCCGCCCCCTGGCACGACGGCGAGAGTACAAAAAATTCCCAATTGCCGGCATGCCTCTTGATCCAGCCGCTGAGATTCGTCGGGATCAGACGATTTGGTGCGTAAGCGCCGCGCGGCCAGGCTGGAAAACCGGGGATAGATCAGCGGTTCGTACCCGGTGTTCGTTAGGCCAGTCGTGGCACCGATAGGCAAGACGAAATCCGCGTCCACCAGTGCACGAGGGAAATAGAATGGTTTCCCGCAGGTAGAGGCGGCCAAAAACGCCAAGCGTTCGCCACTTCGCGGATGGTAGCGGAGGATGGAGACTTCAGCGGGAAGCCGGTCCGAGAATTCGCGAGTAAAAGACTGGTAGCCTCTGAAAGAACCAGCCCAGAGTACGGTGAGATCCGTGGGCAAGATCCCGGCGGCGAACAAGTACTCTGCCGTCTGGGAGACCACGATTTCCGCTCGAGGGACCGTACCGTGAACCGCGAGTGCCACGCGGTCTCCCGGCACGACGGCCGTGCTTAATGGCGGGTACTCCAAGGGGCTTTCCAACGCATCCGCCACTGCCTGCGGTACGTTCGCGAGCGGCTTGCCTTCGGGCACCGCTAATACTTCTAATACTTCGGACTCGCGGTTCGCCGCCCGAGGCAAGGAAAGCACGCGACCGTAGCCGAAAGAGATTTGCAAGTGGCCAGGCATGATTGTCGTCTACAGCGGAATGGTTAAGGTAAAATAAGCAAGGCGCCAGCGACTTGCCGCCTGCCGGTGAAGATTCTCCCTGGGCAGACGCCGATCAAGCTGGCAGTGTGGAGGCGTGCGCGTCGCCGGACTAACCCAACAGCCGGTCCACGCTCTCCATGAGCCGTTCCATGGCAAAAGGCTTACGGATGTAATCGTCCACGCCTAGCATTTCGGCGTACGCCTTGTGCCGGCTTCCCTCATTTGCCGTGATCATGATGATCCGCAGCGGAAAACTCCGCGTTCGTCGCAGTTTTTCCAGCACCAGGAAACCGCTCCGCTTTGGCATCATCATGTCCAAAATCATCAGGTCTGGATCTTCCCGTTCGGCCATGGCCAGACCTTGGTTCCCGTCGCGCGCCAGGAGCACTTCATAACCCCGGGACTGCAGCGCATATCTCACGGAGTCGGCGATTTCACGGTCGTCATCCACGATGAGGACGCGTTTTGTCGCCGACTGAAGGTTCTCTTCCGTCATGGAATGGATCTCGCGTTCAAAAAACTTCCGCGAAGTTTCAGGGGGGGGTGTGGGAACAGAGGCAACGAATCCAGCTTGCCTTGCCACGGTGCATTCTAGGTTTTTTGCTCAGCGGGTCCAATCCTCGCCAGACGCGGCCAGCGTACTCGCTGCTCGCACCATCTACAGTATGCATTCGGGGCCTTCATGTTTTTCTGGCAAACGCCCCACTATATTTGTTGGCAAAAGGCGATTCAAGACGCTACATTGATTTTGCTTTCGCAGGGGCAATCGAAAGAAAGATAGTGCACGATGAAAAATGCCTGCTTTGTGCTGGCCGTTGCCGTCCTATGCTTTGCCGCTCCAGCCAAAGCGGAATTGCGTCTGTTGGTCGACGTGGATGGAACGACCTATTTTCAAAACATCGGTGCGCAACCTCTGCGGTTCGACGCCTACGCCATCCGATCTCCTTCTGGACGGCTGGATCCCTTCGGCTGGATTTCGTTTCAGGATAGCTTCGTAAACGACCCGTTGGAGGCCATTAGGAATTTACAGGTTCACGGATTGGAACCTACAGGGCGAACGCGATTCCGGCTGTCCGAAAGTTCGAACGGTGCCGGCGCCGTCATGCAACCGGGAGCCCGCTGGAGCATTGGCCATCCTTTCGAACAGGATGAAGTGCCGCCAGACTTGCAATTCGAATTTAGCAACTCCGGCAATACCGGCGGGTCCCCCTTCCAAATGGACGGAGGCATCGTGCGGATTCGTGAACCCTCGGATCCGAACATGGCGGGCGTGGACCTGACCCGTCTAGGCCGGCTTTTGGCTGGAGACACAAACAACGACCTGCGCGTCGATTTGCAGGATTTCACCGTGTTGAAAGAAGTCTTCGGAACCTCCGCGCCACAGCCCGACTTTGATGAAGATGGCATCGTCGGCTTGAATGACTTCAATATCTTGAAGGAAAACTTCGGCGTGTCGCTCGTGGCTGTCGTGCCGGAGCCGAGTTCACTCATGTTGCTCGTGTGCGGAGTATGCGTTGGGTTGGCCGCAAGATGTCGCCGAGCGCTGATGGCTTGCAGCTTCCGACGAGTTTACTCAAAGTCCAGCGGACCTTCCGAGCGCAAGTCCCCCAACCGCAGGCCAACTTTCCCTGCCAGCAGGTCTTCGAGCAGCGTTCCGATCGCCTCTTTCCGCCAGCCTCGCGTGAGGGGTGAGGGGAACACTTCTTCGCCACCCGAATCTCGCAGGTGCCATGCCACGTAGTCGCGCAGGTCTTGGCTCGTGGCCAGTAATCCGGGTGCGATGCCTGCTCGTCGGCAGCGAGCTGTTACCGCAGCCATCATGAATTGGCAGATCAAACTCATCTGCGGCACGGGATCCCGTTGCTTCCTTGGCGGCAGATCTTCCTCTGGTAACGAGAGTGCGTTCTCGATGACGGCCGCAAGTTCGGGCACCAGCGACGCAAGATGCTTGCGGTCAAATCCGCGGACAGCGCGGATGCGGTTCGGGTCGGCGGTACGCCGTTTGGCCAGTTCCACGATCAGATCGTCCCGCAGCACGTGGCGGGCGGGGCGGTTCCGTTCACGCGCTTGCTCATCTCTCCAGCGGCAGAGTTCCCGCGCCACCGCCAGACTGGCCCGCGGCAGT
The DNA here is from genome assembly GCA_028289405.1 of Pirellulales bacterium. Classification (GTDB taxonomy): domain Bacteria; phylum Planctomycetota; class Planctomycetia; order Pirellulales; family JANQPP01; genus JANQPP01. The sequence continues at coordinate 7,767 of JANQPP010000158.1, forward strand.
TGTTGAATCCCGGAAAGCTTGCGCCATGACCGTGGCTGGAGGGAATCCTTCAGCATCGCGATCCGCGCTTCCATTTCTTCCCGAAACCAGGCTTCCCGATCAAGCTTCACCAACCGGCGGCGAAGCTCGTCCCGAATTTCCCGCAAATGGGCCACATCCTCCACGGCGTATTGCAGTTGCTTGGTGGAAAGGGGGCGCCGCCGCCAATCAGTGCGGGTTTCCGCTTTCGACGACTTCACTCCCAGCACTTTGGAGACGAGCGTGCCATAACCGGCCGGGAATTCCAAGCCTACAAACGCGGCGGCGAGTTGCACATCGAAGAGCCGGGCAGGAACCTCCCCCACGGCTCGCAGGCAGAACAGCGTCTCTTCCCGGCCCGCATGCACGACCGTTTCATGTTCCCCTTTGGCCAAGCACTCCCACAGCCGAGTAACATCACCGCAGGCAAATGGATCGATCACGGCCAACCGGTCATCTGCCAGAATTTGAATCAGGCAGAGCTCCGGACGATACGAACGCTCGGAAATGAATTCGGTATCGAAGGCGATGTCATGGGCGGACGCAATCTCTTCACAAAACCGCCGGAGTTTGCTGGCCGAAGAGACCATCTCAAAGTCGAATTTCGGCAATCACACTCTCCCTGACCAGGATCGAGGAAAATCGGACGCGAAGCGTGGGCCGGAAGCACGCATGATACTGGTCTGAGTCGGGCGAGGCCATATCGCTCGACTGTTTGAGGCGGTCCGTCCGAAAATCTTCCGACGTGGAATTGATGGCCGATTGGCGTGAAGGAACGAAACGGTGATCGACCATTCGCGTTGAAAGTTATACCGACGACCTCAAGCGTTTTGGGCCGCGGCAAACAAATAATCGCCCAAACCTCGACGTTCGGTCCACCAAGAAGCGACTTGCCCGCCCTGCTTCCCTTGGCAAGCTCGAGTTTTTCGGGAGCGGTCTCCGGTCCCGGCGCTGCGTCGGGCGGACTCGCGGATCCAACCGTCCATGCCTAATGTTTCGACGCGTTTTACCTGCCAACCCTCCGATGAAAGCAGCCGCGACAGGCAGTCCGGAGTGAAATGCAGGAGATGGCGCGGCACATCGACTCCGACCCACTCGGCTCCAAACGCGGTTCGCGACCAGCCCGCGAAATTCGGGACGGAAAGATAGATCCAACCGCCCGGTTTGGTGATTTCCCGGGCTCCGCGAATGAATTCGCGGGGATGGTGCGTGTGTTCGAGCACTTGCCACATCGTCACGACATCAAAAGATGAAGGGGGTATCGCCTCACTGGGAAGCGAGTCGACGCGAACGGGACACCCAGTCCACGCTTGTGCCCGTTCCGCGGCCACGGGAGAAAAATCGAGCCCCTCCGCCTGCCATCCCAACTGCCGCATGCGCTTGAGAAAAGCCCCCGATCCGCAGCCCACGTCGAGTAGCTTTCCACTCTCGACGAAGGGAATCCAAAAACAACGCTGAATCCGGCGGCGGATCCAAGACCTACCCGCGATCGCGCCGACGTGAGTGGCAATTCCCGGACTAGGCGGATAGCCGTGGGACGCTCGAAGTACTTCTCGTTCGAGATATCTTCGCAGCCTGGCCCGCGGCCGTTCGTCCCAATTTCGGCGGACGTCATAACACGAATAATCGCTGGGGTAATAATGCGAAATGGTCTCCAATGTGGGACGGGGGTTGGTGAAGTGCATGCCGCAGGCTTGGCACTCGACGATCGCGAACCGTTCTTCCGCCTCGCCTCCCACCACGGGAGCCGTGAGCACCAGCGCGGCTTCGCCGCCTTGGCAGAGTGGGCAGGCGACCGATTCGAGTTCAACTTCCGGTCGAGCGTGTACCGCCGACGGATCTTGTGTAGGCGTCAAAAGCACGGGCGCGTCCTCCGATGACTTTCGCCAGGGAATCCTCCAGAGGCGGGTTTGTAGCGGCTGGCGGCGAAGAATGCCAGAGCGATTCACCGAGTAAACTTTCCCGAATCGACACTGAAAGTGGGGCAGGGAGCGAAGGAAGGCGGCGTTCCGGCGTGCCTATTGCGAGATCGGAGATGCAAAATGCCATCAGCCGGGTGGGATCGATGGTTCTTAAGCTGGCTTGAAGGACGTTCGATCGTGCATGGTTCGTTCGTTACACCGCGCATTCTGTACATGTTGGCATGTCTGCTCGTCTGTAAGACGACGTTCGTCGTCGTGATAGGCTACCGGGATTATTTTCCACAAATTTCCAAGCCGATTTTCTGTACGGACGAAGCGCTTATTTTTTTGGTGCGTACCAGTGGGCATTCTACGTATGACCTGCTTCCCGATAAGTGGTCCATGGATTACGAGAACCAGAAGGTGGATTCTGGCCATGGAAAAAGGGACCCGCACGCCCCAACGTCGCGTCAGCTGCCGAACTCGCATTTCCA
>JANQPP010000175.1 GCA_028289405.1 Pirellulales bacterium
CGCCCGGCTCGCGTGGCCCTCTTCTTGGGCTGCGTCGGCGACGCCTTCTTCCGCCACTCGCACTGGGCCACGGCCCGGGTCCTGCAGGAGTACGGCTGCGATGTGGTGATCCCGTCGGAACAGGTCTGCTGCGGTGCCATTCATTTTCACGCGGGGAGCAGCCAGCCGGCGAGAGATCTGGCGGATCGGAACGTGGCCGCCTTTGCCGCTAGTGGTGTGGACGCCGTGATCGTGAACGTGGCCGGGTGTGGGGCCATGCTCAAGGACTACGGCCATCACTGGCCCGATGCTGCCCAGCCCCAGCGGGAAGCCCTCGCCGGCAAGGTGCGGGACGTGCATGAATTCCTGGATGAACTTGGCCTGATTCCGCCCGAAGGCCCCATCCCTCTCAAAGCGACGTATCATGACGCCTGCCACTTGTGCCATGCCCAAAAGGTCCATGAGGCGCCGCGGAACCTGCTGGCCAGCGTGCCCGAATTGAAGCTCGTGGACCTGCCAGAAAGCGAGTTCTGCTGCGGCGCGGCAGGAACCTACAACCTCACGCAGCCGGAGATGGCCGCCCAGCTCGGCGCGCGGAAGTTGAGCAACATCTCCTCCACGGGAGCGCAGGCCGTGATCACCGGCAACGCCGGCTGCTTGCTACAGATCCGCCGCGAGGCCCATCGCCGCGGCGACACTCTGGCCTTCTACCATCCCATGGACATCCTTGACCACAGCTACCGCCAACTCCCGCTGACGCTGTGAAGATTCAGTTTTGGCCGCACGGCAGATAGATTATTCGCCGAGGCTCAACGACCGGCTCCGGCAACTCTCAGCCGAGACGTTTTCGCGGAAGCAGCAGCGTACACAACGCGAGCACGGCTAGCCCGATGGCTGACGGTTCCGGCACAGTGACCAGGGACGTGCCAAAGTTCTCTTTCAAGATGCTGAAGTCACTCAGCCCCACCACGCCGTCTTGGTCGAAGTCCGGCTGAAAGGCGGAGGTTCCGAAAACCTCTTTCAATACCGTGAAATCCTGCAAGTCGACCACCAAATCGTTGTTCGTGTCGCCGGGCAAAAGCGCTCGGGGCCGCGTGGGATCAAAGTCCGGGTCGGTAACGTCTCCCATTTCGACCTGCACATTCACCTGGATGCCGCCGCCGTTGATGATCCGCGACTGCCCCGAGTCGGCATCGATCAGGCTGTATTGGAAGGTCAAGTTGTTGGGGAGGGTGTTACTGATGAACGGATGGCCGATCTCCCAACGGATGCGTGGCGGAAACGTAACGCCCAGGCCCGAGGAAAGTTCGGCCAGGTTTGTGCTGGTAGGGGACGCGGGTGACATGCCATGCACGCCCAAAATGCCGGCCACCAGCACGGGGTTCTCTAGGAAACTGTCTTCCAGAGAAACCCAGCCGGCCGGGTTCAATCCGCCAGAGGGGGAAGAGATGTTGTAACCGTCCGAGCGGACCGGGCCTCCGGAGATATTCTGAATGAACGTCGTCCCGTCCACATCGACGAGCAGCCGCAACGGCCCGGCACTGTTTTGGGCATGAGCCGGCAGCACCGAAAAAACAGCGAAGGCGAAACTCGCCATCGCGAGCCAAGTTTTTTTCATGACGTCTCACCTTCCTTTCATTTGCCCCTGCGAAAGTGAGATCAATGTAGCGTCTGGAATCCGTCGAGGAAAGAAAAAAACGTTCGGTCTTCCAGGCAGAAGGGTGATACGATACGCTCATGTTAGACCCATTTGACCTTGGCCGCTTCGTGTCAGCACAGGACGGCGTGTATGCCGCCGTCCTCGAAGAACTGCGCGGCGGACAGAAACGCACCCACTGGATGTGGTTCATCTTTCCGCAACTGCGCGGGCTGAGCCGCAGCTCGATGGGCCAGAAATATGCACTGGCTTCGCGGGAAGAAGCACAGGCTTACGCGGCGCATCCCGTTCTGGGATCTCGGCTGCGTGAATGCACGCAGCTCGTGCTTGAGATAGAAGGCCGCGGCATCGAAGCGGTCTTCGGCCCGCCCGATGATCTCAAGTTTCGTTCCTGCATGACGCTGTTTCTGCATGCGACCGATGATCACGGCCTTTTCGAAGCGGCGCTTGGCAAATACTTCGATGGCATGCCGGACACGCGGACGCTCGAGCTCCTTGCCAGACCATGAGCTTGCCGGCGGATGCTTCTCCCCCTCCGGCCGTCTGTTGCACGATTTCGCCGGTTGCTAGGATGAGGTCTCGGTCGTAACCGGTACAAAAGCATTTTTCTGGAGGAAAGTTGATGAAGCGGTTCATCATATGCGTGGTGCTGGTGTTCCTGGGATTCTTGCCACATGGCTGCTCGCAGAAGACACAGCGCGAAACGCGAGAAGCCATCAAAGAGACCGGAGAGGCCGTTGAGAGCGCGGCGAAAGACGCCGTGAAAGTCACCAAGGGAGCCGTGGAGGGCGCGAAGAAAGCCTTGCAACAAGACGACGCGGAAGCGGATGCCGAGGTCGAGGAATCCCCCTGATCGTGATCCGATGTACAAATCACGGGGGGCCGCGCCTGCTGGAAGAAGCAACTCGACAACGCGGCGCTAATGCTTCGGCACGTATTCTAGGCCGACCCTCTCATTCGTGGGTGAGGGTTGCGTCAAGTTTGGCCTGGCGGACCGCTTGAGCACGAGAAATCACCGGGCCGCCACTTGAGGGCCGATCTCCGCTCCCGGCTTCGCGCCCTTGGCTCATGATCCGCGCATGCGGCATATTCCCTGCAGGAGGCCCAATCGGCGACTTTCTCACATTTGTCTATAAGAAAATTCCTGGGCTACTTCGGGGAAATATCCTACGAATGAGAAAGTACACCTTGATTTGCCTCTTTGGATTTTTGAGATGCCGCGCCCTTCGATGTGCCCACCGGACACCAGTGAAACTGGTCCACCGAGAAAAACGGGAGAGCGACGCCGATCACCGCGGTTTCCCTCGGATGTAGGATCCATGCGCCTGGAAGTCTACGCCGATACGATTAATGAATCGGCCGGCGGCATCGGCTTCGCGCTCGAGCCGGGCTGGGAACTTCGCCCCGGCGCGAATCTGGGAATCGACTTTCGCGGCGTGCATCGCTGGGCCATCGTGCGGCATGCCCGCATACTTCCCGACGGTAGGTGCTTCGTGGGCGTGGAGTGGCAGGGGTGAGCGCCTCGTGATTCGCGCGCCGAGAAAAATCGCGCAACCTACTCCTCCGTGAGCCAGATCATGAATCCCGGCGCTGGGTCCAAAAACTCCTGGGGCCATTGCTTTTTGGGCAATGACATCGACGGTGGGAGTTTTTCGAAATAACGCTTCCGCAACAAGATGATGGGCACGTCCGGTTCGCTGCTTTCAACTTCATGTTCTCCAAACACGGTTGTGTGCCTTAACAGTGGAAATTTTTTTAGCGCGTGTACGGTCGTCTCGGGCAACTGCCAGGACAGTCCATAGCTTTTTGCGGATGCATTGATGGCGTCATTTCCGTTGGCCATCCTTACGTCCAATTTCAAGTCGAGGCCCGGACCGATTGTGCGGTAGGAAATTCTGGCAATCATCTCTACCTCCCGCGACTCGGCCTGCGGCGGGATATCGATGAAGGCATTCGACCTTCCCAAGTTCGGATCCGTGGGCGGGTCGTCCGAGGTGATATCCCGCGTCGCCGCATGGATGCGGTACCGCTTGCCCTGGGGAGTATACACTCGCCAGCGCCATTGACCTTCGATACCCGTCGGAATGGAGATGGCGTGAAATTTGCTTTCATCCTGGATGGTCAGTTGACCGAACGCGTCCTGAAACCGTTGCAACTCGCTCTCCGCTTCCCGCAAATTCGCGGACATTCGCCAGTGCGACACGGCCAGGCTGACGATCGTCACCAACAACAGGAAGGACAGCAGCGACACACGCGGGCGGAAGAGCTTTGCTAGCTTCATGACGAAATACCCAACATCCCCTTGCCGGAAAGCAACTTCATGACGAGCGAAAAGTGCACTTCAGCAATTGCGGCAGAAGTCTCGTAGGGTAGGCGGCTTGCCGCCTACACGGTGCTTCAGCGAAGATACGACTGGCTCAATGACATGGAAAGGTACATCCAAAATTTGAGCATCAACATGGATCCCAAAGCTCCCAGAAATATCCCGCATTTCGCGAGAGAGTTCGATTCGCGATGCGATGCACGGAGGCTGACCATCAAGCCGGGAAACGATAGGAACGTCGTGGTAAGTAAAGTGATTTCTGCGAAATTGAAGACTGTCCCGCTTAATTCGGCCAGAGCTAAACCGAAGCCGACTCGGGCCAAGACGTTTTTTGGAGGAGCCGGCGGCTCAGGGGCGGTCTCAAACGTTTCGCTCAGTTCCTGACGCCGCATTCTATGCGCCTCGCCCTCTACTGCTGCTCTTCAATAAACGCCTTGATTTCATCCTCCAGCACGGCCAGAGGGACGGCGCCGTTGCGGAGGACCGCGTCGTGGAATTGACGCACGTCGAACTTCGGCCCCAGTTCCCGTTCGGCCAGGGCGCGTAGCTCGCGGATCTTCAGTTCCCCCATCTTGTAGGCCAAGGCTTGGCCGGGCCAGGCGATGTAGCGGTCCACTTCCGAGACGATGTTGTGGCGGGAAAGGGCCGTGTTCTGCTCCATGAATTCAATGGCCCGCTGCCGCGTCCAGCCGAAGTAGTGGATGCCCGTATCGACCACTAGCCGGCAAGCCCGCCACGCTTCGTAGCTGAGTCGGCCGAAGTTGCTGTAGGGGTCCTCGTAGAATCCGGCTTCCAATCCCAGCCGTTCTGAGTACAGCCCCCAGCCTTCGATAAACGCGGTCACATTCGAAAACCGGCGGAACGGCGGTAGGCTCTCCAATTCCTGCTGCAAGGCGAGTTGCAGATGGTGGCCTGGCACCGCCTCATGCAGCGACAGCGCCTCCACTGCATAGAGCGGGCGGCTATCCAAAGCATAGGTATTCACGTAGTAAAACCCGGCCCGCGTGCCGTCACCGGCGGGCGGATTGTAGTAGGCGGCCGTGGTCTGCGGTGCGATGAAAGCGGGCACCTCCTTGATGCCATACGGCGTGCGGGGCAGCTTGCCGAACAGCGAGGGCAGCTCGCCGTCCATCTTCTTCAGCGCCACCGCCGTGTGCATCATCAATTCCTCCGGCGTCTTGGCATAGAATTGCGGATCGGTGCGGAGGAAGGCCACGAATTCCTCCAGCGTGCCGCGAAACTCCGCCTGCTCCATCACTTCGTGCATCTCCTGGCGAATGCGGGTCACTTCGGCCAGCCCTGTTTCGTGGACCGCTTCCGGTGTGGTATCGAGCGTGGTGAAATGACGCACGCGATGGCGATAGAATTCCCGCCCGTTGGGGAGGGCCGAAGCGCCGATCTGATCCCGCGTCGCGGGCAGATACTCATCGCGAATAAATTCCAGGAACCGCCGGTAAGCGGGCCGGATACTGTCATCGATCGCCGCTTTTCCCGCTTCACGCAAACGCGCACGGTCCGCGTCCGTGATGCGGTCTGGAAACTTCCCGAACGGATCGTAGAAGTCGCTTTGCTGGGCCGGCGTGTCGATGTGCGGTCGCAGAATGGCTTCGTAGTCCCGCAGCGAAATCTCCGGCAGCACCATGCCTTGCTGCATACCCGCCCGCATCAGTTCGATGTGCTGGTCGGTGTAATCGCTGAAGCCCCGCAGCCGCGAAATGAAGTTCTCGTAGTCCTGCACCGAATTGAATGGAGCTTCCTGAGCGACGCGGGGGAAATCGATGTGGAACCCCTCGCGATTCGTGATGGGAATTAGGTAGCTGCCGAATTCATGCTCGGAAAGTGCGTCCCGCAGCGAACGGGCGAGCATGTCATAATTGATGCGGTCCGCCGTGCTGAGCGCCTCGCGGTCGATCGCTTCTAATTGTTCCAGAAATTCACGAGCCCGCGCGGCGCGGCGTTGTTCCTGGTCGACGCCCACTTGGTCCAGCCGGTCGTTCGCGCGGTGGTCACCGACGTTGGAGGCGAAGAGGGGAGATTCCTCCAAACGGTATTCCCAGGCCTCATCCAGCAGGGCATGCAGGCTCTCGTCCGCTTCCTCCCCCCGCAGGGAAGTGAACCGTTCCGCCTGGAACACCATGGAACCCGCGCATAACACTGTCGCCAGCCACGAAAAGCGCATGAAGTCGTCTCCCTGAAGAAAAAGATGGAAAGCCGTGTCGCACCGGGAAAGGCGCGGTTCCGCACGCGGTTATCTTCCACCGCTCAAGAGGTCGGGTCAACGCGGGGAGTCGCCTGGCAAGCCTCGAAACGTAACACCGGTTTCATAATGATTGGTAGTTTGGACGATCGCCTGTTTTGGTCTAGGCAAAGGCGCATTCAATATTCATCGCCAAGTCGAGGAAAGATGCTACAAAGACAAGGAGCAAAGATGCTGAAGATGTCAATGTATGAATTCTCGCCACCGTCGTCATGAACATCAAACATCTTCTGGTGTATACGGCGTGTATGGCCATGGTGCTCCCACCGGCTACGGCCATCAGGGCCATTGGCTCGGAGACCAATCGTCATTCGCCTCCGGGTGTCATGGCCGATGTCGTGTTCTTCATGCTGTGCGCCGGCTTCGCATTCGGGTTGTTCGGTCCGCTCGTGCATATCATGGCGTGGATGGACCGTCGCCGCCGAAAGCCACTCCTGAACAGCATGTTCCTCTCAACGTGCGTGCCCCTGGGAACGTTATTGGTGTTCCTGGTGCAAAACCTGGTGCTGAGGCTTGCTTGGGTCGAAAAGCCCGAACCCTACGTGTTTGTCTGGGTGACGATGTTTCTGATCGACGCTATGACTTTCCTTTGGAACTTGGGCGTGATCCTGGTGGGCATGCACAGAAATTCCGAATTGCCCATCAACTTCGCTGGCACCAGCCGGGCCATGTGCCTGACCGCGATCGCGTCGAAATGGTTGTTGCTGCTCTTTCCGTTGTTCAGCGCTTAATCGGATCAGTTGGTTGTCGCCGTATTACACTGTAAATTCGCGAGGAGAAAGATTGAAAAGACTCTCATTGACGGAAAAACCTAATACACTCGCCGGTAGCGACGATCTTCAGCCCCCATATGCGAAAGGCAGCACGAGGGTATGCTGCACGTGGCAAGCGTTCTAGCTACGCCTTTTTCTTGCTCCGCTTCGCGGCGTTGGCGGGCGTCTTCTTTTTCTTCGTGAACGAAGTCGCGGTGGCCTTTTTCTTGCTAGGAGTTTTTTCGCTATCCAGACATCGCTCGTAAGATTCCCGCAGCCACTTTTCCCACACCTTTTTCGGCAGCGGCTTTTCGGCGGTGAAGCGGGTCGTGACCCAACCGGTCGATCCGACCTCGAACCGATCCGGTTCCCGGTCCGCCAGTTCGCGGGCCTGTTCGAGGGAGCGGTCGAGCTTGAACATGGCCTTGTAACCTTGCCCCTTGGCGCCCGGTCCGACGAACAGGAAAGAGCCCTTCCCCGCTTTGAAGGAGCTTTGGTTGCACGAGGTTCCTCGCGCCACGCCGGGGAAAGCGGCGGCCATTTGGCGGAGAGGCTCGGTGGGATCTTTCGAGGCAGCCATGGTGCTCCTGCCAGTTCGCGGCCCGCCATTCAAGAGGGAAAGATTCCCTCGGCCAATTCGCGGTCCCATTCCTCCAGCAGCGGCCAGTCGATGGCGCAGGTGCCGAAGTCGGCCATGTGCAGATACGACTCTAGGCGGCGAATGGCGGCATCGAGGAGCGCGTCATCCTTGCGGAAGATCGGACCATGGCTGGGGAGCAGCCATTCGCAATCGCTTTGGCGAATCCGCTGCAATGAGCGGATGAAGGCGGGCAGGTCGCTGCCGTGGTGGGCATCGATCGCCCCCACGCAGCCGTCACGGTAAATATTATCCGCCGAGAAGAGCAGGTTGCCGAAGCGGAAGGAGAGCTGCCCGTCGGTATGTCCCGGCGTATGCCAAGCCTGGAGCTGCAAGTCTCCCACGTTGAGGACATCCCCCTCGTCGAGCAGGTGATCCACCTTCACGGGGGGCATGTCCAGGTGAATATTCTGGGCGGCGATCTCGGCGAAGGTGCGGATGCGGTCCCCCTCGGCCAGTGGTTGTTCGGCCAATGGATGGGCCGTTACGGACGTGCGGAGCGCCTGCTTGAGCTTGGCCAGCCCCTGGATATGGTCCACGTCGGCATGCGTGGCCACGATCGTCTTGCACTTGGAGAGGGGGAAATCCATCTCCCGAATCAAATCGACGACCTCGTCCACGACCTCCTCGAAGCCGATGTCGATCAAGATCCACTCATCGGCGTCGTAGACGAGATAGACGTTGCAGCCAAGGCGGCGGCCGGCCTGGTAGCTCATCTCGATAACATGCGGAAAGATCGGTTTTCGCTGCAACATGAGCGGCGCGAGATCTCGCTGACAGAAGAGATTGGGATCGTCCGGAGGGCGGAAAGTGGAAATCCACCCGCTTTTTGGGCATTCTAAAAGGCCGCGCCCAGGCCGGCAAGCGTGCGTTGTCTGGCGGTGAATCCGGCGTCATACTGTGAAGCTCGGTCGATGAGGCCGTTTCGCCCTTTGAGTGCCCCTCATGTCCAGGCGGATTTTCCATGTCCTACGAGGCGATGAATCTGGAGGAGTTGGCCGCGTACCTGCATCTGCATCTGGCGCAGGTGCGGAAGCTCGTGGACCGGGGGGATATTCCAGGGCGGAAAGTCGGCGGCGAATGGCGGTTCTCTCCCACGGAAGTCCACGATTGGATCGAACGACGGATCGGACTGGCCGGGGAAGAGGGGTTGTTGCAAGTCGAAAACGCGCTTCAGCGTCCGCCCGGCGCGTCGCGGCTGGAACATATCGTGCTGGCCGATCTGCTCCCTCTGGCCGCGATTGCCGTCCCCCTTCCCGCGCGGACCCGGAATTCCGTCATCTCGCGGATGACGCGGCTTGCCGCGGACACCGGCCTGTTGTGGGACGCCGTCGCCATGGAAACCGCCGTGCGGGAACGAGAAGAGATGCATCCCACGGCTCTCGACTGCGGCGTGGCCCTGTTACATCCCCGGCGCCCCATGCCACAAATTTTGTCGGAGCCACTGCTGGCACTCGGGCTGACCGAATCCCCCATCCCCTTCGGCGGAGAACACGGCTCGCTCACGGACATCTTTTTCTTGATCTGCTCCGAGGATGACCGGCAGCACTTACGGGTGTTGGCGCGGCTCAGCCGGGTAATTGCCGTTCCCTCCTTCTTGGAATCGCTCCGCGCCGTGCAGTCCGGCCCGGAAGCACTGGATGTGGTGCGGCAGTACGAACAGGAACTTCCCGAGTGAGGGGGGCGTCCACGATGTCCGCTCGCGTCCCGCCAGAGCTACTCCGAGCAGCCTGGATTGGCTCTCGGCAGCGGCGGGAATTCTTACCCGCTTGGGAACTGCTCTCTGTCCGGACGCGGTTGGAACATGTCCGTGACCCGCGCCGTCTGGACCGGTACTTCTCCTCACCTGGCGCGACACCGAAGATCGTGATCCTGGCCGCGACCCGTCCCGGGGAGTTTGCCACGCCCCGGATGGAGGCGTTGCGGCAGGCGGCGCCGCTTTCCCGATTGCTGATGCTGCTAGGCCCCTGGTGCGACGGCGCGCTCCGCACGGATCCGCCGCCGGCTGGGATCACACTCATTTCCTGGCATCGGGCGACGGCTTGGTTGTCGCGCGAGCTCGCGCGTTGGGCGGACGGCGCGGCTACGAGTTGGAGCCTGCCCGCCACCGCGACGCCCGAAGACCGCATCCTAGCCGAAGCCGCTTGGTCAAAACCTTCGGCAACGCGCCACGCATCGGTCGGCATCGTGGCAAGGGAACTTTCCGTCGCGGACGCGCTGGTCCGCGCCTGCCGCTGGTGCGGTTACCCGGCAACATGGCTTCCTCATGCGGCGATCTGCGTGGGACCCGCGCCAGACGTGGTACTCTGGGACTTGGAACACGGGGTACCGGAGGAAGAAACGATTGCCGATATTCGGTCCAGTTGGGCCGATGTGCCCCTCATCGCGCTGAAAGGCTTCCCCCGTCCCGAGGACTTGGCAACCCTGAATGCTCATGGCGTCGTCGCCCTCTTGGGGAAGCCCTACCGCCTTGATGATCTGCGGGCACTGCTGGAACATCATGCATCAGCGTAAGGCAGTTTCTCCGGGACGAACTGCGCTATTCTCCAGTCGTGCCGATTCGCACATGCCGCGCATCCGGGCTGAACATGCCATGGCGGGGAACCGCCTTCAGAAATTGCGACTGCTTGCCCGACAGTTATTGAGGGAGTGAAATGACCAACACAAAGACATTCCCAAGGGTGGACCCGTACTCAAGTTACGGGGACGATGGCTCGCGAAGTTGTCCTCCTTGGTCCCGTTCGGGTGTCATCAGGAGGGCCTGCAGGGCCCAGGCGGTCGTGGAAACCCGGTGGGCATAGCTTTCCGATCCGGCAGGGCGGGTCGTTTCCGGCCAGCACCCTTCCGGGAGTTGGTTGGCGCGGAGATAACGCTGTCCCCGGTCGACGCCCGTCGAAGCCTCCGCGTCACCCGTGAGCGAAGAGAGCGCAATTACCGCGATAGCCGTATCGAATACTTCAGCCGGATGATTCGCGAACATGCCCCAACCGCCGTCCGCCTGTTGCGCTTTGATCAGCAACCTCCGAGCACGCTCGCGCTGCCGTTGAGCCGCCTCATCCGTGGCACTGTCCAAACCGAGGATCAAGCCGGCCAAATCGACCACGGCATGCGGTTGCTGTTCGCGGAGCCATCGATCGGCTGCCGCGATCCGGGATGGAAACCGTTCGTCATCCGCTTCCCGCAACACCTGGCGGGCAATCGCCGTGGCTAGGATATTCCCATAGGTGATCGGCGAGCCGACCAGCCCTCCGGCGGAGATTTTCCATAATCCATTCGTCTGCTGATGGGAAGCGACGAGTCGCGCGGCCGTATTGCGGGGCAAATCCCAGGCTTCGTCGGCCTTCGCCTGAGCCGCTTGCCGCAGTGCGGAAGAATACTGGATCGCCGAAAGCCGATGGTCCTGAAACGGTTCGTCTCCCGCATCGGTTTCCCAACGGCTCGGCTCCCGCAGCATGCGGAGCGAGGGTTCGAGAACGGCATTATCCACGGGATATCCCCGTCGTTTCGCCAAATACAACACGCGGGCCGCGTCGCCGAAATGGTGGCACGAGTGGCAAGATTTTTCGCTACGCCAGCGGACCAGTTCCTGGCTCAGATATTTCACGGCCCGAGTCACGGCCGGTTGGCCTGGGCGGGCAGAGATGGCCGGCACGACTTCCTGACACCGGGCCCTCAGCGGTGCCGCGGAAAGACACGTCGAAACCAAGATGATGACGATGGACCGCATGGTCAAATGTGGCGAGCAAGCATCGTGACCAGATTGCTGACCGATAAGCACATATCATATCATTTTTCACCGTGGCCTGAAAAAAAAGACGGCTGTTGAAAAACGACACAGAGACGTTCTTCAACAGCCGATCGTGGGCCACGCCGGTGGATGATCAGGGAGCGCGGCCCGTATGCCGGGGAAGGCGGCACGGACTTGGCTAGCGACGGCGAATTACTGCCAGCAGGCCCAATCCGGCGATGGCCAGTAAGGCCACCGTGGATGGCTCCGGCACTGCCGTCACGGTGACGGTGGCGATGCCATTGGCGTATAGGGCCGCGTCATTGAAATCGAAGTTCGGCTGCGAGCCTTCCGGGAAATTCAACGCGTCGAGTGACAGGGAATCGGTCACGTTGGAAATCGCCAGGCCTAAGCTGCCAGCGGGTGAATCGGGACCGGCCTGGCCGCCCCCCAGCCCGAACAAGCCGTTCGCGGCGGAGGTCAGGTACGATTCGGCCTCCGTGCCGGCATCGTTGACCGGGGAAGCGTTGAAGCCGCCGATGTTGAAGCTGAGCGAACCTTCGCCGTCATAGAGCGACATCAAGTCGTGCGCCGTCGGATCCCCATTCGCCACGAAAAAGTCATTCGACGGGATCACCATTGATGCATAAGACAGATAGCGGTTCGAGCCGTCGATGCGGATGTCGAATGTCTGGCTCACCGTCTCTCCCGGCTGGATCGGCGGCGGGCCGCTCTCGCTGCCCAACGTGCCGTCGAGGCGAAATTGATCGGTAAGGTCCCCGGTACGGACCAATGCGTCGCTCGGGCCCGGCCCGATGTACGAATAGCCGCCATTGATGGCGTCGAAGTCGTTGAACTGGCTGCTCAGCAGCGAGACGTCGCCATCTTCGGCCAGAGCCTCCAGGCCGGGTTGCGCGGTCAGTCCGCCGTTGTAGCTGTCAAAGCTGCCCGAGTGGAAGCCGACCCAAACCGGTGTCAACGCCACGCCTCCCACGGGAGCATTGTTCGTGATTTCGACCCGCACTTGCTGCGTGGCCTGGGCGGAGGCCAGCGAACCCAACATGCTCAACGGCAAGGCCAGGGCCGCGAAACAGGAAACGGCCGGACGGAGAAAACGCCAATCAACTTTCATGGAAGTACGCCTCTTTCAGGACAAGGAAGTGGATTCAAACGGTGTGGCCTCCCGTGCACGTGCCCCCGCCAAAGCGGCCCGTGCGGCGAAATTTACCGGTTAGTCGGAGTTCCTGGCGGATCCTTACAACGAAAATCCGCACGGCGGAAATTTTTTTACGTGAAATCGCCCTGGCTTCATCGTGCGCCAAATTGTTGACGCTATTTCTGAGTCGCCGTACGGTGGAATCAGGGGCAACCTTTACGTATGAACATTACCAAAACGACGGAGTGGAGCATCACCGTGGCGAATTGCCAAAGTTGGTTGTGGATGCTTGTCGTCGCCCTGGTTCTCACCGCGAACGGAGGCCGAGGCGCGGAATTTTTCACTATCGGAGACTTTCCCGGCGGTGAGTTTCGCAGCTTAGCCGTTAGAGTTTCGCCGGACGGTCAAAAAGTATACGGACGGAGCAAAAGTGGCGATGATCTCAGAGTCTTCAATTTGGCATTTGAATGGACTAAAGAAAATGGTCTTAATTCATTCGACCAATCCTCCATTCGAACTCAGCCTGGCACCTTTCTTGGTAGTTCCGCGCATGCCGCCTCCAGTGAAGGCAAAATTGTTGTAGGTTCATTTGGGATTCGGTCGGAAGGCGGGTCGCTAATTCGTAACGAGCCATTCGTCTGGGATGCGGAAGAAGGGTTTCTCGATCTTTCCGGTATGACAGATGGCGGCTTAACACCGGAGGTCAATAGCGACGTCACGCCCGATGGAGACATCGTAGTGGGACATGGCCGCAGACACGTACCAGGAAAGCCACACCCACAGTCTCAAGCCTTTCGCTGGACACGCGAGGACGGATTTCGCGCATTGGACAATCTGCTGGATCCCGAGAGTGGTTCTTCACAAAGCTTCTCTGCCAGCGTATCTGCGAATGGCAAAGTCAGCGTGGGATATGCGTTGTGGGACGATGATTCACCAATTCGTCGTGAAGCGGTTCGGTGGAATGCCTCTGGACAGGCCACTGGCCTGGGCGATCTCCCCGGTGAACGGGATTGGAGTCTTGCCTGGGATGTCTCGGCGGATGGTACGATCATCGTTGGCGAAGCCTGGGGCGAACGTGGGCGTGAGCCGTTCTATTGGACGGAAGCCACTGGGATGATTGGCCTGGGGGATCAGCCTGGGGGCATAATCCATGGAATCGCCCGTGCGATTTCCTCCGATGGCAGTATTATCGTGGGGAGAGGCAGTGGGGATCGGGATGATAGTGCCATGATTTGGGATCCGATTCGTGGCGGACGTTCGTTACGCCAAGTCTTGGAAGATGAATTCGGTTTAGGAGAAGAACTTGCTGGTTGGGACCTCGACAATGCAGTCGATATCTCAGCGGACGGCAAGACGATCGCCGGCAATGGCGTCAATCCCCAAGGAAACCGTGAAGGCTGGGTCGTGGTGTTGGACGAATTGCCCGACATCCCGGAACTCCGCCCCGGAGACATCGACCTGGATGGCGTGGTGTCGCTTTCCGATTTCACGATTTTGAAAGAGCATTTCGGGATCGGAGGGTTTCGCTACCAGGGCGACCTGGACGGCGATTTTGACGTGGATCTGGAGGATTTCAACCTCGTCAAGTCCCACTTCGGCGAAGGCGCGGCGCAAGTGCCTGAACCGAGTAGTCTGGTGCTGCTCCTCTCGGGTCTCTTCTTTTTTCCTCTGCTTCTCCGCCCGCGCCGCGGCTAGAACGCGTTTCGGTTCCGAGTCGCGGTCCTCGCGCCGATTCGACTCATGGGTTCCAGCGCCGGAGACGCTGCACGTCCGTGGGACACGCCTTGGCAGCCTGCCGGATCGCGAGTTTTCTTGCCGCGAATCCCGCCGTGAGCGAATTTCCACAAAATTCGTGCAAATCTCGCGGACACGCCCATGTAGGAAGCGTTTCACTTATACTCGGGCCAACATTCCCGCTTGGCACCTCTGAGGTTATCCACTCATGGAACGTGGAATCGGTCGGCGCTGCCGCGCCCTCTCGAACATTCAGCCAGCGCGGCAGATGGCATAGGCCGTTTGAAAATCACCGACGGGCGGAGAATTCAAGAAATTTCCGACATGCCCCTATCCAACGTGCGTGGTTACGCGGAACTGGACGGAGGATTGGATTTCGTCGCCACCGCCACGGCCCAAATCCCTCCCGCTACTCCGGGGGCCGCCTCCACCGAGATTACCGACACCTTCATCCTCAAGACCGACGGCCAGCGGATCGACATCCTGCTCGATTCCTTGAACTTCAATCCGCCCGCCAATACTACCGATTTGACCGCGTTCGACGGCGGTATTTACTTCGCCTCGTTCACCACCGCTTTTGGCAGTGAGCCGGCGCGTTACACGCCTGAAAATGGCTTCGAAATCTTGGCGGATATCGACCCCACGGGTTCTTCGTTTCCCGATGACTTCACTGTGCATGACGGAAGCCTGTACTTCATCGCCGATCGCGGGCCGAAGGAGACACAGAACTTCGATTATCGACTCTGGCGATACGATGGCCGCAACCTGACGCAGGCCGATGACGGGCAGCCGCTGGCCAATCTGGCGCTGGGCGCCGTTTCCGTGGGATCGGCTTTGTATTATGCCTCGTCACCAGAATCTGTGGGTGAAGTTCGGCTCGGGTAGTTTCCCAAGTGTGTGGTAGAGGGCGATTTGCAGCGCTTCGTGCGTGCGATAGCCGTAGGCCTTTTTCATGGTCAGTTTCGCCTTGCCGTTGAAACCCTCCACGACACCCGCCGACAACGCGCCATTCGCTCGAAACCAGTTCAGCAGCAGCGGTCGATGCGCCCGCAGGCTCAGGGCAACCTTCTTCAACGGTTCCAGCCGTGACCGCAGCGTGCGAGTCATCCATTCGTTCAGGAACCTGCCGGCCCAGCTGGCGGTGCGATATTCCCAGAACCGCTGGAAGTCTTCGCGCAGCAGCCAGGCTCGCACCGTCCGCAGGTTGTACGTCAGCAACTCCTGTAGCGTGACCGTCTGCCGGTCGCTCAGATTCTCCGGACGTTTCAGCAGACACCACCGCGTCTGCTTCAAGACCGGTTCGTAGCCATCCGCTTTCAGTCGTCGCGTCTCGTCTCGGCGGACCTGATCCACGGCTTCGTTGAGCTTCTTCATCACGTGGAAGCGATCGAGGATATGTACGGCGTTTCCGGCCCGATCCCGAACGACGTCCAGGTAGTTCCGCCACATGTCGCTCACCACGAATTTCAGCTCGACGATCTGCTCCGGCAGCAGCCGATCGAAGAAGCGATGCAAGGCTTCCTGCGTGCGTTCCTCAGCGATGAACAGCAGCCGCTTGCGGCCTTCGTCGATCTGGTAGACCAGGGTCAGGTACTTGTGTCCTTTCCGCCACGCAATCTCATCGATGCCGATGGAAACCACGTTTTTCCACGTGTCATGGGCGATCCCCCACAGCACCGCGTAACGCACACTGCGATACACCGTCTGCCAGGATGTATGGGAGATGACCGCGACTTCCTGCCAGCTCAGCCGTTTCGCCCAGTTCGCCAGAAACCAGCGGTAGGTCGTGGTTGTCCGATGTTTGCCGTCTCCCCACGGCACCTGCTCGATCACGACACGGTTGCAGTCAGGGCAGTCCACGCGACGCATCCGGTAGACAAAGAACACGGCGATCCCCCACAACGGTACAAACTCGAAGCGGCGGGCCTGCCGCTGGTGGTCGTAAATCGGTCCCGGTCGGCGGCACTCCACACACACGGGACGCGAATTCTTCCGCGGGCGAAGGTGGACCTCCAGTTCCTGTCCCGAGGCGGACCAGACCACGTTCGCATACACGAACGACTTGAACTTCTGCAGCTGATTAAGGATCGATTTTAGTGGCATCCCGTCGCTCCCGTTGCCAGTGATGCGTGACTTCCGAACACACATCCTGCAACAGTCGGCGGGGTGCTTTCATCTCTGCATCCAAAACCCTGACAAACCCTCAGATGCCCCGTTCGCCTCACCGTCGCATCGCCTTCACCCTACCAGGCGATGCGCTGGGGAGGTGACAAGGGGCCCCGTTTGCTGAGCCCGAGCCGAAACACCTCGAAACGACCCACTCATTCCGGTGAGGGACCTGTATTATGGGCGGATCGATGCTCGGGACATCGACCGGTTGTTCACGGCCATTCGTTCCGGAAGTGACGATCCAGCCTTCGATCTCGATCAAGATTCTCAAGTGGAGCGGTCCGACATGGATCTGCTCGTGCGGGAAATTCTCCGCACGGAGTATGGGGACGTGAACCTGGATGGCCACATCGGATTGGACAATTTCCGCGTCGTGCGGAGCAACTTCGGCGAGGAGGTCGCGGGCTGGGGTGAAGGCGACTTGGACGGTGATAGCGTGGCGGGGCTGACCGACTTCCTCTTGCTCAAATCCAACTTCGGATTCTTTCGCGATGACTAGCCGCACCTCCAAATGGGAATATATATTCGTGTGCATACTTCAACCGACGATCCGACAAAGGTGCAATTCATGACAGACAACCTGTATCGATACTTCTCGCGGCTTCTGACTTGCCTGTTTCTGGCAGCGGTTTGGACGGCAACGGCTCATGCGGAGCCTCGGAACACGGGGCCGCTTGTGGAAGCGCCACCTTCCGAGGCCGGCATGTCCGCTGAACGGCTCCAGCGGATCGACCGCATGTGCCAGCAGGCGATCAAGGACGGGGATGTGCCCGGCATCGTGGCACTGGTCGCACGGCAGGGGAAGATCGTGTACCACAAAGCCTTCGGCATGGCGGATAACGCCGCCGGCAGGGAACTGCGAAAAGACGACATCTTCCGCATCGCTTCGCAGACCAAAGCCATCACAGCTACGGCGGTGATGATGTTGTGGGAAGAGGGCCTCTTCCGGCTGGATGATCCGATCTCGAAATACATTCCCGAATTCGAATCAGTCGGCGTGCTCGACGAATACAACGAGGAAGACGGGACTTGGACCACGGAGCCGCCAAAGACGCCGATCACGATCCGCCACCTGCTCACGCACACCTCTGGCCTCGGCTACGGCGTGATTGATGGCGATGAACGCTTCCGGAAAATGTACGCGGACGCCGGCGTCACGGATCTGTTTACCACCGAACCGGTGACTATAGCCGAAAGCGTGAAAAAGCTGGCCACGCTTCCCCTGCACCACCATCCGGGCGAGAAGTTCACTTACAGTGAGGGGCTGGATGTGTTGGGGTATTTCATCGAGATCGTCTCCGGCAAGCCATTCGACGTCTTCCTCCAGCAGCGGCTGTTCGAGCCGTTGGGCATGGAAGATACGGCCTTCTATCAGCCGAAGCAAAAAGCGGACCGGCTCGTCACCGTGCAGCGCCCCGAGGATGGCGAGTGGGTCCGTTATCCGGTGACGTTTTACGATCCGGATTACCCGATCAAGGGGGCCAAGACCTTCTTCTCTGGCGGTGCGGGACTTTCCAGCACCGCCCGGGACTATGCCACGTTTCTGCAAATGTATCTCAACGGTGGACAGCTCGGCGGCCAGCGGATCCTGAGTCGTACCACCATCGCCACGATCATGGGCAATCAAACGGGCGAACTGTTTGGCGACAAGAATAAATACTACGGCCTGGCCTTTGGCGTCGTCGCTCCTGGCGGGGAGGCCTTCGGCGGCATCGGCAGCCCGGGCACCTTCGATTGGGGTGGCTACTTCAATACCCAGTATTTCGCGGACCCCCGGGAAGGCACGATCGGCATCCTCATGAAGCAAACCCAGGGCACCACGCGAGATAACACCGGCTGGAAGTTTCGCTTGCTGGTCGGCCAGGCGATCGACGATTGAATCGCTTTTTTAGTGCTGGGGAAAGTGATCGCGCGTCTTGGTTTCTGGTATGATGTAGCCTCGAAAAACGTCACATTGAGGTACCCACCATGCAGCTCCCTCCCCATTTTTTTCCCGCCGTCTTGACCCTGACCATCTGGTTCGCCGCGCTGCCTGCTTGGAGTGCGGTCGATGATCGCCCCACGCCACCTCCGGCAATACAAGCGGGGCTCACGCCTGCGGCCGCCGCCCGGCAGATGACGGTTCCGCCAGGTTTCGAAGTTCAACTAGCGGCGGGGGAGCCGATGGTCCATCAGCCGGTTGCCTTCACGTTCGACCATCGGGGGCGTATCTGGCTCGCCGAAGCCCACACCTACCCGATCCGCGCTCCCGAGGGGGAAGGCCAAGACAAGATTATCATCCTGGAAGACACGGACCAGGACGGCACGCTCGATGCCCGGAAGGAGTTCGCCACAGGCCTGAATTTGGTAAGCGGTTTGGAGGTCGGCTTTGGCGGCGTGTGGGTCGGAGCGGCGCCGTACCTCATGTTTATCCCCGACGCCGACGGCAATGACGTGCCGGATGGTCCGCCGGAGATCCTACTCGATGGCTTCGGCTATCAGGATACCCACGAAACGCTGAACGCCTTCATTTGGGGTCCCGACGGCTGGCTCTACGGCTGCCACGGCGTGTTCACGCATTCGAAAGTCGGCAAACCGGGCACGCCCGAGAAAGAGCGCGTTCCCATGAATGCGGCGGTCTGGCGCTACCATCCCACGCGGCATGAATTCGACATCTTCGCCCGAGGCACGAGCAACCCCTGGGGCGTCGATTTCAATGACCATGGCCAAGCCTTCATCACCGCCTGCGTGATTCCGCATCTCTGGCACGTCATCCAGGGCGCCCGATATCAGCGGCAGGGTGGCCAGCATTTCAATCCCTACGTCTACGACGACATCAAAACCATCGCGGACCATTCCCACTACACCGGGGACATCCGCGACAGCGCCTGGTGGGGGCATGAGCCCAAACTCTCCGACTCCGTCTCCGCCGCCGGTGGTGGCCACGCCCATTGCGGCGCGATGGTCTACCTGGGGAACAACTGGCCGGCCGAGTATCGCAACTCGATCTACTTCAACAACATCCACGGCAACCGCGTGAATAACGATATTCTCGAACGCCGCGGTTCCGGCTACGTTGGCCATCACGGCCCCGATTTCCTCATGGCCAATGACCAGTGGTATCGCGGCATCAACCTTAAATACGGGCCGGACGGCACGGTGCATGTGATCGACTGGTACGACAAGAACGCCTGTCACCGCACGAACCCGGAAATCTGGGACCGGACCAGCGGTCGGATTTATCGCGTCAGCTATGGAGATGTGAAACCACGGCAGGTCGATCTGTCCCAGCTTTCCAGCTTGGAATTGGCGGGACTGCAAACGCACGATAACGAATGGCATGTCCGCATGGCCCGGCGTCTACTCCAGGAACGCGCCGCTTCCGGTGATGACATGGCGGAATCCCGCGCCAGGCTCAAGCGGCAGTTCGCTGAAAGCCCCAGCACACCGAAAAAACTCCGCGCCGTCTGGGCTCAACATGTCACCGGCGGTGTCGAACCAGAGATATTGCATGCGATGCTCAGCGCGGGGGACGAATATCTGCGGGCGTGGGCCATTCAACTGGCCATTCCCGAAGTGCTTCCCGGCACAACACCAAGGCCATTGTCGACGGTGGCGGCCAGGAAACTCCGCGATTTGGCCGCCAGTGACGATTCGCCACTCGTGCGATTGTACATCGCTTCGGCACTGCAGCGGATCCCGCGACAGCAGCGATGGGACATCGCCGCGGCGCTGCTCGGCCACGGAGAGGACGCGGACGACCACAACCTGCCGCTGATGATCTGGTATGGCGTCGAACCTCTCGTGCCCCTCGATGTGCGGCGAGCGATGACGCTGGCCAAACAATCCCGCATCCCCCTGGTGTCGCGGTTCATTGCCCGGCGGGCAGCGGCGGAGCCGGCCACGCTGGAGCAACTCGTCGCGGAGATCCCCGAAGTTTCCCCCGCGCAGCAGCGTATGATCTTGGACGAAATTCTCGAAGCCTTCAAGGGTCGGGTCGAGATCCCCATGCCCGATTCTTGGCAAGCGGCCTACACGCATCTGCTCGAAAGCCAAGATGAACAAGTGCAGGACAAGGCGGACCGTATTGCCATCTTGCTGGGGGATCGGCGAATCCTGCCCCGCTTGCGGGCCACACTGGCGGACGAGTCGCTACCCGTGGAGGAACGTCGCTACGCATTGGACGTACTCGTGCGAGGGCGAGACCCCGAAGCGGCTTCCGCGTTGCTCGCCGCCTTGGACGAGCCCACCTTGCGGGAAGCGGCGATTCGCGCGCTAGCGGCCTACGATCATCCGTCCATCGCGGAGGAATTGTTGTCACGCTATCGGCGCCTCGGCGAAGCGGCCCGCCGTGACGCGGTGGGCACGCTCACGGCTCGTCCGGACTCGGCGCTCGCACTGCTAGAGGCCGTCGAAAGTGGGCAAGTTCTCCGCGGCGATGTGCATGCCTACCATGTGCGGCAAATGCGGACCATGGACGATCCCCGTCTGCTGGAGCGGTTGCGGGATGTATGGGGCACGATCCGCGAATCTTCGGAGGACAAGAAGCGGAAGATCGAACAGTACAAAGCCCGGTTGTCCCAGGAAACCTTGGCCGAGGCCGATCTGTCCAACGGGCGGGCCGTGTTCAACAAAACCTGCGCCGCCTGCCACAAGTTGTTCGGAGAAGGGCAAACCATCGGTCCCGACATCACCGGCTCTAACCGCGCGAATCTGGATTACATCCTCGAAAACGCCATCGCTCCGAGCTCCGTCGTCAGCAAGGATTATCAAATGTCGACGCTTGTCTTGGAGGATGGCCGCGTGGTGACGGGGCTGATCGAAAAGGAGACCGATTCCGCTTACACGGTCCGCACCGTGAACGACGTGACCCTGATCGCCAAGTCCCAGGTGGAACAGCGGATCCCCTCCAATTTGTCCTTGATGCCCGAAGGCCAGCTCAACCAACTCAGTGAAGAGGACGCGCGGGACCTGATCGCCTACTTGGCCAGCCCCTCACAAGTCCCACTGCCGCGCGTCCCGGCCCCCATCGACGCGGCGACCGGCAAGGTGCCCGGAGCCCAAGAGGGGGAATCCCTCAAAATCATCGGCAAGACCGATGGTCAGGTCCAGGATCAGGAAATGGCCAACTTCAAAGCGGACCGCTGGAGCGGCCACCGCCAATTGTGGTGGACCGGCCAGAAAATCGGCTCCGAGTTGGATCTGGAATTCACCGCCGAACAGAATGGCACGTATCTCCTGGAAGTCGTGCTTACCCGGGCGCCCGATTACGGCATCGTGGAACTGTCGGTCGACGGAGCGCCCGTGGGAAGTGCGATCGACGGTTTCGTGCCCGACCGCGTGGAGACGACCGGGGTGTTGCACTTGGGTCCCGTCGAATTGAAGGCGGGGACGCACGGGCTCACCGCGAAAATTGTGGGCCGGCACCCCCATGCCACGAACACCATGTTCGGTTTGGACTACCTACGTCTGGTTCCTAACAAACCCACCTCAAACTAACCCGCCATCGCATCTTTCGCATCACTTTCCCCGTGAGGAGCCGCATGCAGCGCTTTCTGATGATCACCTTGATTTCCTTGGTTTCGGTCAACTCGCTTTACGCCCAAGGCTCTCCGGCTTTCACGGCCGAGTGGCAGCCGCTGTTCAACGGTCGGGACCTCAGCGGTTGGAACAAGATTGGCAACGAAAAATGGGTCGTGGAAGATGGCGCCATTTATGGCGAAGGCGTGACCGAAGAATATGGCTATCTGGCCACTGAGAAGAAGTATCGAAGTTTTCACCTCTTCCTCCGCTTCAAGTGCGAAGCCAGCGGCAATAGCGGCGTCTACCTACACACGGAATTCAAGCCCGGCACGGCCACCGTCACCGGCGGGCGGCAGATCGAAATCGACCGCGCCGTCGGCAGGCACACCGGCGGCATCTACGGGGACGGCAAAGGGTGGATCGTCTGGCCGGCGCCCGAATTGGAAACCGTGATCCGCTCGCACGATTGGAACGAGATGCTGATCAAGGTCGAAGGGAACCGCTACGTCACCTACCTCAACGGAGTGCAGATGATCGATTTCACCTATCCCTCGCCAGGCGCCAGCGAAGGAGTCATCGCGCTGCAGTTGCATTCCGGCGGCGAGGGCCGCATGCGGTTCAAGGATATTTGGATCCGCGACCTTTCCAAGTAATGTTCGGTGATCGCCGTAGCGATTTTACCACTCCGGCAACGACGAGGTGCAAGCACCATGTGGTTCTCCCGTTACATGCAAGGTTTGGTGTTTGCCTGGATGGTGCTCCCCGCGGTTCACGCGGAGCAGCCGGCAACGCAACTTCCCAAAGTGCTGCTGATCGGTGATTCCATCTCGATGGGTTACGCGCCGATCGTGCACGGTCTGCTGGATGGCGAGGCGTACGTCACCCGCCCTCTGAACAAACAAGGCGGATATCTCAACTGCGAGGGGACTACCCGTGGATTGCAATTGCTCGAAACCTGGCTTGCTGCTGACGATTGGGACTTGATCCATTTCAACTTCGGCCTGCACGATTTGAAACACGTCCATCCCGAGACGGGCCGCAACAGCACGAATCCCGACCATCCGCAACAGGCGAACCTCGCGCAGTACACGCGGAATCTGCGAAAGATCGTCCGGCAACTCCAGGCGACCCGCGCCAAGATGATCTTCGCCACCACGACTCCTTACCCGGACAAGCCGGGCGGCCCTCTGCGCCGCGCCGATCAAGTCGCCAAGTACAACACCGCCGCGTTCGAAATCATGCGTGAGCATGGCATCCGCGTGAACGACCTGCACGACTTCGTGCTCCCGCACATGGATAAGTGGCTCCTGCCGAACAACGTCCACTTTCGGGTCGTGGGGAATCGGGCTTTGGCTCGTCGCGTTGCCGAAGCGATCCGCGAGGCACTAGCCGCTCCGTCCACGCAAGACCATTACACGGCGGACAATTTCAGCAAAGTGGAAAAGATCGATATCCACTTCCATCTCCACTCGGAGGATACGCGATTCGTGGAGCTAGCCCAGCGGGACCGTTTTCGCCTGTTGAATATCGCCACGCAATCCGCGCCACCGGAGGTGATGCGTTACAAACATCGCACAATCTTTTTGCAGCATAAGGCGCACCCCGAGCATGTCGCGCCGGTCTCCTCGTTTTCTGTGGAAGGCTGGGACGCCTCCGATTGGCAAGAAAAGACCATCCGATTCTTGGACGAGACCTTCGAAAAAGGGGCCGTGGGCGTCAAAGTCTGGAAGAACATCGGCATGTCCGCCCGGGGCCAGGACGGCCAGCTCGTGATGATCGACGACCCCCAATTCGATCCGATCTTTGACCATCTGGCGAAACGGGGCGTCGTGCTGATGGGGCATTTGGGCGAACCCAAAAACTGCTGGCTTCCCTTGGAGCAAATGACCGTCAACAACGACCGAGGCTATTTCCGGCGGAATCCTCAATACCACATGTACCTGCACCCGGAGATGCCCAGCTACGAGGAGCAAATCGCGGCCCGGGACCGGATGCTGGAAAAGCACTCCGATTTGCCGTTTTTGGCGGCGCACCTGGCGAGCCTGGAATGGAGCGTGGAGGAGCTGGCCAAGTTCCTAGATCGCTTCCCCCATGCGGTGGCCGGCACCGCCGCCCGCATGAGCCACCTGCAATACCAATCCCAGCGCGATCGGGAAAAAGTGATCCATTTCATCACGCAATACCAGGACCGCCTGCTCTACGGGAGTGACAGCGGCGTCGGGCAGGACGACTCGATCGATTCGCGCTACCTGGCTATTCGCGAGCGGTGGCTCCGCGATTGGAGATATTTGACGACCGACGACATGATTTCCGTGCCCGAATTGGATCAGCCGGTGCGGGGTCTCGCGCTGCGCAAGGCGGTGGTCGACAAGATCTACAGCCGGAACGCGCGGAAGCTGTTCCCCCAATCCTGGGGAGGTTCTCCCTGACCCGCACGGAGTGGTAATGCGGCGACGGGCAACTACAGTCCGACCAGCCGGGTATCGGCATCGCCGAATTCGTCGAGCGAGACGCCCATCCTGTCCATCAGCGAGAGATACAGACTGCATAGGCGGCGCTCTTCGTCCGGCTTCCGGGAGTAGTCGAGCACACGTCCCGTCTCCAGCGTGCCTCCTAGCCCGCCGACCTGCAGCAGCGGCACCTTCGTGCTGTCGTGGTTCTTGCCCGACCACATGTTGGACATGAACATGAGCAGCGAATTTTCCAGCACGTTCGATTCCCCTTCGGGCATGTTTTGCAGCCGGTCCGCCAGGTAGGCGATCTGGCCGACGTAGTAGCGGACGATCCGCAGGTAGTCTTCCGTGGTGTCCCGGTGAGAGGCCAAATGATGCGCGAGCCGCACATCGAGGAAGGGGTAAATCAAGCCGGAGATGTCCCGGCAGAGCAGCAGCGTGGCGATGCGGGTTTTGTCGGTCTGGAAGGCGGTGGCGATGATGTCGCACATCAGCCGCATGTGTTCGCGAATGTCCTCGGGCAGCCCGTTGTCGGGGCGCTTCATCGTGAACAGCGGTTGCGATTTGTCCCGGGCCCGCTGAGCGGCCTTATCGCTCACTGAGCGCATCCGCTCGATGCGTGTTTCAATTTCCCGCACGCTGGTCAGATATTCGTCGAGCTTGGTTCGGTCGCTGGTGCTCACCTGCCGCTTCAAGCTGCGGGCATGCTCGCCCACACGGTCCAGCACGCTACGGTTCCGCATCACGCCGCGGTTCTCGAACAGGCTATCGAAGGCCAAGGCGGGATAGGTCTCCATGGGAACCGGCGACGTCGCGTCTTGCCAGGAGATGTGCGAACTGTAGGCCATGGAGAAGTTAGTCTCGTGGTAGCCGGTGGTCGGCTGTTCGCAGCCCAACACGAGGCTCGGCTGGAGGGTCTCTTGGCCGATGTGCCGGGCGAGCATCTGGTCCATGCTCACGCCGCCGCGAAGCTCGGCCCCTTTTTGCAGCTTTGCTCCCGAGAGGAGGTTGCCGGTTTGGCCGGGGTGGATTCCCACGCCCGTGGCAGCTTCGTTGAACAGCCCCTTGATGAAGTTCAGCTTCGTTTTGAAGGGCTCTAGAGGCTCGAGGCAGCGGCCAAGCTGCATCTCTTGGCCCTCCCCTTTGGCCGACCAATGCTCGTAGGCCACGCCGTTGGCCATGAACAAGACCGCAATTCGCCGCGGCGGCTGGGATGCCGTGCTACCGGTTGTGCTCGCGCCCCACACGGGCAGCGACTCCAGCCACGGCAGGGCCATCGCCACGCCCGTCCCTTTCAACATCACACGGCGAGAAACTGGTTGTTCGGATCGTTTGGCCAAACTCATATCGCTTGCTCCAAGAATAACCGTGCGGCGGTCAATCGACCATCGCATACTCGGTTCCACGTTGAGTTAAAAATTGCGGGCTCAGCACGATGGTATACACCATCGACGAAAACGAGTAATCCTCTTTCGCGAGATTTTTTCGCATCCGCTCCACGAGTGGCTCGTCCGACAGGATCAGGGACCGGCCCAGCGCATAGGCCAAAAGCTTGCGGCAGAGCGTATCGACGAACTCTTCCTGCCGCGCTTCGCGCAGATAGTTTTGCAGGCCGGCAATCCCCGCGCGATCCCTGCCATCGGGAAAATCAGCGGAAATTTGCACCGGATTGCCCGCCAAATCCCGTTCTCGCCGTTCACCGATGGGGCCGTAGCCCTCGAACACCAGGCCGAACGAATCGAACTTTTCATGGCAGCTCGCGCAGCTCGGATGGTCGCGATGGTGGGCCAAAAGTTCCCGCAATGTCCGCTGGCCGAGTTCCGCTTCATCTTCCGGGAGTTCGGGGACGTTGGGCGGTGGGGCCGGAATATGCGTTCCCAGAAGCTGCCGCACGACCCAGAATCCACGCTTCACGGGGCTGGTGCGGAGGCCGGGAGAATTCTTGGTGAGAAACACGGCCATGGGCAGAATTCCCCCCCGCCCAATCCGCGAAGCGTGTTCCACTTTCGTCCAGCCGTTCTCGTTGGGAGACCGTTGGTCGGCGATGCCGTAATGCTCCGCGAGCGTGTGGTTCACGAAAGTGTGATCCGCGTAGAGAAAGCCGAGTACGGAGCGGTCATGTTGGAGCACGTCCAGCGTGAATTGCACTGGCTCCTCGAACATGGCCTGCCGCAACTCGTCATCGAATTGCGGGAAGCGCTGCCGGTCCACGCTGTTGTGCGTTTCGAAATGCCGGAAGCCGAGCCAATTGCCGGCGAACTCGACCGCCAAACCTCGCGACTTGGGGCTGCGCAGCATGCGGCGGACCTCCGCGCGGAGCACCGCCGGATCTTGCAAAGTCCGCTGCCTCGCCCGTTCCAACAGTTCTTCATCCGGCATGCTGGACCACAAAAAGTAGCTCAGCCGGCTGGCGAGCACGTAATCGTCCAGCGGGTGAATTGGCTCGTGGGAATTGCTGGGGTGCAGGCGATAACAGAAATGCGGCGACATCAAGACGCTCACCAACACATCGCGAATGGCGTCCTCGTGCGACAGCCCATCTAGCGAAATGAGTTGCCGGTAAAAGGCGAGCGTGTCTTCTCGCTCGTGCGGCGTGAGTGGACGGCGATAGGCCCGCTCGGCCAGTTCCGGCAGCATGGCAATTTGCGACGCGCCGGCCTGATCACGGGCCGCTTCCACGGCGCGGATGCTGGCGTTGATCCGCGCAAAATGTTCCCGCATGGCGTCGAGGGCCACGTCGCTGGCGTCCAGCCGCTGAGCCTTGGCGAGATACGCGTCGGCCAGCCGGTGAATCATCTCCTCGGAAGTGACGTGTTTATCGGCGGAGCGGAAATCGTCGAATTCCTCATCGACCAGAAACCGCCCTTCCGCCCGTTCGAACCAGATGAAACCAGCATGTTGCCGGCGGGGAGCATCGGCGATGAAGTCCAGCTCGAACCAGAGCCGGTCTAGCTCCTCCTGTTGCTCGTCGGTCAGCAGCAATTCGCACAGCGGCTGGTCATCCCGAAAGTAGCCCATCATGCTGTGGAAGCCCGCGCTGAGCAGGCGGACCTCCTTTTCGAGGTTCAGTTCTTGCCTTTTCTTGCGCTGGACGTATTCCCGCCCACGGCGGTCCACGTAAAACGCATCGGGAAAGACGCGGCAGAGCTCCGCGAACTCCTCCACGAGTTCTGGCGAAGCTTCTCCCGCTTCTACGCAGAATTCGGGTAGCACCTCCGACAGCGCTTTTTCGTTCAGCTTCATGCGATGCGTGGCCTGCTGCCGATTCCGCCACAGCACGAGGGTCTGCGAACCCGAATTGATCCCCTTCACGCGCAAATGCGGGAAGTCGAACACCAGTTTTTCCCGCAATTCCTGGACTTGCTCCGACATGTGTTGGCAAGCTTCTCGCGCCGCCTCGCGTTCGTCCGGCAGCGTGTGAAAACGTTCCCGCAACTTCGCGAGCGGCCCCGTTGAAGATGGATCCGCGTGTAGCACTTGCCAGATCGTGTGCAAATATCTTTCGCTGAGTCCCCGCTGCTGGGCTACGTCCGTCAAGCGGTTCATGCCGCCTTGATGCCGTAGTTCCCAGGAGGCGAAGAAATAGTCCGCCAAATTTGTATTTTGCCGCTGGTAGAAATCGACGATCCGCCGCACGCAGTATTTGTCCCGGTCCGTCTCCGTGATCACCGGATGCGGCGCGAAGTCCAGACCGTCGGGCGTGAATAGTAAATGGTCCGCCACGGTCCGGGCCGCGTCCAGGTACTTGGATAGCAGCGAAGGGGTCATCGCCAGCGACTCGCCCGAGTTGTCGAAGCCGGCCTCGTTCGTGGGATCGATGGGAAACTCCGACGCGGGCCGCATGTCCACGCCGGTCAAATCGCGGATGGTGTAATTGTATTCCGCCGCGCTCAACCGGCGAGCCAGTACTTCGCCCGGGTCCCCCACGTGCTTCTCGATGTAGTCCTCGCGGACCTGTTCGATCCAGCCCAGAAATTTCTCCCGCTCCTCAGGCGGCGCGCTTCCCGCATCGGGCGGCGGCATTTCGCCATCCTCGACGCGGCGGAGGATCACGTTCCAAACCGCGAAGTGTTTTTCCACATCCCCGACGGAGCGGAACGCCGTCAAGTCGAGCGCTCCCTCGGGTTCTTCCGGTCCATGGCAGTCGAGACAGTGGTTTGTCACGAATGGCTGCACGTCGGTTTGGAACCGCTCCGCCAACGGCGGTTCCGTTGCATCGCCGGCGACGCTGGTCTGCGCGACAATAAACACGGAGCACACCGCAACGGTGCGGACTATGGTCAGAAATCGTGCGAAACGGCGGACGTTCATCGCGATGCTATCGGGAAAGGCGCAGGCGGGAAGTTTCTGGCGAGCTTTCTATCAGCTTACCAAACCGGGCACGCCGCCTCAAACTGAGAAGGCTGGGGCTCGTCAGTGGGGGGGATGGTAAGAGAATTGCATGACCGATTTGCCGGAATTCGCGCTGCGTCTCCCGCGATTTCGGTTGGCCGAAGCTGTCAGCAAAAAACGCTAATCGCGGATGACCAGATTTGGGATGGCATCCAAGATTTCTGTTTTGCCTTTCTCGGTAACGTTCGTTGAGTGTAACTGAATCTTTTTTAGGTTTTTCAGGCCGTGAAGTTTGGCCAGTCCGGCGTCAGTAATCGAAGTTGCACTCAACCCCAACTCTTCAAGGTTCTGCATTTTGGCAACAAACCGCAGTCCTCCGTCCGAGATGCGAGTGTGGTTCACCCGAAGATGAACGAGGTTCGGGAGTTCGGAGAGGTGAGCCAACCCCGCGTCACCAATTTGCGTACCGCTCAACGAAAGCTTTTGCAGGCTTGTCATAGTACCAAGTTCTTTGCATGCGGAATCCGTAATGGGGCAATTCAATAGAGTTAAGCTACGCAGCGACTTTAATTCCACGATGCTCGGTATTGCCGCATCGGTTACGCCCATGCGCGAAAGGTAAAGATTTTGGAGGTTGGCAAGGTTCGAAAGAAAACTCAATTTATCGTCGGAAATCTTTGCTCGCATCAATAGAAGTACTTCGAGAGATGTCAATTTCGCCAAATGCTCGGCATAACGCCCGGTTAAGCTTTCACAATCCATCAAGTGGAGTAGGCGAATAGAATTCCATGTGGGCAAATATGCGAGATCTTCGTCCGCCAATTGTGGCCCCGAAAACCAAATCTCGGCGGGTTCCAGGAAGATCTCTTCGCCGAAAATACGCACGAGCCACCCCGGAGCGGGAAGTCTGGAAATGTCGTAGCGTTTTTCGGTGCCCACGTAGAAAAGTCCATGCTTGTATTGGACGCCTTCTGCCCGTTCGTGCAGCATGGCGATGGCGGCGCGGCGCTGCCGAACTTCTTTCACCAAAAGTCCGATCCCTACACCAACGACCGTCATCACAACCAGCAGCCAGCGGAGGCTGAACTGAAATAGACGGTGCTTCCGTTTTGGATGGGATGTAGGCATCGGGCTACGTCGAGCAAGCCACATGAGAAACGCGTCTGCCGCGACGGACATCATTCAAGCGGCAGACCAAAAGACTTTCCTTGGGAGATTTTACTCCGTCGCAGCGAATTGCGACAACATCGTCTTGCGCTTCCCTGTTCGTTACCCCAGAAAAAGTGGCCCCTATTCCGCACGGCTCAGCCCGCCAGCCGTGACAGCGGGCGAGGAGAGCATTCCGTCGTATATCTCAGCGCGCTTAGCGAACGGCCGGATCGGACGCGGGTATCCGGCGGGAGACGATAGGAGCAGCAGCGGAAGTATCCTCCGCTCCGCAGGCCAGGGCTTCGCGGGGCGGATCAGGGTACCGGCCCGGTAAATCTTCCGCGTACCAACGCTCGAGCACATGACACCACTCACCTGGCTCTTTGATCGCCACGAAAGCATCGCGGACTTCTTTTCCATGCGGATGGAGTTGCGAGTACTTGATACCGAATTTTCGCATCTGGCGGCCACAGCGCTCGGGGCCGTAGATTTCCTCGGCGAGGCGATAATGTTCGGCGATGACGTCCCGCTGCTCGTGGACGCTGGGGGGCGGGGGCAATGGTTTCTCTTCCGCCAGCGCCCTCGCCTGCGCGAAGACCCAAGGATGGCCGATCGCGCCGCGGGCCACGGTCACGCCATCGACGCCTGTATAGACCATCATGTCCCAGGCATCTTGGGCGGAGAACAGATCGCCGCTGCCCAAGACCGTGCGCTCACCAGCGTGCCGTTTCACTTTGCGTAGAAAATCCCAGTTGCTTGGCCCGTCATAGCGTTGTTTGACGGTTCGGCCATGCACGGTCACGGCGGCGGCGCCGACGGCAAAGGCATGGTCGAAGATCGTGAAGAACTTTTCGCGGCTCTCCTCGCTGTCGTCCAGGCCACGCCGCATTTTCACTGTCACCGGAACTTGGGTTGGCACCGCCTCGCGGACGCGGGAGACGATCTCCCGGGCCGTCTCCACTTGACCTAGCAGATATCCGCCCCGGCAGCGGCCCAGCACTTTTTTCACGGGACAGCCGAAATTGATGTCCACCACGTCGAATCCGGCCTGAACAAGCCGCCGGGCGGCGGGACCGAAATCCTCCGGCTTCGCGCCCATGAGCTGCGCGCCAACGGGATGCTCTTCTTCGGTGACGTGCATGAAACGTCGATTCCTATGCCGCCCGTTCAACTGCAACACGAACTGGTCGAGCATTACCTCGCACAGCGTATAGGAAGCTCCCAGCCGGCGGGCGATGACGCGCATGGCCCAATCGCTGTAGCCGCTTAAGGCGGCTTGCACCACGGGAAAACCAATCTCGAGTGGACCCAAGGACAAAGGCCGTTGGAAAGGATTCATGCCCTGATTTTGCGGACGATGGGCCACGCCCGTCAAGGGAACCGCCTCCATGGCTGGGTGGCGGCCTTGTGGAGGC
The DNA here is from genome assembly GCA_028289405.1 of Pirellulales bacterium. Taxonomy (GTDB): domain Bacteria; phylum Planctomycetota; class Planctomycetia; order Pirellulales; family JANQPP01; genus JANQPP01. The sequence continues at coordinate 31,243 of JANQPP010000175.1, forward strand.
GCTCCTGTACAACCCGTCTACTGGCTGCGTTGCAGCAATTGGGCCAGTTCGCGGGCATCTCGCCGCAGCGGATACGACAGCCGGCCCGCGAGCGCGTCCTTCAGGTGCTTGGCGGCATCGTTGAATTTTTGAATGTCGTAATAGATCTTGGCGACATAGTAATTGCTATCCGCGCTAAGGCCGCTGCTGCCGGCCAGCCGGACGGCGCTGGCCAATTCCTGTTGGGCCGCGTTGGAATTGCCCAAACGGTACTGAATCCATCCTAGCGTGGAAGCCGCGTCGCTGCTGTTGGGGAAAAGCCGACGGTTGGCCTGCGCGTATTGCAGAGCCCGACGCTGCTTCTCGGGATCGAATTGCTCGACGAGCGTGAGCGCGAGCTGGTTGCTCGCCGTGAAGTCCAAGGGAGATTGAACATGCGCCGCCGCGAACACGTTTTCCGCCGTATCCAGATCACCTTGCATGCGGGCGATCACGCCCCGCATGACCTTCGCGGGCAGCGAATCGGGATCGGCCCGCATGGCCGATTGGGCGTATTGTTGGGCGTCTTGCGGCTGTTCATTTTCCAACATCCACTGGGCCACGGCGAGGAGCGTGTTCGTATCATTTCCCGCGTTCCGCGCCGCCTGCATCATGTATTTGCGGGCATTGGCCTGGTCATCCTGCTGCTGGAACAGTTGGCCCATGGTAAGTTCTGGGGCCGGCATTTTGCCGCTGGTGTCCAACTGTTTGGCCGCTTGCAGTGTCTGATAGGCTTGGTCGTGTTTCCCCTGCATGAACTCCACGCGGGCCAGACGCTGTTTGGCGACGGCGCTTTGCGGGTCCAATTGCAGCCAATAACTCAGAGCCGTGGAGGCGCGGTCCCAATCTCGACGCTGCTCGGAAACCGTGGCCATTCCGGAATAAATTTGGCGAGTGAATAGGTCTTTGCGCTTGGGATTCGCGTCATACGCCTTGTTGAGGTTGTATGCCTTTTCGATGAGTGCTTCCCCGTCGGTGTAGCGACGATCCTTGAGCGCGCCTTCCGCAAAGAGCAGATAGGCTTCGGGGTCCTTGGGCGAATTGACGACCGCCGATTCCAGCAGGCTTCTCGCCGCGGTGCCGTTATTCGTGGCCATGAGCAGCCGGGCTAGCATCACCTGCGCGGGAGGAAGCTCGGGATGGTTCTCCACGGCCGATTTCAGGGATTCCGAAGCTGATGAAACATCACCGGACTTGAATTGGTTGACCGCCGCGTCCACGGCCTGGTAGGCGGGGCCTTCAGATACGGTCTCTCCCAGCAAGCTCTTCGCGGAAAGCGAATCACTTTGCGCGGACGCGACCGAGACGGGGGCGGCGATGGCCAGCAATACCACCCAGGCTTTCCGGCACGCTCGCCAGAATGAGTTCTGTTCACGAATGGTCGAACGCTGGTAATGCATGAGTAACCTTTTCCTACGCGGAAGCCGATGCAGCGCCTCCTGCCCACGCCGACTCAAGAAATGGATGACTGGTTAGTTGATTGCGTGGCCGCACCGTTCTGGTTTTTTTATTTCCACGCCGCTTCTGGTCGTTTACTATTGTAAAGCAAATGCGGAAACGCCTCGTCTTGATTCACCGACGGACGTTTCCCATTGGAACACAGGGCCGTTAGCCGACACCGGGGACATGTCCCGAAAAGTTTAGTTTAATCCATTCGCGACACTTTCACACTCGCTTTTGAACAACCGATTTTTGGGAAAAAGGGAAAATTGATGCGCAGCTTCTTGAATCGTCAACGTGGCTTTACAAACTTGGCCTGCCTGGCCGCGCCCTTCCTACTGGCCAGCATCCCCTGGATGGTGCAAGCGATGGGACAGGAAGCGGATCCAGCCTCCGCCACGAAGGAGACAACTTCGTCGGAGTATCACCGCCTGCCGGCCTATTACGGAAAAGTGATCACGCCCGAACAGCGCGAGCAAATCTATCAAATTCAGGACGAGTACGGGCCGGAGATCGCCCGCCTACGGAAGGCGTTGAAAAAAGTGGTGGATGAACGCGACCGCCGAGTGCAGGCTCTCCTATCCGCCGAGCAGAAACAGCAACTCGAAGAAATCCGGGCCGAACGTCGCCGGCTGGCTCGCGAACGTCGCTTGCGTCGGTTCTCGGAGCAGGAAAACTTGGCGCCGCCGACCGACGAAGGAACAGACAACACCGCTGCCACTCGCGAGGAGTGAGATGGCCACGAGCCGCCCGTATCAACGGAGCGGGACGTTGTGCATTTCAGATGCCCGGTCTCCCACCGTCACTGTCGTGGTGTGGGCCGCGCCGTCGCGGAGATACTCCACGTTCACTTGCGAACCGATCGAGGTATCCGCCACGGCAAGGCTGAGATCGCTGTTCTTCTGAATCGGAAATTGATCCCAGCGGACGATCGTGTCCCCAGCTTGAATGCCCGCTAGTTCGGCCGGCGAACCGGAGGTCACGCCCGTTACGCGGACCCCTCGCGTTTCATCCGTGGCTTTCAAGAAATCTTGCCAAGGCCGGCCCATGGCCACACCGAACCAACCCCGGCGAACATATCCAAATTCACGAATCGATTCATAAACCCGCCGCGCGACTTCGCTGGGAATCGCGAAGCTGATGCCCTGGTAAGACTGGCCCAGCACGGCGGTGTTGATGCCCACGATTTCCCCGCGGATGTTGACCAGGGGACCTCCACTGTTTCCCGGATTGACCGCCGCGTCGGTCTGCAGGTAATCCTTGAACGGACTAAACGTCGGGTAGTGGCCAAAATTGTTGTCACGACGGCCTTTCGCGCTGACGATCCCGAACGTCAGGCTGTGCTGCAATCCGAAGGGGCTGCCGATGGCCCAGACGAAATCGCCAACTTTGAGTTGTTCACTGTCTCCCCAGGGCGCGGGAATCAAGTTATCGGATTCGACCTTGATCACGGCCAGGTCGGCTTCCTCATCCTCTCCGATGACGGAAGCGGTTTCTCGCCGACCATCGTGGAAATAAACCTCGATGATGTCCGCGTTTTGGATCACGTGATCGTTCGTGACGATATACCCTTCGTTGTCCACGACCACGCCGGACCCCTCGCCTTCCTGGCGCAAAACGTTCGGATCATCGTCTTGCGAGATGGGGGGATGTCCGCTGGGCGGCATCCGCCGCAGCCGCTCCGCCAACTTCGACTCTGTCAGCGTGCGAATGCGGACCACGCTGGGGGAGACGCTTTTGGCCACCAGACGAAAGGCATGCGAGAGCGAATTGTAGGAAACCTCGTTCAGTTGCAGCTCTCGGCGGGCGATTTCCGCCTCCGCACTGGCGCGACCGTAGGTCAAGGCGTATTGCACCCGCTGCAGAAAGGGGGGCAAGCCGCAAATCACGGCAGCCACGAGGCAGACCCAAAACAGACGCCGCCAAAGTCCCGTCGGCTGCCGGGTCGCGGGAGCCACGGTCGGAGCCGAGGCGGTTTGCAAATCATCGGTTACCGGCGGCGCGTGCTCACTCGGCAGCAAGGGGTCGCGAGAGTCGTCCATCAGATTTCGCACTCCGGCCTATCTCGATTTCGTCGGTTCGCGTCACACTCCATTCGACGCACGATCGCGAATATTGGAGTCACGGATAGGATCTGTCCCGCTGACGTGACTTCTTTACGCATTTTCAAATAGTTGCTCGCGCCACCGCAAGAGGGAAACAAGCGTGTTCCGTATTTGACCGCTGACTATGACAGGCTGGTTCTGCGGTATCCGAATTGACGAAACGCGATTCGGTTCGATGCGATCGCCAAATTCAGTAGAAGTACTTCGCTCCAGTCGCCCGAGGGAGGAAACCGGCTGGGCGCGGCGCCCTGCCAACTACTCTGTATTCTACGCTTGCACATCGTGAGAATGCCAACATTTCTTGGCTCGTGCCGCTTTTGTTCATCAGGTGTTTCATGGACTCTTCCACCAGCCTTTCCGAGAAAACCGGAAAATCCGGACCTGCATCTCCACTCGCTGATGGCTCGGAATTCGAGGATCTCGGCTCCGTGGCGACCTGCGAAAACTGCGGAAAACCGCAAAAAGAAAGTTCGCAAGCCTGGTGCCCCCACTGCGGCTACTACCCTCTCCTGGGAAAATGCGTGGAATTGAACCCCTGGGATCAGGAAGACCACGTACCGGAAGAAGAGGAAGAAGCGGAGGTCAACCCTTGGTTGTTCATGTACCGCTCGATCCCTCGCTGGGGTTGGGTGCTCGCTGGTGGAATCTTGGTGCTTTTGCTGGTCAGCGTTTATGCCCGGGTACTCATCCCCACGGGCAGTTCGATTCATCGGATCTGGGGCTGCACCCAATTGGGAATCGGTTTCTTGGCCTTCGCGGCAACGCACATCGTGGCCTACGTGCTGTCGATGATGGATTCCGACAATTTCAACCTGCTCGATATTTTCCTGCGACCGATCGCGGTTTGGGGTTCCATTATTTCGCGTCTGCCCGGCACCGAGGCGCTGGTTTATGTGGGCGGATGGGGATTGGCCGCTTCGCTGCTAGCGGTTCTTGTGGTGGGAGGGCAGCCATATGACCGGTTATGGGATTGGGGGATCAAGGAACGTGCCAAGCTGAACCTGGTCCATGCCATCACGGAGAACGCGCCTCCAGGCGAAGAAATGGACATGGAAGACGCCTTAAAGGATTTCGCCGGCGAGGCGGGCATCAACGACCTCGAAGGAAAGAAGAATCTCCCACAGCAGCCCGAGCGGAACAAACGGGTCGATTGTCTGATCATCGGCTATGTGCCAATAAACCGCGACAAAACCGACATTCGCGAACTTCTCGTGGCCACCGATGTCCGCAGCACGCTCCAGTACGTGGGCTTGGTTTCCACCAGTTCAATTCCCATCAGCAAGCGCATCGAACTGCTGCAAAAGATGCGAGATCTGGAGACGGACCGGCCGATTGTGCCGTGCGAGGTGGCGGCGAAGTGGCTCCGCCCGAAACTCTTGTGCCGCATCAAATTCGTGGAATGGAACAGCCGCGAGCAATTGGAATTGCCGCTGTTCGACACCATGCTGGCCGAGTTTGAGCCGTAATGTTACCGTGAGTAGGGATAGCCATGGGCAATGGCGCGCCATGAAATCCCGAAGCTCCGGTACATGAAGATCGCTCGCGAAAGCAAATGTCGGAAGGCCAGACCACGGCGCGAGTATTGGACGAGACAGGCTCATCCTATTTTCCGCCCCCCACGGAGACCGCCGAGGACGGGCTGCTCGTGATCGGCGGGGAGCTCTCCGTTCCCTGGCTGTTGGATGCCTACCGGCACGGCATTTTTCCCTGGCCTATCGTCGAAGAAGACCGCTTCATCGCTTGGTGGTCGCCCGATCCGCGAGGCATCCTCCGCCTGGACCGCTTTCATGCCAGCCGCCGGCTGCGACGTACCTGCCGTGCGGGCCGCTTTGAGGTTACTTGCAATCAAGATTTTCAAGGAGTGATCCAGGGTTGCGCGATGGCCCCCGACCGGCGAGGCATGACCTGGATTACGCCCGGAATCATTCGGGGATTCACGGCTTTGCACGAGGCAGGCTTCGCGCATAGCGTGGAAGTTTGGCGAGACGGGAAATTGGTTGGCGGAATCTATGGCATCGCGATTGGAGGATTCTTCGCCGGAGAATCAATGTTTCACCTCATGCCGAATGCCTCCAAGGTGGCCTGGGCATTTTTGGTGCAGCATCTCCGCCGTCAAGGATTCACCTGGATGGATATCCAACAAGTCACGCCGCATACGGCCCGCATGGGCGCGGAAGATATTTCCCGTGATGCGTATCTGGAGGACTTATCCCAAGCCCTGAAAGGCGAAGTCGAATTCCGTCCGCAGGCATTTCAAGGGACATGGTGCCCGGAATGTTGGGAAGTTTGATGCGGTCGCCGAGTCCTACCGCCGTTTAGTTGGATTCCGCCAGCGCCACCGCTCCATGCAGCACGACTTCTTCCCCCAACATGGCGGGCAGCAATTCGAATGTGTCTCGCAAGGGTGGAAACGCGTAGATTTCCACGAAGCGGCGTAAAGGTGTCCAAAACCATTCTTCCGGCAGCAGGCTCACTCCGCCGCCAACCACGACCGCTTGCGGAGCCAACAACGTCGCCATTTGGGCGATGGCCCAGCCAAGCGTTCGTGTACCTTGGGTCAAAATTTCTTGTGCGAGTGAGTTGCCGTCATGCGCCGCTTGGCCGATGAGCTTCGCGTTGAGGCGGTCCATTTCACCGTCCGCGCGATCGAGCAGGTCCTGGGCTTCATGAGATTTGGGCGTCTGCTGAAGACGTTGCCGCGCTTGGGCGGCGATTCCCCAACCGCTCGCTTGGGCTTCGACAATTCGTTCGGGCGTGTCCGCGTCGAGCCCGGGACGCAGATGGCCGATTTCCGCGGCGGCGATTCCCTCACCAGGATAGATCTTTCCATCGAGGATGAACCCACCTCCGATGCCGGTCCCCACGGTGACATAAAATACGCGGGAACATCCTTTGCCCGCTCCGTGTAAGGCTTCGGCCAATCCGGCTACGTCACAGTCGTTGGCGGCCACGCAGGGGAGGCTGAACCTCTCTTGGCACCAAGCGGTCAAAGGGAAGTCTTCCCAGCCCGCTACATGGTGGCTTTTCGCACAGCGGCCCGTTCGTGAGTTGATTGGTCCTCCGAAACCGACGCCCATCCGCCGAACCAAGAACCGCCGTAGTAACTTGGGAACACGCCGCGACAATTCCGTGCGAATTCCCTCCGCTCCCAACGCGGACTCCACAGACCAGCGGTCGATTTCGGCGAAAGTAGTTCCGGCACGCTCGGCAACCCCGGCTTGAATCTTCGTGCCACCGATTTCAATGCCCAGGTACATGTATTCGCCGACAAGAGTTTTCACCCATGGTGCCTACGCCACGACGGCTCCGTTGGCGTACCGTCCCTCTCGATTGATCCGAGCAAAGACATCATTCAACACCCAATGAAACAGGCAGAGATGAATGCTTTCCACCATTCCCATGTCATCCAGAGGCACATGCAGACCGGCCTGCTGGATCTGTTTCAGTTTGCCCCCATTGAAACCGGTCAATCCGAAGGTCGTGAGCCCGTGTCGATTCGCCCAATCCACAGCCTTGAGAACGTTGGGGCTGTTTCCGGAACCACTGATCGCGATCACCAAATCCCCCGCTTGCCCGTAGTTCATCAGTTGCTGCACGAAGATTTGGTCGTAACCCACGTCATTGCCCAAGGCCAAGATCCAGCCTTGATTGTCGGTCAGGCTGAGAATTTTCAGACGTTTTTTGGTTTCGTCTTGCAAATCGGCTTCCCGCAGCGAGCTTTTGCCCAGATCCTCGCTGAAATGGCTGGCCGTAGTGCCGGAACCTCCGTTGCCAAAGACGTAAACGAATTTTTCCTGTTCCCACGCTTGAAAGATCAAATCGGCCCAACGGCGCATGTCTTCTTGGTCGATGCGGTCGAGTTCTCGTTTCAAGCGGTCGATATACTCGCCGGCGGCTAACGTCGCTCCGAGCATGGTCGGCGTTCTCCTGGAATGGGCTTCGAAATTCTTGTTGGTACCTACTATCCCGGCCCCCAGGTTCACTGTCAAATGTCTGTCGCCAATGGCGAGGGCAGGGAGCTCTCGCCGCTGCCGTCGGTCGACAGATGCCGGCCATACCGCAAGAATATCACTATCCATCTTACGAAATCTGGGTCTGGAGGAGTTACCGTGGCGGTGCTCTTGGAATTCAGCATGTCCCCGCTGGGCAAAGGGGAGAGCGTCGGCGATTATGTGGCCCGCAGTCTGGACATCATCGACCAAAGCGGCCTCGATTACCGTCTGCACGCGATGGGAACCATCATCGAAGGAGAAATCGATGAAGTACTCACCGTCTTGAAATCCTGTTTCGAGACCATGTCCCAGGATTGCCCACGCATCACTTGCACCGCCAAACTCGACTATCGCCAAGGGGCGACGGGACGCTTAGAAAGTAAAGTCGCCAGCGTGGAACACAAGTTGGGCCGCACATTGAAATAACCGGGCATGAACCCTTTCCTGGTCCATCCAAAATCTTCGAAGCCCTTATTTATTGAAAATTCATGAGCACGATGAGTGAAAAAGTGACCAATGGCCCAGCCTGGGCCCAGCCCTTGGGCCGCGTACCGAGCGGAATCTTCATCCTCACCATTCGCCAAGGCGAGCAGGAAACAGGCATGCTGGCGAGTTGGGTCATGCAGGCCGGTTTCGATCCCCCGGCAGTCAGCGTGGCGGTAAAGCATGGCCGTTATGTCGAGGACTGGTTGGCCGCAGGCGTGCCGTTCGTACTCAATTTGGTTCCCGAAAGCGACAAGACACTGCTGAAACACTTCGGCAAAGGTTTCACGCCCGACGAGCCAGCGTTCGAGGGGCAAGCCATTTCCCGCACGGAGTCGGGAGTGCCGGTCTTGCTCACCGCGATGGGGCATTTGGAGTGCACTCCTCAAACCCATGTCGATGCCGGAGACCATCGTCTTTTCGTGGCCCACGTCCAGGGGGGAAGCCTCTCACAAGACGTAACGCCCATGGTGCATATCCGCAAAAACGGGCTCAATTATTGAACGAGGGACCGAGCCACCGCTCAAAAACGAGTGCCTCTCCCGACGTATTAGGCCGCGCGACGCGGAGGGGCTTCCCGTGCATAAAGCACGACCATGACTGTTAGGGCCAACGTCATGGAGACGAACATCACGGGATAAGGGGGCCAGCCTTGGCTTTGAGCAAAGGTGACAATCGCGCCCGCCGCCGGCGCACCGACCAAAATTCCCAGATCGACGGTTCCCAGGATCAGCGTGGTTCCTATTCCCCGGTATCGATCAGGAAAAGTGCGACTCCCCTCGGCGATCACGGTGGGGAAGAGAAAGGCGTGGGCAGAACCCATCAGTGCCGCGGGAAAAGCCAGTTGCCATTCCACTTCCACGGCGAGGAATGCCAACAGTCCGAGCATCATGAATCCAAAACCGGCGAGAATGAAAGGCCGGTTTCCGTACCGAGTCGGCCAATTCCGCATCGAAATCCGCACCACGAATGCCGTGGGCGCGTAAACCACGAAGAACACGGCGATCTTGTGAATCTCGAGCGAGGCCGCGAACGTTCTCAGAAACGTCTGGGGCAGACCTACACCGATGCCCATCGCGGCGCCGGCCAATAAGATCATTCCCGGACGGTAACGCCGCAAAATGCCAAGCAATGGGGGGACACGTCGCCGCGATCGACGAACTGGTTCGCCTCGGGTGGCGAAATGGGCCGCGACGAGCGATATCACGCCGAACACCCCCGCCCCCAGGAACATCCGCAGGATATCCGGAAAACCGACGGGGGGTTCGCTAACCAGGTAGTCGCCAAGAGTAGGGCCCACGATCATACCCACGAATCCAGAAGATCCTAGCACGGCGAGCATTTCCGACATCCGCCTGGGCGGTACGCGCAAGGACATGGCGGTGATCGTGGCGCCCAGCGCGCCGGCCAAACTCGTGCTGTAAATGATTCGCAACAAGTAAACGCTTACCCCATGGCTGTCGGTCAGCAGCAGATGGGGTGGCAGAGAGCCGACATAAATCAACAAGGAAATAAGCCAAATGCGGCGGGATCCGTATTGGTCAATCGCCACGCCCTGAAAAATCCGCATTCCCAGGCTTCCTACCATTCCCAGGCCCACTATGGCCCCCAGTTCGTATTCGCTTCCGTCCAAATAGGCGATAAAGTCCGCGAAACGAAAGAGGATGCTGTGCGAGATCACGATCGCCGTATTGGCCACATAGGCGGACCAAAATGGGAATCCGTAGGCGGAATCGGACGGAGCGTGGCGGGGTCCAGCCGCCTCTCGTGGACTCGATGGGAACGCCTCGTCCACGACCCCTGAGGGTGGCGAGGCGGTAGTGGTTGGCATGCAGTCTTCCTGTTCCCGGTGTCGGTAGGCGATCAAAAGATGGATTATAACGATGGGGCCGATTTCCCGGAGGGCCAATCCACCAGCAGTGGCGCCAGATCATCCGTGCGATTTTCACTTGAGGCCCCATACGGGTATCAGGACACGGTGCACCGGCCCGAGTTCGGACCCTGCATAGCAAGGCAGCGGGCTAGAATAGATAAAGTGGGAAGATATTTCAAAACCGCTGCTTGTGCCGCTTCATCGAACCTTGGCTCGGAAACCTGGCCCTTGAATGCCATGGCATTGTCGTCTCGTGCAGGCCGCAATATGAGAATTTTGGGAGGCATCCGCGGATGAATGCCGTTACAATGGGGAACCTCGGCAACCCGCCATTTACGTTCCCTCAAGTTGTTGTCGCCGATTCCCAGGTTGCTTGCGTGGAAAAAACGCTGGTCCTACTCGCGACGTACAACGAAGTGGAAAACCTTCCCACTTTGCTGCCGGAAATCTTTCGGTACGCGCCGGATGTCGACATCTTAGTCGTGGACGATGGCTCGCCAGATGGTACGGGCCAGTGGTGCGATGAAGAGGCGGAAAAAAACCCTCGCGTCTCTTGCCTGCATCGTGCCGGCAAGTTGGGCCTCGGTTCCGCTATCGCCTGCGGCATGCGGCACGCGATCGAGCAGGGTTACACCTACGTGATCAATATGGACGCTGATCTCAGCCACCAACCTGAGCATCTGCCCGCATTGCGAGAAGCGATGGGAACACCAGAGGATCCCCAGGCGGATGTTGTGGTCGGCTCGCGGTACGTGGCCGGCGGAAAACTTCGCGGCTGGCCATTGAGCCGATTGGTCATGAGCCGCGCGGTGAACCTCTCCATGCGGACGCTATTGGGCTTGCCTGTGCGGGATTGCAGCGGCTCGTACCGCTGTTACCGCATGTCCGTGCTAAAAGATCTCGATTTCGATGCACTGCACTCCCAGGGATATTCGTTCTTGGAAGAAGTTCTATGGCATCTGCATCAACGTGGGGCTGTCATCAAGGAAACCCCGATTACCTTCGTGGATCGCCGGCAAGGGGAATCGAAGGTTAACGCGGGGGAAGTCCGAGAGATGATCGGCATGCTCTGGCAGCTCTGTGGCCAGAAACGCCGTGCCCGGCGTTCCACCAGTGCGAGCCGCACGTTCGTATAGTGTCCATGGCGTTGTGAATCACGCTTCGAAACAGCGCAAATATGCACCACAAAGGCTAGACGCTTTCTAGCGGACCGTCCGACTCCCACAGTCCGCAGGATGCGGCTCGGAGAAATGGCAGGGGCCACGCCTCGCTTTTTGGATGACGAACCGATTCATGATTGCACGGAAGCAAACACCACTACCTTCCTCGCTTGGTGAAAGCACTGCTTGCCAAGATGCTGGGGAAGCAATTCCTTGGCCACGGCATGTGCTGACATGGCTGCTCGTGGCGACGCTCGCGCTAGGGGTGCTCACGCGCGCGGTACGTTATCTGCCTGCTTGGCCAGTCTGGGGAGACGAGGCGGCCCTCGCGATTAACATTTTTGAGCGTGACTATGGCGAATTGACGCAACCGCTGGACAACAATCAGATCGCGCCCGTCGGCTTCTTGTGGGCGACCAAGTGGGCCACGCAATGCCTGGGATTTCACGAGTGGAGCCTGCGGCTGTTTTCCTTCACGGTCTCGCTCGCGGCCCTGTTCCTGATGGTGCCCCTGGCCAGGAGGTGCGCGCCGGGGATCGCCTTCCCCCTGGCTGTGGGAATTTTCGCCGTCTCGCACTATCTGGCGCGGTACGCGGCGGAGATCAAGCAGTATGCGGGCGAGATGTTCTGCTCCACGTTGTTAGTTTCCCTCGCCCTGGGCGCGGCGCGGCTCCGGCCTGCCGCCGCGTGGGGGTTGCTGCTGTTCGTGCCACTGGCCCTGCTCTGCGCGTTGCCGGCCGTATTCGTCGCCGGTGGAATCAGCCTAGCGCTGCTGACGGTGGTTTGGCGACATCGCTCGGCGGCCTGGTGGTGTTGGTGGATCGCCTACAATCTGGCGGTGGGCTCGACGTTTCTCACGGTCTATTGGTTTTTGCTGCGCCCTCACTTGGCCACGCATGCCAGCGTGATGACCGATCACTGGATCGATGCCTTGCCTCCCATTGATTCTGTCTTGGCGTTTGCCGTGTGGCTGTCCCGCGTGGCGACGGGCGCCATCTTTGCCCATCCGTTTGGTGGAATCAATTACGGAAGCTTGCCTTGGGGCATACTCTTTTTGGTCGGGCTTATCGTCATGTGGCGACGCGGCCAGCATGCCTATCTGCGGCTTGTCGCGGGAACCTTCTTCCTCGCGCTGATCGCGGCGCTTCTGCATAAGTACCCTCTCGGCGGGCACGCGCGGCTGGTCTTGTACTTGACGCCCCTGGTCACGATTCCCATCGCGGTCGGGTTTGCGGCATTGCTCACCTGGCGGGTCCAGAACGGGGTCGTCCTGCGGCGACGGACCTCGGCCGCGCTCGTGTTCCTGTTGCTGTGTGGAATCGGGAACATCGTCAAGGACCTGATGCAACCGTATGCCAACACGCACTCGATCAAAATGCAATCGTTCGCGAAATGGTTTTGGAGCGACTATACGGACACCGCGCCGGGCGCGATCGCCTGCGTCTCTCAGGAAGGGAAACCATTTTCGGCGTACGAGTTTCTGCCGCCGCGCGAGTTCGATTACTTGCTGGCCCGCTATGCGCCGCATCGCGGCACGCGGGTCGATCCGCTGCCGAAAACGATCACGGAACCTACCGGACTGCTGCTTAGTGGCCTAGCGGATTACGGAGAATTCAATGCAGCCGTGGCCGATTGGCGGGCCAAACTACAATCGCGCTACGATGTTTTCCGCCACGACTCGTTCGTCATCAACCGTGACGGCACGGAGGCGGCCCGCTATGAAGTGATCTGGATCCGCCCGACCGCCACACTGCGCCTCGCCGAACGCCCCGAGGCGTCCTCGCACCCATCCGCCATGACATCGGCGCATTGAACATGCGGGCGATGAAAGTCAGGGAAGTTGCACGAGTTCACCGCCGCACCGGTATGGAAATCTCCGGCAATCATCCCGGGCCTTGTGTTCAACATTGGCCATGGACGGTTTGTTTTCACTAGCATTTTTTGTCATGCTTTTGAAACGGCTGGGTGTTCCTTGGCTGGAGGGTCACAAAATGCGATTCACGCTGAAATGGCTACTTGGCTTCACCACCTGGGTGGCCGTCGTTTGCGCGTCTTTCCTGTATCTTTCGGCTCCCTGGGCAACGGCCATCGTGCTGCTTGCGTATTTCTCGATGATCCTGGCAGTCATCGGATCGATCCTCGGCTTCGGATCTGGGCGTGCCTTTTGCGTGGGATTCGCGGTCACTTTTGGCTTTTTGCACGTCGCGGCGCTAGGCGGGTGGAGCGACCGTTCCCCGCAACGGCTTGCCATCGATGAAGCCATCAAACATCTGGCCCGCCTCGTCCCCATTGAACAGGCGGCACTACGAGAATACTTGGCGGAATATTTGCAGTCTGAGCAGATTCCGCCGGACGTGCCAATGCAAATCAACTATAAACTCTACGGTAGCCTAGAGGTGCTGCTTATCCTCCAAGAACCGGGAGGTTTCTACACAGCCAAGCGCGTCCCCGGGTCCGTACTGGGCGGATTTCGAGATCGAGATGCATTGTTGAAGATCATCCGCCAGCATCTGCTGATCTTGATGTCGATCATCGGCGGCCTGTCCGGCCTGCTGTTCCATCGGTCAAGACAACGTGATAAGTCAATTTCTTAGGCGGGGTGTTATCGCCGAGCGGTCGGTCGAATCACTGCCAGATGCTAGCGCGATCAATAACGTTGCCCTGGTTCACGGAGAGTGTGCCTCTCGGATCCGAAATTCCGATTTGGCGATGGATACCAACGGGGCGGTTTCTTGGCTAAAATGCAGATGCGGGATTTGTGTGCTTGCATTCTGGCGCCGATTCCGCGAAAATTTTTTGTCGCAACGACGAGAGTGAGTCTCAATTTCAGTTTGCCATGAAACAAATCATCCCCCTGAATGCCATGCGGAGCGGCGAGAGTGGCCGGGTCATTGATGTCTGCGGCACTTGCCCCTCCGTCGTTCGCCTGCAGGAGATCGGCGTTTCGGTGGGTGCCGAACTGCGGATGGTCCGTCAGGGGATGCCTTGCATCTTGGCCTTGGGAACGCAGCGGATCTCCTTGCGTGCCGAGGATGGCCTGCAAGTCCTGGTGGAAACGGCATGAAAACACTCGCCGATTTGGCCCGAGGTGAACGGGGCCGCATCGACCAGGTCCAAGGGGAGGATGCGGTGGCCGTGCGACTACTGGAAATGGGTCTCACCGAAGGGGAGGAGGTTTCACTATTGGGTCAGGCTCCGCTCGGTGATCCTTTGGAGTTTCTCGTCCGGGGCTATCGTCTCTCTCTTCGCCGTGCTGAAGCGGGCCGCGTATTGATCTCCCCGCCACTCGAGGGAACGGTTCCTCCGCCTGATGCGTCCCGCGAGTCAACGTAGGGAATTTCGCCCGCCCATCTGATTGCCATGTCTTCCGTTCCGCCCGCCGCCGCGCGTCGTACCTTGACCCTGGCTCTGATTGGCAACCCCAACACCGGCAAGAGCACCTTGTTCAACGCCTTGGCCGGCATGCATGCGCGGGTCGGCAATTTTCCTGGCGTGACCGTGGAAAAAAAGACGGCGCGAATCCAGGCGGAAGGGCATGACCTGCTGCTGGTGGACCTGCCCGGCACCTACAGCGTTTCGCCTCGGTCGGCGGATGAGATGGTCACGGTCGATTTGCTGCTGGGGCGGCAGGCGGACGTGCCGGCACCGGACGTGGTGGTCTGCGTCCTGGATGCCGCGAACTTGTCCCGCAACTTGTACCTCGTGAGCCAATTGAGGGACATGGGCTTACCGCTGGTGCTGGTGCTCAACATGTGGGACGTGGCGGAGCGGCGTGGCATTCAAATCGACCGGGAAGCACTCGCGCGGCGCTTGGGCGTGCCGGTTGTTTGCACCGAGGCACATCGCCGCCGAGGCTTGGACAACTTGAAGGAAACGATTGTGGGCACGGCGGATCGCGAACCTCCGCCACCGAAGAAACTCTTTCCGGAACCGTTTTATCGGGAATGCGAGCTGCTCACGAGCCGCCTGCGAGATGACGGCGCCGAGGTACCCGCGGCTTATTTAGTCGAACGGCTCCTGTTGGACCACGGTGGATACGTGGAAGCGGGATTCCTCCGCCGCGACGACGGCAAACTGCAAGAGGATCTGCGCGAAGCCCGGTCACGCTTGGCTGCGGAGGGTTGTACTCTTCCCGCCGTGGAGGCTCGTGTCCGCTACCGCTGGATCGCCGACATCCTGCAAGACATCGTGCATATACCCACGGAACGCCCCGTCACGCTGAGCGACCGCTTGGACCGGCTGCTTACCCATAGATTCTGGGGCCTGGCCATCTTCGCCGCGCTGATGTTCGTGGTGTTTCAATCGATCTACCGCTGGGCCGGACCGCTGATGGATATTATTGAAACGGCACAAGGCATGGCGGGCGATTGGATCGCGGGCTCCATCTCTCCCGGCCCGTTCCGCAGCCTGCTCGTGGATGCCGTGGTGGCTGGCATCGGCAGCGTGTTGGTATTTCTGCCCCAGATCGCGTTTCTGTTCTTCTTTATCGCCATCTTGGAAGATTGCGGCTACATGGCGCGGGCCGCGTTCTTGATGGATAAGCTGATGTCCAAGGTGGGGCTGAGCGGGAAATCGTTCGTGCCGCTGATGTCCTCTTTCGCCTGCGCGATACCCGGGGTGATGGCCACGCGGGTGATCGAGAACCGCCGAGACCGCATGGTCACGATCCTCGTCGCGCCGCTGATGAGTTGCTCGGCACGGCTGCCCGTCTATCTGCTATTGATTGGAGCTTTCGTACCGGCGACGGCGTATTTGGGCGGCTGGATCTCGCTGCAGGGTCTGGTGCTGTTTGCCATGTCTTCCTTGGGCGCGGTGGTGGCCATTCCCACGGCGTGGATTTTGAAGAAGACCATGTTTCGCGGGGAAACGCCCCCCTTCGTGATGGAACTTCCCAGTTACAAATGGCCCTCGCCGGCGATCGTACTGCATCGCGTCTGGGACCGCAGCGCGGCCTTCGTGCGGCGGGCGGGTACGCTGATTTTCGCTACCACGGTCCTCGTCTGGGCCGCCGGATACTTTCCCGCGGACCACACGCGCGTTCACCAGTTACGCGCCGAATTGGAAAGCCGAGAAAGCGATTCCGAAAACCCGCCGGAAGGGCCGGCAGCCGAGGAACTGCTCCAGCAAATCCAAGCCGAGGAAGGCCGCCTCATTGCGCAAAGCTTTTTGGGGCGAGCCGGCCAGGCGATTGAGCCCGTGGTGCGGCCACTGGGGTGGGATTGGCGGATCGGCGTCGGCGCTTTGGCGTCGTTTCCCGCGCGGGAAGTCATCATCGCCACGCTGGGCACAATCTACAGCCTAGGCGGAGACGTGGATGAAGAAGATGAAGGCTTGCTTGGCGCCATCCGCTCCGCGCGGTGGCCCGACGGCCAACCCGTGTTCAATCTGCCGGTGGCTCTGTCCGTGATGGTCTTCTTCGCGCTGTGCGCGCAGTGCGGGGCGACGCTGATGGTCATTCGCCGGGAGACGAAC
Source organism: Pirellulales bacterium (assembly GCA_028289405.1). Lineage (GTDB taxonomy): Bacteria > Planctomycetota > Planctomycetia > Pirellulales > JANQPP01 > JANQPP01. The sequence goes on from JANQPP010000175.1 coordinate 47,786, forward strand.
AGTTGGAGATGGCCCCTGGTCACGTTCACCTACATGACCGTATTGGCCTACGTGGGGGCCCTGGCGACCTACCAAATTGGCATGAGACTATTGGGCGGGTAGCCGAAGGTCACGCATCTCACGCGCGGAACGCGTCGCGTGGCTTGGGGTTATTTCTTGTTCGCCGGGTGGCTCTGTTCGTGGCGGAGCCGCGAGGCGTTCGCTTTGGCGTCGAGCGGATTCTCCGCGTGGTCATAGGAATGCTGGCTTGGCCCCAAATCCCCGACCGAGCCATGGTCTTGGCTTAGGGTGCGTTTGAAGCCGAGGGCTGTGTCCACGGCATGTCCGGCGGACTTCATGAAATGTTCCACAACCGCCTCGACGCGCGCGTTGCTGGAGGAAAGCTTGGCTTGTGCCCGCACGAAATCAAAGGTGAAAGTAGACATGTTCGCGGTCTCCTGAAGTCTCGAGGCCGTATGCTTGGATCTTCCTAATTTGGATGTCAACGGGCCAAACCGGCCTCTCGTTCGTCCTTCGGCGATTCACTCTGGATGGTCATCGAAATTCACGGATGCCCCGGGGATTTCACCCACGGCATGAGGGACTTCGCCGCGCTACAAACGTAGCTTGCCATTTGGAAACATGTGGACCTGTTTCAACAAGCTGGCAAGAAAAGCACACGCTCAGAAAGCCGGACATTCGGCGCAATCGCGCGACGTGGAATCGCCAATGGGTAGGAAATTCCGCTGGATGGGTTTCTCAGGATAACTCCGTCAATCAACAAGAGCTTTGGTAGCGGCCAAGTACCTCGACACGATCTCATTAGGTGACAAGCCGTAAAATTCACGCGTTGGGTCGCTTGCGATCCAGATGACGGTCTTGGAACCCGGGTCAGACGAAATTTGCTTCGGTTTTACTCTCCAATCGACTCCGACTCGTTTTCGAAGATCGTCGAATGTCCATGACTGGCCAGACCGGGCAAGGCACGGCTCAAAATCGTCACGAAGGTCTCCCCAATTCCTTGGCCACTTCAGATTATTCGCTTTCATGTGTTCAACACACATATGTGCCACCAAACGAGCCGCATAGGAGCTCCGTGTCGCTTCAAGGTTGTGACGTGTGCGCGAGATGGCCACGGTAAGCTGCCAAGCCATGCAAGCGACAATGGTCACGACAAGCATTAGATGCCGCAAACTGAACTGCATGGCCGTTCTCAACCGTGCTGCCCGTGGCGCGATCAGTACGAACTGGCTAGCTTGGTTTGGAGCAGGCCGGGCACGACGGCGAGTGTCGGCTGCTTTTCGGTGACGTCGTGTGAGAGGACAAGATTTTCGCCGACGAAGTAGCTGTGCCAATCGGCCACCACCAGGTTGTAGGTCGCCTCTTGTCGGTCTGTCTTTTCCACCGACTGCACGCTCTCCACGCCGCGCACGGCATGGATTGGATCGGCCGCGTCGAGATGCTTGGCCATGGTCCAGCCTTGGCCGGAGACCCAGAAGAGATGCCCCGCCGTGCAGGCAAACTCCTCACCGCCGATCCGCAGGCGATAGATGCTCGCCGGGGGCCGCACCGTGGTCTGCAACACCGGCTTGTAGCCGACTTCGCCCGTCCGTTCGTTTTTAGCTAGCACCAGATCGCCAGGTGTCACCCGTTCAACCGGCACGGAACCCCGTTCGGTCCAGACCGGCGTCCCGGCGGTGAAGCAAGACGACGCGAGTTGATATTGGAACTGATAGAATAAGGGCTGGCCACTTTCTTTATCCTCGGCATAACCGTATTCGTAGCTGACGTTGTCCCCATCTCCTGGGGGATTGCTGCCGAAGCGATAGCGAATCCCTTGGTCCTCCGCGGACAATTTGTAGTCGGAGACAAATTTGTCCTGTGAGGCGAATTGAGCCAACACGTTTTTCTGGCCGGTTTGGATGACCTCCAGATATTCGGCCCACCAATCCCACCACTGTTGCGCGTCGACCGGCAAATCCTGATCCGTCACGTCTGACAGCAGCGATACGATGGTCGCATTTCGCATCGATCCAACTTGATTGAGTTGCTCCGCCTCTTGCCGGGCCCGTGCCGCTTCGCGACCGACGCGGACCAACGCACGCACATTGGCCAAGGCCTGGTTGCCGTCTTCGTGGGCAATCCGCCGGACGCGGGTCTGCCGCACGTCGACTTCATATCGGTCTTTCCCCTCGCGAGACATATAGCTCCGGTGAATGAGTTGCCCTCGCCAATTTATGAACGCCTCTTGTCGCAATTCCACGGGCATGGTCAAGAGTTCCAGCAGCGGCGGAATGAATTCTTCGTAAGGCCGATCCCGGAGATACTCAGTCGCCGCCCGGCGGAATGTGGAATTCTCGGTGGTGAGCGCCACCTCGGCCAAATAGATGGAAGCTTCCTCGCCCGGTGCGCGTCGGGCAAACTCGAGCACGGCCAAGGCATGCTGCTCACTGAGCGGGGCGATGACCTCGTGCAAGGCAGACAAGGCCAGTGGATCGTCGATGGCGTGCAGCTTCGCGGCCGACAGTTCCCGCCGCCGTTGGCTGCGGTGCGAGAGACCTTGCGCGATCCGCCGCAGTTCCGGCAGCCAACGCTGATATGCCTGCGTCCGCGTTTGAGCCCGAGCATTACGTTCCACGAGTTCCCCACGATCGACCCATTCGCCATCGATCCACTGATGCCCCAAACGCAGACGGGCTTCGCGATGGTCTGGCTGTAGCCGGGTCACCTGCCACAGGTGGGCCTGCTCCTGATCGAAGAGTTTCCGCCGGCGGCACCAGTTAGCCAGCTCCAGGTGGTCCGCGATGGTGTGAGCTGCCGCGTCCCGACGGGTACGGTAGGCGAGCAGGTTTCGCCGGTCCGCGAGCAGATCGGGCACTTGGCCGTAATTGACCCACTGGCCGCCGACGCGAATCTTCCCCAACCGCCATTGGGCCGGAGCATAATCGGCATCGCGCTCGATCGCCGTTTCCAACAGTTCTTCCATACGATCCTCTTGATCAGGTGCGAATTCCGATCGCAAGGCGGCTTCCACCAAGCTTCCCGCATCCTTTTCGGTGGTGGCAGCCTCCACCTCCGGGCCGGTCAGGACCGTCAGGAACAACGCGGCACATACCAAACTCACACACCGGTGACCGAAACCTTCTCTGTTCACTCGTCCGAACATGGGACACCTCTCTGTCGTGTCTGTCCTGAGCTACGAAACCACCACCGCTATTGTAGCAATTTCCGCGAAAAGAGAAAATTGTTTCCGTCAACACTTTGAGGCCGGCATGGGAATCCTCGATGGGTATCGCAATATCCCCCATGCCAGATCGTCATTCTCCGGCGGACCTACTCGATCCGAAAACCGAAATCGTGCTTCATCAAGACGAAGTCGAGGAGATCGACACTCCCGTCCCGATTGGCGTCACCGCTGGCCGCGGTCCCGGATTGGCCGAAGGAAGACTTCAAAGTTGCGAAGTCGGCAAGGTCGACAGCGCCATCGCGATTGAAGTCCGCCGGAGAGGTAATGCGAAGCATGGATGTGGGCACATCAAGCCGGTCTGCGAAGCTGGGATCCACCGAGAGCGGAAATTCGACCGTCGGCATCGCCGTGGCCACGCCCGTGGAAGTGGTTTCGAACGTCGTGAATACGACACGAGCCCAGTCGTCGCCGAGGTGGGCATCAACCGTCGGGGGCCAGAGGCGAATTCCTTCCACGCGCCCCGTGGCTTCGTCCAAAACGGGACCGGGACCTTCATCCACTTCGAAGTACGACCCGCGAGTGGAGACCTCCATGGCCTGTAACCGCGCCGCATCAAATTCAACGGACTGCCTCGTGGCATTGAAGGGGTTGTCCGGAAATTGAGTTCCCGGAAAACCATTGATGTGGCGGACCCACAACTCGGCAACCACATTTTCGCCGACCGAGATGGTTTCCACGGAGGAGGGCAATGTGTCCAATTGAGGCGAGGATGTCGGCTCTTCCACAAAGACAACGGCAGTTTCGAAGGGAGCCCGAATGTCCAAGTAGACGGCCACAGCTTCCGTACGCGTGTTGGCATCTTGAAGCAAGTAATGAAATACGTCTTCGCCGATGTAATCCGGCGCCGGCACATAAATAAACCCGCCGTCATCCGCCAGTTCGACCGTACCGTGGGATGGCGCGGATTCCAACACGGCGACAGCACCTTCGGCTAGAACGTCGTTCGCGAGCACGCCATGACGCATTTCAATGCGTAGCGCGCTGCCCCACACACAACGATACGCATCCGGCTCGGCCGCTAGGGAGGCTTGTTGCGGATTGACATTCAGCCAAACCGTCGCCGATTCGGAACGCCAATCGCCGTCCACCAATTGATACGTGAAGGAATCGGCCGCCGCCGCATCCGGGGACGTGTAACTGAACGATCCGTCTTCGGCCCACTGCAGGCTACCCGTCGCGGGTCCCTCGACGAGTTGCACAGTAAGGTTGTCGCTGGGCGCGTTGTCGTTCGCCAACAAACCTTCTTCCGCCACGATCGACGTGGACCCATTTTGCAGGTAATACGCGTCGTCGCTTGCCTCCGCCCTCGGTCGCGCCGGTTCGGAGAATTGGGAGAACTCAATGACGAGCGGGCAAAGGTCGATGCCTCGGTGCCAATCTCCCGCCTCCCATTCTCCAGCGGACAGGCCCTGCACATGTAGCTCGGCAAAATCGTTGAAGCGCGTGCCTCTCTCAGGCTCTCCAACCCAATTCATGAAGTCGAAGCTTTCGCCCGTGACCCAATTCCATTCTTCTGGAGATTGGGGATCGAAAAAGTCTTGTCGTGCTCCCAGCCAAATCCTCTCATTGGCGGTTGCCAGGGGGAGCAGCGTCTCCGCGACAAACGCCTGTTCTTCGGGGCTGGTGATGGTGAGCAGATGCCCCTGACGACCACTCGACGCGTAGGAGTTGGCCAGCGTGTCCGCGAAGAACCAGGACTTATTCCACGCGTTCGCTTCGATGTCGTCCAGGATTACCAGGTATTCGCGGTCTGGATCCCCTGGCGCGTCCGGCCAGGCCACACGGATTGCCTCGGGAAGTGCGTCCCGCGTCAACTGGACTTCCACCGGCTCCAAAGACCGCTCACCATCATAAAATTGATAAGTGAAACGATCCGCGATTGTCGCCAGTGGATCACGTTCGAAAGCGCGATAAGCGAAAGTGCCATCGGACGCCAGCCGCAGGACTCCTTGCCGGGGCCCTTCCACGAGCCGCACAGACCAGCCCGATTCCGATCCAACGTCATTGGCTGTAACACCGGTACTAGCCTCGGTCGTCACCGCGCCGCTGTGATCGAGCACGTACGTGTCGGCAGCGGCCACGGGATCGATGAGCGCTCCATTCACGGCAAGATGGACATAGGTCTGTACGGTGTTCCATCTTCGTCCGATTTCTCGGTCAAACCTGGAGGCCGTGTAGTTGAAGTGATCTGGCCCTGCATAGCCAGGAGGTGGCACATAATCGAAACTTCCATCGGCACTCACGGAAGCATGCCCGCCGGCAGTGGTAACGACGGTGAGCGCCGTGGTGCGATATCCGGGTTCGCCGTACGCAATGTCGTTGCTCAACAGACCGCTCGGCTCCACTACGCTCAATATTTGCCCGGGCGTGTACTCGTAGATATCCGGCAAGGCCACGTTCTTGATTTGATAGTCGCGGTACTCGATCACGACTTCCGTGACGTCCGAGCGCGAAATGCCATCGGTCGCAACATACGAAAAGGTGGTCCGTCCGCGAAATTCTTCCGCCGGCGTGAAGCGGAAACGGCCATCCGGTTGGAGATCCAGTTCGCCTCCGTCTGGCGCTCGCTCCAGCACGACCATCAAGGGCGCGCCATCCTGGTCCACGTCGTTGGCCAATACCGTCGGCCACCGGTATCCGTCCACTTCCAACACGAGCCCCTCATCAGGATCCACGTAATATCCATCGGCCTTGGCCACGGTGGGCCAATCATCTTCCCCCACTTTGAGCCACACGGAAGCGATGGAAGAAGCGTAGTCGCCATTCACCAAACGGTACGTGAAACGTTCGCGATAAGGCTCGCCGCCGTGCGAATCGGGAAGATACCGCACCAGGCCCGTTGCATCGATCTCTACCGTTCCCCGCAAGGGTGGCTCCACGATCTCCAGGGAAAACCCGGGGCGGCCCAGAACGTCGTTTCGCAGTAATTCCTCCGTCTTTACGACGAATTCACCAACCAACGGCAATCGATAACTGTCATCCCCCGGAAAAGCGCCGGGGTTTTCGAACTCCAGCAAAACCGTTTCAGTCGTACTCAATCGAATATCGTTCCACCCTCCTTCGATATGGGGGTCAGCATGGATTTCGGCGACATCCTCACGGCTATCGTAAAATTCATTCGGCTCACCCAAACGCCAATTCGTGTAGTCCCAGGGTTCGCCGGTCACCCACCGCCAGCCCCCAGCCGGTTCTTCGTAATCCTCGGCTGACCTGTCTTGGTAGGCGCCGAAGATGTAGCGCCCGGAGAACAAGCCGCCTTGCTGCTCGATAAATTCGTTTTCGTCGGGAGTGGTCAAAGTGGCGAGATGGCCAGTGGTGTCCAGATACCGGACACTACCACTTGCCTCGAGTAACGCCTCCACGGAGGCTTCCTCCAACTCAAGGCGGCGATGCCTGACGTAGGTGTGCCCATTGCCCCCCTCCGCCTCCGGCCAGTAGGCGACATTTGATAGACTTCCGCCGCCAAACCAAAGGTCGGCCACAATGGGGGTCGATATTTGCTCGCTGTCGGTCACCGCGTAGGTGAATTGGGCGGCAATACTGCCCCCTTTCCAAAAGACGTCAAAGCTTCCATCGGGCTGGAGCTGCACGGCGATCTGGTCGTCCGCTGATAGCAGGACCGCCTGCAGCGGGTCGCCATCCGGGTCCTCGTCGTTGGCCAACACCCCGGGCGCCACGGCGGTGTACCAATTCAGTGAAGTTTCGACCAGCTCACCACGAAACACTACAAAACGTTCCGGCTCTCCCACGGGGGCCGCGTTCAGCAGTCGGCGGCATTCCAGTGGTTCGAACCATCCCCGCCTGTCCCACGCGTGATTCCGGTGCCCGCCTCTTCTCCCTGCCATGGAGTTCCTTCCCGTGATTTTTCGAGTGTTTCAGGGTCCGTCTATGCCTTGCCGGCAAGTGACCCACTCGCCTCTAGCTCGGACGTCTGATCATTATACTTGCGGTCGTAAATCGAGTCTCAGATTTGGCAAGTGACACGTCAGACGAACAGAGACCGCCGAGCGGTAAGCCGGCGAGCTTCAAGAGAGACCGTAGAGAAAGGCTTGAACTGTCGCCATCACGTCAACACGCTTCGCTTCGGCCAAACCGTTTTGACAGCGAGCTCGTTGGATAACGAAAATGGAGGCGACGGATCACCGCATCGCATTGGCCGTGAATGTTGCGTTCGACAAGACAGTATGATTCCTTTCTTCCTCGATCATTTGTTGGGCTTCATTCGCCCGATCGATCCGCGCGAATGGCCGCTTCTCATTCGCCGCCTCAGGGCCGCTGATGGCTGGATGCCCCCGATGCTGCTAATCGCGACGATGATGACGTTGTCGTTCGTGGGCCAAGGCATCGGCCTGCTGGGAGGCAACGTCGCCATCAAGGTCTATAACTATGTCGCAAGCGCGACGTGGCTGGTTGTCGGCGTGATTTCGGCCCTGGCTGTCACTCTCGATGGCGTAAACAATTTAAGACGCCTCGGCCTCTCCGGCGTGACGCGGCCCAGATGGTGGTTCGAATTGTCGCGTCTCATGTGGATGTTGCTTCTGTATTTCGCGCTTACGATATGGCTCATCCTTGTCGTCGGCGAGCCACGCTTTATACCCGTCGGTGACCTGCTGTTTCACGCCACCAGAATCTTCGCTATCGCCTTCTTCGTGGCCAGCACCCTTGGTTACTCGATTTCCTGGATCACGAAGCGGCGCAGACGAGGCCGCGCCTTTGAATGCGTGCAGTATTTTTATTGCGTGTTTGGCGGCTGCGGCGCCGTGACTTTCCTGGCAATCTGGATCCCAGTGCGGGCGAGATGGGCGACCCCGCTGACCGCTGTCGCCTGCTTGATTGCCGCCTCGCTCATCGGGGCACTCATCCTCACCATTTCGCATCGATACGACCGGCGTGAGGAGCGCTCCCGTGAAATCGCCCTTTGATGAACTAGTGGACTTTGCCGACCAGCCGCGTTACGCATGGCCCTTCGAAAAGCGGGGCGCCAAACGGGGGTGCCGGAGGGCCATGATGGCTCGCCTTGCTGGCGCAGCCCTTGCGGGAAGAACAACCCGGTAAATAGAATCCGGTGCTGGAAGGGCTTCTCAAGACGGGGGCGAACCAAATCCACGTTCGACCCTCCTTGAGATCACAGGCCGGGCCGAGTGGCGGAATTGGCAGACGCACGGGACTTAAAATCCCAGAGAACAATCAACTCAAGTCCTTTTGGTTCAATGGGTTGCGATCATCGGAATTCACTGTGTCCACATCAGTGTCCACACGGGATGTAGCGGCTGTACGAGGAACGCCGCATAACTGACCGACTGCCTGAATTAAATCGCCATCTTCCGTATGCGTATAACGCTCCGTCAGAGCGTACGTCGAATGCCGTGCCAGTCTTTGCAGGTTGGCTCCGTAAGTGCCATGACGATGCAGGCTAGTAATATGCGTATGTCGAAATGCGTGGAAATCAAAGATTTGGCCTTGCTCGTCGATGTAGGGTATTCCCGCTATCTTCAGATCTTGCTTGAGCATTTCCGCTGCCCGGCGGTGCCACCGGCCCGGCCAAAGCCGTTCTCCTTCTGGCTGCCCCTCGATGAGTTCGTGAAACAGTTTCGCGACTTCGGGATGCAAGGGGAGCGTATCTCGCTTCCGTCGCTTGGAGTACGCAGTCGCCACAGTCACCGTCGGATGGCCACCCAGTGAAAAGCTCTCTGGAGCCAGGCTGGCGATTTTCGAGGCACGCAAACCCGTGTTGATGGCGAGTATGTAAATGGCCGCTCGTTGCTTCCCGGGTACGGTGTGCCGGTCATCCGCCCTTTGAGCCGCATTGACCAGCAATTCGAATTCTTCATCCGTGCACGCCCGGCGACTCCGGGAATTCTCGTCCATCGTAGGCACGACATTGACATGCTCAATCGCGTTGAATTGGGCTCGTCGCTCTCGGACCAGCCATCGACAGAACTGGCGCATCGCCTTGAGGTAGTAGTTGGATGTTTGCTTGCCGATTCCACCGGCTCGTCTTTTAGCGGCCAGATAGTTGGCGACTCGATCTCCGGTGATATCTGGGATGAAACGAAAATTACATCCGTCGATGATCTTTTGGATTCTGGTGACGGTTCGTTCGACGTGATCTTCCCCGTTGTTCTTACTTTCGAGCGACAGCCTGAAATCATGCAGATGCTCAGTTAATGGCGTGGCTCGATACTGTTCGACGGGATCGGCGATTCCTTCTCTACGCTGAGCGGCACCTTTTTCCAGTCGCCTTGCGAGACGAACCGTCGCTTCCTTGTCCGTATACCCCGGCCTCTCTTTCCATTGGCCATCCTCGCCTTTGTAGCGGGCATACCACTTGCTCCGCCTTTTCTTGACGCGACTTCCCGTATTGGGGTCTTTAGCCCAGTAGTATTTTCGGCGTGCACTAGGCATGGCTTCCCGCCTTGGCTCGATTCTCAAGCCAATTGTCGATGTCCTCTCGCTTCCAACGGACGCTCCCCGCTGCGATCTGAATTCCCGGAGGAAAATCCCCGGTCGATATCCATCGGCGAATGCTGCGGTCAGATGTTTGCAACAGCTTGGCGACGTCCTTGATGGTCATGAGGCAGTTACTTGTCATCTTTTCGTTCCTTTGGCGATTTGTTACCCCCTCCCGAGTCCGTTTTCCGGGGCTCTCGAACACGATTTTGAATGAATTCGAACAGGACCCTCTCTTCGGAACTAGCCAATTTTTCCAGTCTTGTCACAAGTTCCTCTGGCTCGAACACAAGTGAATAAATCGAAGGACGCCGGCCTTTGCCCTTGGATGTCAATTCGATCAGCCCCGCGTCTTCCAGTTTCTTCAAGCTTTTCCAAACCGTCGAACGATTGGCTTTCCATTCGGATGTGGATTCGATTTGTTCCGAAACGTCCGGGAGAGTGAATTCCTTTTTTCCCAGATTCGTGATCACCTTCGCGACTTTCATCGAGAACCGATCAGGGTCAGGCGTCTTGCCAGGAACCTCTTTCCCAGGGTTGAGGCTGGTCCACAGCCGCTCCAGCGACTCGACGTCCTGAGCGTACTTTTGGTCCAACTGTTTTCGTAATTTCCAGAATTCGTCTTCGTTCACTTGCGAGCTTCCTATGCTTCCTGGAAACGAAAATCGGCTGGCTTCCGTGATTATGCCGGCTTGTCCGGAATTGGCAAGCAAATCCATAAATATTATCTTAAATGCATTAATAGAAGTGACTTATCGATCATGTCGCCCCTGCAACTCTTCGCCTCTGGCGGTTCGATCGGTTCTGTGATGAAAACGATTTCAAGAATCACAAATGGAAACGCAATTCGCCTCCCAATATCCTGCCTACTGAAGGAAAGGGCCTGGTCCGTGGGAGGGCGGGAGAACGCGGAATTGATCGCTGGTGGGCATGTCTGGCTTCGGAGGGCGACCCACGGGCCTCATTGCCGAGTACCGGTCACGATCCGGGCGAGACGGCTTGCTTGATTCGCTACAGGATCGCTACTGGCTCGCCCAAATGGTTGCTCAGGTAATCTGCGTCACGGAGCCAAAGAGTGCGTCAGGTGGGCTCACGGGGCCTCTCCTGGGACGCTTCAAAAACACTGGAAAACCAGCACTTGAGGGCCGCTGTTCGGTCAAATAGGTGGCGGGTCAGGTGCGTGGGGTGGCGTGAGGGGGCGGTTGGTTGAAATTACCTATTCGGGCGGCTATGCTGGTGCCTCATTGATTGACAATTCAACGTCAGGAGCTTTCAGCTATGAAGCAGATCCTATGGATCGCCGTCGTGACCTTATCGATGTTTGCCAGCCAACCAGCCACGGCCGGGATTGTATTCTTCGATAACCGCGCTGATTTCGAAGCCGCCATTGGCGGTGCTCCTTCCGGTTTCGAGAGCTTTGAGACACCCTTTGTGAATGCCCCGAGCGTGGATTTTCCCATTGGCGGCACGGCGGAATTCTCGTTGAGTGAATCGGGGGGGCCCGCCAACGGCATTAGCAGTTTCACTGGCAGCTCGGGAAGCAACACCGACGGAAGCCGCGTCGCTACCTATACTGACAACGGCGACAGCATTGCCAACTTCGATTTCGTTTCTCCAATCAACGTTTTTGGGCTCGATATCACGCTATTGGCATTGGGAACCCAAACTGTCACTGTCGGTGGGGACGTTTCTACGAGCTTCGATCTGCTCGGGGACACTCCCACGTTCTTCGGTGTGATCAATGACATGGGAGGGAACTTCCAGCAGATCACGTTTGACGTTTCGGAAGCCGAGATTCTCCATTTTGATTCCATCGCCTACGGCTTGGAAGACATTGGCACCAATGTCGTCCCTGAACCCTCCGCAATTGCCATCTGGGGCCTTCTGGGCCTCACGGTCGCCGGCTATTCCCGCTGGCGTCGCCGCAAGTAACTTCCACCGCAAGGCACATCGCCAGTGTCGAACACAAGGGCCGCCGGTCGTGGAATCGTGGTCTTTTTTTGATGGTTGGGTGTGCCGGGCGGCATTTGGGTGGATTTGGTTGCATCTCCCTATTGGCGGGCGTAAGATGTGGCCTTTAGTCCTGAATATTCCACTTTCCGAGTTGCTTCCACTATGAAACGAATCGCATCCATCGCTGTCATAGCTTTACTTACCGTTTCAAGTCCGGCACATGCTGTGTTTTTGCAATGGTCCGGTTCAGGATTGGAGGGCTTCGATCCGTTTGGCCATCGGTGGACGACTGGGGAAAGTCTAGATTTCCCTGGTTCTGACGATCCCACACGCTCAGCCTGGGGTATGCCGGGTGCCTTTAACGGCCAAATACCTTTCCTGCCCGTCGACGAGCTCGTCACGGATTTTCACGTGACGTTCACTAACTTACCTGCGGGTGCTTCAATCAGCAATGTCGAATTCATCGCTGATGCCGCTGGTGCTTTCGAAGTATGGAATCCGATGTTCATGGGCAACAATACAATTTGGTTTCTAGCACCAGCCGGCACAAGTCTCGACACGGGAGAAATATTCTTTGTAAACGTCTTTTTTAACGGACTTCCATCCGGAGGCTTCACGGATACGACGGTGTTCCCCAATGGCGTGGAATTCCAAGCGGAATGGACAATGGATGGAGTCGTCCCCGAGCCTGGTACACTGGCCGTCTGGACCATCCTCGCCTTGGCCTTCACTAGCCTCAGCATTAAGCGTCGCCGCCACCGCTGACCCATCGCCGGACACATTACGACTACGTAGTCCACCGGTATATAGTATTGGGCCTTTCGCAGACACCTTTGAAACCTGATGTGAAACGGAGATTCGTGGCAAATGAGAATGAAGTTGTATCTGTCAGCTCTGCTGGCCGCTTTTTCAGGCTACACGGCAACTCAGTGTAATGCTGCAATCACGCTGACTATGGCCGAAAACGCAGGGACGGTCGTAACTTTCTGGTCTGGTTCCGTGAACACCGGAGGGCTCGGTACTCCCACTACCTTCTCCCAGGCTCCGGGTTTAGTCCGCGGGCAGTTCAACTTGTGGACTGCAGCCGGAGAAACCGGATTGTATGACAGCTATTTCGTCCCAGGTATAGTGACCTTTAATTTCAACGCCCCAGGAGGCTTTGCTATCCCAGGTGTGGGGACGGGAGACTCCGTGGGAATGCAAGAGAACGCTCCCTTCATTTCTCTTCCTCGCAACTACGTCAGCGATACACCTATTTCGGGATCCTCCACAGCTGTCGGGACGTTTGCGAGTCTTGGAATCATCGACGGCGTGACGAGCACTGCGACGTGGGATGCTGGGGCCGCCGGCATCCAGACGATAACATTTGTCACCGACATAGATGCCCCAGTTCCGCCAACGTCGGTCGTTCCCGAACCCAGCACGCTTGCGGTTTGGTCTCTCCTCGCCCTCGCCTTCGGTGGTCTGAGCATCAATCGTCGCCGCAAGTAGCCTCGTCGCACATCACGAGTCGCACGAGCCGCCGGTCTCAGAAATGGGGCTGGCGGTTTTTTTATGCCTTGGGCCGATTCGAGAACGTTGCAATCTTTCCAAGGAATCAGGAATCTTTCGAACACTTTGAGCGAATGGAGTCTCCTAAGATATAGGAGACGAGAATGTCCGAAGCTCAGCAACAGGAATCGCTTTGGGTGATGCGTGCCCAAGTTGGCGACCGGGAGGCTCTGGACTCACTCTTGCGTTGTATCCAGCAGCCGGTTTACTCGTATCTCAAGAATATGATTCAAGACGCGTCCGCCGCTGAAGACACGTTGCAGGATGTTTTCTTGGTGATAGTTCGCAAGGTAAGAACACTCCGCGAACCAAGCCTTTTTCGACCCTGGGTTTATCGGATTGCTTATCGGCAAGCAATTAAAGCACTACGTCGCGAAAGAAGATGGCAGGAACAGGATGTTGAACCACAATTCCTAGATGACGAACATGCAATGCCAATGACCTCTTCTGAATACATGGTCGAACGAACCGAGATTGAAAACTCACTCCTTCGGCTTTCGCCTCAAGTGCGAGCGGTAATAACGCTGCATTACTTGAACGAGTTGTCGATTAGAGAGGTGGGAGATATTCTTGGTCTCCCAATTGGCACAGTGAAGTCTCGACTTGCATACGGCTTGCGAAGTCTACGCGGATTCTTGAAGCGTAAACCATAACCTGACAGGGATTGTCATGTACGACATGATGCGACCTAGTCTTATTGCAATAAGGAGTGACTCATGGAAAACAACGATTCCCTTGACGCCATACGTCGTAAAGCACTGGATAGCTATGAATTATGGGACACACTGACCAAGTTTTTCGTCGGGTTGACAATTGTAGCTGAAATCGGGCTTGGAATCACCCTAATCTGGTTTACGGACTTCACGGATCCTTTACAACGCCTGATTTTTCTTGCCGCCGTAATGGTTTATGCACCAATTGTCTTTTTCTTAGTTACGCTCGGCTACCGAGCCGAACGAAACACAGAATGTGTCCTCCGGGCGATTGACTTACTTAGACAGACATCAAAGGAGCAGGAGTAGGAAGACCCGATAAGCTAAGGATGACAAAACAGCCAAACAGGACCAGAAGATCAAATGTGCCGCAACTCATCCTTGGATTACCCGGACAGAGTTCGATTGATTCCTTCTTCGTATGACACGATTTCTCGATAGCCCAATTCCTGACGAATACGGCTTGTGTCATAGACAATGCCCTGCTCAAACCTCAATCCATCGGGTTCCGTTTTCTCACCTTGTGATGCTGGCAGCATGGAAAGCCTTTCTTCAACCGTGGGAGTGTCCTGTTCCCCGACATTGAAAATCTTACCACCGGCATCCGGATGGGTCGCTGCCAAGGCAATTGCATGAGCCACATTCTCTACGAAACCATGGGTCCACCGCCAATTTAGATGGCGGGTGAAATGGTAATAATGGTCCAAGCCTTGTCCGGTTTCGGGTCCATACACTTTCGGAAGTCGTAGGATGGTGCCGGAAATATTAGCGTCTCCAAGAAGCTCTTTTTCCATGAGAATCTTGTCGTAGTCATGTTTCCAATCTCCAGGCTCGGAATCCGAGCGATACGGATAGAGCTTTGTTCGCAGTTCTGATTCCTCAGTAAGTGGCATGGCCTGAACTGCTCCGGTCTCAAAACCCTGAAACACGCCGAACGCTCGGTATACGTCGCCGCTGCTGACGCCGACAATTCGCTGAGCTTTGCCAGAGAAGAACTTGACCGCAGCATGGCCGTCGGCCTGCCCCATCGCAATCATGTGAACAACAACTTCGGGTTGCAGCATCCCGACTGCCTCGGGGAATTCAACGACGGGAATGGCCGCCTGACTTGAGCGGATATGCTGAACGTCATCTAGCACGTGCGACTCGGTTTGGCCCCGATGGAAGACAGTAACATTGTGCCCCCAATCAGTCAGGCTACGGACGACATGCGGGCCGATGAAGTTTGTTCCGCCGATTACTAAGATTCGCATGACTTCAATTTCCTACTGCGGCATCCATTCACAGTTATCGACCACAGTTTTGTCTGGCGTGGCTCAGGATTATAGCAACTCAGCCAGGCTGTCGGAAAGAAAAGGTCGCCTCGGGCAGGGACCGCGCATAAAAAAAGCCCAACGCCAGTCGCCCAGCCGACGCATAAAGAGACAAAAAATGACCCCCAAGGCAAATGCCAAGAGGGTCACGTCGCTCGTACGACCCTTATCCTTCGAGAAAGGAGAGGATCGCATCGCCCTTCACGCCGAAGGAAAACGTGATCGGCCTAAATGCCTTGTCCAGCAAGAGGGCGATTGGCCGGCTGGGACGAAATGGCTTCAACTAGGCCCACGAGACATGGGCGTTTTCGCCCTCGGATCTGCAATACTCCAGTTCGTACTCGACGCGGCCCAATTCCCTATTCAGGGGCTCCAGGCCCTTCTTCACGCGTTCGATGTCGTCTTGGAGAATCCTGATTCTTCCCTCTAACTCCTGCCGTTCCGCTTGATTGATTCGCTTGCCAAGCCGTTTCTGGTATTGCTTGATGGCCTTTTCTTTCCCAGCGATCCAACCCTGTCTGGTTTTTAACTTACCAGCCGCGTCCTTACGGTGGTTTTCATGGCGTCCCAGTGCTTCAATCATACGGTGATCGAGGTGTTTAGACGCTAATCCTCGTTTGGCCTTGTGGATCTCCAGTAGCTTCGATTCATGCTTAAGCCGCTCAGCTTCGTACTCCGCATTCTTTGCGATGTAGTCGGCTTTTGTCTTCGCGAATTTTTGATCTGCGGCTGTGATTTTGGCTTCTGCTGCCTTGATCTTTTTCTTGACCGCGTCTTCCTCATCAACCTGAGCCTGCCACACGAATCGCTGGCGGAGCAATTTAAGGTCAGCGGCCAGATCACCTTCGGTCTTGCCGGCATCGCGAAGGATTTGGGCGGCTTCCTGTGCGTCGGCCTCATCAAAGGGGTCGCCCTCTTGTTCGCGGAAGTAGATCCGCCGGAGGAGCAGATAGTACTGGTGATCCAGATGATGATTGTGGCCTTTGACGGCCCAGAATAGGCTGTCTTCAAAGAAATCTTTTACTGTCTGGAATGTTTGTGACATTATGCCTGCTTCGGTCTAATTTCGCCATTTGTAAAAATCACGTATATCGGCCTCGGCTAGGCCGGCTGCCGCATCGTGGATATCGCAGGATTGGCGATTGACCGCTGCTGCCGCCTGAGTGATTTCGTCGTCCGTGAAGGCCGTCCCCTGGGAAAGCCCGATAACGATCGAATGGTAAGCCTGCCAAGCTTCCGTGCTGGGGCGGTCTGCCATGGAGAGGGCAGCGAGGCATGCCCCAGCGGATGACTCAAAGAGATCAGAACGCCGGATGGCCGTATGGACGGGCTCAAAGCCTCTACGGCCCATCAGCCAGCACCAGTCGATTTGTGGAGCCCACGATAATCGATCGCCGCCACACCCCACGTCTGGCAAATTTTGAAGTGCATCCCGTCAGACTTAAATCCTTCCTCTTGAAAGAACACAGGCGATTCCTCGCCTTGCAAGAAGGCCAGTTCGATCGTGTCCGTCAGACGATGATCGGCGGCGAGATAGAATGCCGTACCGGAGTTTGCATCCAAAAGCGGCTCCATGACTGGCTCCAGTCCCCGACGACGACCGGCTGGGCCCCAACGATTGACCACGCCTTCGTTCTTGTTGTCCGCTAGATCGCCTGTGGACATGAGCAGCTTATCGACCGTGGAGCTCAACGCGACCGGATGAACGAGGTATCGAGGCGGCACGCCTACGGTCGCTTGGCCATCCAGGCCGGTTTGCGTCAACATGTCCACGAGAGCGGCATTCAGAGCCGTTTCCCCAAACGCAGCCGACGTTTCATTGTTATGATTCGCTGAGTCGAATAGCCTTACGCCGTCTTGGCCAAGCACCGGATTCACCAGGAGTAAATCGTAGACCGACTTGTTGATGGTCCGGGCCATAGAGGTCGCCTCCGCTGAAGCGATCCGAATGAAGCCGCTTAAATCGTCGTTTCGCATGGCCTCCCAACTCAGACTGATGATCGAGCCGTGCTTACGAGCGAAATACTTCTCCCGAGCATCGGACATGCTTCGTTCTGGGTATTCATCGCCTTCCGGAATCTCTGGCTGATACCCAACCTCACCAAGCAGGACGCGATTAATTTCCTTGAAATCCGGTGCGGGGGGAGCAATGCGGACCCATTGTCGCCAGGTCGGGGTAATCTCGTTATACGCGGCTCTCAGCGTTTTCGCGCTTGCTTCAAGCAACAGATTCGCGAAATTACCCGTGCTCAAAAAGGACGGCCCATCGCCGGCTCGTGTGCCTTCCGGAGTGATTGCCGAGGACCACTGGCCTGCTATTGAAAAACGGATCCATGGGTTATGAAGGTTTCCAGCGCCGAGCTTGGCAAGGAGACCTGTAGGATGACGACGAGACGACGGAAGCG
>JANQPP010000179.1 GCA_028289405.1 Pirellulales bacterium
TATCGTCGAATTGGTGGAGCCCGGCGATCTCGTGGTGACGGCCGATATTCCCCTGGCGGCCGAAGTCGTGGCCCGCGGCGCTCAGGCCCTCAACCCGCGCGGCGAACTTTACACCGATGCCAATATCGGCGAAAGGGCCGCGGTCCGGGACCTGCTGGACGAACTACGCGGCGGCGGGCTGGTCACGGGCGGGCCAGGTAATTTTAGCGGCAAACACCGCCAAGCGTTCGCGAATCAACTCGACCGCTGGCTGACGGCGGCCACCCCATAAGAGACGCGAATGGAATCGCCTGAAATCGATCGCGGTACAAAATGGAAGAGATCTCCGCCTACCACGAAGCGGGCCATGCCTTCATGGCGATCTACGTCGGCGCGCGAGTTCGTTCCGTGACGATCGAGCCCGACAGGGACGACGGTCCCGCGCGGTACGCGGACATTCAAGTCGAATGGCCGCTGGAGCGTTTCACTCCGCGCGAACTGCACGAAAAGTTGGCTCAAGTGGCGCTAGCCGGTCCGGTGGCCGAAATGCTGCATCGCGGCGAGCCGTATCATCCGGGCTTCGTGGCGGAATGGGCGGCGGATTGGGAAACGGCATGGGAAGCGGCAGCCGGACTGCTCCCCGATCAGCGCAAGCGGCTGGCATACCTCGAACAGACGACGGCCCAGGTTTACTGTCTGCTCGACCGCGACGAACACTGGGCGGCGCTGGCGGCGATCGTGGACGAGTTGCTCGCTCACGAGACGCTGGCGGGAGAAGACGTTCATGACATCGTGAGCACCTGGCTGGCGCTTTGATGCGGCAGGGATTCGTGATCGAGGAAATCACGTCACGCCGGCGTTTTTCGATGAGAAATTGGTTAAGCCCTTTGCTTCCGCCAGCGGCAGCAGCTAGCCTGACTCGCGGCGGTAATATTCCCGCCTGGGAAAAGTGGAGCCCGCCCTTTCCCGCGAACCTTTCACTCCTGCCAGAGAACCGCCCATGTTCGACCCCATTCGATTCCGCTCCGCCGTGCAATATGAAGGCGGCATCTCCCGCCGGCTGTTTCTCGCCTATGCGGGAAGCTTGAGTTCGCTGCCGCTGCTAACGCGCAAAGCCTCGGCCGACACGACTCCCACCTTTTCCAGCGATCCATTTACGCTCGGCGTGGCCTCCGGAGATCCGGACCATCGGAGCGTTGTCCTCTGGACGCGGCTGGCGCCCCATCCTTTGCAGCCGGGGGGTGGAATGCCCCCGAGCAACGTCGAAGTGCAATGGGAAGTGGGCACGGACGAAGCCCTGCGGACCGTCGTGGCCTCTGGGAAGGCGCTCGCCACGCCGCAGCTCGGCCATTCCGTGCATGTCGAAGCCGAGGGTTTGCAGCCGGATCGCTGGTATTGGTACCGCTTTCGGGCTGGAGAGACTGAAAGCCCCATCGGGCGGACCCGCACGTCTCCCGCCCCGGACGTCATGCCGGCACGTCTGCGGTGCGCGGTGACTTCCTGCCAAAATTACGAGCAAGGGTTGTTCACCGCGTATGAGCAAATGGCCCGCGATGACGTGGACCTGGTGTTCCACCTGGGAGACTACATCTATGAATACGAGGCCGGCCGCAATGGCAGTGTGCGGACACATCATGGCCCCGAGGCGGTGACCTTGGACGACTACCGCAGTCGCCTATCGCAGTATCGGGCCGATCCGCTCTTGCAAGGCATGCACGCGGTCTGCCCCTGGGTCGTGACGTGGGACGATCACGAATTCGACAACAACTACGCCAACGACATCTCCGAAGAATCAGGGATCGATGCCGTCGATTTTCTGGTCCGGCGTGCCAACGCCTATCAGGCTTATTACGAAATGATGCCGCTGCGGCGGAGCAGCCTGCCGTTCGGGGATCAACTTCGGCTTTATCGCCGCGCGCCGTTCGGCAGACTGGCTGACTTCCTCGTGCTGGACACGCGGCAATACCGCACCGACCAGCCGAACGGCGACCGCAGATCTCCCCTCAACGCCGCCGCTTTGCATAAGTCCAACAGCATCTTGGGCAGGCGGCAACGAAACTGGCTGTGCCAGAAATTGATCACCTCGGACGCCAAGTGGAACGTGCTGGCTCAACAAGTGATGATGGGCATGGTGCAGCGTGAATCCATCGATGGGGAAGGAAATTATTCCATGGATCAGTGGCCCGGCTATGCCGCGGAGCGGATGCAACTGATGCGGTTTCTCGCGGAACGGAGAATCTCGAACCCCGTCGTATTGACCGGTGATATTCATTCGAACTGGGTCAACGAACTGCGCGTGGACGACCGCCGAGCGGACGAGCCGATCGTGGCCACGGAATTCGTCGCGACCTCCCTATCCAGCGGCGGCAATGGTCCTAAAAAGCCGACCGGGCTCGACGCCATTCTGGCTGCGAATCCTTGCGTGAAGTTCCATAACGGCGAACGTGGCTATATCCGCTGCACGCTCACGCCACAAACCTGGACCGCCGACTATATGGTCGTGGATGATGTGCTTCGTCCTGGGGGAACCACTTCCAAGCGGGCCGCGTTCGTGGTCGAATCCGGCGACCCGAGCGTGAAGCTGGCTTAGCAGGCTGTTGAAAAACCCAATAGCCTGCTGCATCACAGGACGTGATGCTCAAAATGGCGACGTAAGTCGTTATTTTGCGAGCCGTGAGCAGCTTCGCTGTGACCCTGGCGAGTTGATTAAAAAACGTCACGAAGACGTTTTTTAACGGGCTGATAGCCTCGACGTTTGCCATGCCCGACTTGCCGCGCGGACATTTCCACGCTACTCGATCACGAACCAGTTCATCGATCGCGCGGCGACCGTCATGGGCAGGTCGATGGTATACTCCCGCGACAACGGCAAAACAGTTGCGGTTTCATCTTTCTCGCGGACCGTCGCCTGGTCACTCAGCCCGGTGTAGTAGAGGTTCACGCGCAGCGGCTTGGTAATCTCCCGATCCGTGGGATTGTGGACCACGAGCATCCCCTTTCGCGGGAGTTGCGGGTTCACGTGGAGCATCCAATCCAGATCACGCCCATCGGCGCGGCGGCCATGGATCACGTCGCTTTCCAGAATGTCGCGATACTTCTTGAACCAGGCTACGTTCCGCCGGACCATTTCGCGGGTACGATCCGCATCGAACAAGCGCGGCCCGCGATAGCAAGCCTGCACGCCGGTTCCCAAATTGGACTGGATCATCCGTTCGTAGTGGCCGAGGTGTTGTTCGAGCGGTTCAATCGTCGCGGCGGCGCCTCCGCCGTGATACTCCGAGAGGGGGACGAACATCCAGCCCATCGACGGCGTTTTGTGCCAGGTCCCGTCGAAGATATTTTGACGTGTGTGGATCAATTGCATCTCACGGGGCAGGGACCAATTCACCTCGCGATAGCCCATGCCGCATTTGTTCGTGCCGTTCAGGTAGTAAAAGTCGGGTGCGTTGACATAAATGCCCCGCGCTCGGCACCAGCGGTAAAACCGATTCGCGATCCAGCCTTGTACCCAGCGTGAGTCCGCTTCCCCTTGTTGCAGCGGCGGGCGAGAGGTCACGTCCACGTCCCCCGGATAGGGCCCGTCATGTTCGAGCAATGCAAAGCCGGTCCGCTCGAAAAAACGCTCCAGCTTACGGAAGTAGTCCTGCCCCCACTCGCTGGTCAGCGCCGGACAGTTGCCATGTGTGAGCTCGACGCCGGGCGGAGGCACGATGTCCTGGCCATGGCCGATCTTGCGGCTCGACAGCAGCGAATACCCGCCGATTTCCACGTTCCGCGCGCGGGCGTGGTCGGCGATCTCTTTCCACTGCTGGAGATATTCCTCCGAGTCGTTCTCCATGTCGAAGCCGCTGCCGAAGCTGAGGATTACCATCTCGAAACCGACTTCCGCCGCGTGGTCGATCGCTTGCCGCACGGCATCCGTTCGGGCGATCCGCATGTGGTGCATCAGCGGATTTTCCGTGACCCAGGGCGCGACGGTGCGATACATCTTCCGCAGGGCCAGGCTGCGGCGTTCCCGCTCCGTGCTGTCATACAGCAGTTCGAACGCGCGGACGCTGGTGAAGGTCTGCCCCGGTTGAATCGTCTGTGCCGGGCCGTACGTCGGTTCGACGACCAGCAGGCAGGGTGTTTGCCGCAGGTAATTGACTTGCGTCGAGTAGTCCGGGTCCAGACGCCAATGCACGATGTGGCGGTTCGCGTTGGCCTGCAAAAATCCACCGAAGGCGAAATCGGTTTCGACATGAATCGTTTGTGGCGGGGGGATGCTCACTCCCTCGCGGGTTTCGACCCGGCTGTCGTGCTCCAAGACTCCCAAAATCTCCGCCGCGAAATGATCGACGGTGAGCGGCTGGTCGGAACGATTCTCGATCGTCAGCCATTTGCAGAAAACCGGTACGCCGTCGTACAGCTCGTAATGCACGAAGACCCGAAACTCGGGGGGTGAGAGATTTTCCTGTGGTGCTGGCGGCGCGAACTCCAGCGTCAGCCGCTTGCCCGGTGGCGGCCAGGCGGCGCCGGGCGCGTGATGCCGTACCCGTTTCCAGGCAAAACGGGCCTCGGTTTCGCCGACCCGGTGGCCGACCAAACGCAGGGCGGATGCCGCCGGCTGCATTTGCGAGAGCCACTCGTCGAGGAGGTAGGCATGATTCGGCTGCCCCTCGAGCCCGCCGACTTCGTATCGCTGCCCGTTGATCGTCACGACGGCTTCGGGCTTCACGGATCGCAAAAGATGACGTCCGTCGCAAGAGAGTCCGATCGTCGCCGCCACGGGCGGTTGCAGGAGAAACGTGCGGCTGGCGATGCCGTTACCTAGCGTGAAACGGCCTTCCGCCTGCTCGTGGTCTACGTCCTCCACGACCTGAGAGCTCGCCGTGAACTTCGCCGGGTCGAGCAGCCAGTCGGTTGTCTCCGCCAGGATGAGCCCTGGCAGAACGAATTGCCAAAGCAGCGGAACGAACAGAACCATGTTGGATCGAATCAAAGGTCACCTGTGAAGTTATGGGGTGATGAACAACCGCGACGAAAAAACGGGGGGCCGTATTCAATCGCCGCCGGGCCGCCCCTGGAGAAAGATGATGCAGGAGGGATTGCCCACCGGGACGTACTGTTCAGTGAAGTCGAGCTTGCCCGTTTCTTGGTCGACGCGAAAGACCGCGATGTTGTCCGCCCGCTGGTTGCAGGAATACAGAAAATCACCCGCCGGCGTGAACTCGAAACTGCGGGGATAGTTGCCCCGGGTCCACTCGTAATCGACGAAATGTAAGGTCCCGTCCGTGTTGATGGCAAAAATTCCGATGCTGTCGTGCAGACGGTTGCCCGCGTAGACGAATTTCCCGTCATGGGAAACCAAAATCTCGGAGCAGAAATTGCTGCCGGCGTAACCGGGCGGAAGGGAAGAGACGGTTTGCCGCGGCGTCAGGCGTCCGGTGGCCGGATCGTAATCGAAGAGTACGACGGTCGAACCCTCCTCTTGAATGGAGTAGAACCACCGCCCGTTGGGATGGAAGTCGAAATGCCTTGGACCATCCCCCGGCGGCAGGGCCACTTCGTGGTGATCCGCGGGCGTGAGCGTTCCCCGGTCGGCGTTGAATTTCCACACGAAGATGCGGTCCATGCCCAAATCGACATGCAGCACGAAGCGGCCCGCCGGATCGGATTGGATCATGTGCGCGTGCGTGCGGTCATGTCCGCTGAAGGCGAAACTTCCCGGCGGCGCATGCGAGGCCCGCGTGGGTCCGATGGGACCGGCATCGACTTGGATGTCAGTCGCCTCACCGAGGCGTCCGTCCCGTTCGATCGGCAGCACGGCCACCGACCCGCCGAAGTAATTGGCCACGAGGAGAAACCGCCCGCTGGGGTGCAAGCTCACATACGTCGGTCCCGCCCCTCCGGACACGACGGTATTCAGGCGTTTCAAACTGCCGTCACGAGAATCGATCGCGAACGCGCTAACGGTCCCCTGCCGGTCCTCTCCCACGCGGTCGGTCTCGTTGGCCGAATAGAGCCGGGTCCCCTCCGCGTTGATCGCCAGATGGCTAGGGCTGGTCCCCAATTCAAACACGCCCGCCGACTCCAAGGCACCGCTGGTCCGGTTGACGCGGAAGATGTGAATGCCGCGTCCGTTGCCTGGCGGCAAATCGACTTGGGTCGGCAATGTATCCCGCAAGGGAGAACTGAACGTTCCCACGTAGGCCCAAAGCGGCCGGTCCGGCTCGTCCGCGTGTAGCGATGAACAGGGGGTGTGGGAGATGCTGATTGCCAAGGAAAGCATCGCGCTGGAGAGAAGCCATCGCACGAGCGGGCAGGTTGCTTGCGTCTGCATGGGGTCAATCTCGCGGTTGGTAAACGAAAGTCGAAGTCTTCAGGTCGTTGCCAAGCCATTTGTTTCGGCGTGACACGGCGGTTGGGCGGTGGGAATCCCCGGGGCGGGATGGCATGTGGTACAACGTGGCTACGCTTACTGATGTTCGTATCGTAAACACCCGTCGAGCTTCCAACAATGAACATGCTCCGTCGTACCTTGATCCTGCTGCTGGCCATCGGCCCGGCAGCCAGTCAGTTTTCGTTCGCTCAAGAGGCGAAGCAGCCCGACACATCCGGCGACGTGCGAGACCTCCGCGTCCTGGCCTACAACGTGAAGCATGGGCGAGGGAATGACGGGAAGGTGGATCTCGAGCGCACCGCCCAAGTTATCCGGCGGCTGAATCCCGATGTCGTCGCGCTGCAGGAGATCGATCATCAGGCAACCCGCAGCGGGAACGTCGACGAGGCTCAAGAGTTGGCCGAATTGACGGGCCTCGAACACCATGTGTTCGGCCGGTTCTTCGATTTTCAGGGGGGCGAGTACGGGATGGCAATCATCTCGCGGTATCCGCTCCGTGACGTGACCAATTTGCGTTTGCCGGACGGTGCCGAACCACGCACTTCGCTCATCGCGACCGTCGCCGCGGAGCCGCCATTCCGCCTGGCCAATGTCCATTTCTATGCCACCGAGCAAGAGCGGTTGGCCCAAGCCCAAACGCTGCTGAAGTTCCTCAACGACCGGCACGACCTGCCGTGCCTGATCGCGGGCGACTTCAATTCCCAGCCTGGTTCACCCGTGCTGGAACTCTTCGCGGACTGGAATATCCCCGACAAAGGGGATGATCGTCTCACTTTTTCGTCTGAGAAACCACGGATCGAAATCGACTTCGTGATGTTTCGGCCCCAAGCGGCGTTTGTCGTGCGCGAGATCGACGTGATTGACGAACCGGTCGCCTCGGACCATCGTCCTTTGCTGGTCGTGCTAGCTCCAGCGGTGTCTGAATGAAGTATGCAACATCTCGGGCAAGCCATGCCCGGCGACGAGTGTGATCCACTCCACTGCCGATTGGATGACTCGGGAGCCGGCTATGCTGGCGGCGTGTCGCGCTCGCGCACGCGGTCCCAGGTCAAACCGAAACGTGCCAGGTATTTTCTCAGGCGGTCGGCGTCGTTCGGCTGAGCCTTGGCGGCGCGAGAGACGGCAAACAACCTGCGCCCGGCGGCGGATAGGGAGGGAGCATCGCGGCAAACGCGGACCACTTCGGCGAGTGCCGCCTGATCGAAGCGGTCAATCTGTGAGGTATCGACCAGTCCCGCCAGGTCACGCTCGATGGAGCGACCGCTCTCTTGCCATTGATCGCGGAGCCGCTGCATTTCCTCTTGCACTAGGTCGACGCCGATCCGCCCGCCGGCAGCTAAGGTCGCCATCCGCGTCACAGCCGCGTTCAAGTCGCGAAAGTTGGCCGACCACGCCGCCTCCGCCGCCTCCGCGAAGTGGAGAAAACGGTCCCGGGCTTCCTTGTTCATGCGGACCACGGTCCCGGTGCGGGCCGCGAATTGCTGCAGCTCGTAATCCAGATTGGGCGCGATGTCTTCCCGACGTTCGGCGAGTCCAGGCAAGCGGAAGGTCCACAAGTTGATCCGCGCCAGCAGGTCCTCGCGAAATCGGCCCCGCCGCACATCGACTGGCAAATCGCGGTTCGTGCCGGCGATCAATTGAAAATCGCATTCTGTTTCCACGTCCGACCCGACTGGGAGGAAACGCTTTTCCTCGATCGCTCGTAGCAGCATGGCCTGTTCATCGAGTCCTAGCTCGCCAATCTCGTCGAGGAACAGCATCCCCTCATCGGCGCTGCGGAGCAGACCCGGGCGTGAACCTGTCGCGCCGGTAAAGGCTCCTTTGGCGTGCCCGAACAGCGCGGAGGCGGCCTGATCTCCCCGTAGTGTGGCACAGTTGACCTCCACGAAGCGGCCGGTGAGTTGGCGGCGCTGCTTCTTGAGGTCGTACACGCGGCGGGCGAGTTGGCTCTTGCCCGCGCCGGTCGGCCCGGTGACGAGCAGCGGTGCCTGGCTGTGAATGGCAACGCGCTCAATGCGTTCCATCAGTTGGTTAAAGGCGGGGTTTCGCGTGTCGATACCGGACTTGAGAAACGAGACGCCCTGCTGCTGCTCGAGCGCGAAGCGTGCCGCGAGCTGGTCATAGCGGGACAGGTCGAGATCGATGGTGCGGAACGTGCCCGCCTCGAGCTGATTCCGCCTGGGCGGTGAGGCTTGTAGGAGCCGCGCCGGAACGTGCCGCGACTCGGCCAGCAAGAACAGGCAAATCTGCTGGACGTGGCTGCCGGTCGTAATGTTGACGAAATAGCTTTCTTCCTCCGGACGGAAAGGATAGTTCCCGAAGAAGGCATGCAGCTTGCCGTACACCTCTTCCAGGTCCCACGGATCGTCGAAGGCGATTTCATGCGGCCGGACCTCCGTCTCCGGCGAGACGCTCCGCATATCACGGACGATGATGCTGGCCAGTTCGGCGAACTTCGGTTCGTGGATCAGCTCAAAGCGGTCGATGAGCCAATCCTCATGCTGGCAGAGCGCGACGGTGGGCCGCCAGCGGTTCCAGCGGTCGTCCCCCTTGCCGGCGTCCAGATTCGCTCCCAGCAGACCGAACACGACGTGCATGAACACCACTCATGAATGCGATACAGAAATATAAACTGGATATATAAACATATGTTAATTCGATCTTCTATCCAACGATCGGCGATCGAATGGGAACTGAAAAATATCTCAAATCACTACATGTTAAACACTTATGAAAATTTCTTGCTGTTGAACCAAGGTTTGGCACGCACCGTGCTTTACTCTCTTTTCGAAATCGCAAGTCAATGACTCAGAGAATCGCGAAATGAGGACGAAACCATGGCTAGCAAGACGCTTTTCCGTTCCCTGCGGGGCCGCTTCGTGCCGAGCGCGGACACGGTCAATGAAGCGGGCGGCATCGCTTACCGGCGAACCGCCAAGCAGGCACTGGCTCAGCTTGCCGCGACCGGTTGCCTCAACGGCACCTTTTACGCCTCCGCCGAAGACCAGCTCCACGCGGTCTTGAATTATGCGGAGCAGGAGGAGCCGGAATACTTGGCGCGGCTGGCCATTTACGCGCGGCAGTCGGGATACATGAAGGACATGCCGGCGCTGTTGTGCGCCCTGCTTTCGGTCCGGTCCCCCGGCCTGATGGCGGAAGTGTTCGACCGCGTCATCGATTCGCCGAAGATGCTCCGCAACTTCGTGCAGATCATGCGTTCCGGCGTCGTGGGTAGGAAGAGTCTCGGCTCCTTGCCGAAGCGGCTCGTGCTGCAGTGGCTGGAGCGAAAAAGCGACGAGCAGCTTTTCGTCGGTTCGGTCGGCAATGACCCTTCCCTCGCGGACGTGCTGCGAATGGTTCACCCGAAGCCGAAGACCGCCTCGCGCGAGGCGCTGTTCGGCTACTTGATCGGCCGTGAGCACAACCACGAGGCCCTGCCGGAGTTGGTCCGCGAGTACGAGAAGTTCAAGCGGAACACGAACCCGGGCAAGGTGGCCTTGCCGAACGTGCCGTTCCAAATGTTGACCTCGTTGCCGCTAACGCGGAAGGACTGGATACAGATCGCGCGGAACGCTTCATGGCAGATGACGCGGATGAACCTGAACACGTTCCTGCGGCATGGTGTCTTCGAGAGCGAGGAGCTGGTGCGGACGATCGCGATTCGGCTCCGCAATCCGCGGCTGATCGAGCAGGCCCGAGTGTTTCCGTATCAGTTGTTGGTCGCCTATGTCCAAACGCATTCGCAGCTCCCCGGAGTCATCGGGGACGCGCTGCAGGACGCGATGGAACTGGCGATCAAGAACGCGCCGCGTGTCGCGGGAAAAGTGTTTGTCTGCCCGGACGTCTCCGGGTCGATGCATTCCCCCGTCACGGGCTACCGAGCGGGCGCCTCCAGTGCGGTCCGCTGCCTGGACATCGCGGCGCTGGTCGCGGCGACCATATTGCGGAAGAACCGGCAAGCGGAAGTGATCCCGTTCAAGGAGCATGTCGTGAAACTGGAGCTGAACGGCCGGGACACGGTCATGACGAACGCACGGCGGATCGCGGCCGTTTCGCCGGGAGGCACCAATTGCAGCGCTCCGCTACGGGAATTGAACCGCCGTCGGGCGAAAGGAGATCTGGTCGTGTTCGTTTCGGACAACGAGTCTTGGGTGGACTCGCCCGCTTATGGCCGATTCGGCGGCAGCCGAACCGAGACCATGCAAGAGTGGACGAAGTTCAAGGCGCGGAATCCGCAAGCCCGCATGGTCTGCATCGACATCCAGCCCCACACGACGACCCAAGCGGCCGAACGCGAGGACATCGTCAACGTGGGCGGGTTCAGCGACCAGGTGTTCCGCCTGCTGGCCGACGTGGCGGCGGGCAAGCACTCGCCGGATCACTGGGTCCGTGAGATCGAATCCGTGCGGTTGTAGCGACGGTTCGTGGGGAAGGCGGGAGTAGCAGTCCGTTGAAAAACGACTTCGTGACGTTTTTCAACCTCGCCAGGGTCGCAGCGAAGCTGCTCACGGCTCGCAAAATAACGACTTGCGTCGCCATTTTGAGCATCACTTCCTGTGATGTGACAGCCTGTTGATTTACTCAACAGGCTGTCAGCGCGGGTGCCCGCCTTCCCCGGGGAAAGGTACAAATGAAACCTGGCCGAATGCCGTCGGGACTACATTTAAAAAAATGTTCAACGTCTCGACAAATTCCTTGTCGGCCTTTTTTAAAGACGAAGAGATACCAACGAATGCCGGTGGGACTACATTGGCACCTGGAGGTTCGAATCCTCCCCGGCCATCCACCCTCGTGGATCGCCGGTGTCTCGCCACTTTTTGTCGTTGGTTTTTACAAAGAGCAAGGATTCAGGATTTTTCGTTTCCGCGTCGTTTACGGTCGATCGGCCGTGAAACGCCGATCGAGAAACGGGACCGAACGCTTTGCCCGTTGACATTGAAACATGAGAATACACACGACGAATGCGGATGGAACTACATGGTTTTAGTACCCGAGGTTGTGGGTTCGAGTCCCACCGGCTCCACTGGTCACCGACAGCAGGCGACGTCCTGGCTGTTGGAACTCACGGGGCCGTAGCTCAATCGGCAGAGCGCGTAGACGTTTCATCAATTCTTGTCGTCGTGTGTCTTTTGGATTTTTAGAACGTGTAGCGAATGCCGAAGGAACTACATTCGTTCTTGTTGTCGCGGGTTCGATTCCCGCCGGCTCCATTGAATGACGGGCGGCAGGAGAAAGCCTGGCTGCCGCACTTTTCGGGGCCGTAGCTCAGTTGGTAGAGCACCAGAACGTTTCTTCAACCAACTTGTCACTGCATTTCATACAAAGGACCAACCAATGCCTTCAGACACCACCTCCAAACACGAGATCATCGCCGACGGGGAAGCGACCGCGATCCTGCCCACCGGTGGCCGGCACAAGCCGATCACCGTCATCGGGACCGCCGCCATCCGCGACACCTTCGACGAACTGTGCCTACAGCAGGCGATCAACTCCCGCCGGGCACCGGGCGTCACCGATCTGGTGTTGAACCCAGATGCCCATTGCGGCTACGGCGCGCCGGTCGGCTGTGTGCTCGTTTCGCCGACGCACGTCTATCCCGGTCCGGTGGGGGTCGATATCAAATGCTCAATGAGCTTGCTGCAGACCAGCCTGCCCCGCGATGCCGTGGCCGACCGGCGCACGCGGCGGGCCCTGATCGACGCGATTTGCGAGCGGACACCGACCGGCGCGGGACGCGGCCAACGACACGTCCCCAAGGCGCGACACGTCGACGTCGCCTTGGGACGGCGGGTATTGGTGGAAGGGGCTTCCCTGGGTGTTTGCGAGGCGCTCGGCATTCCAGCCGATTGGGCGCTCCACTGCGAGGATGCTTCCCACGTGGGCCACGACGGCACTTCCGACGCGCTGGCCCTTCGCTTGGACCGGCTTCTCCCGCGAATCAAAAAGTTCGAGGAAAAGATCTCGCAGCTCGGTTCGTACGGCGGCGGTAACCACTTCGGGGAGTGCGAAGTGGTCGAGGTCGCCGACGAGGAGCGTGCGCGGCAGGTGGCGGACGCCTTCGGCCTGGTCGATGGCGGCGTGGCGTTCCTTTCGCACTGCGGCTCTCGCGGCATGGGCCATCTGTTGGCAACGGGGCAATTCAAGTCGTTGCAAGCCAAATTCGACCGCTGGGATATCCCGTTGCCAGGTCAAGATCGCGAGTTGGTCTACGCCCCGCTGGGCACGTCCGAAGCGAACGCCTACTTGGACGATATGGCCCTGGGCGCGAACTTCGCCACGGTGAATCATCTCCTGATCAATGCCCTGGTATTGGAGGCGTTCCAGGAGGTCCTGCCCGGGACGACGGGCCGGCTGGTCTATTTCATCAGCCACAACATTGCCCGCCAGGAGATCATCGATAACCAGCCCGCTTGGGTGCATCGCAAGGGGGCGACGCGGGCTTATCCGGGCGGACATCACGCGCTCCAAGGCACGCCATTCGCCGAGACCGGGCATCCGATCCTGCTGCCCGGCAACCCGCAGGACGGTTCCGCCGTGATGGTCGCCGAGCCGGGCGCGGCGCTGAGCTGCTACAGCGTGAACCATGGAGCGGGCCGGCAACTGGGTCGCAAGGCGGCGAAACGCGAGCTGGACCAGAAACAGGTCGATCAATCGTTCGACGCCGCCGATATCTTGTCGAACTGCCGGCGGTATCCGCTCGACGAAGCGCCCGCCGCCTACAAGGACTTCGACGAAGTGTTGCGGTCGGTGAAAACCGCTGGCCTGGCCAGCGAAGTGGCGCGGCTCAAAGCGCGCTTCGTGATCAAAGATGGGGACAAGGCCGATGACTGACCAGGAACCCAAACAAATCGAAGTAAAGTATTCCAACAAATTGACCTGTGGACATTGCGGCGTGAGCGCTCCGATGCGCATTATGTGCTTGGCATCAAATATAGAAATTTTTACCGACGAGTTCGATCCACAAATCGCCGCAGCAGGGATGCATTATGAGCTGTTGCTCTGCGTGTCATGTGAAGACGTTACACTCCGAAGCACGTATTCGGATAGCGTTTGCCCTGGTGGATACCCATGGGAATACGTCTACCCAAAGGTGGACATTGAGTTGGCTGGCATACCACATGACGTAGCTTGCGCTTACGAGGCTGCGCGGCGAGTGCGCCGAGTTGATGCGAATGCTTACGGCGTCTTGCTCGGGCGAGTGCTTGAGATGGTCTGTGCTGACCGTGGTGCTACAGGCGATACATTACATAAACAGATTCAAAATCTGCAATCGAAGGGCGAGATACCTGAACGAGTCGTTTCAGTTGCGACAGCTTTGAAAAGCTTGCGCAATGTGGGTGCACACTACTCAGCGGGCGAGTTAGATAATCGACATCTTCCAATTCTCGATGCGTTGGTGAAGTCTGTCCTGGAGTATGTCTACACGGCCCCACAATTAGTGCGTCAGGCAGAGGACGCGATGAAAGAAGTATGTCATCCTGCTGCGGAAAGTACAGGTTCGGATAATGAAGGCACAGAGGATTAGTACAACTCAACCCATTCCCATCGACGGATCGCATGGGGAAGGCGGGGGGCAGATCCTCCGCTCCGCGTTGACGTTGTCCCTCGTCACCGGCAAACCAGTCCAACTGACGAACATCCGCGCGGGCCGGAAGAAGCCCGGGCTGATGCGGCAGCACCTGACCGCCGTCCGTGCGGCCGCCCAAGTCAGTGAGGCTGAAATGGAGGGAGATCAAGTTGGCTCGCGAACGCTCCTCTTTCGGCCCGGCACGCTCCAGCCGGGGCAGTACGAATTCTTGGTCGGCACCGCCGGCAGCGGCACGCTCGTGTTGCAAACGGTGCTGCCCGCCCTGATGCTCGCCGACGCGCGTTCGGAGATTACCGTGGAAGGGGGCACGCACAACCCTTGGGCACCCCCCTATGACTTTCTGGCGCGGGCGTATCTTCCTCTCCTCGAACAAATGGGAGTAAAGCTCTCCGCAGGCCTCGCGCGTTACGGCTTTTACCCGGCTGGTGGCGGCCGCTTCAGCGTGGGCATCGAACCGCCTGCTTCCGCGCTGCAGGGGTTGCAACTCACCGAGCGGGGAGAAATCCGACAACGCGCGGTAACCGCCGTGGTCGCCCACCTGCCGCAATCCATCGCGAAACGGGAAATCGATCAGGCCCGGAAAAAACTGGGCTGGCCCGCCGATTGCTTCCATATTTTGGAGGCCAAAAACTCGGCCGGCCCCGGCAACATCGTGATGATCGAACTGCACTGCGAACATGTCCGCGAACTGTTCACCGGCTTCGGCCGGCAGGGGGTTCGGGCCGAACACGTCGCCAAGTCGGCCGTGGACCAGGTCCGCGACTATCTGGCGGCGGACGTGCCCGTGGGCCGGCATCTGGCGGACCAATTGCTGCTCCCCCTGGGCATCGCCGC
The DNA here is from genome assembly GCA_028289405.1 of Pirellulales bacterium. Taxonomy (GTDB): domain Bacteria; phylum Planctomycetota; class Planctomycetia; order Pirellulales; family JANQPP01; genus JANQPP01. Next base: position 14,784 of record JANQPP010000179.1, read on the forward strand.
TTGGCGATACGGCGCCAAAAGCCGCTTCCGCACGCTCCCCTTGTCTCGCCACTCGGAGACGCACATGCACATCCTGCGTACCTTCTTGGATCTCCCCATCCAAGTCGCGGAGGAAGGCGCCGCAGTGGAAGTCCGCATCGGCTAGCTCCCACCAGTAACCTGATTTGGCCAAGGACCATTGCGCGCATCTCCAACCGAATCGGAACGATGGTCCCTTTCGGATTGCTCCGAAGCTGGCACCATGGAATGTGTTCATGGGCCGCGCCCAAAAAAACGCCGCGACGGCGAAAACCTCAAGCCGAAAATGGCATCACCATGAATGATTGCCGCTACACGAGACCGATCGTGCCGTGGTAAGCTGGTGAGATTCTGACCGCTGTTCCATTGCATTTTCCAGATTCTCAGGAAACCGACTCATGCCACGACTGTTCCAACTTTTGATTTTTCCTTCGCTGATGGCCATTTCTCTCGTGGGCTGCTCATCGCAAACGCCGCCGGAAGCCGCTTCAACCGACGGCGAATTGCCTGCGGCGGCTACGCCGGATAGCGACGATACCAGTTCGGCGCCGGCTAATCAGGATGAAAATGCCTCGGCCATTGTGATTGACGTACGCTCCCAAGACGAATGGGACAGCGGCCACGTGGAACAGGCACATCACATCCCGCACGCGGAGATCACCGAGCGGATCAGCGAAGTTACCCAGGACAAGGACGCCCAGATCGTGCTGTATTGCGCCGCCGGCGGAAGGGCCGGCAGGGCCAAGACCGCGCTGGAGGAACTCGGCTTCACGAACGTGGAAAACGCCGGCGGTTACGACGATGTGAAGGAGCGATTCGAGTAATCGCTTCCGATGCGCGTGCCGCTCCATTTCATTCCTGGGTAAGAAGCATCATGTCCCAACACTTCATCACGCTCGCTCAGATCTGCTTGCTGTGCCTGGCGGCGCACTTCGCCCACGGCCAAACGGAAGTTGCCACCGAAGAAAACGTCCGGCCCGGCATCAACGATCGTTTTATCGATCCGACGTTGGACATTCAGGAATGGTTGGGGCGGTTCGAAATCGAAAGCCGTGAAGTCTTCGCGGCGCGGGAACGGATCCTCCGCATTTGTAATGTCACTCCCGGCATGGCCGTGGCGGACATTGGCGCCGGCACCGGCTTTTACAGCCGCCTATTTTCTTCCGAAGTTGGGGACATCGGTTGGATCTACGCCGTGGACATCTCGCCGCGCTTTTTGGAACACATCAATCAGCAGGCGGAAAACGACGGCGTGGAAAACATTACCTGCGTGCTCGGCACCGCGCGCAGCGTGCGGCTGCCACCGAATTCCGTCGATCTGGCATTCATCTGCGATACCTACCACCACTTCGAATATCCCCAATCCACGCTGACATCGATTCGGCGGGCTCTCAAACCTGGCGGCACGCTGATCGTCATCGATTTTGAACGGATCCCCGGCGTGTCCAGCGAATTCATTTTGGGCCACGTCCGAGCGGGGAAGGATGTCTTTCGCCAGGAGATCGTCGCTGCCGGCTTTCGCTTTGTGGATGAAGTCGACGTCCCGGTCTTTCAGGAAAACTATCTGCTGCGGTTCCGCAAGGAATGACCTCGGCAGCCCACCCAAGGATTCACGCCACGCACGGTCCGGCACGATCCACACCCAGTTACGTGAAAGTACCGAACATGAGGCGACTCCAAGATGCAATTCCGACGTCCGTCGTCATCGCTTTGATCTGCGTGATCGGCCAGGGGGCGGCGCGAGCCGATCTTGATGTGCTGTTCTTGGGGGACAACGGCCACCATCGCCCGCGAGAACGATTCGCGCAACTCGAGCCCGTGCTCAAGCCGCGAGGCATTCATGTGACGTACACGGAGAACATGGACGACCTAAACCTGCGAAACCTCCGCGAATATGACGCGCTAATTCTCTACGCCAATATCGATTCGATCGAACCGCCACGGGCGTCGGCCTTGCTGGATTACGTCGAAAGTGGCGGGGGCTTCGTACCGCTGCACTGCGCCACGTATTGCTTCCGCAACAACCAGGATGTGGTGGCCCTGATGGGCGGCCAATTCCTCCGCCACAGCACGGGCACCTTCCGCACGGAAATCGCCGAACCCGAACATCCCGTGATGCAGTCCTTCGGCGGCTTCGAGAGTTGGGACGAGACCTACGTGCATCACTTGCACAATGAACAGCACCGCACCGTGCTGGCCTATCGCGTGGATGCGGAGGGACGCGAACCCTGGACCTGGGTCCGCACGCATGGCGCCGGCCGTGTGTTCTATACGGCGTGGGGGCATGACCAGCGCACCTGGGGCCATCCAGGCTTTCAAAACCTGGTCGAACGGGGCATTCGCTGGGCGGCGGGCGAGGACCCGGCAGCGGCCGGGCCCTTTCTCCGCGATGCGCCGTTTCCCGTGCCCAACATGACCGCACGGCGGACCGACGTGGCACCTTTTGCATACAGGGATGTCGGCGCGAAGATCCCCAACTACCCGCCGAGCCAGCGTTGGGGCACACAAGAGGAACCGCTGAGCCAGATGCAGTTGCCGCTTCCACCGGCAGAATCCATCAAGCATTTCGTCATGCCCGAGGGCTTCCATCTGGAATTGTTCGTCTCCGAACCGGAGTTGGGGGGCAAACCGATTTACATGGCCTGGGACGAACGCGGTCGTTTGTGGGTCGCCGAAACCTACGACTACCCCAACGAGCTGCACCCCCCGGGCCAGGGGCGTGACCGCATCCGGATCTGCGAAGACATGGACGGGGACTGGAAGGCGGACAAATTCACCGTCTTCGCCGAAAACCTGAGCATTCCCACCACGCTGACCTTTCACCGCGGCGGCGTGATCGTGCAAGACAGCACGCGGACACTGTACCTAAGAGATGTGGACGGCGATGACGTGGCCGACGAGCAGACGGTGCTGTTCACCGGCTGGAATCAGCGGGATACGCATGGCGGCGTGAGCAATTTCCAGTACGGTTTGGACAACTGGATTTGGGCCATGCAGGGTTACAACCCGTCACGGCCAGCTCCGCCCGGGCAGGGCGACGATTCTGACTTGCGGTTCGCGGCGGGTTTCTGGAGATTCCGCCCGGACGGATCGCGGATCGAATTCATCCGCTCGACCAACAACAACACTTGGGGCTTGGGCATCAGCGAAGAAGGGATCATCTTCGGCTCCACGGCCAACCGAAATCCCAGCGTCTACATGCCGATTCCCAATCGTTACTACGAACGCGTGCAGGGGTGGACGCCGTCGCTGATGCTGGGAACGATCGCCGATACGCACCTGTTCCGCCCCATCACCGAAAAGGTGCGGCAAGTCGACCAGCATGGCGGCTACACGGCGGGCGCTGGCCACGCGCTGTACACGGCCCGCAATTATCCACAAGCGTATTGGAACCGCGTGGCTTTCGTGAACGGACCTACCGGACACCTCGTCGGCACGTTCGTGATCCAGTCGAAAGGGGCCGACTTCCAATCGAAGTACACCTTCAACCTGCTGGCCAGCGACGACGAATGGACGGCACCGATCATGGCCGAAGTCGGACCCGACGGGAATGTGTGGGTCATCGACTGGTACAACTTTATTGTGCAACACAATCCCACGCCGCGCGGATTTGAGACCGGCCCGGGAAATGCCTACGCCACGGACCTGCGGGACAAGAAGCATGGCCGCATCTATCGGCTCGTGCACGACGCGGCAGCCGCAGCCCGCCCCTTTTCGCTGGCCGGAGCCTCGCCGGAGCAATTGGTCGCGACGCTGCGCGACACGAATATGTTCTGGCGCAAACATGCTCAGCGGTTGCTCGTGGAACAAGGGAATCTCGCCGTTGTGCCCGAGTTGTGTGAGTTGGTCCGGGATCCGTCCGTGGACGAAATCGGTCTGAATACGGCAGCCATTCACGCCCTGTGGACCTTGCACGCCCTGGGCGCGCTGGATGGCGCTCATGATCTGGCCCAAAAGGCGGTGATCTCCGCCTTGCGGCATCCGTCCGCGGGGGTCCGCCGCAACGCCGTGCAAGTGTTGCCTTCGGAGCCCAACTCGGTCACCGCGGTTTTGGAGGCCAACCTGCTCCAAGATGCCAGCCCTCAAGTGCACTTGGCGACGCTGTTGGCCCTTTCGGATCTGCCTGCGCCTCTAGGGGAGACGGCCCACGCCGTGGGGCGGGCCTTGGCGGACGCGGCCCATCGCCAGGAGGCCGAAGGGGATGCGTGGTTGGGAGACGCCATGGTCGCTGCGGCGGCTTCTCATGCCGATACCTTCTTGCAGGCCATCGCCGCTAGCTCCGCCTTGTCGGAGGACTTGGCCGAGCGGGTGAAGATCGTCGCGGAACATTACGCCCGCAAGCGGTCCGTCGATACAGTGGAATCGCTGATCGCGGCCCTGCTGGAGGCCGATCCGGCCGTGGCCCAAACCGTTATCAGCGGCTTGGCCGAGGGGTGGCCCGGCGATGCCCAGCCGCAACTCGATCCCGGCTTTGAGCAAGCGTTAGAGCAACTCTTCCACCGCTTGGACACGCGGGGTCGAGGCCAATTGCTCCGCCTGTCAAACAACTGGGGGAGTGGCAAGCTGGCCCGATATTCCGACGAAATCGCCCGCAACTTCCTCGAAACATTGGACGATGAAGAGGCCGCCGAATCGGCTCGCGTGCAAGCGGCCGCGGAATTCGTCCAGTTTCGCGCGACCAGCGCCGCGGCGGTCCACGCCATTCTTGACCGCATTACGCCGCAAACAACAAAGTCGCTCGGTATGTCGCTGATGCAGACGCTGCGTAACAGTGACGTGCCAGAACTCGGTGAAATCGTCGCCAGGCGCATCACGTCCGTTACCCCCGCCGTGCGGACCGAAGGCATCCAATTGCTTCTGAGACGCCGCGACGCGATGACCGCGCTCTTGGACGCCATCGACGCGGGCGAAATCCAATTGGCGGAGCTCTCGCTCGACCAGCGTCAAAACTTGACCCGGCACCCGGACCGCGATGTTCGCCGCCGCGCGGAGCGATTGCTAGCGAGAGGAGGCGCGCTGCCGAGCGCGGACCGGCAGAAAGTCATCGAGGATTTGATCGCCGTCACGAAAGTGAAGGGGGACCCGCGAGTCGGCCTGACCGCCTTCAAAAAGGTGTGCGCCAAGTGTCATCGGCATAGCGGCGAAGGGACCGACATTGGGCCCGACTTGACCGGCATGGCCGTGCATCCCAAGGAGGAACTGCTGGTCCACATCCTCGATCCCAACCGCAGCGTCGAGAGCAATTTCCGCATCTATTCCGTGGTCACGCTCGATGGCCGCGTGATCAATGGCATGCTGGCCTCGGAGTCGCTCATGGCCCTCGAATTTTTCGACGCCGAAGGAAAAAAGACCACGATCCTCCGTGAGGAAATCGACGAATTCGTCGGTTCCCAAAACTCCCTCATGCCGGAGGGAGTGGAAAAAGAGCTCACCCGCCAGGAACTCACCGACCTCCTCGAATTCTTGACACAACGTGGTTCGTTCCAGCCCCTCGATCTCCGCTCGGTCGCGACCGTTTGCAGCGATGCCGGCATGTTCAACGGCGGCGATGGGCGTTACGAACTGGACGACTGGAACACGCGAACCGTGAGCGGCGTCCCCTTTGAGCTGATCAACCCTCAGGACGACACGAAAAATTTCGTGCTGCTACATGGACCGCTGGGCGCCGTGTCCCGCACGATGCCACGATCGGTCTCCGTTGAGGTCGGTTATCCGGCGCGGGCGATTCACCTGTTGAGCGGAGTCAGCGGCTGGGGATTCCCCTATAGCCGCCGCGAGACCGTTTCGCTGATCGTGCGGTTCTACTACGACGACGGCACGACCGAGGACCATGCATTGATCAACGGTCGGCACTTCGCCGACTATATTCGGCACATCGATGTCCCGGAATCAGAGCACGCCTTCAACGCGGGCCAACATCAAATGCGGTATTTGGCGCTCTATCCGAGCCAGCCACATTCGATCGAGCGGCTAGACTTCGTGAAGGGAGATGACCGCACCGCGCCGCTCGTGATGGCGGTGACGATCGAAACTCCGTGATGCGTGTGAATGCATCGGAAAGTAGGCTAGGCGGCTTGCCGCCTAGCACGGGTCACGCCCCGCTTCCTGCACGGCTAGCCAGCTAGAGCGGTTTCATTTTAGGTGTAGCGGTACCCACAGTGCTGGAAATAATTTCGGCACTCTGCTTCGTTGAACTGATCGAGTGCGGTGCCACATCGTTTCCAGAGTTGGTCGACGGTGCGTCCCGCTCCGTCG
>JANQPP010000187.1 GCA_028289405.1 Pirellulales bacterium
GCCGAAGCCTCGGTCACGGCGGGCCATGCCGGGGAAGTGACCTCCTCTCGCGGGATTTTGTCGAGCCATACTCCTAGTCCAGAGGCTAAACCTCGCTACACCGAAGTTACCGATTACCAGGAAGAACGAGGCCACGCGCCTGGTGAAACCGCACATCCTCTGTCCTGGCAAACCGCCGCCTGGGCGGTCGCGCTGCTAGCTTTCCTGGCTGCCGTCACCTATCCGCTGTGGCCCGTCTCCCGCGATGCGCTTTATCAGCGGCTGGAAGCGGCCATGAACAGCGATGATCAGGACGAGGTGCTGGAAGCCGCCGACGGCCTGGCCAAATTTTCCAGCAAGTTTCCAGACGATCCACGACAAGCTCAAATCACCCAGTGGCAGACACAGCTCGATCTGCTGCGCGTGGAACGTCGGCTGGAGCGAGCTGTCCGTCGAGGAAAGTTTCCCGATGACCTTCGCCCCATCGAATACGATTATCTACGCGCGATGAGCTACGCGGCATTCGATCCCGACCGGAGCGTGACCCGCTTGCAAGCCTTGCTCACTCTTTACGAGGAGGATGCGACGAAACTGGACGAACGCTCTAGACACTGCTTGAAACTAGCGGAAAGCAAGCTGGCCGAATTACAACAGGCATCACCGGATCGGGAAAAACGGATTGCCCATCTGAAGTCGCAACTGGCTCGCGCGGAAGAATTGGCAGCCCAGGACGTTGAATCGGCCAGGGCCATCTGGCAAGGCATCCTCACCTTGTATGAGGGTGTCCCCTGGGCTGACGAATTGGTGGAGGAGTGCCGGGCAGCGCTCCACTCCACGGCGTCTTCGCCTCTCGTCGAAACGGACACGCCCTGAACAGCGGCACGTAGACTCCGCCTCGCGCTGGTCTTTCGCAGGCATGGCCAGTCAGCACGCTCTCGTGGCCATGAGGTAGATTTCCTAGCAGGCTGTTGAAAACTCAACAGCCTGCGGCATCACAGGACGTGATGCTCAAAATGGCGACGTAAGTCGTGATTTTGCGAGCCGGGAGCAGCTTCGCTGCGACCCTTGGCGAGGTTGAAAAACGTCACGAAGGCGTTTTTCAACGGACTGCTCAGTGGTTCCTTGCCATGATACCGAAAATCCACGCGGAAAAATGTCGTCACGACTTCCCCAATTCGATGAAGCCGAATGGCGGTTCGTATCGACGCGGCAAAAAGTCGGCCACATCGTCACACCGCTGCTTTGGTTATTGCTCGTCGTCGTGGTGGGTGGAGCTGCCTTCTGTTATGTCCGCATTCCTCACTTGGGCAATCCTTGGTATGTCATTGAATCGCTGCAACAGGATGCGGTTGCCCGCTGCAATCTCTACGTGATGGCGGCCCTGACTCCGCTTTTGGTGCAGACAGTCGCGTTTTTACTGGTGGTCATCACGATTGTGATTCTGACGACCATCTCGCTGGAGCGCCGTTATCATGGCATGTTGCGGCGTTTTCGAGATGGGGGCCATTTTGACGATGGTGAAGCAACGCCAGATACGGAGTAGACACCTGGGGCGGAGTCATCCGTTAGCGCGGATTTTCTCGCTGCACCAGCGCCACGCGCAAACGGTAATCCGCGTACCAATCGGCTTTCCCCTTGGCTTGGGCTACTTGATGCGCGGTATCCGCCTTCCAAGCTTGGATGGCCTCCTCGCTTTCCCAATAAGAAACGGTGATCCCCTGACCCTCCACATCCCGGACCGATTCCACACCGAGAAAACCGGGCTGCCGAAAAGCCAGTTCGACCATTTGGTCGGCCATGGCCGCATAGCCGCGCGGATCCTGTTCCGTGCGCACGTTGGAAAAGATGACCGCGTAATAAGGCGGTTCCGGCGTGTTTGCTAGAAAAGTGGACGTGGCACGGGGCCGGCCTGCTTGTCGATTTTTTTCATTCATCGGACTTCTGATGTGACTGGCCAGGAATGATCCAACAGGAATCGTGGGGCTGCATGCCGATGCGGGGATAGTACTCCCGTGCCAGCGGCGCCGCCAAAAGAATTAGCGTCGTGTGTTTACCAGCAGCGCGATGCGTCTCCTCCAACAACTGCCGACCGATCCCTTTCCGCTGATGCTCCACGTCCACGGCCAAATCGCTCAGATACGTGCAGTGACCGTAATCTGTTAGTGCCCGCGATATTCCCACCAGTTTTTTCGATGCGCGGGCGGTGATGATCACGTCGGCATGTTGGAGCATGCGGTCGATCGTCGCTGGATCGTGCACGGGGCGCCGCTCCGCCAACGTGGAACGATGTAGCAAGTCGACGAACTCTTCGCGTGGCAAGGTGGCTTCGCGCTGGATCGCAATCTCCATGAAATGGATCTCCCGTGGATTGGCTTGGCCAGGTTAACTTTTCAGGACACACGAAACGCCGACGGGTTCCCCTGCAGTCGACATCTTCTCATGCATCCCGTCCTGGCCACGCTTCGGCGTCGTGATTATATTAACCGTTCAGGGGTCGTGGCGGAGCATCATCCGCTGTTGCAAGTCATCGCGAGGGCGGCAAGATGGATCTTCGCCAGGAGACAGGCGAAGCGGCGGATCCGACGGCTGAAGAAGCCCTCTCGGTTTCTCAGCTTACCGAGCGGGTGAAGTTCGTCTTGGAGGACACTTTTCCCGCCGTGTGGGTTAGCGGGGAAATCTCCAATTTCTCCCGACCGCAGTCCGGCCACTGCTATTTCACGCTCAAGGATGATCGCGCGCAGATCCGGTGTGTCATGTGGCGGGGTGCCGCGTCGCGGCTCAACTTCGAGTTGGGGGATGGGCTGGAAGTGCTCTGCTTCGGCGCGGTGGATGTGTATCCTCCTCGCGGCAGCTATCAGTTGGTCGTCTCGCAGATTCACCCCAAGGGGATGGGTGAACTCGAATTGGCCCTGCGGCGGCTGAAGGAAAAGCTGGCAAAGGAAGGCTTATTCGATCCAGCTTTGAAGCAGCCTCTTCCACGGTTTCCCCGCCGCATCGGCTTCGTGACCAGTCCCACGGGCGCTGCGATTTATGATTTTCTGCAGGTTCTGCACCGCCGTTGGCAGGGCGCGGACGTCTTGATTCTCCCGGCGCGGGTCCAAGGAACCGGCGCGGCGGAAGAGATCGCGGCGGGCATCGCCACGGCTAATCGTCTACAACCGCCTCTGGATGTGCTCGTGGTGGGACGCGGCGGAGGCAGTCTGGAAGACCTCTGGGCATTCAATGAGGAGCGGGTCGTGCGTGCCATTCACGCCTCACGGATCCCGGTCATTTCCGCGGTAGGCCATGAAATCGACGTGACCCTCTCCGACTTAGTGGCGGATGTGCGTGCTCTGACCCCCAGCGAAGCCGCCGAACGCGTGGTTCCCGCGCGACAAGAACTTGAGGGTTTGCTCCAAACCTCGGGACGGCGTTTGGCCGTCGCCATGCGGGGATATCTGGAGGCGGCCCGAGCCAAGCTCGAGGCCTTGTCCCAAAGGACCGTGTTTCGACGGCCATTGGAAGGCATTCACATTCGAGCACGGCAAGTCGACGAACTGGGAGAGCGTTTGAGGCGAGGTATGCGGTCCCGCATGCAGTCGGTGACCGAACAAGTTCGCCACGCGGCGGAACATCTCGAAGCGCTGAGCCCCTTGGCCGTGCTCGGTCGCGGTTATTCGGTGACCGAGAAGGTGGCGGATGGAACCGTGGTCCGGGACGCGGCGGAATTGACTCCAGGGGACCTCATTCGCACGCGGCTGCGACGAGGCCAACTCACCAGCCGTGTCGAAAGCGATAAAACTGAAAAATCATCCACGTAGCTAAGCGGCGACATGGAACTTATTTCATGAAAAAAACACCCGAGGAACCCTCGAAAGATTTCGAGAAGGCGTTCGAAAAACTGTTGGAGATTGTCCATGAACTCGAAGAAGGCCAAATTGGGCTCTCCGAATCGCTACAAAAATACGAATCCGGGATCGGCCTGCTGAGAAAGTGCCATGGCATGTTGCAGCAAGCGGAACGCCGGATTGAGTTGCTGACCGAAGTGCGGGAAGATGGCACCGTGGTCGCGGAAGCCTTCGAGGACCCGGCGGCTTCTGAGGCGGCGGACACGAAGCCTCAGCGTTCCAAGCGTCGCACGGCGCGAAAAAAAAGTGAAAACTCGGCCAAATCTACGGATGACGTCCAGGATTCGGAAACAATGGACGAATCCGGCCACCTCTTCTAGAATAATTTTGGGTGATCCGCGCGTTCTGGGAAAGAACGCTTTATCGTAAGACTTGTATTGCCTCATGGCCAAAACCGAAACGCCGCCGTATGAAGCCACGTCGGCACAACTCAAGGAAGAGATCGAACGCGCCTTGGCGGAATACGCCACATTTGAGGCGGATTGCCCCAGGCGCCTCCAAGAGGCAATCCGCTATGTCCTGTTGGGGCCAGGAAAACGTATCCGCCCGATCCTCACGCTTTGTGCTGCCGAGGCTTGCGGCGGAACGACTGCGGCAGCCCTACCCGCCGCCTGTGCCGTGGAGATGGTCCACGCTTATTCGTTGGTCCATGATGATCTGCCGGCCATGGACGATGACGACCTGCGTCGAGGCCGCCCCACTTGCCATGTGGTGTACGATGAAGCACTAGCCATTCTAGTGGGGGATGCTTTGCTGAGCCGTGCCTTCGAAATTTTAGCCACGGAGTTGCCTTCACCGGACATCACTGCCGCCTGCTGTGCGGCATTGGGAACGGCCAGTGGCGCCACGGCGCTCGTGGGAGGGCAAGCGGCCGATCTCGCGGGTCCTAGTGCTTCCGCCGATCTGCAGGAACTAGAGGCGATTCATCGGCGAAAGACGGGGGCACTGATCAACTGTGCTTTGCAATTGGGGGCCTTGGCCGCCCGGGCGACAGACGAGGAACGGGAAACTTTGCGTGGCTACGGCCAGCGGCTAGGATTGGCTTTTCAAATCTTGGATGATCTGCTGGATGTCCAGGGAGACGAGCAAAGGGTCGGCAAGCGGCTCGGCAAGGACCAGGACAAAAACAAGCTGACGTTCCCTTCCTTGTTGGGCATCCAGGAAAGCCGAGAAAGGGCGGAACGGCTCGTGGAAGAATGTATCGCGCTCGTGGCGCCTTGGGGTGCCCGGGCCAGCGGATTGGAAACGCTGGCCCGCTACGTGCTAGAAAGGAATCATTGAATGGGTTCGCTGCTGAGCACCGTTGAATCGCCGCAGGATCTGCGGGGCTTTTCCGATGAGCAATTGGAAAGCCTCGCCGTGGAAATGCGTGAAGTCCTCTGCAACCTCGTCACCACCCGCACCGCCCATTTCGCTTCCAATCTTGGTGTCGTGGAACTCTGCCTCGCGCTGCACACCTCCTTCGACTTCCGTCGCGACCGGCTGATCTGGGACACGGGGCACCAAATCTATCCGCATAAACTGATCACCGGGCGTTATCACGATTTCGACACCATCCGCACTCGGGGCGGATTGATGGGTTATCCCAACCCGCACGAAAGCGAGTATGACCTCTTCATGACCGGCCATGCCGGCTGTAGCGTCTCCACGGCCCTGGGCCTGAAAGCAGCAGACGATTTAAGGCAAGAAGAGGACCGCCACGCCGTGGCGGTGATTGGTGACGGCGCCTTTCCCTCCGGCATCGTGTACGAAGCGCTGAATAATGCCAGCGGTTTGAAGAAGAAGCTGCTGGTGATTCTCAACGACAACCAAATGTCCATCTGTCCTCGGGTGGGAGGCCTGGCGCAGTATCTGGACCATCTCCGGGTCAACTCGTTCTACACGAGCCTCAAGGGGGAGGTCACCAAGATCCTGAACAAGGTCCCCGTGCTGGGGGACCCCATGGAGCGGCTCCTGGCCCAGGCGAAGGAATCGATCAAGGCCGGCTTGCATGGCGGGATGCTGTTTGAATCCTTGGGATTCCGTTACATCGGCCCCATCGACGGGCATAACATTTCCCTGCTTCGCAAGTATCTCGCGCTGGTGAAAGACGTCGAAGGACCCGTCTTGTTGCATGTCGTCACGGAGAAGGGGCACGGCTTCAAGCCCGCGGAAGAAGACCCGGTCGGTTTCCATACCCCCGCTCCATTTACGTGTGAACAGGAAGGTATCGTCTCTTTCAAAAAGTCTTCTTCGCGAGCCTTTACGGATGTAGCCAGCACCGCAATTTACCAGCAGATGCAGCAACGCGAAGACGTGACAGTGCTCACCGCCGCCATGTGCCAGGGGAACAAGCTGGAAAAAGTGCGGGCCGATTTCCCCAAGCGGTTCTTCGATACCGGCATCTGCGAGTCGCACGCGGTCGCCTTCGCCGCCGGCATGGCCAAGTCCGGCTTGCGGCCCATTGTCGATATCTACAGCACGTTTCTCCAACGCAGCTACGACCAAATTTTTCAGGAAGTGGCCCTTCAAAATCTCCCAGTGACGTTCCTTTTGGACCGCGCGGGCCTGACAGGTCCGGATGGCCCCACTCATCACGGCGCGTTCGACATCGGCTACATGCGCGTTTTTCCGAACATGGTGGTGATGGCCCCGGGTGACGCCGAAGATGTGGCGCCCATGTTGGATTTCGCTCTCTGCCAAAACTCACCCGTTTCTATCCGCTATCCGAAAACCAAGGCGGAGGCAATTTCCCGCGTAGTTTCGCCGGTGGAACTGGGGCGCGCGGAAGTCCTTTCCTGGGGGCAGGATGGCATGCTCGTGGCGTGCGGCAGCCTCCTTGCCGCCGCCGTGGAAGCCGCCGAGCGGTTGAGTGAAGAGGGGCTCGACGTTGGCGTGGTGAATGCCCGATTCGTGAAACCACTGGATGAGGAGACGATTCTACGCGCCGTGGAGCGGTTTCCTTTTGTGGTCACTTTGGAAGAGGGCGCCCTCATGGGGGGCTTCGGGGCCGGGGTTCTGGAAGCGGCCAACAATGCGGGCCTTCCCACGCAGCACATTCGGCGCCTAGGAATTCCAGACCGTTTCATCGAGCATGGCGACCGGGCCGAATTGCTGTCTGAACTCGGTTTGGATGCCACAGGGATCACGCGCCTATGCCGAGAATTGGCGGGAAAACGGGAATTGGTCAAATCTGGTGAACGCCGCCGCGTGAGTTGACCTTCGCCCGCCGTGGGGAGAAGCCTTGCGTATGGATTCCATGTCCCGCGTTCCTTTTGTGCTTCCTACCGACCGTCGTCCACGGCTCACGTTGGCGAGCATGAAGGAAAAGGTTGAATCCTCTCATCGGCTCACGCGTCTCCGAGAATTTCTATCGAAAGACGCGGACGTTTCCTATGCCTGCCTCACGGAAGAAACTCCTCAACCTTTGGCGGAAGCCGATTTGCTCGTCGTCGTCGGTGGCGATGGCTCCCTGCTTCGCTCGGCTCGTCTCATGGAAAACCAGCAGCGGCCGGTGTTGGGAATCAACACGGGCAAACTTGGCTTCCTGGCGGATATCTCTCTCGAAAAGTTTCCGGACGCTTGGCAAGAAGTCCGGGAAGGCCGCAGCCATGCCATTCAACATATTATGTTGGATAGTGAAATCGTCCGCGAGGGAGAAGCCATTGCTCGGCGTCTGGGCCTCAATGAGACCAGCATTCTTGCGGGGACTCCCTTCCGCATCCTCGACATCGATCTTTATATTGACGCGGAATGGGCAGCTACTTATAGTTGCGACGGCTTGATTGTGGGCACGCCGGTGGGATCCACGGCCCATAGCCTCTCGGCGGGAGGGCCGATCTTGCGGAAGGATTTGGACGCCTTCGTGATTTCCCCCATCAGTGCCCACACGTTAAGCAATCGGCCCCTGGTGGACTCGGCGGAGCACGTGTTCGAACTCTCCGTGGAACGCCCCAACCCCGGAACAAGCGTGGTCATGGATGGCCAAATCATGGGCAAACTTCGTTCCGGCGACCGGGTCCGCGTACGTCGCGCCGCACAAACCTTCAAGTTGCTGGAAGTCGAAGGGCACAACTACTACCGCACGCTTCGCGAAAAGCTCGGCTGGAGCGGGCGCATCGCGCATCGCTCCTGATCTGGCGGATCGGTCCGGGGCGGACAGCCGGCGTTTCCGTTTATCCCGCGAACTCGAAAGGAAGCGAGTATGAAACCCCGTCAATGGATCCTCGCCACGAGCCTTACCCTGCTGTACGTCACGTCCGCCGCCGTTGCCGGGGACAAATACACGTTGCGTTATCGGTTCGCTCCTGGCGAGGAAATGCGCTGGAAGGTCGTGCACCAGAACCACGTGAAGACCATCATTCGTGGCGTGGAACAGACTACGGAAGTCCGCAGCGAATCGACGAAATCCTGGCAATTTTCCGAAGAATCCACGTCCGATTCCTTCATCTTCACCCATTCGGTGACTGATGCCCGCATGCGGCAAAAAGTCAGCGGACGGGACGAAGTGCGGTGGGAAAGCCGCGCTGGAGAAGAGCCGCCCGTCGAATTTCGCTCCATGCCGGATTCGCTGGACATCCCGCTGGTCACGTTGCACGTGGACGAACTTGGTAAAGTGCAAGAACGCAAGGAGCATCGTTCCGTGGGCAAGCACGCACTGGGCACCAACGCCATGGTTGTCCCCTTGCCCGAACAGCCGGTCGAGGTAGGAGAGGAGTGGACGCTGCCGCATAATGTGCAAGTCACCACGCGGCAGGGAGCCTACAAGCAAATCGTCACTCGCCGCCGCTACACACTCCAAGACGTAAAAAACGGAGTGGCCACCATCGGCGTGCAGACCTTGGTGCTGTCCCCCATCAACGATCCCTCCATTGAAGCGCAGCTCATCCAAGAGCTCGGTAAGGGCACGATCAAGTTCGACCTCGACGCGGGTTACGTCATCAGCCAGCAACTTGATGTGGACGAACAGGTCGTGGGCTTCAATGGCCCGGAAAGCACGATGCATTTCGTGGGCCGCTTCACCGAGGAGTTGGCGCCCGATGCGGACCTCGCCCAAAAACCGACGCCTCCCAAGTTTTAGGGCGCGCGTGATTTGAAACGCTTCACGACGTTCCGTGGCGATCGAGCGGCCTGATCGGCCGCACTCCCTTCCGCAACGCGCGGAAGTAGGGCTGGTCATCGATTTTCGGTCTCGACGAAAACCCGCTTGCACTTTCCTGCCGGATCGTTTACTTTGTGTTGTAAAGCTCTCCCTCCGATCCAGGAAAGCCCGACGCATGGAACTCCACGACGCCTTGTCTCAAATTTCCGAGATCCGTCAGCAGATGGCGCGGAGCGAAGTGTTTCGCGGCTATCGCGCTTTGACCGTCGGATTCTCTGGCTTGTTGGGGTCGCTCGCCGCAGTTTTTCAATCTCGATGGGTGGCCTCCCCCGAAGACCATCTGGGAAATTACCTCGGTTTATGGATTGGTGTCGCCATGGTCAGCGTCTGTGTGGTCGGAACGGAGATGGCCTGGCGGATGCGAAACTCCGGCGACGGGTTGGCCCGCCAAATGACGTGGCTGGCGGTGGAACAGTTTCTGCCCTGTCTCGCGGTGGGGGCACTGCTCACGCTCTGTGTTTACCGTGGTGCGCCGCAAGCGGCGTGGATGTTACCCGGGCTGTGGGCTCTGCTCTTTGGCTTGGGCGTCTTTGCCTCGTACCGGCTACTGCCCCGGCAGGTGTTTTGGGTCGGCTTGTATTACATTCTCTGCGGATGTGGATGTTTGACGTGGGGTCAGGGGGAGAATGCGTTGTCGCCCTGGCTAATGGGTATCAGTTTTGGCGGCGGCCAGTTGTTGAGCGCCGCAATCCTGTATTGGACTTTGGAGCGAACCGGTGGCCGCTAAGCCGAAAAGGAACTCGTCAAAAAATCCCACCGCTTCGCCCTCGATCGCGGGCCGATTTTCCTATGATGGGCTCGACCGCGTGATGCACGAACGGGCGCGGCTCGGCATCTTGGCTTCGCTGGCCGCGAATTCCGGCGGACTGCTGTTCAACGATCTGAAACAGCTTTGCGCGCTGACCGATGGTAATCTCAGCCGGCACCTGGCCGTACTGTGCGACGCGGGATTGGTGGAGATCTGGAAAGGAACTTCGGGCACACGACCGCAGACGATGTACCGGCTCACGGCCACGGGTCGGCAGCGGTTCGCGGAGTACATCGCTGAACTGGAAAAGGTGGTCGCCGACGCGCAAGCCGACCAACGGGCGGAAGCACGCCCAGATGCCGCCGGCCAAAACTTCTCCCAAGGTTGGTCGCCCGCGTAACCGGGACTTTTTTTTGACCGCTCGCTTTGCAATGCAAAGTCGGAATAGGGAACAGGAAACCTCGCTCATGAAAATCATCCGTGCCGTGGAACTGGGAATGTGCTTCGGAGTCCGGGACGCGCTGCAAATCGCCCGTGACGTGGAGGATCCCTCGCAAGTCACGATCCATGGCGAGCTGGTGCATAACCCCATCGTCACGGGACGGCTCGCGGAGGCCGGGTTTCGGCAGTCGCCGGAATCCGACCGAGACTCCCTGCCCGAATCACCTGTCGTGTTGATCACGGCGCATGGTGTCAGCGACGCCCAGCGAGAGCGGCTCACCACGGCCAACAAGCAATTGATCGACACGACCTGCCCTCTGGTCCGTCGGGTGCATGAAGCGGCGCAGGAACTGCAAGCCGAAGGCCGGCAGGTGCTGCTGATCGGCAAATCGGGCCATGTCGAAGTCCGAGGCATCGTGGAAGACCTCGACCATTACCACGTGATCGGGGACGTGAACGAGGTCCGCCGCTACGAAAGCCGGCGGTTGGGAATTGTCTGCCAAACCACGACGCCGCCGGATCTGGTGGCAGCGATCTGCGAGCGGATCAAATCTCTGAATCCTCGGGCGGATGTTCGCCTGATCGACACGGTATGCCAGCCTACCAAGCTCCGGCAACAGGCGATGCTCGATTTAGTGCAGCGCGTGGATGCCGTAGTCGTGGTGGGGGGACGTAACTCGAACAATACCCGCCGGCTGGTCGAACTATGCCGAAGTCATGACGTTCCCGCCTGGCACGTCGCACGCGCGGCGGAACTGAAGCCGGAATGGTTTGTAGACATTCACACCGTGGGACTTACCGCCGGTACGTCCACCTTGGACGAAACGATCGACGAAGTTCACGAGCGTTTGGAACAAATCGCTCAGCAGAGGAGGTGAATTTGATGCCCACAGGATGGATGCCGCGTGCCATGCGGGAGCCGCCGAATCTGGTTCCGGTTTCCTGGCCAGGGCCGGTCAAGCCGTGTTCCGCGCTACTCGTCAATCCGTTTTATCCCAAGGATCCGCATGCCAGTTTCGGCAAACATGTGCTGACTCCCTCGCTAGCGCTGACCAGCATTGCCGCCAGCACGCCCGAAAATTGGGACGTCCGCTATTGGGACGAAAACCTGCTGCAGGGGCCACCGCCGCATGAACCGCTACCGGCCGTAGTGGGGATTTCGGTCCATCTGACCTTCGCCGAACGTGCCTACGAACTGGCGCGGTGGTATCGCGCCCAAGGCGCCCTCGTGGTGTTGGGTGGGCTGCATGTTATCTCGTGTCCGGAGGAATGCGCGCGGCATGCCGATGCGCTGGCGATTGGCGACGGCGTCGCACTGTGGGGTGAAATCCTGCGGGACGTCGAGCAAGGCCGCTTGCAACGGGCATATCGCGCGGATTTCCGCCGTCCCTATCGCGAAGATCCCCCACCACGCCGCGACCTGTTGGCTCGCGACGGATTTCTGACCACGACGAGCCTTATCGCCACGCGAGGTTGCCACAACCGTTGCGGGTTTTGCTACTTGGCGACCGAAGGACTGCACATGCCCTATCTGATGCGCGACGTGGAACAGATCGTCGATGAATTTCAACACGATGGCCAGCCGTACGGCGTGTTCGTGGACAACAATTTGGGATCCCGCCCGGAGTACCTCAGGCGGCTCTGCCACGCCTTGCGGCCACTGGAAAAGATCTGGAGTGCCGCGGTCAGCATCGACGTGACCGATGATCCCGACCTCGTGCGGGAAATGGCCTTGGCCGGTTGCACGGGAGTCTTTGTCGGGTTCGAATCCCTACACAACGACAATATCACCGCCGCCGGCAAGAAAAGTCCCCGCACGGAAGATTACGCGCGGCGCGTCGAACTACTGCACCGCAACGGCATTCAGGTCAACGGCAGCTTCGTGCTGGGATTCGACCACGACCGGGAAGACGTCTTCGAAAAGACGGTGGACTGGGTGGAAGAGAATCGGCTGGAATGCGCGACGTTCCATATCCTCACGCCGTATCCCGGCACGCCGCTTTTCTCGCAGATGGAGTCGGAAGGCCGGCTGCTGCACCAGGATTGGAGCAAATACGATACGGCCCACGTTGTCTTCCAGCCGAAACATCTGACGCCCGAACAGCTCGCCGAGGGCTACGCTTGGTGTTATCAGCGGCTGTTTTCTCATGCGTCGATTTGGCGCCGGCGGCCCCGCGATTATCGGGCGATGCCCGCCTATTTGGCGATGTCCTATCTCTATAAGCGTTCGAATTGGCTGTGGCATCTATTGATTAAATACCGGCTGACCGCGCGGGTCTGGAGGCCGCTGGTGGAACTGACCCGGCGACGACATCTCCGGTTTCGACGCAGGCTGGAGCGAAAAGGTGCAGCCGAGCCTCGTCACGGCAGCAGCGTCGTTTCCGCAGGTGTGTGACGCGCATCAAGATGAGGTTGGCAGCGGCATTCTCGCTGCGGGAACCCGTGATTTCCCGCGCTACTGACGCCGATGTACGTGCCACGCGAGAAATAAGTTGTAGCAGTCTGCTAAAGTGGAGAGGCTTCTTCCGCGACATCGATTTCGCCATCGGTCGCGGTCAGTTCCGCCAGCGCCGCGCGGAGGCCCTCCGTGATGCGCTCGGAGGAGCCCACGAAGACCCGCTCGATATTCCCCTCTGGTCCGATCACGACGGTCTGGGGGATGGCGGTGGCTTCATAGCGGATCGCGGCCACGCCGTCACGGTCGAGCGCCACGGGCACGTCGAGCCCCCGCCGCTGGAGCACGGACTGGATGATCTCGGGCCGCTCTTCCAGGTTCACGGCGAAGAGGAGGACGTCCCGGTCCGAGAATTCAGCGGCGATCCGCGCGACCTCCGGCATCGATTGCAGGCAGGGTCCGCACCAGGTGGCCCAAAAGTCGAGCACGACGCAGTGGCCCCGGTGGTCGGACAGATTCAAGTAACCGCCCCCTTCGAGCATCTTTAGCCGAATCTCCGGCGCGGGACGTCCGACCAGATGCGATTCGGTGCCCAGAGCCGGGGCCGCGCTGGAGGCCTCTCCCTGGGCGAGCACGAACTTGGGATCTTGCGCGGGGGACAGCCGCCAACGGTGGTAAGGCAACGACCGGGCCGCGCGATGGATGAATTCACCCAAAAAGAGATGGTCCGCGTCTTTCACACTCGCGCGGACATCATGCAGCACGAGGCTGGTGCCATGAATCGTTTGCTCGGAGAAAGATTCGGCTCGAAACGTGTAGCGGGAGTCCGCGCTGGTGACGACTTGCACTTCCAAGCGGGCATCCTCGTCCGACTGGGACATCTCTTCGGGAGGGCCTTCCGCCGGCCGTTCCGGCGAAGAATCGGACCATTCGTCCTCGTGCAACCAGACGATGGCGGCCACACGGTCAAGGGGGATGGGGTGCGTGTCGAGCCGGACATCGAGCAGCACTTCGTCAGCGTTCAGGCCGGACACGCTGCCGCGCATCACGTCTCCCTCGGGAGAGAACAAAAGATGCAGGGGGGGAGCGTTGCGTTGCATGCGAGGCAACGTCAACAGCCGGCGGAGTTTGGCTTCATTCAGCCGGGGTAAAGCCGTTTTATGAGCGAGTTGCGCCGCCTTGACGTGGGCATGGGGAATTAAATCGGTTTCGGACAAGGACGATTCGATATGGATGCCCTGTTCGTCGATGCCGGTTACCTGGCAGGGAATCACGTCTCCCGAACGCAAATGAAGGGCCGGTTCACGGGAAACGATTTGCTTGGGACGTCGTGGCTTTCCAAAGCCGCCGATGAATTGCCGAATGATCATGGCCTGGCCCGCCCTACGCCTTGCTTGGCGTTGCTGGGCAGGTTTTTTAGACACTTGTATCACTTCTCGGTAAGCGATGCGGCCCTGGACATCGTTTCTTAGTGTGCTCGCGTTGTGGGCCAAAGCTGGCCGCCAAACCAGGCATGAGGCGTCCTCGCCGCTGGGCTGCTGTTCCACGAGCCAGCCCAAGAGCCGGGTATCCATCATTTCCAGCGTGCCGCGACGATGGCCGGCGGGAGGCACGCGATGCTCCTGGCTGGCTCCGAGGAGCGGATTCAAACGGATGGCCCGCAGCACCGAGATGTCGAGCGTAAGGGGGTTCTCGCTGATGGAGGACTGGACGACCAGTTTTTCACCGTCGCTGGAAACCAGCTTACCGGTGACCCGGCTGCTGTCCAAGCCGGCGGCAATCAACGTTGGCTGGCCGTCATACGGAGACGATGGAAAGTCGACCAGGCGGAGATCGTCCAAGCCCAGGCGATGCGTGGCTTGCCCTGCTCTGAGCAGTGTCACCTTGCCCGCTTGCAGCCGAATCGTGTCCCCTTCATGATTTTCGTCGCCGGCGAGTAGGAAAATGCCTTCCCCGGTGCCGTCGCCCGGTTTGGTTCCCGACCAGCCACGGACCCGCAGATGTTTTAGCCATACATTGCCCCGACGGTTGAGCAGTTTGAAGCCCGAGGGCCGCCCGGCATCGGGAGCCGGCACGTGGAGTTCGGCGAGCAGTTTGCCGCTCGTGTCGTACACGATCAGCTTTCCGGCGGCCTGGTGCAGGTAGACATGCACATGCAGGGAACCGCTTTCAACTGGTCGCAGCGAAGCCAAGTCCGCCAGTTCGACATGGCGTTGGGCCACGACCTGGTCCCCCCAGACTTCGAAAGAGAACGCATTCTTTTGGCTTTCCGGAGACATGTCCGTCCCCAGATAGCAGGCAAAATTTGGAACGCCCGTCCAGGCCAATTCCAGTTCCAGGGCCGTCGCCTGGTGCAAGCCGACATCGGCGAAGGCCCAAGCGCCGGCTTGGTCGGTCTTGATGCCGCCCCCTTCGCCCTGCCAATGGCTGGCCTCGGAGGTCTTCCACTCTCCCAGTCGGGTCGGCACGGCGTGAACTTGCGTGGCACGGTCCCGCCGGGCAATCCGCCGTACCGCTGCGGTGTGCAGCGTGAGGCCATTGATATGCGGCGCGGTGAACTTCACTCCCTGATCATCGATCGCCACGAGATCACCGAAGACCAGGTCCCGATTGTTCAGCTCCATGACGAATTCGCCTGGGGGCGTGACCGGATTGGGGGACGGCGGAAAACTGATCCCGCGCACGGCAGCCAACGGGAATTCCAGGGGCTGGGTGAAGTACTCTCCGTCCCAGCGGAGCAGGCTGTCCGTGATTTCCAACAGCCGGCCACGGACGAACTGGCCGTCGGCCAATTCCAGGACCATCGGCAGCCGCGCGCCGGAGGCTTGCGTATCGGTTGGCCCCAAACCCCAACACGCGACATTCAGACACAATATGATCGACAGGCGTCGCAGCGCCGCCCGCATGTGCATCGGATTAACGTTCATAAATCGGCAGAAGTCGAAAATTGAGGGCCAGGGCTAGCAGCGACATCGAAGTTCCGACGGGAGCCCCAAACTGGCTGGAAATGCTGCCGTCGGCGTTCTGCACGCCTTTGAGGTTTCGCACGAGCTGTTTGTTCCATTTCTCCCAAGCGTCGACATCCCCTTGGAACAGCGCCTGCGACTGGTAATAGAGCGTGTATTCCGCATAGCCGTGGCCGGACATGCCGCTGTCGGCGTCCAGCCGCTCGGTCAAGTAGCCCAGGGCGGCCTTGTATTGCGGAAGGTCCTTCCGCTTGGCCAAGGCATAGACCAAGGTGCCGATCGAGATGCGGGCAAACGATTCGTCGAAACCGCCGATGCCGCCGGCGTAGGCGACTTGACCATTGTCAGCGGTCATCTTCGTGTAATAAGAAATCGCCTTGTCGATGGACTCATCGGGCACGGCAATGCCGGCATTTCGCGCGGCAAGCAGCCCGACCAGGATCGCGCCGCTCACCGAGGTATCCGCATCGTTGGAATCGGGCGAATACCGCCAAGCGCTGTTGGAGTTCTTTTTTTGCGCGGTCGTGGCACACCGCACGGCTAGTTCCAGCGATTGGGCGATCGTACGTTGATTTCGTTCGCCCCGCTCCCACAACCGGCGGTCATCCAGGCTGCCATAGGCCTCCGCCAAGGCCAGCATGGCGAAGCCGTGGTGGTACATGCTCGCCCCGTAATAGCCGGTCGCAGCGTCCTGCTTAGTGATGATATCGCGGACCGCCTTCCGTACCACGCCGCTGTAGATCCCGAAATTCGGATCCTCGCCCGAGGCCAAAAACGCCATCAGGCAGAGTCCCGTCACGCCCGGCCCCTGCTGCCCACCTTGCCAAGAACCATCGCTCGCTTGCGTTTTGGCCAAGTATTGCAGGCCCTTGGTGTACATGTCGCGCACATCGCGGGGAACGGACTGGCCAATCGTCGCGGTGGGGATTTGCGCCGCGGCGGGAGAGGCGGCCAGACACACGGCGACCATCAGCGCCGCCGGCCCCATGCACGAAATCACGGTCCAAGAACGTGGCAAATTTTGAAGGAGTGGCTGGTGCATGGTACTAGTCCAAGTAGCCTCCCTGCTTGAGAAATTGCTGCATCGCTCCGCCTTGGTTGATCATGGGCCGGAGCGCTTCGAGTTGTGCTTCATCGAGAAACTTCGCGATCTGATCCTGGCTTTTGGAGAATTGCCACAACACGTAGTAGTGGACTTGAGGGCCAAACATCTTGGGGGGACGTGTTTGCTCCAGCAATTCAACGAGCTGCTCGCGCTGCCGGGCCCGCAGCGGGGAAGATGATTCGATCTGAGCCACCACGATTTTCACCGACGCGCGGTAGGCGAACTCGGCCCGACGGGCCTGGTCCTCTCGTTGCTGGCGGGTTTGTTCCTCGTTGAGCGTGGTTTCGGCCACCTTGCGAAAGATCGAATCCCGGCCAAACAGGCCGCTTTGCATCTTCATCTGCAAGGGCTGCAGCCGCTGCCAGACTTGGTTGATCTTGTTTTGGTCCTGCTGGCCGCGAAACTCCCGGCGGATCTCGTCAACTTCATGGAAGAAGCGTGCCATATCCCCCTGCCCGGCGAGCCAGAGTTTTTGGGACTGCTCCTCCGAGAGCCCACATTCGCGGTCCAAGGCATCCATGGAGAGTCGAATTTGATTTTCGAGATGCTCCCTCGCTTTTCCCTCGTTCCCGAAGCGATTGAACACCCAGGCATCGATGTTTTGCTCGATATTGAAGCGGGCGACTCTTCGCTGATGTAGCTGGTTCGCGGGCGGCTCTTCGACTTCCGGAGGTTGGGGGAAGATGTTCGCCGCGACCTGATTTATATCCAAATGCGATTGGGCCAGGACGGGCGGCGTGATCACCAATCCCGCCAGTAACATTCCAAGCTGGATGACGCGGAATCGTTGGCGGAGGTTCATGGCGCATCCTCCTCGGGAGCGAACTCCAGCTCTTCTTCCAATGGCCCTCCTCGGTGGCCCTGGTGTGGGACACCGAAGATCCCCCACGGATGTCCCGCGAAGTGGTTCGCGCCCTTCTGCAGTCCATTAAAGTGGGAGGACTGTCGGGCATTCAGCAGCTTTTGGATTTTCCCGTCCGGCAACACAGGAAAGTAGTTATTGCCGCTAATCAGCAGGTGCGTGGACTGTTGCCAATCCTTCCGCCAAGCCTCCCCGAGCACTTCCAAGATCTGCTCGCGCTGACGGGGTGTCATCACCAGTTCCCGGTCGAGCGAGGCGGCGATCAACTCGATACACGCTTCACGGCGAAAATCGCGTCGGGCTTGCAGTTCGTCCTCATACAGCGCGGCTTGATCCGCCGAACATTCCCGCTTCACGGCGGACAGCAAGGCATCTTCGAGCCATTTGCGAACGTCCGGATATTTCGGTGGCTGAGGCCCATTCCAACCGCGCTGCATTTGCGCTTGCACCTCCGCCGTTCCGATGAGCGCCTGGCGCATGGTGAGCCGGGCCGCCTCTTCCAGCTTCTGGAATTGAGACCGTTTCAAATGGCAGACCGCATGCACGAACCGCAACTCCTCGCGGCAGATATGTTCGTATTGTGGCTGAAACTGCTTGATGAGCTGTTTAGTTTGATCGTCTAGTTCGTCGAAGTCTTCGTCGTCGGCAAGATCCAGGACGGGTTCCGCTCTGGCCGCTGGAATGACCCGGACGGATCGCCGCGGCGCCAGGAGATTGAGCACGTTGGCCACGGCCTCCCCAACAGCCCGGGCCAGATTGGCTTCCGGAGCTTTCGCCGCGTCTTCAATCACCTCCTGTGGAATGTCTTCGCCGGTAGCCTCTTCTTCCTGAGCTTCGTCCGCCTCATCGGCGGCCCGCGCTTCCTGCTGGACCGGCTCCTCCACAATGAATAAGTCCTGGCCCACGGCTCGGCCCGCGAGCGCGAAAGTGGCCGTAAACAGCATCGCAAGAACCAGTGCTTGTTTTGGCCAAGTTGGGGGAGTGAATATCCTCATTGAAGAGTCTCCCGCGCCCGTTCCAGGCGGTTGAAGTATTCGTCGATGCCCTCCCGCCACTCGGGCGGATAGGCCGCACCGCTGGTGCCGGTGGTCTGGGTGTCGGCGGTTTGCTCACGAACTTCCTTGGGGTTGGTGCTGGTGCCCAGTAGCGCGAGCGCGGAATCGGTGGTCGTGCCGCCCCCTCCGCCGCCAGGATTCGCTCCGCCTCCTCCGCTACCCATGGGATTGATGCGCTTCGACTGCAGCAACAGCTCGATCGCCTCCGTCTCGCCAGCAATCGCGGAGGGGCCAGTCTCCGGCCGCGCCAAGATGCCGCTGGTATCTTCCATTACCAGCGTGACCTGGCGGAGGAGAGCCAAATCGCGGGCAAAGTGCGCTTCCGCGTCGGGGAGTTCCAGAATCCGTCCGACCACGTCACGCGTGCGGTCGACGAGGCCGTCTTGAGTTTCAGTAAGCCGCGCGGCCTGCTCTTCGTATTCCTCTTCCTCCAAGGCGGGCCGCGCTTGTTCCGCCACGCGAGTGTCTTCCCGCAGGTTGATCTCGGCTTCCAAAATACGCAGGACTTCCAGCACGATCGAAGGCGGCAAACTGCCAGCCGATTTGCCACCCGGTCACGTACCGCCTCCCGCCGGATCGACGAGATCCTCGGCCCAACGGTCCATCGTGTCGGACCAGAATTCACACTGGGCCATCGCCAGGCCGCTTTCGACGGTAAGCTCGTCCGAGAGATCACGGAGGCCGCCGAGCACGTCCTCTTGTTCCATTTCGGTTAGGACGTCCTTGAATTTCACCATCCGCCGGCGTTCGTAATACGCCTGCATGTCGTCCATGATGTAGGACACTTTTTGGGCCGTCGTAGTTTGTTCTTTCCGCAGGTCTTTGAACAACGTTTGCAAGCTTTTCTCCGCGAACCCTTGAATCCCAAAGGCGTCGCTGGCGTGTTCTCCGATGCGGCCAGCAATTTTGTACTCGGCCCGCGAGGCGGCCTTGAGCCGTTTGACGAGCGTGCTTCCTTCGAGATTGGCGAGCACTTGATTCAATTCCTCGGCGACCTTCTCGAACTCGTTGAGCAGATCCCGCTGCTCGGTGATGGCTTCCTCCATCTTCTGCCCGGCGGGACAGGAATCGCCCTTTGATGCTCCGCCGACGAGCGTCGTGACCGGGAGGGTCAATCGTCCACTTCCTGAATTTCCAGGGCTGGGTTCCTCCAGTGCATCGCTGGGGTCGCGCGGCTGCTGGCTGGACTCGGTATCGACGATGGAAGGCGCCGCCGGGCCAGGCTTCTGCGACGGATCTTCTTCGACGGGCGGCGCGGCGTTCCCCCCTGGAGCCCGGTTTTGGCCCACCTGCGGCGCGGACTCTTGAGGTTTCGCTTGGCCTGCCGCCGCAAGCTGCTCCGCCTTCGCGGCATCCCCCAACAGATCGGCCACTGACGGCATACGGTTGGCCGAAATGTCCTTGAGGATTTGCAGCATCTCGGCCCATTTTTCTAGATGCCCCACGCCGAACTCGTCATTCCGCGAGGCCTGTTTGACCAGATCCTCGCCGATGCCGACCAGCCGGTTGAGCCGGCGCCCGTTGGTCCGTTCGGCGGACGCCTGCCGCTCGATCTCGCGGCGAGTTCCTGCGTCATCGAGTTCCGCGGCGGACAATTCACGAAGCTGTTTGTTGGTCTCGTACAACTGCAACTCACGGTCGCGGACTTCCAGCGAATGCCGATGCCACTTGCTCAACTGCTCGGTGAGCCAGATGGCATGGTCCTCGGGTGAGAGGACGAACAGCGTGTACGTCGGCGAATAGGACCGTTCCCGATCGGGCAGGTAATCCTCGACAAACAGCCGGACTTGCAATGGTTGCGGCTCGATGCCGTGCGCCTTGGCGGAGAATGTACCAGACAGTTGGACCTCCTCGCTGGTGGGAGAGCCGGAGCCGAGCAGCCGCTCGCCGGAAGCGGGTTTCGAGGTCAAAGCGGTATCGAATCCACGCCACTCGATGCCGACCTGCTTCACGCCGAAATCATCCAGGCCGCGGACTTGAAAGGTCAGCGTTTCGGAATCGAGCACGACTTTTTGTCGCGGCAACCCCTCGCAGACGACCGTCGGGGCCTGGTCATCGCGGGCGCGGAGCGTCAATTCGAAAGGCTGCTGCCCGGCCAGGCCGAACGTATCCTCCCATTCCATCTTCAGGGATGTTTCTTCGTCGATACCGCTCCAATCGCTGGCAACCGACGGGCCATCAGGCTCTACCGGCGTGCCGTCCACTGTGGCACGAGCCAGTTCTCGGCTGGCGCTCGCGATCACTTTCGCCTGCGTTCCTTTGACGAAGGTTGCGGTGCCTCCCCGGACATCTTTCTCGATGATTTGTTCGCGCCGCAGGTACTCGGGCAGCCGAGCCTGGGCCATGACCGAGGCCAGCTCCGGACGTGGCTTGGGCTCGATCCGCATGGTGTGCGAAAAATCGCCGACGGTAATGTCGAGCGAAGTCTTGGCCAGTTGTGGCGGGCAGTCGAAACGGTACGCACCATCCACCAGCGCGGCTTCCTGTTGGGGACCGCCGGCCAGCCGCAGCCAGGCCTTCTCCGGCCGCCAAACGGAATTATCTTGCAAACGCACGGCCAGCGTGAAGGGCTCGCCGTGGGGGACGACCCGCTCCGCCGGTTGCGGATCGATCATGGCGAAGGTGTAGCGCGGCGTGTCCCGCCAAGGAAGTAGGTAGCGTGACCAGGCATTGCGGGCGGCAGCCGGAGAAAAAACGGCCAGCACAGCGACGAGCAGCAGGCCACTCGCCGCCAAGCCACTCCAAAGCCGGTGCCGTGACGTCGGCACGCCGTCTCGCAGATCCCGGTGCCGGGCCATCTCGGACACCTGCTCCACTGCCGCGGCGCACAATTCCCGGGAACGGGCTTGCTCTTCTTCATCGCGAACTAGTTCGATGATGCCCAGTAATTGGTCGCCAATCGCCGGATGTTTGCCGCGCAGCAGGCAGGCCAGTTGGTCCAGCCGGCGGTTCTTCCAGATCCAGCGGTAGATGGCCAGTGGCAAGCTGGCCCCCACCAAAAAGGCACCCAGCAGAATCAGGCCCCGGATCGACGCCGGCGTGTCCCAGATTCGGTCCGAGAGATAGACCAGCACGTACGTGGCCAGCAGCCCGCAGGCGACCACCGCCAGCGCTTCGACGGACTTGATCATCCATACGCGGCGGCGGAATTCCAGCAGCTTTTGCCGCAGGATGGCGGGCAGCTCCAATTGGTATTCTCGCGGAGCGTTCATGTGGGCTTCCTTGTGAATTGGGGATTCGAAAGGGGCTGGTTCGCCCTCCGCATTTTCAAATCAATCCTCCAGCCTTGCGGCCGATCCAGAACAGTCCCAACAGCAGCACCATCGCCCCCACGGTGGCGGGATGGCTCCATAGGGCGACGCGCCGCACCGCTAGCGGCGGTTCCGGCAGAGCATCCAATGACCGTAACACCTGATCGACATCGGCGGCATCCAGGACGCGTCCGCCGGTCACTCGGGCGATTTCTTCCAAGACCTCGGGACGGCTCGGCTTGCCGACCTGCTCCAGCCGCGTGCCTTGCACGAAGAAGGAGGTTTCCAGCGTGGCATCCGTCTGCTGGCAGTAAAGGTTGACCTCGTGGCGGCCCGGCTCCTCCGTCCTGTAGCGCCCGCGAAAGACGCCCCACTCATCTTCTTCCGCCGGAGAAAACCGCACCGATTTCATTTGGCCCGAGGGCGCGGTGATCCGCGCGATCACATCCCCACGTGCCAGCGGTTCACCACTGTTTTCCATCACGTTCGCATGCAGCGTGAGCGTCTGCCGCAGGAGGGGCTGGTCGGGAGCATAGTGCAGCCGCATCGTCTCTCCCTTGGCCATGTTCCGTTGGTAGGCCATCCAGCGCACGACCTGCCCCCAAAAGCGGTAGTGGTACTTGTCCTCGACCCCCTCGCGCCAGCGCCAAGCACCGTCCGTCCCCATGAATAGCACCTTGCCGGCCCCGTAGGTCCGCGTGACCAGCAGCGGTAGCCGCCCCCGGGCGTTGACCATGCCCTGATGCACCGCGAGGACTTCACCACCGGCGCGGGCACGCAGCACGGGCGCGTACCATTGGAAGCCGGGGAGGTTCTCCCAGACCTCCATGTTTTCGTCTTGCGTATCGGCCAATTTGGTGAGCAGGCTCCGCCGTCCGAGTTCGGTCAGCTCGAAATGGCCCGGCGTCCGCGATCCCCAGCCATCGGGCTGCCCTTCATCTAATACAACCGGGTAAAGCTCGTTCAGTTCCGTTTCGAGCAGGGTGTGCTGCCGGCCTTGCCAGCCGGGAATAAACACCAAGCCGCTGGCCTGGAATTCGACCAGACCTTTCAGCAGCCGACACTGCTCCGGAGAAAGCTGGCCATCGTCCAGCCCCACATCTCCCAAAAAGACCACGTCGTAGGCCGAGAGTTCGTCGAGCCCGACCGGGAACTCTTTGATGTAGTCCGCGTTTCCGCCGCCCACTTTGTCCAAATGCGGATGATACAGCAGACAGGAAACCTCGACGCCCGGATCTCGGGAGAGTGCGTTGCGGAGATACCGGTATTCCCAGCGGGGATACGATTCGACGACCAGCACGCGCAGGCTTTCCTCGCGAATCGCGATCGGCGCGGAGAGCGCGTTGTTGTCCAGCAGCGCCTCGTTGGCATGGGTGGCGATGTTCAGCGCCAGGTTGTAGTCGCCAATTTCCTGGGGCTTCCAAAGCAATGATTCGGTCGTGCGACCCATCGGGGCCACTCGGATCTCTTTCGACAAGGTCTCGTCATTGGAGACCTTCAGCGTCACGGTGGTCACGAATTCGCGGGGGAGCGAGCTCTCCACCGAGAAGGGAATCCGCACCGATTTGCCCACGACGCCAAACGTCGGCGCGTCCAGGCTCAATAACTCCACGTCCGGGAGCCGCGTCGCGCTGCCGACCGGGATCGTGAAGACGGGCACTTCATCCAGCCGAAGTTGCGTGGCGGCCTGTACCGGGGGCGGACCTTCGTTCCAATCGCCGTCGGAAATCAGCACAACGGCCCGCAAGTTGTCGTATTGTTGGCCCGCTTCACGCAAGGGGGTGTAAAGGTCGCTTCCCGCGATGGCGGAAGCATTGGTAGGCGATTGCCCGTCATCATGGGACTCCGGCGTCTCGCCTTCTTCCGGCCGCTGGTGGCGGGCAAAAGGCTGAATGCCGATCTCCATCTTGTCCCGCAGCGCATCCCATGTCTGGCCATCTACCAAAGTCGCGATCGATTCCCGACGGGTGATGACCCGCGAAGATTCGTTCGTGGAGACGTCCCGCGTGGCCATGCTGGGAGAATTGTCGTGCAGCACGAGAATGGCGGGTTTCTCGTCCGGTCGAAACTGCCGGACCAACTCCGGCTGATTCAGGAGCAGAGCCGCTAACATGACCAGCGCGAACCGCAACAGTTCCAACAGTCCGAACCAGCGGCCATATCCGGACCGCCGCCAGGAGAGCCAACAAATCGCGGCGGTCGCGATCGCCAGCAGCACCGCGATGGCGATGGTCCAAGGTGTCCACAAGAGGGTGAGGTGCCGTGTGTTCATGCCGTGGTTTGCATCTCCCGCAGGACTGCCTGCCGCTCTTGGCGTTGGCGGAAGACGGAGTTCTTTTCATCTTGGGGCTTCGCCGCGCGGGGCACGCAGAGCACCGCTTCGGCCAAGAGGGCCACGATCATTCCCAGCATGCAAGCCCGCCAGATTTCCCGCACTAGCGACGAGCCGCCGCTGGCTTCGCCCGCCAAGATCGAGACATCCAGCCCCTCGAACAGGCCGTGGACTTCCTCGTCCGAGAGGATGTCGGCCTGGCCTTCATCCTCGGCACAGTTCACGGCCCACTGTCGTTCATCCCGCTGATAGACGCCGGCGTGGAAGAAATAATCAGCGGAGACGGCATCCTCGGAACCGGCCAGTTGCTGGGCTCCGGCCAACTCCACGGGTTCTTGGCCCATGCCGGCGGTAATTTGGCGCGTCTTCCCCAGCGCGGCCGCGCCCGTGGCCAGCGCCCGCTGCACCGCCACATAGAGCACGACGCCATTGGCCGCGAGGTTGGAATCCGTGCTGGCCGGACCGGTGCTTACAAAGTACACGCCGCCGTTCGGAGTGGCCTGCCTTGCGACGAGGGGCATACCGCCGTCGAGCGTGGCCAGTTGCGTCAATTCGCCCTGGGGAGGGCAGTAGCGCAGGGCTTGCAATTCTCCCACGGGCAAGGACGTGCCCCCCAGGGAATTCGCGAGCAGATCTTGGTCCAGTGTCCAATGAGTGGGTACCGCCGGATGGTCCGGCTCCTGCCACTGGCCCCAAGCCACATCCAGAAACGATGTGGAGGCCGGCACGTGGGGTGGAAAGAACAAGACCTGCCCGCCACGCTCCACAAGACTTTTGAGCAACTCGGCGGCGCGTCCTTCCGGCAAGGGAGCTTGCCACAACACGAGCGCGGCCTCTTCCCAGTTCGCCGCTTCCACTTGATGCGGCTGCCAGACCTCCGCCTCGCATTCCACCGTGGCGCTGGGCGGAATCTGCGCCGCCAATCGCAGCGCCGCAGAAGTTTCCGCGTCCTCCAAAATCAACACGGCCCGCCGCGTGCGCGGTTGGTCAAACGCAAAGAAAAATTCATTGTCCGCTGCATTCGCGTCGGCGGGGATGGAAACCCGGCCCCAGCCCCGCTCCATCGTCGAGTCGAGCGGGATGCGATGCCCGCGCAGTTCGAATTGCCGGTCCGCCAGTTCGATCTCGGTTTGCGAACGGGCGCCCGCGATTTCGAATTGCAGCGGCAAGCGGAGCGGCTGGTCACTTGTTGCGTCACGCTCGATCTGGAGCGAGACGGCCAATTCCGCGCCGTCGGGGCCTCGGACCCGCTCAACCTCGGTCACCCGCACGGCCAGATTCTCCGGAGCCGGATCGCGAAACGCACAAATGTGGAACCGGAGGCTTCCCGGGAACGCCGCGAACCGGTCACGGCATTGTTTCCATTGGGCGTTTCGGGCGTCCCAATCATTGGCCCGCAAGTCAGAACAGATCCACACTTCCGTGCGGCCCGTTTGATTGTTTTCGAGGTAGCTGGCTGCCGCGTCGAGCATGCGTGGGAAGTTGGCCGCCGCGCTGCTGGGTCCCATCTCGGGCAGTTTCAGTAGTTCATCAATGGAATTCAGTTCCCGAGGAGTGCTGCGGTTGCTTTCGATGAGAACCCAATGTTCGGAGCCGAGCTTGCGGAGCGTCTCCACCACTTGCCGCTGCCCCGCTTCCCGCTTGGAGAGCGTGCCGCCGTTGACTTGCGACATGCTGGGGGAGCGGTCGATGAGCACGATCGTGGTGTCGGGACGGCTGCCGCCGGCCAGTCCCAAAAAACCGCCCGCCAGCGGCCGCGCGGCGGCCACGATCAGTCCGGCGAGGGCCAACGTACGGCAGGCCAGAATCAGCCACTGCCGAATCCGGGTATAGCCCCGGGACATCCGCTGCGCGGCGAGCAGAAACTGCATCGCCCCCCACGGCAGCGTTTGATACCGCCGCTGGTTGATCAAGTGGATGAGGATCGGCAGCGCGATCGCCGGCAGCGCCGCGAGCATCAAAGGCTGGAGAAAGCTCATGAGGCGCCCTTCCCGCGTGTCCGTCCGACGAGGAACCGCGTGAGCACCTGTTCGTAGTCGTCCTCCAGGGAAACCTCGTGATAATCGACGCCCGCCTCCAATACGGCGCTACGCAGCTTGTTCCGATACTCCTCCAAGGCCCGGTGATAGCGGTCGGCGATCTCGGTGGGCTCGACGAAAATCGATGCGCCCCCTTCCATGTCGACAAAACGCGTGGGCCGGCGGAGATCGAAACTCAATTCCAGCGGATCATAGAGGTGAAAGACGGCTAGATCGTGCTTGCGAAACAGCAGATGTTGAAAGCAGTCGTGCAACTCGTCCGGAGGCACGAACAGATCCGAGACCAACACGATCAAAGCCCGCTGCCGAATCGTCTCCGCCAGTTCGTGCAGCGTGGGAATGAGCTGCGTGGGACCCGTGGCTTGGGCACCTTCCAGCAGGTCGAACAGCGTGCGCAGATGCGAAGGATTTCGCCGGGGTGGCAGGCTCCGTACCACGCCCTCCGCCACGCAGGAGAGGCCCACCGCATCCCCTTGGGCCACGGCCAAATAACCGATCGTGCCGGCTAGTTTGCGGGCATACTCCAGCTTGGTCGTTTCGCCGGAACCAAAATCCATCGAGCCGCTGGTATCGACCACCAGGCAACAGCGGAGATTCGTGTCCGCCTCGAATTCCTTGACGAAGTACTTTTCCGTACGTCCAAAGGCCCGCCAGTCCATCCGCCGGGGATCATCTCCGGGGACATACTTGCGATACTCGGCGAACTCAACGCTCGAACCCCGGTGGGGGCTCATGTGCTTTCCCGAGACGTTACCCTGCATGGGCCGCCGGGAGAAGAGGGGAATGCTTGCCAGCCGGGAAAGGACTCGCGTGTCGAGAAACCGCCGCGGCTTTTGGCTGGCAATCATGTGTTTTGGCCTCGTCACTCACGCCTTGGGAAAGGCACCGGCCCTTTTGGCGCGGATCACTTCGCGTCGATCTCGGTCTCTTCAATCAGCCGCGACACGATCTGCTTCGCGCTGATGCCCTCGGATTGCGCGGCGAACGTGGTCACGATGCGGTGGATGAGGACCGGTTCGACCACGTGCTGCACGTCCTCCAAGCGGACCATGTAACTTCCCAACAAGGCGGCCCGAGCCTTGGCCGCCAGCACCAAATTTTGCACCGCGCGGGGGCCCGCGCCCCAGGCGACCAAATGCCGCAGCCACTCGGGCGAGGTCTCTCCACCGGGCCGCGTCTTACGCACCAGCTTGGCGGCATATTCATAGATGTGGTCGGGAACGGGCACGCGGCGGACCAGGCTTTGCATGCGGAGAATTTCTTCCCCGGTAAGCAAGTGGCTCAGCTCCGGCAATTCGTCACCCGTGGTCGTCCGGGCAATGCGGATCTCTTCCTGCTCGGAGGGGTAGTCGAGTTCGATCAGGAACATGAACCGGTCGAGCTGCGCTTCCGGCAGAGGGTAGGTCCCCTCCTGCTCGACGGGGTTTTGCGTGGCCAACACGAGAAACGGCAGCGGCAAATCGAAGGTCCGGCCCACGACGGTGACCTTCCGCTCCTGCATCGCCTCCAAGAGCGCGGCCTGCGTCTTCGGCGGCGCGCGATTGATTTCGTCCGCCAGCACGACATTGGCGAACACCGGCCCGGCAACGAAGTGAAACTCCCGCCGTCCGTCCTCGGTATCTTGCAGGATGTCCGTGCCCGTGATGTCCATCGGCATCAGGTCGGGCGTGAACTGGATGCGGCTGAACTTGAGCGAGAGCGTCTCGGCGAGCTTGCTCACCAGCAGGGTTTTGGCCAACCCCGGCACGCCCATCAACAGGGCATGCCCCCGGGCAAAAAAACAGATGGCGAGCCGGTCCACGACCTCGCTCTGTCCCACGATCACGCGGCCAATCTCGCGAGTGAGCCGGGAGTGCATGTCCCGCAATTCGTCAATCGCCTGGACGTCACCCTCGCTGAGCTTTCCGACCGCCGACGTGGAAATCGACATCGCGCCATCTCCATTGTTCCGTGATGAATGTCAAAATCGATTCTACGACAGCGAAAGCGAAAGTAAAGTCAATACCGCAAAGTCTGTCATGAGCTGCCCGTTCTTCCAGCTTTTCAATTGGACGCAGTGGACTCCCAATTGGTTCCCGTTCATTCCCGCTATCTTGGCTCCAGAGTAATCGTGCCCAAATCGAGTGGCTCGGCGGAGTACTCGCCATCCGGCGGTGGGACCGAGAATGGGTAGCTCGTTAACTTTCCTGGCGCATCCTTCATACGGAAATATCCGCTCATTACATAGTTTCCAGGCGGCATGTCGTCGATGCGAAAGGAGCCATCCCGGTCCACGGTCACGCCGATATACGGCGACGCGGTTTCCATCTGCTGGTAGACCGTGTAAGCGGCGAACCAGACTTGCCCCTCCGGCGTCTTCCGCCAAGCATCCCACCACTTTTGGTACGCTTCGCGATCATTGCGCGCTTCCGCCAGGGGAGTGGGCCGCGTGGGGGGCTGCAAATCGGCCCGTACATTGAGCAGCACGAAATTCCATAGCACTTGGCTGGAATGATTGGCGGACGGGGCCAGCGTGCCAATCACCAGACGGCCGGTACCGCCGAGGTCGAGCCGCGTGGTCTTCCCGGCAACAAACTCCGCCGACACGCGTTGTGAGGAGGTTACCTCGGTGGCGCCTTCATCGTGGATCAAACGAATCCGCCGACCGATCCTGCCCGTGCCGGGGAACACGCGGTCAAACATGAAGCGGCCATCTTTTCCCGTGGCCACTTCATGATGCGTGAAGATGTTGGGTACATCATCTCCGTACGAATGGATCCCTGCGCCGAACCACGAAAGAACCACATTCTCCGCCGCCTCCGGCCCGACGCGAAACGTCCCTTCCGCGCGGGCCCAAGGAGTCAACGTGATGCGTGAGGGAATCGGTTTCTCTTTCGACTTGAAGTAGGCGAAACCCGCCTCGTGCGTGATCACGAGATGAAAGGGCTCCGTGCGGGCCGGGAAGCGAAATCGGCCCTCGGCATCCGCGTCGAGCCGTGTGGCGTCGGTAGAGCTATCGTCGATTACCCCGGCTTCGATACTGATTTGCGAGCCGGCCACGCCCAGCGCGAGCTTGGCATGGGCCGCCGGTTTTCCTGCCACCGTTTCGATGATGCCCGCGATATCCTCCGCCGGTTCCAATTCGAAATCGACACGCACTTCCCCCTCATCGGACTGGATATCCCGGGACATGGCGACCTGGTAGCCGTCCGCCTCGATCCGCACTAGATGGGCCAAATAGGCATTCGTGAAGCGGATCTCGTACTCGCCGCCGGAAGCCACATAACTGTCCCCGGAAATCCAATCAAAGCGAATGCCGGGATCGGGATTGCGGATGCCGGGAGTGACCCGAAACTCCTGGATTGGCTGTTTGGTGTGGGCATCGATCACGCTCCCGGAGACGATCAGCGGAGGAGGAGGCGAGAATACATACTCCTCGTCCCGCGCCACGAGCGGTTCTCGCTTTAGTTGCAATCCGCCTGGACGGCAGATGTCGGCTCGAAATTCATCGAGCGGCGCTTCGTTCCATTCCCACACGCCATTTTCGTCCGCGTAATCGTCCACATGGTCGAACTCGAAGTAATCGATCATGCCGCGCCAGCGCTGGAAAAAGATCCGCGCCTTGGGAATGCCGTTCCCCTGTTCATCCACCACTCGCACGCGAATCTTCCCGCCGGGGTCGAGCACGAAGTTGACCGGTTCCATCTCGGGATCGACGCGTACCTCTCGCATGTCGAGGGCCTGCCCCGGGGCGGAAACGACGATGCGGGCCATGCTCGGCCGGCAGCCCGTCAACCGATAGACTCCTTGGGCATCGGTGGTCGCCTTACGGACGTCGTTGGTAAACTTCGTGCGGACGAGCGCCCCTTCGACGGGCTGGCCCGCTTGATCGGTAACCGTGCCGCTGACGGTTAAGCCTCGTTGCAGTTGGATCTTGCCGCGCGGCGGCTCTCCGGGAGCGAGTTCGAACGCGGCGCGGGTCAGGTCGTGCCAACCGGGCTGAAAGTCGGGGTGATGGATTTCCGCGGACACATGATCCACCGATTCTGGCACGCTGTCGAACCTCCACTTACCGTCCGCTTTCGTGGTCAAGGCGCCGCCCACTCCCAACTGTTGGGCATCGCCGGGACGTTTCTGGTAATAGATGTTCGGACGAACTCTGGCGCCTTGGACGGGTTGGCCGTTTTCATCCACGACGATGCCACCCAGCGACCAGGCTCCGCTCAAGGGCATGGTGAATTCGCGGGGAATCGCGGAAGAAGGACTGTTCGACGTCCATTCCGCCCAATAGGGCGCGAAGCCGGGCTGCTTGACGCCGAATCTCAAGCCGTCAGGTGGGTCGTCGAAGCGGACCGCAAGCTGCCCTTGCTGGTCGGTTTCCACGACGGCGCCAAACCTGCCACTCCGCAGAAAACGGCCCGCCCGGATCTGTTCCTCTTTGACCACCGGTCGGGTCCGAATTTCCACCTCGACATGGGGGACCGGCTGCCCGTCCGGACCAATCACGTTCAAGCGATATTCGTTCTCCGGTATCTCGGGCTCGACGTTGTCCACTTCGTTGGAATTTGCTGCCCCTTGCCCGCCCTCGGAGAGCAAAGTCCTGATCGCGGGCTCCAAGTGCTCTTCAAAGATGTCGGCCATGCGGAGATTGCCGAAGCGGTCGATCAGGTAGTAGTCCGGATAGCCATCGGCCTGCCAGGCTTGGACCGTGCGGTCCTCGAAGTCGATCGCGACCGGCCAAGGAATCTCCTCGTCGGCCAAGAATTGTGGTACGTCCTGCCGAATGGTCGATGAATGAATACCGACAATTTCCAGCCCCTGGGGATGGTGTTGTTGATAGAGCTCCTTCAGCCGGGGCAACTGCGTCTTGCTCGGTCGGCTCCAGGTTCCCCAAAATTTGACCAGCACGACTTTGCCCCGCAGAGAGGCCAAATTCAGGCTGGCATCCTGGCGATTGATCCAATTCCAGACCGAAAGCTCGGGGGGCGGCAAGTTTTCGAGCAAATCCTTGGCCACCCGCTCCTCGGGCGTTCCCTCTCGCCAGATCGCGTCCCGATTCGAGGGAGTGACTTCGTCGTAGCCCAGCCGATAGTCAAAGCGGTTGATGTCCTGCAGAGCAGGCGTACCCGCCGCCAATTCCGACAGCCCTTCCTCGGTGAGGTGCGGCGACGCGATTTGCAGCAGCCGTAACGACTTCATGCCGCGCAGCGCCCGCAAACCCGTGTCCGTGATCAGGCCGGAGATAGTCAGGTATTCCAATTTGTCCATTCCGGAAAGCGCGGTCAGTGCTTGGTCCGTGATGACCGTATTTTCGACATCAAGTTGCGTGAGATGCTTCAAATTTTTCAGATGGCCGAAAGCCTCGTCATTGACAGGATCATCCAATTGAAGGTCCAGCCACTTAAGTTGGACGAGCCCTTTCAGGTAGGCGAAGTCCGCGTTGCGAAAGCTGGGTCCCGAGAGACGCAACTGCTCGAGTTGTTTGAATTCCGCGATGTTTCGCCAATCGGGTTCCTCGTCGGCTTCCGACGAAAGGTTCAAGGATAGGATCCGCAGGTTGGGGATTCGCGACAGCGGCTCCAGACTGGCGGTGGTCATTTGCGTGCGGGAAATCAGCAGGGACTCAAGACTGGGTGAACCGCGGAGTAGCTCCAATCCCTGATCGGATACCTGGCAATCCTGGAACCACAACGTCTTCAATTCCGGCATGCGCGCGATGTGCCGCAAGGAAACATCCGTGATCCGCTGATCGGAGAGCATCAATTGCTCCAGATGCGGCAACTTAGCCAACTCGGCGACCCCTTTATCCGAAAGGTCGAGGTTGGCACTGATTCGTTTCAGGTTTTTGAGCTTGCTGAGATGCTTCGCACCAACATCCGTTACGGTATCGAACAGCCTCAGGCGTTCGATCTTTTGCAAAGGCGCCAAATGCGCGAGCCCCGCTTCGGTGGCCTGGGTTTCGTCAATATCCAAGGATTCCAGCTCTGTTAGACCTGAGAGATGCTCAAGGCCAGCGTTGGTAACCGGTGTTCCGCTCAGGCTTAGGGATTTGAGTTGAGCCATCCGGCCCACGGTCCGGAGTCCTTCGTCGGTGATGCTCGCGCCTTCGTCGTAGACGCCTAATCCCAACACAACAAGGCGGGGCAGGTCGAGCAAGTATTCCAGACCATTATCGGTGACGGGTGTGCCTTCGATGCCAATGCTCTTCAGAGACTTACACTTGGCCAGGGCCTCCATGCCAGCGTCCGTGACCTTGGTGAGCCTGAGCGCGATGCTTTCCAAAGCGGGAAGCTGGGCGACGATGGCCATCGACTCGTCCCCCACACCGAATCCATCCCGATGGACACCAAAAGCGGACAAATCCAACCGCTGAAGCTGTCTCAGGTTCGCCAAGTGTTGGATGCCCCGGTCGGTAATCCTGGTTTCCTCCAGATTGAGCATCCGCAGTCCGGTTAGCCGGCCCACGTGGCGCAACTGTTCATCGTCCACGTCCGTCCCTTCCAAATTCAAGACGTGAATCCCATCAGGCGGGATTTCGCGCAAGAAGCTCAAATCCTTCGAGGCCGCCTTGGAAACATCGAGACGCACATGGTGGCCAGGCGGAATCTCCACCTCGCCGCGCGCGGGCGCGATTTGTTCCCAGCCCTCATACCAACTCTCCAGGAAGCCAAACCCCACGCGATACCCCTCCAAGCCGGCGGGTCGGCTGAACACCACGCCTCCTGTCCGGTCGTCCGGAAACCGCAGGACGTTTTCTGGCTTGTCCGCTTCATCCGGCCCCGGCTGTGATTTGGCCATTAGCGGAATCAGCAGCAAGACCAAAGTCAGGACACTCAGCGAGAGCAGCCTCCGCCGCGAAAACGGCATCGGCTCACGTAGCGGCTGTCCTACTAGCCGGGCCAGCCGCCGGCGAAGTTCCGAAGGCGCGCGGCCGCTGGCGGCCATCGCCGCCAATTCGCTCGACCGCTTCGCCATCTCCGGGCGGGCCAGTTCGACGATACGCAGCAAGACTTGGGCGTAACGCAAGCGTGGTTCCCCTTCCGAGGCGGGCATCTCTTGGCAGGCCCATTCATCGCAGCAGTATTCGCGCAGCGCGCTGGCCCGGCGGCTGAGAAACCACAGGGCCGGATTGAAAAACAGCACGGCTTCGGCCCACCGCTGCAAGAGGTTGATCCACATGTCATGCCGCCGCACGTGGGCCAGTTCATGGGCCAGGATCCATTCCAACTCAGCGGTCGTGAGGCCGGAAACGGCTGAAGCGGGGAGCAAGATGGTCGGCTTCCACAGGCCCACTACCTGCGGCACGGCGATCCGCCGTGTCCAGGCCAAAGCCGGCACAGCGCATGTGGACCACCGGTTGGACAAGACCTGCAATGCTTCCACGAGCGGCCCCTGGGTGATAGGCGTGGCCGTTCGGCCCAGCCGTTCCGAGCAAAATGCACTGGCGAACAGCCGCGTGAGCATCAGCACGACGCCACCCGCGTAGATAAACGCCAGCCAAGAAGCGGAGCGGAGCCACGCATCCCGCCCGGCGCTGGGCCGTGCTTCTTGACTGGTGTGTTCGGCTTTTGTGGCGGGAGCCGCATGTGGCAAGTTTCCCGACGACACGGATTCCGAAGGCGAAGGCGCGACGGCGCCGATTTCGAGCGGAGCCCTAACCTGCGGATTCGGCGCCGGCGTGGATGGCGCGGATATCGGCACGGCAACCGCGACTTCCACTGGAGCGGCCACATCGATCCACACAAAAGTGACCGGCAACGCCGCCAGGCTGAGGATGAGCGCGGCGACGTACAACGTGTAACTGGCCTCCAGTGACTTCCCCCGCCAACAGCGGTCGATGCCCCAACACGCCGCGGCGAGCAGGGCGACTTGCCACAGCGAATGCAGCAAGGCCAGGCACAGGCGGCTACTCACGTAAGGATCCAACAGGAATGCCGCGTTCATTCTTTTTGCTCCTTACTCTTACGGTGTATCAGCTTCCGCAACTCCACCAGTTCCTCCGCGTCGAGATCCGTCGTTTCCAGGAGATTGAGGACCATGGCGGCGGGGGAATTGTCGAAAACTCTGGCGAGCAGGTCGCCGATCATCGTGCCCCCCACGCGGTCCTTTTCCACCTTGGGCGAGAAGAGAAACGATTTGCCCTGCTTGCGTCGCTTGAGGAATCCTTTGCGATGCATGATGTTCAGCATGGTGATCACGCTGCTATGCGCCAGTGGCCTGCCGGCCTCGGCTTCGAGCCGCGCCCGGACTTCTCGCACGGGGAGCGGAGATTCCTTCCAGAGAACCTTGAGGATCTCCAATTCAAGTTCCGTGGGATATTCGGATTCCGAGCGAGGCATGTCGGTGGGACTTTCTCATGAAAGGCGCGAAAGCATGGTTCAAGCGGCAATGATTCTGCCGCTACGACGACCGAATCATCGAATTGTTTCGATGATCATAACCCAACCCGTGACGTGCCGTCAATAAAATCATCTAAATTCTTAAAAGATAGGCCGCGCCGCTCCGGCGGCTAAGAGAAAGGACGCGTTGAGAGACGCCGGTTGTGCCATGCGCGAGGCCCGCAAAAGCGGCGGATTCGTCTCAACCGCACGGTAGTGGTTCGCCGAGTTGCATCGCAGCGGCCCTGCCGTGCGCGCCGCCATCTCTGACGGGCGATACTTCAAGCAAACAGATCATCCGATTGCTTCCCAGGTTTCGCATCGATGTCCTCCGCTGAGATTCCCTCCGAGTTGGACGCTTCCTTGCCGGGTGAGACGCGGCCCGCCGGCGAACGGAAACCGAGCGCGCCGGCCATCGAAGCAACGCTCGATTACGACGCGGCGCGGGACGGTTCCGAGCACGACATCTTTTCTCTCCAGCCAGAGCAGACCGTCGGGGATTTCCAGATCGTCCGTCTGCTGGGGTCGGGCGGGTACGCCCAAGTCTATTTGGCACGCCAGCTCTCACTCGACCGCCTGGTCGCCCTGAAGGTTTCACGGCCCGACGGTGGCGAAGGCCAAACGTTGGCTCAACTTGACCATCCCCACATCGTCCCCGTTTATAGTGAACAGATCGTCGAGGGGCGCAAGCTGCTGGCGATGCGCTACATCCCAGGCCGGACGCTCGAACATTGGATCGCCTGGCGTGCCAGCAAAAACAAGGCCCGTTGGAAGGGGGCCGAACTGCTCGCTTGGCTGGCCGAATCGATCGAACGCCGGCCCACGGAACAGCCTGAAATCCACGCATCGGAGCTGGCCCTCTTGGCGTTCGTGCCCGCCGTCTGCCGGCTCGTGCTGGACATTGCCCGAGGGCTCGATCATGCCCATCGCCGAGGGGTCGTGCATCGCGACATCAAACCGGCGAATGTGCTCCTCGATCCGGCGGGGCGAGCGCTGCTCATGGATTTCAACGTCGCCGACCGTGGCAAGCCAGAGGATTTGTTTGGCGGCACTTTGGCCTACATGGCTCCAGAGCATTTGGCGGCGTTTGACACCCACCTGCCGGGCAACCGCGCGGACGTAGATGAGCGTTCGGACATTTATTCCCTGGGGCTCTTATTCTATGAACTGCTAGCATCACAATATCCCTTCACGACAAGTGGCGGTGCTTCCGATTTCCCCGCTCAGATTCGTTGGATGTTGGCGGAACGTCTGCGCGGCGTCCCCCAACTGCCCACGACCGTGGGCAGAGTCCCGGACAGCGTGCGCTCGATGCTGGCGAAATGCCTCGCGCCGCGAAAGGAAGATCGCTATCTCTCCGTCGCGGCGTTGGTCGAGGACCTGGAGCGATTTCTGCGGCATGAACCGTTGGCACACGCGCCCGACCGCAGTGTGTGGGAAGGGACTGTCCGTTGGTTTCGCCGCCGCCCCCGTCGGTCGGCCGCCATGGGAGTGATAGGATTGGTCATGGTGGCAGGGACGATGGCGGCCGGCTACTCCGATCTCACGCAATCGGGCCGCGCGGCGGAACATTTGGACCAGTGCCAGCAATGGCTCGGCGCCGGCCAACTTGGGAAGGCCGCCGAGACGTTGCGGCAAGCCGAAATCGCTTTGGATCGGGAGAACTGGTTACTGCCGGCGAGTTGGACCACTCACCGCCGGGCAGTCGTCCAGGAAAAATTCAAACAAACCGCCGGCCGGTTCGCCCAGGGGGAACTGGAAAGATTCCGCGAGTCCCTGCGCCGCGCGCGAACCGAATCGTGGACGGGGCGATTCACGGATGCCGCCACCGATCCACTGGCCGTGTTTCACGTGCTGGAGCGCGAAGATTGGCAGCGCATCCCGCCCTATCGTTTGCTATCCGCTGGGGAGCGGATCGAAGTCGACGCTGCGATTGCCGAGATGCTGCTAACCCGGGCGAGTCGGTTTGACGCCGCCCATCTCGACACGCTAGACGCGAGACTCGGACGGGAAGCATTGCTCGCGAGATTGCCCGTGTCCCACCGCGACCGTCCGCTCGCGGTCGCGCTGCGGAAGATGGACGAGACCCAGGGCCGCGTTGTTCCGGATACCGAACGGCTGGCCGGGCAATGCCGCGATGCATTCGATTGGTATCTCTTGGGAATCATCTCCGCGCAACGCGGTGCGTACGATGAAGCGCTGAATTTCCTCGACGCGGCGCTTCGGGCCGGAACAGCAAACGAGGAAGAAAGATTTTGGACAAACTTTGCGCGGGCCGTCTGCCTGCACTGGACTCAGCGGCATGCCGAGGCGATCTCCGCGTATGGAGTCTGCCTTGGGCTGCGGTCCGGCTTCGCCTGGACCCACTACAATTTGGGGCTCGTGTATCTGAAAGTCGGAGAGAACGAACTGGCCTCCCGCGAATTTGAACGAGCCTATCAGCTTGACGCACGACTCGGCATCGCGCTAGCCGAGTGGGGTGTCGCACTGTTTCAGCAGGGGAAATTCGAAGATAGCTTGGCGAAATTCGACGAAGCGGTGAGCCAGGGCGTGGAGACCGCCCGTGTGCTGACCAATCGTGCCGCCGCTAAAGCCGCGCTGGAGGATTGGACGGGCGCACAAGAAGACTTGCAACAGGCGCTCGCCATCGATCCCGGCTACGAAGCGGCGAAAGAAAACCTGCGCAAGCTCAAGGAGCAGATCGATCCTTCGGCGTGAGAAAGCATCAAACGGGCTTGGCTTCCACCCGCAACCGCGTGGTGCCATTGGCCATGGGCCGCGCGGTTGGGCTCGCCGCGAGCTTGTCCCGGTACTGCAATACGCGTTCGTAGGCGAGCACGGCGAGGGTGCCTGCCGCGAGTCCGCCGCTGGAAATGACCGACGAGAACTGCATCGGGTTCGTATCGTAAGATTCGCCTGTCCAGGATTCATGCGTTTGAGTTCGATGAGTATGCACCGTGTAGGATTCCGCCAAGGTCACGTGGGCAAAACTAGTCGCCAGTCTCGGTGGGGAGACCTGGCCGGGCAGGTGTGGAGGAGCATCGGCGGCGACCGTCAACAACGTGGCATACGGTTCGGTTCGCGACGGCGAGGCGAAGTCTTCGATCACCTCCATCGAAGCTTCGCGGTCCTTTCCCCGCCGGCGGCGTGAACGGCCCTTGGGCAGGTTCGACGTACCGGAAACCTGCACGCTGCCGCCGAGATGATCTCCAGGCGAGTCCGCAGCCGAGGCGAAGCGGACCAAAGGCGATCCCAACGCGACGGCGAAGACGGCACCTTTTGCCATGGGGAGTGGTTCGTAGGCGACGGCGGCTGCCGAATTGCTTGCCGGCAATACTGGCAACCCTTGCGCGACATCGTTCATTGGCGAGTCAGAAGTGACAAGCTGCGCGGAAACTGTCACCGCTGCTGGCGGGAGTGGCAGCGGTTC
Organism: Pirellulales bacterium; assembly: GCA_028289405.1. Classification (GTDB taxonomy): domain Bacteria; phylum Planctomycetota; class Planctomycetia; order Pirellulales; family JANQPP01; genus JANQPP01. Next base: position 37,988 of record JANQPP010000187.1, read on the forward strand.
GGTTGGCGGAGCCGCGGTTACACTCATGGATGCTTGAAGTGGCGCGTTCCCGGGACCAGTGGCTTCCGTTGTGGGCGCGGCATCCTCCGCGAGCGTAGCGTTGGCCGCTAGGGATTGCGGGCCGCCAAACTCGGAGTTTCGAGACACGGTTTGCGCGACGAAGGCGGCGGCGAGCCGTTGGTCGTTTGAGGATGCGGTTGGAATGGATTCAGCAATCGCGAACGTGCTCGGCGCGCTGCGCGTGGCGACTTGCGTCGAAAGATTCTCGTCCTGGTGCGCAGAGGCATCCGGTCGGCTCGTTTCCGCCATCCGCTCTTGCCGAATGTCCTCTCGTGCTCCGTCAATCGCCTTCGTGACTTCGTCGCTCGTGGGAAGCACGTCCAGTTCCATCCGCTGGTTAAGCACTTGGATGGTCTGTCGAGACACGACTTCGTTGCGAATCAAACTTGCCGGCGCGAGACTGCTCGTGACAGGCTGGTAAGCTTCGACAGCATCTAGCGTATGGCGGGCGGGGACCAGTTTGTTCGTGATGCTCTTGGTCACTTCGACTTTTTCGCGGGAAATTTTGATGGCTTCCCGCACGATTTCGGGTTTGGCCAGCTCACTTCCCGTGGCGTCGATGATTTGTTTGACCAAAACGGGCGGGGAAGTGGGCCGCACGTTCTGAGGCGTGGATTTCACTGGCAAAATGAACGTGACCTTCAGGGCGTCGCTCCGCGCCACGTCGGCGACCGCCACGTTCCGAGGCTCTTCTTGCAGGGCGCGCGATTCGACCGCCTCGGATTCCAGCGATGGCTGAACCGTTTTCACGGGCTCGCGGATGGGCGACAAGGCGAATGCGTCCGCCGCCAGCAGCACGCGCGATTCAAGCCGCTCCAGTTGAAATGCCCGCCACTTTCTCCCGAGCATGGACCACCTCGCCAAATTCCGACCCCTGTTTGCGACCATGGACGTATCTCTCCATCGTAAGCAGAGAGAATCGACATGCGTAAACCCGAAGAAACGGGATTTCGCCGAGGCGATCGCCGAAGGGTCGAGATCGACCGGTTGCAGCGGTCGTGAGGCTACGCCTTTAGTGAAGCGAGCTTTTTGTAGAGGGTCCCTCGGCCAATACCGAGGATTTGGCAGGCTTTCGTCTTGTTGCCTTCGGTGGCGTCTAGGATGAGCCGGATATGTTTCCGCTCCGCCTCTTGCAGGGTGCAAAGTGTGGCGGCGGAGGAGCCTTCCGACTGGGAATGGAGCAGCCCCAAATCCTCGGGCGTGACTTCGGCTTGGCGGCTTAGCACGACGGCCCGTTCAATGGCGTTTTTCAACTCGCGCACATTCCCTGGCCAGGCGTACGACCGGATAGCCTCGGCGGCTTCCGGAGAAAAACGAGCCGGCCCCCGCCCCAACTCCCGGCGAAACCGGTCGAGGAATTCCAGGGCCAACCGCATCACATCGTCGCCTCGTTCCCGCAGCGGCGGCAGACGCAGCTCGATCACGCGCAGACGGAAAAAGAGGTCCTCGCGAAATTTGCCGTCGCGGACCCATTCCCGCAGGTCCCGGTGCGTCGCCGCCACGAGCCGCACGTCAACGCGAACCGCTTCCGTGCCGCCCAGCCGCTCGAAGGGATGTCCTTCCAACACCCGCAACAACTTCGCCTGGCAGGCGAGGCTCATCTCGCCTACTTCATCCAAAAACAACGTGCCGCGATGCGCCCTTTCGAACTGCCCCAAACGCCTGCGGTCCGCGCCGGTGAACGCGCCTTTCTCGTGGCCGAACAGCTCGCTTTCCAGCAAGGTTTCGTTGAACGCGGCACAATTGACCGCCACGAAAGGACCGTCCGAGCGTGGGCTCAAGTCGTGCAACGTCCGCGCGACCAGCTCCTTGCCCGTCCCGCTTTCGCCCAGCACCAACACGTTGGAACCCACGGCCGCGACGCGGGCTGTCTGGTCATGAAGCTCCAGCATGGCGGGGCTGTCTCCGATCAGCTTGCCCTGCTGTTCCACCCGGCTCCGAAGCTGCTGGTTGGCCAGTTGCAACTGTTCGCGTTGCTCGATGGTTTCCAGCGCCAGGCCGAATTGGTGGGCCACGGCGATGGCCAGTTCCAAATCACGCTGGTCGAAGCCGAGCGAATGGTCGGGGGCTTGGCATTCGATGGCGCCGCGAGGCCGCTCCGCGCCGGGAATGGGAACGCCAATCAACGTGCCCCGGGCCGCATCCCGATCCGCCTCCTCGGCCATCGGTTCCGCCAAGCTGGTGAGCAGCCCTTCATCCCGCTCCATGACCATCCCGGCCAGCAGCCGCCCTTCGGAAGCCTGTTCTTCGGTATCCGAGGATTCGTCGTCGCAAGCCAAGCGGCCATCGCGCCCGGAGAGCCAGACCCGCGCGACCTTCGCGCCCGTCGCCTCGACGAGCATCTTTCCCACCACGCGAGTGAGATGCTGGACATCGGCCTGCTGGTGAAGCTCAGCCGCCAAGCGGCACAGCAAGGACACGTTTCGCACCGAGCGGGACGACGATTCGCGCCGTACCCGCTCCAATAGCGGTTCCCGGTCTCCCGAAGCAGGTAGCCGGATCACACTCGTGCTGGCCGCGAGCACTGAGTGCCGCAGCCGGGCCGGATCGAAGCCGTCATGCTCCTCCAAAAACATCAGCAGCCGGTCGCCCACGCGGATTAGATCCCCGGGCACGAGCGCCGCCCGGTCGATGGGCCGAGAGTTGACCTGAGTGCCGTTGCGGCTACCGCAGTCTTCGACTTGCCATGTGCTGCCGGCCCGCCAAAGCTTGGCATGCCTGCGGGAAGCCAGTTCGTCATCGACTGGCAGTTGGCAAGAGGGATCACGCCCAATGGTGACGGTGTCCCCCGCGTCCTCCAGCGGGAAGGAGCTGCCAGGCGAGGCCCCATTGAGCTGCACGAGACAATAAGTCATGGCGGCATCTTACTTCGCATAGTGGATTGGCTGCCACGGCAACGTGCATGGAAGACAGCGTGAGACTCTACAACCTTAGCGTACGTTTTGGAGGCGCGCCTCCAGGCGATGCGCTTCGATCGAAGGCGCTCCGCACCTTCTGGCACAAACTAGGCCACTCTCCTTCGCCACTCTTAGCTTTTAGCCCGCGAACGACTTAGGCGCTCGTGCTGCCTCTCTTTGCCACGCTGGCATGGCCCGTGCAATAGCGTCGATCCAGTAAACGCGAAACGTGCCTCTTTGTTTCATCCGCAGCACTTGGAGAATCACCATGACTTCCCGCAATCGCTCTCAACTCCGTCGCTCCAACCGCCGGCATGTCTTTCCTCTCAGCAGTGAAGCGCTGGAATGCCGTCAGATGCTTAGCGCGAGCCCGCTCTTCATCGAGGCGACCGACGGCAATGACACCATCGAAGCCTTCGTTTCCGAGGGGACCCTCAACATCGTGGTCAATGGCATCACGTTTTCACACGACAGTTCCCAAGTCTCGCATCTGGAAATCCTAGGCAAGGATGGTAATGACACGATCGACATCAATGAGTCCGTGGAACAGACCACGACCCTCAAGGGGGGCGCGGGCGATGACGTGATCCATGCCGGCGGGGGCGCGGCCATGATCGAAGGCGGCGATGGAGACGATGAGATCCATGGCAGCCGTCACGACGACACCATCACCGGCGGTTCGGGAAACGATACTATTCTCGGCGGCGCGGGCGCCGACCGGATTGACGCCGGCGATGGAGATGACCGAGTCCATGCTGGCGCGGGGGATGATGTGGTCCGAGGTGGCGACGGCCAGGACTCCATCCAAGGCGGATGGGGGAATGACGTGCTCCACGGTGGCGCCGGAAATGACACGATCCTTGGCGATCCGCGCGACCTCACGCCCGTCGAAGTGGAGGGTGAAATTCTCACGACTTCTGACTGGCAATCGGCCGAAGCTCAAACACTCCGCGAAGACAAAATCGTCATTGAAGCTCTCGATGCCGCACAGCTTCAGCGGATCACTGGCAACGACGTGATCCACGGCGGGGAAGGGGACGATTCGCTGCACGGGATGTTCGGCAACGACAAAGTGGCAGGAGATGCCGGCAACGACAAGATCGCCGGCGGCAGCGGGAACGAACGCCTCGACGGCGGACTCGGCGAGGATGAAATTCGCGGTGGAACAGGCGACGATGGGATCCAAGGTGGCTGGGGCAGCGACCAGATCCATGGTGGCGAAGGAGATGACACGATCCATGGCGACCCAACGAACGTCTTGTCGGACGCCGTCCAACCTGTGGCCATGAAATCGCTAGCATCGGCCAAGGCCCTTTCCTCAGCGCGAATGGCCAACGTGAGCTCGATTAACGCCGCGAAAGCCCGCTTTTCACATCTGGCTCCCGAGCGCGAAATCGTGCCGCCGCCAGCCGGTGACGATACTATCGACGGCGGTGCGGGAA
>JANQPP010000190.1 GCA_028289405.1 Pirellulales bacterium
CGGAGGTCTTTGCCAGGTTGAAACGCCTTACCGGTCGGGAATGCGATGTCGCCAGCAACCCGGAGTTCCTAAAGGAAGGCGCGGCGATCGACGATTTCACGAAGCCCGACCGGGTCGTGGTCGGCGTGCGGCGTCCTGAAGTGGCTGAAGTCTTGAAAGAGCTTTATGCTCCGTTTTTGAGGACCGAAAAGCCCTTTTTGGCCATGTCACCCGAGAGCGCGGAAATGACCAAATACGTGGCCAACGCGCTGCTTTCCACGAAGATCAGTTTCATCAACGAACTGGCCAACTTGTGCGAACACATGGAGGCCGATATCAACGACGTCCGCCGGGGCATCGGGCATGACAGCCGCATCGGTTTCGCGTTTCTGTTCCCGGGAGTTGGATACGGCGGCAGTTGTTTTCCGAAAGATGTCCGGGCGCTCAGCGCGATGGCCCAGGACCGGGGAGTAAATCCACTCATTCTAGACGCCGTGGATGAAGTCAACCGCCGGCAGAAGCAAATCCTGCCCAGCAAAATCGAGGACTTTTTCGGCGAGAGCCTGGCCGGACGGACGATCGCGATTTGGGGATTGGCCTTCAAGCCCCGCACGGATGATATTCGCGAAGCCCCCGCCTTGACGTTGATTGACCGCTTATTGGAACTGGGGGCACGATTGCGCGTGCATGATCCCGTGGCCATGGAAAACGTGCGGCAAGTCTACGGCGACCGCCTGGACTACGCGCCGCAGCCTTTGGATGCCCTGCAAGGGGCGGACGCTTTGGCCATCGTGACCGAATGGGGCGAATTCCGTCACCCGGATTTCTCCGCCATGCGCTCGGCCATGAAAACGCCAATCATCTTCGATGGCCGGAATCTCTACGAATTGCAACAGATGCGGGACGAGGGCTTCAGCTATTTGGGCATTGGCCGTCCGGCGGTCATCCAACCACGCCATCGCCCGGTGTCCGAGCCGGTTGCCTAATCAGGCACTCTGAAATTTCGCGCTAGCAGACGGTTTCCGCCTTGGGCGCGGAAGAAGCTCCTTGAAGCGATGCCGGGAATCGGAAGATTTCCTTGGCCCGCGCGGTGAGCGGTTCCCAATCAAAGTTTTGAACCACCCATTCGCGCGCCGCCTGTCCCATGGCATTCAATCTTGCGGGATCCTGAAGAAGCGTCCGCAGCGTGCCGGCGAGCAGGTTGACGTCGTTACAGTCGACCACGAGCCCGGTGTGAGGCATGTCCATCGTTTCCGCCGTGCCGCCGGAATCGCCCGCCACGACCGCTTTGCCGCAGGCTTGGGCCTCCAGCAGCACCATGCCGAACCCTTCGGTATCACCGTCCACTTCGCGGTTGGGCAACACGAACAGATCGCACTGCTGGTAGCATTCCCGTAATCTGGTGTCCTCCATGCCACCCAAAAACTGAACGTGCTCGGCAACGTCGCATTCCCTGGCCAATGCTTCGAGTGCCTGCCGTTCTTCGCCGTCGCCAACAATCGCGTAGAGCACCTCGGGAATCGCAACCCGTAATTGTGGAAGAACCCGGATCAATTGGTCTTGGCCCTTGCGTTTCTGCAAGCGTCCCACGGTCAGAATGACTTGGCGGCCCTCCCAGCCCAATCGCTGGCGGGTTTCAGGTTTTTTTTCAACGGGGACGAACAGGCCCGTATCCACGCCGGGATGGAGCAGACGTACTTTGTCCGCCGGTAGCCAATCCTGGTCGACAAGCTGTCGGACCGTGTTTTGGCTGTTGGCGACAGCGAAATCTGCTTCCCGCAAAGCCAACTTTGCCATCCATGACATTTGCCGGCTGGAGGCCACGACGTTGAGCTCTTCGCCGTGAACGTAACAAATGTACGGCACGCCGAATCGTCGGCGCAGGAGGCACGCCAAAAATCCTTCCGGCAAGCAAGTGCCGGCATGAACGTGCGTGACCGCTTCCTTCCGCAGCCAGCTTCGCAATGTCTGGTAGGCTCGTAGATAATGCCGCCAGCCCTGGTTGCCCAAAAGACCCCACGTAGGGAAGTCGAGGTTCATCCGCTGGATATTTGCCGCGTGATTCCGGTCGAATGCCGACTGATCCGGATGCTCGCCCGCGACGACGACCACCGCTTCCCAAGGTAGCCGGCGATAAATCTCCCAGAACCAACGGCCACTGCCGCCATGATGGGGAGGAAACACTCGGCTTAGCATCAAGATCTTCACCGGCTATTCCCCGTGAAACGCGCCCAGCACGGTTTGATACTGCTCCACGATGGCGCCGATATGGCTCGTCAGACTGAAAGATTGCTCGCAGCGTAACCGGCCTTTGGAGCCCATGTCACGCCGAAGGTTTTCGTCGCCAATCAGCCGTTGCAGGGCGGTTGCCAATTCGCTTGGTTCGCCTGGAGTGAACAACCATCCCGTTTCTTCGTGCGAGATGCATTCCGGGATGCCGCCCACGCGGGAACCAATGACAGGCAATCCCGCGACCATGGCTTCCAGGGTCACGAGCCCCAAGGGTTCGACGTGCGATGGCACCACGGCGATGTCCATGGCCGCCTGCCAGGCTTGGATGTTCTTTTGAAATCCGACGAATCGTGCTGACGTGTTCAATTCTCGCGAAAGCTCTTCCATTTCACGACGATGGGCGCCAGCGTTCTGCAGGTCCTCGCCTACGATCACCAATTCGGCCCGGCTGCGGCTATCGGAGGGCAGGCGGCTCCACGAGCGCAACAAATCGGCCACGCCCTTGCGCGGAATGATCTGTCCCGTGAATGCCACCAGCACCTTATCTAGCGGAAGCTGAAATTGTTGGCGGGCGGCGACGCGGTCCGCTGGCGTGGGAAGCTCGGGAATGGGGATCCCATCATGCACGACGGCATGGGAAGCCGACGCGAGTGTGGACGATGCCGCGTGCATTTCCCGCCGCAGCGAGCCGGAGACGAAGATGTGGTGTTCGGCGCCAAACTTATTCAGCCAGTCGATGGCTTCGCCGTCGAAGATGTAACGATGATGGCATACTCGCGGAAGCCCCGCCCCATGCGCCGCTTGGGCCACCATTTGGTTCGTGGGAAGATCATTGGCGTGTACCAGATCTGGAGAAACTTCACGAAAAATGGACGTTAGTTTCTTTTGCGCCGCACGATGTTTCCAGAAGGTCCACTTATTGGTCAAGCACAAAGGTACATGTCTGCACTGCACGCCGCGCGCGCGGAGATTCTGTAGGAGCTCGCCTTCGGTTCCCACGATCACCAGCACGTCGTGTCCCGCGTCGCGCAAACCGACCGCCAACCTTTCGGCCGCGACCTCTGCCCCGGCATAGAAAGGTGCCCACGAGGCGAGGCACACCTTCAGGCGCCGCCTGGGCCGGGCCATCGCCGACAATGTGTCGTTCGCGTCTTCAATTTCCAGAGAGGACATGCGCGGTTTGCTGGGTTAGAGGCGTGTCCGGAAGCAACGTTTGGTAAATCTCCAAGAGCTGGGCGAAGCTCGCCGCCGGATTGAAGCAAGTCTCCACGCGCCGCCGCGACTGGCGACCCAACTCCGCACGCCGTTCCGGATCTTGCACTAAACTGGCGAGTGCTTGTTGAAGCCCGGGCGTGTCCTTCGTGGGCACCACGATCCCCGAGTCACCCACGACTTCGGCCACGGAACCGCCGGAGTAGGCAACCACGGGAAGGCCGCAAGCCATGGCCTCGCAGACGCTATTGCCGAAGGTTTCGTATTCGCTCGTGCTGACGAAGATGTCACAGGCGTGATAAAACGGCTCGACCGGCTCCAAGTGCCCTACGCATTGCAGCCGGTGGCCCAAGCCAGTGGCCTCGATCGCGCGGTTCAATTCATCGCGATATGCCTCATCGCCCGGCATGGCATCTCCGGCAATTAGGCCCGCCACCTGGGGATTCGATTTCGCCAATGGCTCGACGATCTCGATGAAATCCTCAATGCGTTTGCGAGGACGCAGCGCGCCGGCGGTACCGACAACGATCGCGTCGTCCGCGATATTCCACTTCCGCCGCAGTTCCTGACGTTGGTCCGACATCCCGCCGAAGGTATCCAAATCGATCCCCAGCCGCACGACGTGTTGCCGCTGCTCAGGGACGACTCCTTCGACTGCCTCACGGCAATCTTGTCGCTGCTGGTGCGAAGTCCACAGTAGCGCATCCGGACAGCGCCGGGCGGCGCCCATGGCCCATTTCGTGAAATCACGGGCAATGGCGAAGCGGACATGGCACACCAGCGGTCGCGGTAACATCCGCCGCAAGAAGGTCGCGAAAGGGTACACGTCATGCTCGTTACAATGGATGATTTGCACGCCCCGCCGTCCCGCCCATCGGGCAACCCGCAACGCATGCCACAACGATGGAATGGGGCGGCGTTTGTCGGGCCAAGGCATCGGGTCCACGAGATGTGGCACCTCTTGTTCACGGAGCCATTCGGTAAAGTCTCCCTGCTTTTGGCCGACGACCACCGGCTCAATACCCGCTTCGCGTCCCCAGCGAATCCAGCTTTGCAAGATCCGCGCGGTGCTCCCCAGATTGGGATTGTTCGTGAGATACAGGACCTTCATGCCGGGGCTGCCTCCCGGGGCGATACCCTTTTGGCTTGGCGATAGGAGGTTCCGGCGAGGGAGTCGTCCGTGGAGAACAACGCGTTGTATTGCGCTGCTGGTTCGGGATCTTCAGGTCGAAGAGGGATTAACCCATTCGCCTGGATGGCGTACATGTGGTAGCCCAAATTGTGCAGCTCGTCCCGAATCATGGCGGCGGAGTGCCCCATGCCGCGCAAGTATTCGTCGGTCATTTCCAGGATCAAGTGGGGATGTTGCGATTCGAGTAAGGGGCGCATCCCTTCTAGGACCGAATACTCGGCGCCTTCCACGTCGATCTTGACCAGTTGCACGGAGGTGTCTGGCGGAAGCAGTTCCGAAAGCGGCGCGGTCGGAACCGTGACCGTTTCACTGGCATGCTCCAGTTGGCGTAGAGAGGAAGTCCCGCGATGGTCGGGCGGTCCCACGAAAAAGTTGAGTTCGCCGGAGTGATTCGAGACAGCCTCGCTATGCACCTGGATGCGATCTTTGAAGTGATTCAACGAGATATTCGCCAGCAGGGACTCACGCGTGGCATTCACGGGTTCGAAAGCATGCACGGAACCGCTCGCGCCGACGCGCTGGGCCGCCAACAGGGTGAAGTATCCGATGTTCGCTCCGATGTCGACCATGGTATCGCCTGGCCGCAAAAGCGCTTCCATGACGTCGCTGGTTTCGGGTTCATATTCCCCAGTGACATACACATGCCGTCCCAGCCAGTCCGCCTGATCGATTTGCAGCAAGAAGCCGCGTCGAGTGCGGACCACGCGCTGGCGAGGCTGCGAATAAACTTTCCTGGACCAGGGCACGGCCACTTGCAGCAATCGCCAGCGAAGCCACTCCATCCGCGATGTCCGCGTGTAGGCGGCCAGCGTGTCGAGTGTTAGCCGTTGGAACATGACGTCCCCCGTTTGGCGGCGTTTCGCGCCCGATACCAAGACACGGCATAGGTTTTCCAGCAGCGCCAATCCCAAGGCCACAGCCGCAGGCCACGGCGGAACATTTGAAGCGCCTCATCCCGTTGGCCATGCTGCCACAACAGGCTGTACCCCATGCTCCAAAAATATTCGCGGCCCAATCGCCGGCGGACGCTGCGGGCTGCCCGCGACGATAGAGGAAATTCGGCCAACAGCTTTTCGTATCCACGGATCAAGTCACTAAATACCTGCCGATGCCGTTCCCATTGGCCGTTGCTACCGCTTGCCGACGAATTGCTTTCGTGTTCATGGTAGATCACATGCACCCGGTCCAGGTATGCCAGCTTGTGGCCATTCGCCAGGAGGCGGATGACCACAAGCTGATCTTCGGCCTCATTGCGGAAGGAGGTGTCGAATGTCCGGTGCTCAAATAGTTCGCGGCGGATCACCGAGTTTTGCAGGCCGCTGAACAGGCCGTATTGTATCGCGCATTCAATAACCCGGGGGTCCTCGATGATTCGCAGATCCCCCTCGCAACGACGATGCAGATGCACGAAAGGGCGAGGCTGTCCATCTTGGTAAAACGTATTGGGAACGGTGATCTTTTGGGAACGATGATTCACGACTTGGCACGCGCCGTAGACCCAGTCCACGTCCGCATGTTGCTCCAGGGCAGTGACGCAATCGCACAAGTGATGGGGCAGCCAAACGTCGTCACTGTCGTAAAAGGCTAAGAAGTTGCCCCGCGCATGCTCAAGGCCGGTGTTCCGTGCGCCATAGGCGCCTTGGTTTTCCTGACGCACGTAGACCACCGGGCGGGAAATTTTTTGCCGCAACTCGCGAACGAGCTCCTCCGTCCCGTCCGTGCTGCCGTCATCCACGACGATCAATTCCCAATCGGTAAATGACTGGGCACCTATGGCGTCAAACGCGGCGGGCAGGAATGCCGCGCGGTTGTACGTAGGCAAGATAATGCTCACCGCCGGAGGGGGCGTGGGTCGTTCCGTGGCACTGCTCATGGCCGCGTCTTCACACAAGGCGCGCATACTTCACCCATTCCCAAGTAACTTCCATGGCCCGGTCGCGAGGCACGGCCGGTGAGTAGGCCAGCACGCGGCGGGCTTTCCCGCTCGTGGCCCGAACATTTCGCGGTCGAATTCGCACCGTTTCCGCCATCGACGGCGCTGGCCGGCGGTAGATCTCCGGTTCATTCATGTGTAACAAATTTCGCAGGCCGCGTTCCAATCCAGGGTAGGTGTCGAGGCAATACCGGGGAAAGGTGCCGATGGGGCGCGTGTCGAGGATCTTTTGGGCGAGTGCTTTGGACTGCGCCGACAGGGCAATCTCTCCCATGCCTCGCCCCAATCCCGACAACCATGCCAGAGGGCCTCCGCGCGGCCGTGTAATGGCGTTTCCCTCCGCAGATTCGACTTCATACGAGCGACCCATCCGCTCTGCAAAATAGCCGTAAAATGCGCCCCAGGTGGGCGAATCATCCTCTGCGATGGTGAAGACCTCGCCCGGGGCCACCGCCGTATTGAGGCAGAGTCCGGCCAAAATGGCCTCCACCAGATTGTCGACGTAAATCGTATTGGATGGTGTGTCCTCGGCATCCACTAAGCAGAGTTGGCCCGCCGCCAGGGCAGGTACGGGGCGAGTAATAAAGGTTTTGGAGAAAGGGCCGAACACGTTGGTCGGACGCAAAATCACCGCCGAAAGGCCGGCGCGTGCCGCGTGCGACACCGCTTTTTCCGCGGCCGTTTTGCTTTCCGAGTACGTATCGCCCCGTGGCGGTTGTATGGGCGTCGTCTCATCGAGAACGCCCTGCACGTCATTCCCATGGATGGCGATGCTGCTTAGATGGACGAAACGTTTGACACCAGCGGATTTAGCCGCCGCCGCCACGCAGCGGGTTCCATTGACCGTGACATCCCACGCTTCGCGACGTTTCCACGACGTGCCAATCGCGCAGTGCACCACACCGTCACACTCTTGCAGCACCTGTCGCATGTCTTCCGGCGAGCGCAAATTCGCTTGCACCATTTCGACGGGCAAACGAGCCAACCGGCCCGCGCTTCCCGGATTATTGATCAGCGCGCGAACTTGGACGCCTTCCCGCAAGCTCAGGATTTCGGCGAGGCGGCAACCGATGAAGCCGGTCGCACCCGTGATCAAGATCTTCTCGGGGAGTCGGCGTTGCAGTGGGGTGGAGACCCCATGGAGTGGTGAAGCTTGATCAGCCCCGGCTTCGTTCTCGCCCGCGTGCCCATTCAGCGGCGTAGTTTGGGTCGTGAGGCGAACCCTTTGATCCAGGGGAATTGGTTCATGGAGCGGTTCGCGACGACGGTAACATTCCTCGATCAGTGCTACTGAACGCAGGGACGAAAGTCCACTCAGTTGCGGCGAAGTGCCGGTCCGCATGGCGTTCAGCCAGTCATCGAATTCGGCGCGGAACGGCTCGAACCATGATTCTTCCCGGTCGTCCGCCCAGCCGATGCTTTCACTGATTCCGCGTTCCGTTCCCGAGAGGGTATCCGTCAACGCACCCACTCCTGGCAGGACATGAACTTGGTAGCGGTCGCTGGGACGAAGTTCCAACGTGGCCTGTTCGCACTCCACGCGGAGCGTATTGCGGAGTTCCCGGGTCCGGCTCAGTTCCACGCGCCCTTCAATCGGGCCAGCGGCATGCGGCCATTGCAGTTGCACAAGGCAATCTGACTCGATGCCTCCTTGGGAGTTGTCCCGGTATTCCACAAGTTCGACCGTCGAGGGAAATAGATAGACGAGCCGGTCCAAGATGTGCGAACCCATGTCCATCAAGACACCGCCGCCGGCCCATTCCCGCCGCATGTTTCCCAATGTCGCGGCAGCCCAGCCTTGCGTCCCTCCATCCTCCACGTCGACGCGCAGCGGACGCCCATACCGCTCTTCATCCAGTACGGCCCGCAACAGTCGCGTGCAGGGCAACAAGCGACGAAAGAGACCCACGCTGAGGGTAACGCCGTTTTCGTCGGCGGTCTCCACCATCCGGCGGGCCTCTTGCTCCGTGAAGGCCATCGGCTTTTCCACGAAGACGTGGATACCTTGTGCCAGCAATTTTAACGAGACCTCCGCGTGAAATGCGGCCGGAGTCGACACCACGGCGGCGTCCACGGTATCCGGGGAAAGGGCAGTCACGTCCTCTGCCACCTGCGGGACACCGTACTGTCGCGCCAACTCTCGAGCCCGCGCGAGATCCCGATCGATGAACGTGGCGAGTCGAAATCCCTCATGCCCGGCCAGTACGGGAAGGTGGTAACGCGTCGCCACGGCCCCGCAGCCGACGACGGCTACACGGGCCACGTCCAGCAAATGTTTCGGCTTCTGGATAGAATCAGGCACACTCGTTGCCATGAGGCGAAACCTGCGTTGTCACATTTGAAGCGGGGACGGAAAAGGGAATCGCCGAGTTCGCGTTTGGCTCTCCGCATGGCTGGTCTTCTCGTGCGGTGTGGCGCAATTCGTGAATCGCGCCACGCATGATTTGCGCCTCGCGAAACGCCGTGAACCAGGCTACGTTTTTCCAAGGAGACCAAAACGCCGCTTTGGCCGATTCGACCGCGAGCTTACGATAAATCCAGCGGGGCACCGGCCCCCAAAACGGGCCGTCAAAGTATTCTTGACGCCGCACGAACGTCCTGCCGGCGCCAAAAAACCACTCCCGTATGTATTTGGCACGAACCCGGTCGCGGGAAACGTGGTGCTGAACGCAAGCGTCTGGCAACCACATGCCGTGCTGGCCATCTTCACGGAGGCGTTCGACTAGATAGGTGTCATCACCGCCAGTCAGTTCGGATCCCAATCGGCCATAGCGGGTGTCGAACCGGTAGCGGCGGACCATGTCTCCTCGAAAGGCCATATTGGCTCCAAAAAATCCTTCGCCCGGTTCCAATCGCCGCGACTCGTCTCCATGGTCGCAAATCACGAACACGCCTCGAAGCTCGTCCAGGTGACGCTTCATCCAGGCCTTCGGAGGCTGTTCAAACCAGGGTTGGATCCGGCCCACAAAAAAGGCGGCGTCAGGGTGTGCCTGGAATGCCCGCGTATAGGCCATGAGCCAATCCGCATCCACGAGCACGTCATCGTCGGTCCAGATGAGATAATCGCCGTCGAATGCCGTGATGGCGCAGTTTCTGGCGTTGGAGTGGCCCAACTTCGGTTCGAACAGGCAGTGCAGAGGGAGTTGCGACTGATGTTTGGCTAGCACTTGCTGTGTGGAATCGGACGAGCCGTTATCCACGACGAGAAGATCCCAATCGACTTCCCGGGGAAGGCGCAAGTCTCGCATCCGTTGGAGCGTTTGATCCAACAGCTTCGCGCGGTTCCATGTGCAGATCGCCACGGATATCTTCACCGGTGCCAACTCCTGGATGTCTGCCTAAGCGGTCGTTTGAACAAGCAGATGGGGTTCATTCGTCGCCGCACCCTCCCGGCAACCAATGTTTGCTTCGGAAAGAACGCTGGAAATCTGTATGATGTCACACGATTGTCTGACATCACCGCGCGATGTTCACGCGCCGGAAATGAATATATACGGGTGTTCACATTCTCGATGCGGCAACAGATAAGGTGCGATCGCGGTTCTCTACTCACCGCGTCGAGAAATAGACCGTTCACTGTAAGTTGCCTTGCCCGTGGCCCAATAGTTTAACCGGAATTCCCCTCAAAAGTTAGATGCGGGCCGGCAAATTCCTTGCCCATCCCCGCAATATGAAACTTTAGGTTACGGGAGCTTCCCGCCTCGTGATTGTCCGCCCAGGTGACTCTCGGGCGAAACGGATCAACTCGATTTTCTATCGCGAGAAGAGAAATATACGGATCGACACCCGCGATTTGGCCAAAAATACCGGTCGTCAATACGATTCGGCCAACCCAGGAGAGCCTTAGCACGAACCGACGGAACGTTGGCTGACTTCCTGAAAGAGCCGCAATAGTGGAAGAATCGTGACATCCGGAGCAAGCCTCTGAAGCGACTCTCTTGCTAGATCTCCCATTCGTGATCGTTCCTCGGGCGGCAGGTGCCAGGCGTCGTGGAGTGTTTCCAATAGCGCCTGATGATCGTCTTGAGGCACGAGGAATCCGTTCCAACCGTCGGAAATAAGTTCCTCGAAACTGGCGTCTTTCGTGGCCACCACCACACGGCGCAGGGCCATCGCCTCCATGCAGGCATTGGGAAGATTGTCGATTCGTGAAGGAAGAGTCACTACTCGGGCATTCGCGACCAAGGGCAACAATTCATTGTGCCGGATCTCTGAAAGGATCTCCACCCGATTCTCAAAATCACCAGCATATCGCCGGATGTAGCTGTCATACCGCTCGCCATCCGGGCGTTGGCTGATTCGTCCGACAAACAGAAACCGCATCTCCGGATTTCGCAAAAGCAGCTCGGACAGAATTTCGGCGAGGCGGTCACAGCCTTTCATGCGGCCGATGGTCCCAAAAAACAACATGTATGGATGTGGGCGGGGCGAAGCTTTGCAACATCCGACCTTGGCATCGAAGCTCTCCAAATCGTAAGGAGGAGCGAGCACGCGGGTCGGTATTCGCTCCTTGCGAGAGAGAACGTCCGCGATCAGCCGGCTAGGGGCGTAAATGGCCGTGCTGGAACGGCATTGCCGGATTTCCGCACGCTCGATCAGCCGCTGTGGTCCCGTGATCGGCCAAGCGTAGGCCTCTCGCCACATCGGTTCATACGACGAGACCCGGGTGACCACGGGCGCCACCGGACGCAGGGCGGTGAAGAGTCCACATGCCCGATAATTCGCGGTTTGCACGACATCGAACGGTAATTCGGCGTGCCTTTGGCGTAGACGAGATGCTAGGGACCAGGCGTTAGCAAGGAGTAGTGCCAGGTCATTATATCGCCACAGAAATGGAAGCTTCGTCATTGCCTGGAATGTCTTCTGGCAACGGGCCACGCGGTGCACAGGAATTTCACCATCCTTGACAGTTCCATTTTCGTGGGAAATCGTGAAGACCTCGGGCCTATGGCCTAAATCGTGTAACGAGTACGCCGTACGCCGTAAATATGTTGCCAAACCGCCAGCAAAAAACCTTTCCGTCGGATATTCGGTCGTGAGAAATGCCACATGCAATGGAGATTGGGCCGAGACCTCCACCTTAAGTTCGCGTGTAGCAAGAGAATCCGAATCTGACGACGCCTCATCAGCGGACGGCAACGCGGCGGCATGCATCGTGAGCATGGTGAAATTCAAGAAGGCAACGTGGATACGGAAGGGGCATGAAAGCGATCAATCCAGCAGGAGCTGTCTGGAGGGAGCCCGGCTGCCTCGCGGTAATTATCCATCCGGCCAGGAACTCGATGGGACCAATGGGGATCCTTGCGCAGCGAAATTAGGTTTTCGACCGAAATGGAGACATGCCACTGGCCAGCAGCCAATAATTCCCCGAGGACGGTCGTGACCCCATGATAATAGGCGTGATCATGTAGGATTAAACGTCCGCCATCCCGCACCAGGGGAGCAAAACGTTCCACGTCCCTCTGGCAGCCCGCGTAGCTGTGGTCCCCGTCGATGAAGACTACATCGCATTCTCCTTCAAACGGCAGGGAGACGTCACGGCTGTTGCCCACCACGGGCACGATGATGTCCGACCAGCGGCGCGTGTTTTTCATGAATTCATCACGCGTGGAACGTTGCCCTTCCGTCATTGTGTCGTTTTCCCAGGTGTCCACGCAATAAACGTGTTGTTGCTGGTCCGGATTACCCCAGCGCCGCAAAGCCTCCGCCAGCACGACAGAAGACGCGCCCAAATAGGACCCGACTTCAAGAAATCGTCCCAAGCGGATATTCCAGCAGGCTTCTTCGTAGAGGCAGATCCGTTCCTGGAGCGTGGTTTGCGTGGCAACATCCACGGCCGTGCCGACCAACCGGCGCATCCGCCTTTCGGGAAAAGCCGCCTTTAGGCCCACCGCGATCCGCTGTTTCCAATTCTGAGGTCTCATCTCGCTCCAGTCCGATTGCGTCCGCGGACGAAATTTCTCCGTTCACGTGATCCGCTCGAATATAGCATAACACCCGGAATCCGTGGCAATTCCGACGGCGGTTTGGACGGGACCGTGCATTGCCCGGTTTGTCTCGGTCGCGGCGCGGAGGTACGTTTACGCGGAAGCCCGTGGATGTTTTGCGTGCCGCGTTCTCCGTCACGCGACGAAGACTCCTATCCAATACCATTAGGACATACTGAGTGATCAAGCCGACCGTCTCCATTGTCATTCCTTGCTACCAACAAGGATCCTACTTGCGGCAAGCCATCGAATCGGTGCTGGGCCAAACCCTGGCCAACGTGGAAACCATCGTGGTGAATGATGGTTCCACGGATAATACTGATGAAATTGCTTCAGAATTCGCAGACCGTATTCGATGCATCCGGCAGTCGAACCGGGGGCTCATGGCCGCGCGAAACCGGGCGATTCGCGAAGCTGCGGGCGAGTACATCTTGTTTTTGGATGCCGACGACATGCTCCATCCCCAGGCCCTGGAGCATCAATATTCCGCGATGGAGTCCCAGCGAAATCGTCTTTGCATCATGGAACATCGGGACTTCGAAACGGTTCCCGAACTGCATGGAGATGGGGTGAAGGGGTCGCCGACCCTCGAACCAACCCTCCCCTACATCATCCACAAGTGTCCGGGACCGCCTGTGAAAATCATGGCGCCGCTAGAGGCAGTGAAAAAAATTCGCGGTTTCACGCTCTCTTCGCCAGGATGCGCGGATTGGGACTTGTGGCTCCGGCTCGCGCTGCATGGTGTGGACCAAATGATCATGTTGCCCTTCGAAGGTGCCTACTACCGACGCTATCCTGGCTCGATGAGCACTGACATTACCAAGATGCTCCATTCCCGTAGCGACGTATTGCACGGACTGCATTACCAGATTGTTAGCGACGGAAGCCTTTTCAGACTTTGGGGACAAGAACTGGCAAACGCTGAACAGCGAGTGTTACGCCGCTATATCGCCAACGGAATCTATGATCAATACTATGAATTGCTGAGGCAGCTTGTCGTGGACCTTCGGCGAAGAGGCATACGTCCCACCTGCAGCAAATGGAAGGTATTAGCGGATAGTGCTTTGGGCATCCACTCCGAAACTCTGGCCATGCAGTTTCACCGCCTGTTTTCGAGAGAGTACCTCAACTATTATCGCATGGACATCCGCTGAGTCTCTCTGCATCCTGTTGCTCACCTAGTTACTCAATTCTCACCAGCAGATCGCCGGTTTCGACTTGCGTGCCCCGCTCCACGAGGATTTCGGCCACCTTGCCGTCGACCGTGGCGTTGACCTGCGTCTCCATCTTCATGGCTTCGAGGCTCAGAAGCTTTTGACCAGCCGTCACCTTGTCTCCGACTTGCACTGGCACCGAGACGACCATGCCGGGCATCGTCGAGGCCACCTGCTTGGGATCCTTCGGATCGGCTTTGAGTGCCTGCTGTGTTTCGGTTCCCAGTGAATGATCGGTCACGGAGACGACCCTAGGCTGGCCGTTGAGCTCGAAGAAGACGTTTCGGCGGCCATCGGCATGCGGTTCGCTGACGGTGAGGTACTTGATGAACAGGGTCTTGCCCGGCTCGATGTCGACGGAGAACTCTTCCTGCGGCTCGGGTCCAAAAAAGAACACCGGTGTGGTCAGATGGCTTACGTCCGAGAATTTTTGAAAGTGGTCGACAAAGTCGGTGTAGACCTTGGGATAGAGGAGATAGGTCACGACTTCCCGGCGTTGCGGGGGTCGTTGCAGGAGTTTTTCCAGCTTTTCCGCGTCGGCGTCGAAATCCTCGGGTGGGAGGCTTTCCCCCGGCCGACCGCTGACGAGCGGATGGTCTTGAACGACCTTTTTGACGACCTCTTGGGGAAAACCGCCAGGCGGTTGGCCCATCTTCCCCGAAAGCAAGTCGATCACCGAACTGGGGTAGGCCAGTTCCTTCTCTCCGGCGAGCACGTCTTGGGGCGTGAGGTCATTGGCGACCATGAACAATGCCATGTCACCCACCGCTTTGGAAGTCGGCGTAACCTTCACGATATCCCCGAAGAGTTGATTGACCTGGGCATACACGTGGCAGACTTCGCTCCAACGGTCCGCCAACCCCAATGCCCGAGCCTGCTGGTAGAGATTCGTGTATTGCCCTCCCGGCATTTCATGCTGGTAGAGGTCCGCGGAGGCGGGCAGCACTTGGCTTTCGAACGGTGTGTAGAATTCGCGCACGGCTCGCCAGTAGTCGGCGATTGCATCCAGGTGTTGCGTCCTGAGTTCGGGCGCGCGGTCAGTGAAGCGTAACGCCTCGACTAGCGTGTTCAGGTTGGGCTGCGAAGTTCCTCCGGAAAGGGGAGACATCGCGGCGTCGGCGATATCCAAGTCTTGCTCGGCGCCATTCATGATGGCTCCCGCCTGGATGCCCGCCGTATCGTGCGTGTGGAAGTGGATCGGCAGGCCGATTTCCTGTTTCAAGGTGCGGATCAGCAGGGTCGCCGCCTGTGGCTTGCATAGCCCGGCCATATCCTTGATGGCCAGAAGATGGGCGCCCATCTTCTCAAGTTCCTTGGCAAGATTTACATAGTATTTGAGATCGTATTTTGTACGCTGGGGATCAAGGATGTCTCCGGAATAACAGATGGCCGCCTCGCAAATGGCGTCCGTGTTGAGCACCGCCTCCATGGCGACGCGCATGTTCGGCACCCAATTGAGCGCATCGAAGATGCGGAACACGTCGATGCCCGCCGTGGCCGCCTCCTTCACGAAAACTTCGACCACATTGTCCGGATAGTTCGTGTACCCCACGGCGTTGCTGGCCCGCAGCAACATCTGAAACAGGATATTGGGGATGCGTTCCCGCAATTCGGTCAACCGCTGCCACGGAGACTCCTTGAGAAACCGCATGGAAGTGTCGAAGGTCGCTCCTCCCCACATCTCCAAGGAGAATAATTGTGGGCAGAGATAGGCGTACGCTTCGGCGATTTGCAACAGGTCGTAGGTCCGCAGGCGCGTCGCCAGCAGGGATTGGTGCGCGTCTCGAAAGGTCGTGTCCGTGAGGAGTAGGGGCTTGTGCTCACGCAACCATTTTCCGAAATCGGCGGCTCCCAGTTGGTGCAGCTTTTGCCGCATACCAGCGGGCGGCTCGCCGTGGGCCTCCACTTTCGGCAGCGGTGCGGGCTCTCGCCGCGGGGAAATGGGCAGGTCCTTTACCAGCGGATTCCCGTTGACGATCGTTTCCGCCAGAAACGAGAGCAGCCGCGTCGCACGGTCGCGGCGTCTTACGAATTTGAATAGCTCCGGTGTCTCATCGATGAAGCGGGTCGTGCATTGTCCGTCGAGAAATGTCGGGTGGTTCACCAAGGAGATGAGAAAGGGAATATTCGTTTTGACGCCACGAATGCGGAATTCATGCAGACAACGGTCCATTTTCCTCACGGCATCGTGGAACCTAAGGCCCCGGGACGAGACCTTAACCAGCAGTGAATCGTAAAACGGATTCACGACCGCGCCCGAAAAAGCACTTCCCGCGTCCAAGCGAATGCCGGGACCACTGGCCGAGCGATAATGGGTCACGCGGCCGTAATCGGGCAAGAAGTTATTGCTGGGATCTTCCGTGGTAACGCGGCATTGCACGGCAAACCCATGGACCTGTACTTCTTCCTGTTTCCCGCAGCCGATTTCCGGATCGCTGAGGAGACTCCCCTGGGCGATGAGGATCTGCGATTTCACGATGTCGATGCCGGTGACCTCCTCGGTGACCGTGTGTTCTACTTGAATGCGAGGATTGACTTCGATGAAGTAAAACTTGCCTGTATCCGCATCGACCAGGAACTCGACCGTGCCGGCGTGGGAGTACCCGACCGCGTTGCCGATATCCAGCGCGGCTTGGCAGATGCCGTCGCGGATGTCGGTGGCCAGGCTAGGGGCGGGAGCGATTTCCACGACTTTTTGGTGCCGCCTCTGCACGGAACAATCGCGTTCGTAGAGATGCACCAAATTCCCGTGCTGGTCTCCTAATAATTGCACCTCGATATGCCGTGCTCGGGCGATGAATTTTTCGACGAAGATATCCCCGCTGCCAAAAGCGGAGAATGCTTCCCGCTGGGCCTGTTCAAGGTTCGGAGCGAGTTCTTCCGGTTTGTTTATTACCCGCATCCCGCGTCCGCCGCCGCCGTGAGCCGCCTTGAGAATGACGGGATAGCCCATTTTTTCCGCCAACTTTTGAGCTTCTTTGGCATCCTGGAGAGGATTCTCGCTACCAGCCAACACGGGAACGTTCGCGGAGACAGCCACGCGCCGAGCGGCCGTTTTGTCGCCCAGTTTGATTAAGTTTTCGGAATTCGGGCCAATAAAGGCGATTCCCCGTGCTTCGCAGGCCGCGGCGAATTTGGCATTCTCGGACAAGAACCCGTATCCCGGATGAATGGCGTCGATTTTTTCTCTTTCCGCCAGATCGACGATCGCTTCGATATCGAGATACGCCCGAATCGGTTCTCCTTTCTTGCCAATCAGAAAAGCTTGGTCCGCTTTAAACCGATGAAGGGCATGCCGGTCCTCGTGGGAATAAATGGCGATCGTATGAATACCCAGTTCATGCGCGCTGCGAAACACACGTGTGGCAATTTCGCTCCGGTTGGCTACCAGCAAGCGTCGAAAATTCTTGTTCATAAAATTCCGGCGATCAAAATCAAAAACTACAAAGTTACAAGTTAATTGTCCCGTTGTCTTGCGGGAACGAAACGACTGCCTAAGCCCTTCGGTAAGCCGGCGGCCGTTCACAATCGTCCACAAGGATTTCCGTGGCCAGACGACGTCCGTGAGGTAGCGAAAATCGGCTTTAGCTGGTCACCTGGTTGGTTCGCAGCGATATTCTCGCTGTTTGGATTCGTTCGTGCCAGCACCGCGAACGCTATACCGCCGTGCGACACGCAATAAGGATTACCGATTGACGTTTCCTCGGAAAGTGGGTGAGGGCCGACACGCCGGTCATTCAGCGAATACGTCGACGAGTGCCGCGTGAGAAATTAGCGTCTCGGAGGCCACCTGCCGCGTTCACTGATGACCGCGGGCGGTAGACGGGGAGGCGCAAACGGGAGCGGTGCTCCAAGTGGACGCACGCGGACGTCGTCAATCGACGCCTCGCCCAAGCCCGTGAGTGCGAAGGTCAACGTCATTTGTTCCGCATCTCCGGCGGCGCGGTACAGCGTGATCGGCTGCCAACCTTCCGTGCTTTGCACTCGTTCCGCGAGGGCGGCCCCGCCTAGCGAGTCGATGACCATCAATCCGTCCACGCTGGCATCGAGTTCGACGGGCACTCGAATCGAAGCATCAACGCGAATGA
Source organism: Pirellulales bacterium (assembly GCA_028289405.1). Classification (GTDB taxonomy): domain Bacteria; phylum Planctomycetota; class Planctomycetia; order Pirellulales; family JANQPP01; genus JANQPP01. The sequence goes on from JANQPP010000190.1 coordinate 17,838, forward strand.
CGGATCCTGGGGCCACCGGAATCGGTGGCGTCGTAACCCATACCGGCGCGGATTCCAACATCGTCGGAGGATTCATACGGTCAGCAGCATGGGCTTCCAACCTCAGGCTAAAGCGTCCCTGGTTTGGCACCTCCGTGGAGACATCGGCCCCAGCGAGCACGATATTGTTGCGTAACACCGAAAGCTGCCAGCCAGAGGCCTGCATCTGCGTGAAGTTTTCGATATTTCCGGTCGGAAGCAGATTCTCCTGTGGTGGTCTGGATTTCACTTGTTCCAAAAAACGTCGATGTTCCGGCAACGTCGCCAGTGCCGCCACGAACGGAGTGGCCACGGGAGAACGGGCGGCGGCAACCGCGTGGCCCATCAAAGGTGCTTCGTAGGTCGCCAGGGTACGGCTTGCACGGCGGGCAAAGCGATAAGCTTCCCGGAGCCGCTCTTGCGTACGAAACGCATCGCAAGCGGTGAGATCCGCCCGCGCGGATGCCAATAAGGCGTCGGCCGCGTTCTGCACGGGGCCGGCGCGCAAACGATGCGCGACCAGTTCCGCTTCACTGAGGTGGGCAGCCACGAGATCTCTTTCCAGGCGTACGGCCCGGCGGGATACGATTTGCGACCGCTTCGCCAACGTCCCATAGATGCGGCCATCACCCGCCAGGACGACCGCCGCCGCCTCATCGTATTCGTTCAGTGTGACGCGGATGCCGCCGGCAACACGTTCTTGTGCCCGAACGCGAAAAATGCCGGCTGGAGTCAACTCATAAGCGCGGTAACCGGCGGGCACGCCCGGCACGGTATATGAGAATTTTTCGCCCGAGGCGAACCTGTCGGGCCCTAGACGGTTCCGATGAATAGGTAGCACAAGACGAGCCCGGGCCACTTCCAACACGGCCCCCACGATACCCGACCGACTCGTGCTGGCCGTGGTGAAGTGTTTCGTGGCGGCCGCCCAAGGGTCTAAGAGCCGAAGCTCGGTGTTGGCCAGTTCGAGAACAGTGGCCCTGAGGCGAGATGTGGGGTCGTCATTGTCAAGGCGTGAAGACGTGGCGAAAAAAATTCCTCGGCTCCCCGATGCTAGCGCTTGATGGATTTGCTCCCGTACCAGATCCATCGACAGCACCGGCGCATGCGGATGGACTTGAAAGTCGGGTTTTGCGGCGAGAGCCGACCACTGCCGCAAGATTTCTGGAGGCACCTGGGTTTGGATAACGGTCCAAAACGGGGTACCAGGAAGCGTGAGATTCGATCGACCCTCCAACCATGTGCCCCATGCCGTCGGGTCCAGCCCGGGATTCCATGGCGAATGATCAAATACCAAAATATCCGCGATTCGGCTGAATGACCGCAATTCCGTGGCCGGTTCGCAGATCAATGGCCGAGAACGCGCCGGATCCGCGCGGCGGACGCCGTGAGCCACGCGGGTGGCCTCGTCGATCTCCGCTCGCGACAAGCGGTTGCCGAGGTCCCAAGCCCAAACGACATCGAATTCCGGTCCAATCGCGGTTTCGCCTGTCGAGCCGGAGATTAGTGATGGTGGCGGGCAAATAATCGCGATTCCGACGCGGTCTGCCTCCTGCAGTAACTCCGTCGAAGGTACCGAGGACATCTTCACGGCGTTGAAGCCGAGTTCCTTCAGAAATCGCAATGGTTCTCCGCGATAATCCACGACGCGCGGAAAAACGGGAGTCCCATCGGCATAGAAGATGGATCCCCGCAATTCCACGTGATCCACAGCATCGGGTGCCGCTCCCGGTTCGGAGAGTTTGGCAGGTTGAAAATGCCTTGGCCCTTCATTGCTTCCGGGAGGGACGGTTTCGGGGCTTCCCGGCACGTTCGGGGCGGCGGTGCGTTCCACGAAGCCTCGTACTTCTAGATCGTCGAGCCAAACATGTGTTTCGCCTTGGCCGCCGTAGATATTCAACGCGATCTCGTCCACATAGGCTTCTCGGGTGTCCACATTCGCGCCCAACTCGAACCGCAAGCGGCGAGCCTCGCGTTCCAACAACACGGGGATTTGGTCCAGCGCGAGCGATTGCCAGCGTCCCGGAGTCCCATAGGACGAACCGATGAGCATGGTCGTCAGGGCGGCGCCCGTCTCGGGATGCCTGGTTCTCGGCAGGACCGCGCGAGCCATGAGGCGCGCCCCCGCTCGATTCGACCTGATCCAGACCCGTAGGTTGAGTTCATCGACGACATACGCCTCGCCCAATGGATGCGTGACCTCAACGAACGTGCCATGTCCCGCCATGAACCGGAGATATTCACAGCCATGGCCTGAGTGGGCATCTTGCCGCAAACGCTGATGGGCACGAATCTGTAGCGGCGCGTCCGCCACTCCCCAACGCCAAGAGGGCGTGGTTGTCTCGAAATCGTAGCGCAGCGTCGACTGCGCCGGCGCATCCCCGGTGATCACCAGACAAATCGCGGCGCACAAGCCGAGCACGCCCCAGCCGGTCGCGCGATTCAACCAGAACATGGGGAAATCGTGAGACACGGATCCTCGAAATCGTGGTAAAATGTTGCCCAAATTCGACATTTCGGCCAGAGTACGTTCGGTAGTCGAAAAGTGGGCTTCTAGCAGGATTTACGCTTGCCGGCCAGATCGATCGTGTGTTCAAAACTCCACGCGCACCCCTCACCGCGGCAGAGGAAATATTCCTGTAAACTATTTGATATAAGCGACTTGCATTCCAGGTTGGCTCGGTGGGTTGTGGGCCGGCATGCCCTCTGCTCTAAGGGAGGTATCACGCCAAATTTCAGAACCCTGTGAGACGATCAACATGGCTTCTTCTTCGACCACCTCGGATTCGCAACTACCGCACGACCTGGAAGAATTACTTGTCGCGATTCAGGAATTGCCTTCGGAGCACCGCCAAAGAATCGACCCGGTCTTCGCCAGGGTTTTGCGCAGTACGAAGCGCCGCCGCAAGATTTTGAGTTTGGTCCAAGATGCCCTAGGCCAACTTCGGCTGGACATGAAATATCTCATGTTCGACTTGGAAGCGACACGACGTGAACGGGACGAATTCCGCCGCAAGTTGGAAGAACCAGAATAGACAGCATTTCCAAACTGGCGAAGTGGCGATGCCTTCCAGTGATCAAACCTGACAATGATCGGCGTCGTCCTATGAAGCGGTGTTTTCGATCGGGCGCAAGGGAATGCGGACCAGGCGCCATTTCTTGAAAGGCTCCATGTGGGCATGCCACGCGACGAGTGACAAGCTGCGGAGGCAAATCAAGGAAAAAAACTGCGCGCCAAGGGTGAATTTACTTGCCAACCTCCGCCCCTTCGTGGACACTGATGTATGTTGAGCCTTGGCAACGACTTCCCACATGAAGTAACCTTCGTGTCCATTTCCTGTTCAGAGGAAAAAACACGCCGCCGACCGTGAAAACCGCTTGGACGCACCAGTGAGCCGGCCAAGGTGAATGAGTCCAATGTCCGGGAGCGGACGCCACGATCTGCCTCAGGGGGGCAAACTGCCGTGGAACCTGGACGAAACCGAAGCGAAGTTTCCCACACCTCTTCGCCGGCAGATCGCCCCGAAGTGAGCGATCCGGGTCTCTCGCACCATGCCGAGTCGGTCTCTCCGGAGGGCATCCATTTTTCTCTTTCCTCCCAAGACGCGGTCGCATTGTACGAATCGCTCGTCGAGGGGATTCCGTTCAACGTCTTTTGCAAGGACACCAGAGGGCGGTTCACGTACTGCAATGATCTCTTCTGCCAGACGCTGGACAAGCCTCGCGAAGAGATCCTGGGAAAAACGGACTACGATTTTTTCCCGGAAAAGCTCGCTCGCAAATACCGTCGCGACGATGTCCGCGTGATGGAAACGGGAGAGTTGTTTTTCGATACCGAGAAACACAAGACCCCTCAGGGTGAGACCCACTACGTCGAGGTACGCAAGAGCCCCTGGAAAAACGCTCAGGGGCAAACCATCGGCGTGCATGGCGTCTTCCGCGACGTCACCTCACGGCGCCGCGTCGAACGCGCGCTAGGAGACTCCGAAGCACGATACCACTCGCTCGTCGAGAGCCTGCCGCTGACGACTTGGAGCAAGGACCTCAAGGGCCGATTCACCTTCGTGAATCAACGGTTTTGCGACATGCTCAAGCGTTCTCGGGATGAAGTGGTGGGCAAAACCGATTTTGACTTTTTCCCTCACGATCTCGCCGAAAAATACCGTGAAGATGACGCGAAAGTGATCGAATCGGGCGAAATCATGGAGGATATCGAAAAGTTTCAACGCAATAACGGCGACGATGGTTACGTCCATGTCCTCAAAGCGCCGATCTTGGATGCCCAGGGGGACGTCGTGGGAACACAAGGCGTGTTCTGGGACGTCACGGAGCAGAAACTCGCGGAGGTGGAATTACAACGCGCCAAGCAGGCTGCCGAGGACGCGAGTCGAGCCAAAAGCCAATTCTTGGCCAACATGAGCCACGAAATCCGCACACCACTCAACGGAATCATCGGGATGTCCGAACTGCTGCTCGACACGCGACTCAACGCGCAGCAGCAAGAATACCTATTGCTGGTGTGCGACTCGGCCGAATCACTGTTGTCGATCATCAACGACATCCTCGATTTTTCCAAGATCGAAGCGGGCAAGCTGGACTTGGATATCTTCACTTTTGCACTACGCGAAAATCTCAGCGACACGATGCGGTTGCTCTCCTCCCGCGCGCACGGCAAAGGACTGGAGCTTTCCTATTACGTGAATTCCGCCGCGCCCGAATGGATCGCCGGAGATGCCGGTCGTTTACGGCAGATACTGTTGAACCTGGTCGGCAATGCCATCAAGTTCACGGAGCAAGGGGAGGTATCGCTCCGGGTAGATGTGGAAAGCCAAAACGACGTTGAGGCGTTGCTGCATTTCCGCGTGCAAGATACGGGAATTGGCATCCCAGCCGAAAAACAAAGCACGGTCTTCGACTCGTTTGAACAGGCCGATGGTTCGACCACACGGAAATATGGTGGCACGGGGCTGGGCCTGGCCATTTCTACCCGGTTGGTCGCGCTCATGGATGGTCGCATTTGGCTGGAGAGCGAACTCGGCCAGGGTAGCGTGTTTCATTTCACGGCTCGCTTTCAGAAAGCCCCCATTCCAAAGGAAGACCAACCGGCAGGAATGGACCGTTTACGGAACCAGCGGGTCTTGGTCGTGGATGACCACGACACCAACCGCATGATTCTGGTCGAATTCCTCAAGGGCTGGAACATGGTCGCGGAAGCCGTGGAATCTCCGCGGGTCGCGCTGCAGAGAGTCAGGGCATCGGTCGACGAACATCAGCCGTACGATTTCGTGCTGCTCGATGGGCATATGCCGGAAATGGATGGTCCAGAATTGGCCGAGCAGATACACGGTGTGCTGCGCGGCCTCTCCAAACCGATCATGCTCCTGCTGACCTCAGCCGGCCGAATGCTCAATGAAGAGGAACGCCAGCGGTTGGAAGTTGCCGCTTGCCTAACCAAACCGATCAAGCCATCTCATTTGCGAAACGCCCTGCTGGGGACGCTCGCGGAGACTCCCGCCACGGCCGACTCTTCTAGCGGGGACAGCCAGAGCGAAGCCGTTGAGGGGAAAACCTTGCGCGTCCTGCTCGCCGAGGACAGCCTGGTCAATCAACGCCTCGCGGTGGCGCTGTTGAAAAATCAGAACTGCGAAACCATCGTCGCGGTAAATGGCCAAGAGGCCCTCGACCACTGGCGGAACGGCCACTTTGACTTAATTCTCATGGACATTCAGATGCCCGAAATGGATGGGCTGACCGCCACTCGCACGATCCGGGAAATTGAGCGGAGCACGAATCGGCATATCCCCATCATCGCCATGACCGCGCATGCCATGCAAGGCGACCGCGAACGTTGCCTCGAAGCCGGTACCGATGACTACCTCGCCAAACCCATCCGCCCGGATCAATTGCGGGACAAAATCCGGGACGTCATGGGACGAACTCTGGAGGTCAAGGCCACTTCATCCACTTCCGAGGAAGTTTCCGATGGGGACGGCATGATCGATTGGGAAGGGGTACTGCAGCGCGTGGGTGGCGACCGCGATCTCATGCGTGAAGTGATTGAAGCGTTTCTCGAGGAAGTGCCCGCCTCTCTTCGACAATTGGACGAAGCCATTGGCCAAGGGCAGCCGTCCGAAGTCCGTAGGCTGGCCCACACGGTCAAGAACGCTCTAGCCACCCTGGGAGCGGCATCCTCCAAAGATACCGCCTTCGAACTAGAACAGGCCGGTGGAGATGGTAAACTGTCTGCGGCAAAAGACCTCTTAAACAAACTGGAGTCCGAAGTGCGGCAAGTCATTACCGTATTACGGACCGTCGATTAGGACGGCAATTATTCCTCCCATCGCCATGAAGACTTCGCCCGCGGGAAGCCTCTCTGGCAAAATTATCGAAAACGCCTCACGGCTTGAGTCAAACCTGGCAACCGTTCCCGAACCAAGTCACGGATGGGAGCCGTGACCCCGGTCCGATGACATCAACTGGAGAACATGCATGACGTTGGTACTGGTCGTCGACGATTCGGCGGTCGATCGCCGCTTGGCGGGCGGTTTGCTGGAAAAGGGAAGCAGCCTGGACCTCAGCTATGCCGAGGATGGCGCTGCGGCACTTGCCTCGATGGCCATCACGGCGCCCGATATCGTCGTGACCGACATGCAAATGCCCCGGATGGATGGGCTGGAACTGGTCGATAATTTGCGGCGAGATTTTCCACGCATTCCCGTCATTCTCATGACCGCCCAAGGCAGCGAGGAGATCGCGGTCACGGCGTTGCAACGTGGAGCGGCCAGCTATGTCCCCAAGTCCACTTTGGCCCGCGATCTTTTGCAAACCGTGATGAGCGTGCTCTCCATGGCTCGTTCGGACGAATCTTACGAGCGGATGATGCGCTGCCTGCGGGAGTGCAGTTGGACCTTCGAGTTGGAGAATGACTACAACTTAGTGGGCCCCTTGGTGCATCATTTACGGCGGACCGTGGCCGGGATGGGGTTGTGCGATGCCACGGCCACCGTGCAGATCGGCGTCGCTCTAGAAGAAGCGCTAAACAATGCCCTCTATCACGGCAATCTGGAGTTGACGTCCGAACAACTACGGGACGTGGGCTACGATCTCATGGACGACCATGTTCCCAATGTTGTCGAGCAGCGGCGGAATCAGGAACCCTATCGCGACCGCCGCATTCACGTGGAAGCGAAGATCACGCGGAAAGAGGCGGAATTCGTGATTCGAGACGAGGGCCATGGCTTCGATCATGCCGCGATCCCGGCTCCGGACGAAACCATTACCTCTGCCGAAGGGGCGGGCCGTGGCCTCACGCATATGCGGCTGTTCATGGACGAAGTGACCTACAACGGGCCCGGCAACGAGGTCAAACTGGTCACACGCCCCAAAAATCCCCACTTTTGACGGATCGCCGTGCTGTGCATCGCGTCTCGCGTTGGCTCGCCTGACTTAACGCGGCAATTCGGTTCCACCGTTGGGATGGAATAGTCCCGGCTGATCCACGCCATCGGCATTCCAATCCCCGACCACTGGAATATCATCGCTCTCGCCCATACGGGCGAAGAGATCACTAGGGTCAAGCTTCCCGTTCTTGTCGAGATCGGCGTACCAATCCCCCTTCCGATAGACGCCGATTTCATCCACGCCGTTGCCATCGAAGTCTCCCACGATGGGCACATCGTCCGGTTGGCCATATTCGATGTATTTGTCTCCGTCACTCCAACGGCCATCCCCATCCATGTCCAAATGCCAGCGGCCTTGGCGGTAAATCGCGATGGTGTCGATCCCGTCACCACTGAAATCCCCGGCGAGCGGCCAGTCCCCCGCGACACCAAAGGCGAACACGTGGTCGATCACATCGCCACGGAGCGGCCCGGTGGCGGTGAGCCGCAGGAGACGCTCTCCATCCGGAGCCAAGTGCCGCTCGGGGGGCACATTCTTCCAGGCCGGTTTCGTGGGATTCAGAGGATTTGGCAAGCCTGGCTCCACCTCGATGGCGACCGGATCTCCCGGCCATGCAGGACCAAAGATGCCAATATCAGTTTTGCCGTCACCGTCCCAGTCTCCGGTGACGGGCAGGTCGTCCCGATGGCCTAGTTTGGCCCACAGATCTCCCTCGTCCCAGATGCCATTTCCATTAACGTCGATATACCATTCACCCGAGATAAAGACCCCCACTTCGCTCACGCCATCGCCGTTGAAATCTCCCGTCACGGGGATGGAACCTTGGGTGCCAAAAATCGCCCGTTGCGGAGCCGGCTCCAGCATGGCTTGACGGCGGTCAGCGGATGCCTCCTCCGTTTGGATCTCCCAGCTAGCCTCGTGCAAATTCCGGCGATTCCAGGCAATCGAATTGATCTGAGGCGTCGCGGAACGGAAACCTACCGGAACCAGAGTTCCCCGTGGGCGTCCCGCGTCGACCACGCTCAAATGCCACGTGTAGCCCATCACGGGACTGGAACCGCCAAACAATGGCGGAGGCTCCGGAGAGACCAACACCGGAGCAAAGGTCACCGGCAGGCGCGCTACCACGGGGATAATCGCCGGTGGCGAGTTTTCCGTGGGCACGGGATCTTCCGGTAGAAACCAAACCCGTGGTTCCACGACCAGAACTTCACTGAAATTGTTTTCCACCGAATCGACGCCCCGAGGCAACTGGATTCGAACGATGGCGTCGAACTGGGGATCGGTTGCCAAACCGGAAATAAACTCCGGTGAGATCTCTTCATCATCTTCATTGATCGCGATCCCGCCCGTGGAGCCAGGCGTGTCTTTGCTATCGATGAATTCATCGGGATGGGATTGCAACACGGTGTAACTGCCAGGCCCGAGCCGCGAGAACATGTAGAACCCGCTGCTGTCGGTCACGGTTTGAATCAGATTCCCCGAGACATCCCGCAGAGGTCGGGCGTTGAAGTCCGCGAGCGTCAAGGTGACTCCCGCGATGGGCGCGTCGTCCGATGTGCGGCGGCCATCCCGCTGTACCGGGATGTCGACCTCTTCACCGGAAATCAACGTGATGGCCGGGCCATCTTGGAACACATATCCGGAAATGCTCAGTGGTTCCGTCTCGCAAAATTCATAGTTCACCGCGTCCGTGCGCGATTCCAACTCGATTTGCTCGATACGGTTGGGCGGCAAAACGACTCCCCCCTCGCTGCCTGCCCGGGCGCTCCCTTCCAAGAATTCCTCGGGCTGAATCTCGACAACCGCATAGGTTCCGGGACGCAGCCCCGCGAAGCGGTACTCTCCGCCCGCATCGGTTGCCGTCCTCGCGATCTCCGTGCCGCTGGCGTCCAGCAACAAGATCGTGACTCCGGCGATGGTCTCGTCGCCAGGCTCATACGTACATCGCCCATCCTCGTCGACATGCACGCGGCCACTGATGCTGCTGGGGCGGATCTCCCAAAAGTCGTAGTCTCGGGCCACCGTTCCGGAACGCAAGGTGATCTGAGCCAGCAAGTCGTTCTCCGCCACCACGCCGCCCGCCGAACCTGGCCGCTCCGCCGAGTCCAAGAAACCGACCGGCTGAATTTCCCGCACGGCGTAAGTTCCCGGAAGCAGGTTGTCGAAGCGGTAATGCCCGTTGGCGTCCGTGCGGGTTGTCCGCACCACGTTGCCGGTGGTGTTGAGAAGCTCAATCGTCACGCCGGCAATTCCCGGTTCGTCCGCCTGGCGCGTGTTGTCGTCGTTGCGGTCCTCGAACACGTTCCCGCTCAATTGGCTCGGCTCGAATTCACAAAAATCGTATTCTTCGGCGTTGGTTCCGGAGGCCAATACGATGTCGTCGATCAGATCATCCCCGGCGACGGTTCCTCCCGCCGTGCCCACATGTTCGGAGCCATCCAGCAGGCCTGCCGGCTGCAATTCTCGGATGCCATATGTGCCGGGACGCAGACCTTCAAAGGCATAGATCCCATTCGCGTCCGTGACGGTCGTGCGGATGACATCCCCCGCGGCATCAAGAAGTTGGATGGTAACCCCTTCCACGGTGTCATCGTCCTCATGGAACACGCAGTCGCCATCTTGGGAAACAAAGACCCGGCCACTGATGCGGCTGGGCAGCACTTCCCAGAAGTCGTAGTTCAGTGCCTCCGCTCCGCCGTGGAGAAAAATCTCGCTAATGAAATCATTGGACGCCACGCCTCCGGAGGTCCCCGCGCGTTCTCCCGAATCCAAGTAGCCTGCCGGCTGGACTTCCCGCACGGCGTAGGTGCCGGGAAGGAGCCCCATGAACCAATATTCGCCGGTAGCATTGGTGGAAGTGGTGGCCAAAACATCGCCGCTGGCATCTAGCAGTTCGATGGTCACGCCCGAGATGCCGCTTTCGGAACCTCCAAATAGGCCGTTGCCGTCGCCATCGACAAAGACGCGGCCATGCAAGGAGGCGGGCGCGAATTCGCAGAAGTTGTATTCTTCCGCTTGCGTGCCCGAGCCAATGACAATATTCGTGATGAGGTCATCGCCGCCGATCGTGCCTCCGGCGGTACCGATGTGTTCACCTCCGTCGAGGTATCCCTCCGGCTGGATCTCGCGGACCGCGTACGTTCCCGGGGCAAGTCCGTCGAACGCATATTCGCCTTGTGAATTGGTGCGCGTGGTTTGCAGGACTTGTCCCGCCGCATTGAGCAATTCGATGACGACACCTTCCAACCGCTGCTCGTCGGCATCGGGAAGGCAATCTCCATCCCGGTCGGCATGCACGCGACCAGAAATACGACCGGGGCGGATTTCACCAAAGTCGTAGTTTTCCCCGTGCTGTCCGCCTGCCAGGGCGATGCCGGTGATTTCGTCTCCCGGGTTGTCGGCCTGCCCTCCCGCCGTGCCGGCGCGATCCAGTCCATCCAGGAAGCCCGCCGGCTGCTCCGCTTCCACCACGCGATATTCGCCGGGCATCAGCCCCTCCACTGACCAAAAACCGTTTTCGTCCGTTTCGGTTTCCAGCGGTTCCGTGGATGGACCCACAATATTCACGGGAATAACGCGCAGCCTGACCCCCGTGATGCCTTCCTCTCCCGGGTCGCGCGAGCCGTCGTTGTCCCGGTCGTGATAGACATGGCCGCTGAGCCGCGCGGGCAGGATTTCCGCGAAGTTGTTGAAGCGGCTGTCCTCGCCTCCCCGCAGCTCAATCTCCGTGATCTCGTCGGTGCCAACCACTTGACCGCGTGTCTCCCCCGCGACTTGGCCGGCGGTCGCCCCGACGCTCACGTAAAGCACGGGCTGTCGTTGGACGACGCGATACACACCGGGCAACAGATCACGAAAAGCATAATCGCCTTGGGCATTGCTGGTGGCGCGGAGTCCCGTATCCTCGAAGCCGTTCGCCGCTTCGCGCCAGAGTTCCAATTCCACGCTAGCCAGCCCCGCATCGGCGGGGAGGTCCTGCGTAAGATCAAAATCCTCATCGACGTAGACCCGTCCGGAAAGAGTGCTTGGCAGCGGCACTTGCTCCAAACTCATCACGGCACCGGCAGTGCGGTCGGTGCGGTCCTGAACATCTGGCGGCATGTAGTCGTCCGGCGGGAGGTCGAGCGTCGTGCCCGTTTGGGCAGCCGCCGTGGCGAAGTTGCCATCGAAGGCATCGAAAAAGATCGCTTCGCCTTCACTCGGATGATAGTGAGGGGCCTCGAATCGCGCGTGCAAGCGCGAGCCTTCGAATTCCCCCCCTTCGGCGAGGGCGGTGGCGCTAAACGAACCTTGCTCGTCCACGTCGACCGAGAACACCAGTTTTTCTCCGGCCTCGAATCCGGAAAAGCGAAAAACGACCAGCGACGATCCGTCCGCGATTTGCACGTCGGTGACTTCGAAGCCGTTGTGCTCCGCGATGACGAGTCCAACAGAATTGAAGGTGCCCAGTCCGCCTGGCTCGGTATCAAAGAAGACATCTCCCAGCGTGACGGAACCGTCGAGCAGCTTGTCCCCGTCGATCGACAGTTCGGTCAAAGTGGTTCCAGCAGCGCCACCTTCAAAGGTGATTTCCAGGGTGTCCGCCGCCGCGTCATCTCCGCTGGCCTCCTCAAAATAGACGGCACCCACGTGGATGTCCGCCGCTAGCAGCACCCGGGGTTCAACCGGTTCGACGACGCAACTGCGGTTTCGACAGTGTTGGTTGGCCTCCGCTCCTCCGCTGACGGATTCCGATTTTCGACGCCATCGCGTCCAAGCTCGCATGATTCCCACGGATGAACCTCCCTGTTTCGACGGAGAACCCTCCCCTGAAAGGCAGACCGTCCTTGTCTTTCTCGCGGATACGGAATCCGTCCGCATATCGCTCAAAGCTCACGTAACCCTGGCACGGGTTTCAGAGCAGTCTCGTCATAAATCTGGCCGTCGCTCACGCGCCAGAGCCGCAGCGTGGTATCGAAACTTCCCGAGAACAACAGTCCGAGGGCAGGACTGAAGGCTAGTGCGGTCACGGACCCTTTGTGTTCCTCCAAACGCTGGACTTCCGCGCGATCCGTCAGATCCCAAATGCGGATCGTGTTGTCACTGCACCCACCCGCCAGCGTGTTCGGTTCGAGAAACGCCATCGAAAAAACGGTCGGTCCCCGGGCCGTCATCTCGAAGAGCGCTTCGCCCGTGGAGAGTTCCCACACGCGGATCCAGCCGCCTTCGCCGCCAGTTAGGAGCCGGCTTCCATCAGGAGAGAAAGCCAGGCACCGAACGCGACGCTGGTGCGCGGGAATGTCTGTCAGAACTTCGCCACGGTCAACATCCCAGATCCGCACCTTGCCGTTCCTGCCGGCGGTCGCCAGTAATTTTCCATCAGGAGAAAACTCCAGCGCGCGAATATCGACGCAAGGACAATCCCATTGTCCCTGGACCGACAGATCCTCGGCGGAAAGCAAAGTCATACGGCTGCGAAAGCCGGCCACGGCCAATACATCGCCGCGTGGGCTAAAGCGCAGACAGTAGAGCGCGGCGGCATCGACTTCGTAAACTTCCCGCTGCCGCCCCGTTGCCACGTCCCACAACACAACGCGGCCATCATCCCCGGTGGAGGCTAAGACTTCGCCACCTGGGTGAAAGGCGACGGAACGCACCCAATCGCCGTGGCCGCGCAAGATCCGCAGTTCCTGCCGCGCCATGGGGTCCCACACGCGGACGGTATGATCATCACCCGCGGTCGCCACGACCTGGCCTTGAGGATGCACGGCGACATCGCTGATTACTGGAGCCGTGCCGCGCGTGGGAAGTTCCTCGGACTGGAGTACGGTGGCGGACTGCTCAAGCAATTGCCGCTGACCATGGGCGGTCGCGGCCATGCATAGGAATACGCAAGCCCATGCCACTCCCCAGCGGGAATCGAGTTGAGTCCCAAACATGGATTTCCCCTCCTTGGGAAATGCAAAGCCCATGGACGAAACTGGTGCTTTTCTCTCGTCCGTCGGCAAACGTCGGGCGGAAGAATCGGCACGCACCTAGGAAATATCGGCGACCGTGCGGAGGGTCGCCAACTTTACCCGCAGAACCGTCGAAGCCGCGTGTCCCCGTGCGGAGCTTGAATAAGTGGGAATTTACCCACCTTGCCAGGCGGTCATGCCGGGCGAATGGGGGCAGGCTCGCCACCCCCAGGATAATTCCATGATGAATGGGACGCCTGCAGAAGCGGGTCGACGGGTCAGGATTCGGTCGTAGCGAAATGCATCATTTCACGGCTTTTGCGGAATGCATGAACCAGTGAAATTTGCCTGGTCTTGGAAGCTTTACGCAGCCGATTTCTCCTATGGACGCGGCGGTTCGGACAAACGCGCGTACGTGCACGCGTTTCCTTTCCGCGCCGAATGATCCGAGGGAGTTATCCAAATGATGGCCGAGATTGCATTGGAAAAAGCGGTTGTATTGGCAGTCGACGATGAGCAATCGATTCTGGCGGAGTTGAAGGAAACCCTCGGAAAAGAAGACTACCTTTGTCACACATGCTCCTCGATGGAGTCGGCACTTGCCAAAGCCCAGGAAATCAAACCCGATCTGATCATTTCCGACATCAATCTCGAAGGCCAAAGCGGGCTCGATTTGTGCGAGCAGTTGCGGCAGATTGATGGACTCGAAGATGTGCCCCTCTTGTTTCTTTCCGGGGCTCAGATCCCGGATGTCATTCGACGCGCGCATGCCGCTGGCGGCACCTACTACCTGCGAAAACCGTTTGATCCCGGGGTGCTGCTGGAGCTCGTCGACAAGGCGCTCTGGATGCCACACCTGGTGAGAAACCGATCCTCACAGGCCACGGTTGGCTAGGACGTGCCGCGCACCGATTGCACTTCGCGTCGCTATCCGCGTTGGTGGAGGCGAATGGCCGCGATGTGTTTGGCCATCCGCGTTCTAATTTGGCCCGTGGCACTTTACTCACTGGGCGCTCAATGCCCACGTCCGATGTCTTGGCCGCAGCGCATCTTCGCATTGCTCGGCCCACCGACCGGTTGCCAGCGGTCGTCGATTTTTACACTCGGCTGTTGGATTTCTCCGTGTTGGGCCAATTCCAAGACCATGATGGGTTTGACGCCGTCATGCTGGGGCACGCCGGCGCTGGCTACCACTTGGAGTTCACGATTCAAACAGGGCACGCAGTAGGAGATGCGCCCACGCGGGACCACCTGCTCGTCTTCTATATTCCCGATGTCGAGGCTTGGCGGAAAATGACCAGCCGCATCGAGCGTAATGGAATCCCTTCCGTGCCCTCCTGGAACCCGTACTGGGATCGCCACGGAAAAAGGTATGAGGATCCGGACGGCTACCGTGTTGTTTTGCAGAACGGTACCTGGCCACGATAGGTGCCGCGCGGTTTTCTCCGGAGTCTGACGTTCACCTCGACAAAAGAATTCCCGATGGAAGCATTGCATCTCGTCTAGGCTTCCCCGAGAATGCCGGCGTCAAGTTTGAGCGGTGGCTTGGTGCCGGTTTGTCACGTGCCGTTGGATTCGCGGCGGCTCTGTCCGAAGGGGCGACGCCTTGGCGCATCAGCCCGGTTGCACTCCGCTCATCCCGTCTACCACTTCGGTTGCCACACGAATTTCAGAAAACAGATGAAATATCTTCACGTCGTTTGGGCGCATATTTGTATCGGTATGTTGGTTTGTCAGTTTACTGCGGAAGAGGCAGCGGCGGACGAAACGGACATCGTGCCCCTGGTTCACGCGCATGCCCACAATGATTACCACCATGATCGGCCTTTGCTCGATGCGCTCGCGCATGGCTTTTGTGGTGTTGAGGCGGATATTCACTTAGTGAATGGCCAACTTCTCGTCGCGCACGATCGGGAAGACTGCCGCCCCGAAAACACGCTGGAAGCCCTTTATTTGAGCCCTTTACATGAACGTTGCCGGCAAAATGGCGGTCGCGTTTATCCGGATGGCCCCTCCTTGACCTTGCTCATCGATATCAAGTCGGAGGGCGTGCCGACCTACAAAGCCTTGAGAGATGTGCTCGCCAATTACGCGGAGATCTTGACCAAGTTTCGAGAAGGAAACATCGATGAAGGCGCGGTCACCGTCATCATCTCCGGCAACCGTCCACAGGAATTGATGCGGTCAGAACCGCATCGCCTGGCGGCGGTGGACGGGCGGTTCTCGGACGTGGACAGTGATATTTCACGGAGTTTCATGCCACTGATCAGCGACAATTGGCGATCCCACTTTTCCTGGCGTGGTGCCAGCGACATGCCATTGGAAGAACGTCAAAAGCTGCATGCCATCGTGAAGGCCTGCCACGCCCGAGGCCAGCGGGTCCGCTTGTGGGCAACGCCCGAATCAGAAGCGGTGTGGCAAGCCCTCCGGGAAGCGGGAGTGGATCTGCTCAACACGGACGATTTACCCCGTTTGCGGGAATTTTTGCTTCGCGATGAAGCCGGATCCCGATAAACTGATTGCCTTACCCGTATTTTTTCATGCCTCCTTAAGCGAACCCCAAGCCAAGTCAAGCCGATGGTCAGTCCGAAAAAGAACGGCTCTCAGGGGCCGCTGCGTGATCTCGATGAATGGGAAGATGATCTGCTCCGCCGCTACCCTGAACCCGCCGAGTCCAGCAGCACTTCCGGATTTGAAGCCACGAATCCTGACAAGAAACCGGCTGAATTCCGCGATTATCGTGCGGAAGCCCGGCCTAGCGTGAAAGAGTTTTATCGCTTGAATCACCGCAACCAAACGGTGGAATTCGTGCGGGGCAAAAGAGAGGAGTTCCTCTCGCTGAGCCGACGAAAAATGGGAGTTTGGGAGGCCATCGAATACCTCAATCAACTCGTGGATGACAGCGACCCGGATACTGATCTGCCGCAAATCGAACATTTGCTGCAAACCTCGGAACGCATCCGGGCCGACGGCCATCCCCGCTGGTTCGTGTTGACCGGCCTCATCCACGACCTGGGAAAGATCTTGTGCTTAATGGGCGAACCCCAATGGGCCGTGGTGGGCGATACGTTCCCCGTGGGATGCGCCTTTTCCGACAAGATCGTCTTCTCGGAGTTTTTCTCGGAGAACCCTGATGCCCACAACCCCGCATATCAAACGAAATGCGGCATCTACGAGGAAGGCTGCGGACTGGACCGCGTATTGATGTCGTGGGGACATGACGAATATCTCTACCACGTCGTCAAGGAGCATCTGCCACTCGAAGCGTTATACATGATTCGCTTCCACTCGTTTTACCCGGGGCATCGCGAACGTGCCTACGAGCATCTGATGGACGACCAGGACCGCGAATACTTCCACTGGGTCCGAAAATTCAATCCGTACGACCTATACACCAAAAGTGGTGAGCGTCCTGACGTGAAACAACTCCGGCCCTATTACGAAGAGCTCATCGGGGAATTCTTTCCCGAACCTCTCGCCTGGTAGTCGAACCTTGCTCTTCCTTTCCAAAGCTCCTCTTCTCGGTGAACGCATGTAACTGAGTATAAGTCGACTGAAGCGCGATTTGGTTTCGGCGACTGGCAAAAAACACCGATGTCGAAAGAGGGTCGGACACGGTACCAATCGACCAAATATTTTTTGATCATGAATACGATCTCGCTTCGAGTCGACTCCGGGCGGAGTTCCGTAAAGCTCGAAATCATCAGGGATTACAGCGTACCGTCGGCTACCTGCAATGTGGGTTGACAAACATCTTGCGAGTCATGAGCATGGTGCGCTTTGCCGACGACTTATGCTGTGTGTTTTGCCATAATCGTGGCCGCCTTACGGGCAACCGGACCAAAATCCTCCAGCGCTTTCCGGAGATTCAGCATCACGCTTCCAGTAAGCTGACGAGCTAGTGCGTCATGTTCCGCCATATGCGACATCACGGAACCTTGCGTCGAACCGCCGGGTTGCCAAGCTTGAATCGCGGCAGCGTTTCGGGGCAGAGAACTAGTGCGCTGGGATGGCGTCAGGTCGCGTTTCAAGACCGATCGCCATGGATTCGGAGCCGTATGTCGTCAAGCTTTTCATGTCCCGAGGCTGAGCATGAACCGGGGCCTGCCTATCGCGATGGAAGCCTCGCCCGCCTGGAAGCCGTGCTTTTTCTCTTGAAAGAGCCGTCCAATGGACGAAAACTAGCGCAACTGTGTCAAATTCGAGATGGCCACGAAGTCCGGCGGCTTGTCCGCCGTTTGAACACCTGTTACCAACATGCGGGCACGGCGTTTCGCGTGGAAGAAGTTGCTGGGGGATATCAACTCCTGACGCGCCCGGCGTTCAGTCCGTGGATTCAGCGTATTCGAGGGACAGCCGAGGGTATTCGCGTCTCTGGAGCGGCGATGGAAGCATTGACCATCGTGGCCTACCGTCAACCCGTGACGCGGGCCGAAGTGGAAGCGATCCGAGGAGGACAAAGCGGGGAAATCTTGCGGCAGTTGATGGAACGTGATTTGATCCGATTGGCCGGACGGGGCGATGAATTGGGAAGGCCGTTCCTGTATGCGACGACCAAAAAGTTTTTACGATTGTTCGGTTTGAGAACACTGAGCGATTTGCCGTCCACGGAGCTGACTCGACCGGACGAGGAACATGCCGCTTGAGGTTTCCCCTACGGATTCCTCGCGACTCGTCGATCGGAGCAACCGTGGACCCTGGAATTCACCGCGTGTAAATCGGACAGATCGTGCACGAATTCGCCATAAAGTCAAACCGAGGGCTCCGCAATAGCGGATCCAGCAAGCCAACCATTCGTCGTCTGGGTTATTGTTGTTGAATTCAGGAGGGATTTACCCGTGAAGACCGCGTTCGAAGTTGAAATTTGGACCTTGGAGCATGCAGCCTTGGCACCGATGGGGCTAGGCGTCTGGCCCGCCTGCGATCTCGTGGCCGAACTAGAAGAGGAAGATGAAGAACTCGACGAAGAGGATGATGAATGGGACGACGAAGACGAAGAAGATGAGGAATTCGACGAAGAGGAGGAAGATTTCGAGGACAGCGAGTGGGAAGAAGTCGAAGACGACGACCTCGACGATGAATGGGATGATGAAGAAGACGACGACTGGGACGAAGAAGACGATGAAGAAGATTGGGATGACGAATGAGCGCGCACAACATCCCCCCCGTGCCGTGCTGCCGGCTGGGCCTCCCTTTTTCTCAATCGAAGAGTCTGCGGCGGGGTGAATGTGTGGCCCGTGTCAGACAAAGCCCGGGACGTTTTTCAGCCTCGCCCCGGTGTTGATTAGTTTTTTTGGGAGCCAAGTGACCCACGCACACGATGTTGCGACATACGCCGCCATATCCCACATCACTTCCCCATGACGAGACAGATCGTTCGATCATTCCGCGCTTGTTCACTTCCGCGCGATGCACACTTGCCTCTCGCTAGCTCCGACGGTTCCATGCGACTCACGTTCCGTATGGCGAGCCAGGCCATCTCGTCGTTCTTCCCGCGAATTTGATCATGCTTCTCGACCCCGCTTCAGCCTGCTCGCGACCAAAAAATTCCGTGCGCACGTCTCTCGCCCAGCGCGACGAATCTAATAGCCTACCGTGTACTTAAATTGCTCGGCATTCAATATTGCACACGCCGACAGCCGCTCACCGTGGAATTAGGCAATATACGTGCTTTGTGATGCCGTGGGTAAAAGGCATTGTACGCGGCATGGTTTCTACTTGATTCGCGTCACATGACGTTTCTGTTAAAGGCGGCAATCCAGGGAATATGCTCCTTGTGCTATCGCGCGCAGGCATCATAATTGTCGCTTTCTGAACCGCGACCATTTTGTGCGGCTAGCAAAGTTTTCCTCACTTGGGGTCTAAGAAAAACTCAGGACCTGACGGTGAAGACTTTGCCTTTCGTATGGCGTGCTCGCCAATTCATGGACCATGTGCACCAAGATCGTAATTTGAACAGACGGAGATGAACTTCATGAAACGTAGTTTCACGAGTGACGGAATGAAGAGATGGGGATTGCTGGCGGCGATGATCTTGTTCATGCCTTTAACCGCCAAAGCGCAGGTGCCTTGGACCATTCTGCGCGAGGATTTCGAGAAACTAGAACTCGGGTCCAACGTGGACGAACCAGAGATCGGAGAAGAGGTTTGGACCGCCTCGCCTCCCGATGATTGGACCATCGACAATTCTGGGTTGCCGGCGGGTGGCATCACCGAATGGCGAGGTTGGAGCTTTGCCAATAAGGAATGGTGGACGGCAGCCGCAGGGGATCAAGACCGTTCGCAATTCGTCAACGCAAGCGGTACCGTCATGATTGCAGACCCGGATGAATGGGATGACACCGCGAACGAAGGAGGGGTCAATGGCGATTGGTATGATACATTCATCACGACTCATACCATTGAAATGTCGATCGTTGAGCCCGAAACTGCCGTACTTCGCTTCGACTCGAGCTGGCGTGACGAATTCGATAGCAGTTACCAGCAGTCAGGAAACATTACCGTCAGTTATGATGGCGGCGAACCGATCGAAATCCTGCGTTGGCTGTCCGATCCGGACAGTCCCGATTTCAAGGATGATGCCCAGAACGAAACGATTGAGATTCCGCTGAATAATCCTGAGGGTGCCCAGACCATGGAGATTACCTGGGGCATGTTCGATGCTGGCAACGACTGGTGGTGGGCTATCGACAACATCGCCGTGGACGCGGATGTCACCGGATTGGGTGATTTCAACTCTGATGGAGTCGTGGACAGCGTGGACTTCGAAACTCTGCGGAGCAATTTTCGCCAGGGGCGCGTAAGTTATTCCGACGGTGACATCAACTTCGATCGTTTTATCGACCTGAACGATTTCGCCGCGTTTATTGGCTTCTTCAACGCGGAGCAAGGTGGGGCCGCTGCGGCGGTACCCGAACCGGGCAGCATGCTGTTGATGGGCCTAGGAGTTACCTGCCTGTTCTGGCTACAACGTCGCCAGCGGCGATCCTAGTTGTCGCCATGATGGAGAACCAACGGCGGCGGGGTTTCAACGGAGATCCCGTCGCCGTTTTTTTTGCGCGCGTTTCGACCGTTCCTGCCTCAGATGCGGATCACTGCCGCACTCTTGAGAATTTCCTCCACGGGAACGACCGGGCCTGTTCCACTTCCCGGGCAAATTTCGCAGGTGGATCGCCAGGCGGCTTCACTCCGCAAGTTGCTATCCCAGAAGGGCCAAGTACGGCATTGCCGTGGGCGATCTTCGTAGACCGTGCATTTGCGTTTTTCGTTATCGAAGAACACGCAGTCACCGTTGTCGTATTCCGAGAGGCTCTTGCGAATACCGATCTTTCGGACAAAACGTTGCTCGAATTCCGCGATGTCAAGTTCCAGCCGCCGAGCCAGCCCGCGAATTTCTTCCGCGTTGACCCACACATACCCCGGCGCGCCGGTGCAACAATCTCCGCATTGCGTGCATTGAAATCGGAGGCCAGACTGAAACCAAGGTTGATCACTCACGCAGAAGTGGCTCCTCATCGCTTTGAATTTTCAGTAAACGGGCATCTGCCGCCGTGCCGAAAATCGGTTCAGGTGGACACATTCCTCGCCGCGAATAATTCTTGCAGGCACTCTAGCAGCGTGGTGATTTGTCTGGCCGTATTGAATGGCCCCGTGCTCACGCGGACCGTGCCGCCACGAGCAATGGTCCCCAGAGCTTCGTGCATCCGCGGCGCGCAATGCAGTCCGGAGCGGACCTGAATGCGGGCGGCGCTATCGAGCAGGATAGCCATCTCCTGCGGTTCGATACCCTCCACCGAGAAACTCGTCACGCCCACGCGTTGCTCCGAATGTGGGGGGCCATATACCTGAATACCGGAAATTTCCGAGAGGCCCTCGACAAGTTGCGCGGTTAACGCTTGTTCGTGTTGACGCAGAGAATCGATTCCCCGTTCCGCGATGAATCGCACGCCGGCCCCCAATCCGACGATGCCCGGCACGTTGAGATTGCCTGATTCGAATTTGTGGGGAAGCGCGTCCGGCTGGGTGTCATTTTCGCTTTGCGTCCCTGTTCCGCCGAATCGTGAGGGCAGCACATCTTTCGCCATTTCTGGCCGCAAGTAAAGGAATCCCGTGCCTAGCGGCCCCAGGAGTCCTTTGTGTCCCGAAGCGGCCAGAAAA
This sequence comes from Pirellulales bacterium, assembly GCA_028289405.1. Classification (GTDB taxonomy): domain Bacteria; phylum Planctomycetota; class Planctomycetia; order Pirellulales; family JANQPP01; genus JANQPP01. Next base: position 39,353 of record JANQPP010000190.1, read on the forward strand.
TCGACGGGGACTTGCCGTACATCCCACTCCACATGGCCGATTGACTGGGCGGCATCCACGAGCAATGCCACACCGGCTTCCCGCGCGATTTGGGAAATCGCCTCGACGGGCTGTAGCGCTCCGGTCACGTTCGAGGCATGAGACAGGGCGATGAGCCGCGTTTGAGGCCGTAAAGCTCGGCGAATATCTTCCGGATCGACGGTGCCTGGTATGTCACATTCCACGTAGGAGACCATGACGTCGCGAGATTCTCGCAAAAACCGCAACGGGCGGAGCACGGAATTATGCTCGACGACTGAAGTGACGACGTGATCACCCGGACGAACGTACCCCAGCAGTGCCATGTTCAGCGCGTCCGTGCCATTGCAAGTGAACACGATATGCTCGGCTTGGGGAGCATGGATCAGTTGGGCGAGGGCGCGCCGCGTGCCGGAGATCAGATTTTCCACCTCCAGCGCATCCGCGTAGGCGGCGCGTCCGGCAGGAGCCCCTAGGCGGCGCTGATAGTCGTCGACCGCCTGATAAACGGCTTCCGGTTTGGGCCAACTCGTCGCGGCGTTGTCGAAGTAAATGCGGTCCGGTTTCGTCATGATTCACGCTGGCGAGTCGCGGTCTCAGCCGCCAATTTGGTACATGGCCCGCTCTGGCTTGATGAAATCGGGTGTGTCGATGCCATGTCCGATCTTCTTTTCCCGGACGCAATCCCGGACCAGGCCGATCAATTCTTCGTCCGTGGCACCGCCGCGCAGGAGAGCCCGGGCATCCCATTCCGCGGTGGAAAAAAGACAGTTACGGACTTGGCCTTCAGCGGTAATCCGCAGACGGTTGCAATCATGACAGAAAGGCTGCGAGATCGGATTAATGAAGCCGATGCGGCCGCGTCCATCGATGAATTGGTAGTCCCGCGCGGGCTGGCTTGGGTCGGCAACCGGGAGCGGCTCCAGTGGTCCAAACTCTGCTTCGAGCAGCCGGCGAATCTCCGAGCCTTCCAAAACCTGTTCCGTCTGCCAACGATTTTCCGCGTCGAGCGGCATGAATTCGATAAAACGCAGCTCCAGGGCATGTTGGCGGGCAAACGCTCCTAGGGGCACGACTTCCGCTTCGGTCAATCCTCGGATGGCCACGGCGTTGAGCCGAATCTTGTCGAAACCGGCTTCTTGCGCCGCGAATATCCCATCCAGTACGCGTTCCAGCCCTTCACGGCGGGCAATCGCGCGAAACGTCTCTTCACTCAGCCCGTCCAGGCTGATGTTTACCCGTTGCAGGCCGGCTTCCCGTAACTCGCGAGCCTGTTCCGCCAGCAAGATGCCATTGGTGGTCAAAGCCAAGTCTTCAATTCCAGGAATTTGGGACAAGCTGCGTACCAATCCCGCCAAGTCCTGCCGCACCAAGGGTTCCCCTCCGGTGAGGCGTAATTTGTGGATGCCGACACGGGCCAGGGCGCGGACAAACCGCGTGATCTCCTCGAAAGTAAGGATTTCCTCCCGAGGCTTGAAACGAATGTTTTCATTGGGCATGCAATAGAAGCAGCGGATATTACAGCGATCCGTCACGCTGATCCGCAGATTGCCATGCACGCGGCCAAAGCGGTCGACCAATGGAGCGAAAGTATCATTAATCATGGGCGGTGTGCTCTTTGGCTGCTGGTATTCCAGGATGAACCCATTCACTGGTCCCGTCGGCCCAATTCTCTTTTTTCCAGATGGGTACCACTTCCTTCAAGGTATCGATCAGCCATTTTCCCGCCTCGAAGGCGGCTTGGCGATGAGGGCTGCTCACCGCGACAGCCACGCTTGCCTCCCCCAGGGGCACATGCCCTAGCCGGTGCACGATCGCGCATTCCACCAGAGACCATCGACTTCGCGCCTCTTCCTCCAACTGCCGCAGTTTCGAACGGGCCATCTCCGGATAGCATTCGTAATCCAATGAAGCCGTTTGGCGCCCTGCGGTGAATTCCCGCGTGGTCCCGAGAAATAACACCACCGCGCCTGCAGCGGGGGACGAAACGTGTCGCAAAACGGCGGCCTCGTCAATGGGCCGTTCTACCAACTCAATCATCTGGCAACTCTTCGTTGGAGCAAATCTCGCTAAATCGCGGCGGTGATAACGCTTAATTGGGCTTTATGACCGCGGTGCCGGAGAGGCAACCCTTCCGTGAAGGCGGGCACTAACCGCCGCTAACGGGAGGAATACAAGCCAACTCGGCCCCTTCTGGAACCACGGCTTCAGGCGCCGCGAATTCCTGATTCAAGGCCACTTGCGTGCGGGCCAACACTTCCCGCACGGATGGATAGCGCTCGGCGAGCGTATGTTTCATTTGGGCCACCGTCGTGCCGGGAGGCAAATCCAATTCGACACATGCTTCTCCCATCATTTCCTTCAACGCGGCAAACATCTGGACGCGAACTTTCACGTGATCGTTAACTCTTGGCTACGCGTGGTGAGCAGGGACGCCAGTTCTGGTTTTAGCCCGTAAGACAGGGCAAGTAACTTCAGGGGATGGATGGTCGGTTTCGAGGTCCCTTGCTCCATCTGGATCTTGCACGCGGTGCATTCGGTAGTTCCGACCTGGACGGAGGGTTGCCGTAACTCGGAGATTAGCCCCCAGCCAGCCCGGAGGCTGGTACGATAATTTTCACGTTTCAATCCAAACACGCCCGCCATCCCGGAACAGCCCTTTTCAATCCGATTCACGCGTAGTTCGGGGATGAGCCGTAACAAACCCTCTCCCGGTACTCCCGACCCCAACGCCCTGACGTGGCAAGGCAGATGATAGCCGGCTACCAGATTGAGCGGCCTCAAATCCCGTGACAGTTTTCCGTTTTGGTGAAGCCGCCAAAGATACGTACACGCCTCGGTGGTGTGCTCCGCGACTAACCGGGCTTCCTGATCACCGAGCAACTGAGGGTATTCGTGCTTCAGGCATATCGCCGCCGAAGGTTCCGAGACGATAATATCATAACCTTGCCGCACGGCGTCAGCCAATAATGCCACGTTCTTGGCGGCCATCTTACGGGCTGGTTCGACCAACCCTTGGGAAATCATGGACATTCCCGAGGGAAGCTGTTTCGGATGGACATACACCGCGATGCCGTGGTGTTCCAAAATGGAAACCAAGGATTCGGCCAGCGGCGGGTCGAAGTAGTTGGCCTGCAAGTCGAGGAAGTAGAGAACTTTGCTTCCGCTCCGCCGGGTGGGCCGCGTCAAACGTTGCCGCGCCGCGAGGCTCAGATAACTGCGATTGGCGAATCGAGGGAGCTTCCGCGCCGGCGCGAGCCATAGCAGCCTGCCCAAGGCCAGCCGCCCGATACGGTGGCCGATCAGCCAATTGCTGAGCGAGGGCAATTGGCTTCCCCAAGCAGATAACAGATCGAGCCGTGCCAGCAGCCAATCACTAAAGGACAATCCGTGCGTTGCCACGTAGGCGGCTTTGGCTTCCAACATGAGCTTGGGAATGTTCACGCCCGCCGGACACTCGACCCGGCACATGTGACAGTGGACGCATAAATCCGCCACATTTTTCATCTCGCCTTGGGAAACCACATCCGGTTCCAGCCGCCCCGATAGAATCCCCCGCATCAAATTCGCTTTGGCACGGGGAGACGCTTCCTCGGCGGATGTGATGTGGAAAACAGGGCACATACGGGCGTCCCCTTTCTGCACCCGGCAGGTTCCACAGCCATTGCAACTCTGCGTGGAGTCGGCAAGTTCCCGGGAATCCCAATGGAGTTGCAACGAGATCTTTGGAGTGGTTTCCCCGTTCCGATCCGGCGGCATCCGTAGCGACATTTCTAGTGGCCGTGCCGTGTCACTGACGACTTTCCCGGGATTCAAAATATTGTGTGGATCAAAGATCCGTTTGATTTCCCGAAACGTTTCAAATAAGGGACCATATTGTTTTTGCAGAAACCGCGTGCGGCTCAGCCCGTCGCCGTGTTCTCCGCTAATCGTTCCGCCGCTTTGAAGTACGATCGAGTACAATTCCTCCGCCAGATTTTGGGCCGAGGTGACTTCCTCCGGACGGGACAAATCGACCATCGGGCGAAGATGGATTTGGCCGTGTCCCGCATGGGCAAATAAGGTGGCGATGATCTGCCGCCGTTTCAGCAAATTTTGGACATCGACCAAAAATTCCGGAAGGGCTTCCGGCGGCACGGCCACGTCCTCCACGAAAGGAACGGGCCGGGAAAATCCCTTCATGCCATGCAGCACCGCCACCACCCGGCGGGCCAACTGCCAATAAAGTTCCACCTCCTCCGGTTCCATGGTATGGCGTGTCTCGAATGACCCTTCGGACCGGCGAACACAATCCGTGATCTCCCACAGTGTGTCCCGCAAAGCCAGGGGATCGTCTCCCTGAATCTCCACCATGAGCGCCGCTTCCGCGCCGTTGGGAATCACGATGTGGTAAAGAGGTTCGGCTTCCATGGCCAAACGGAGATGCCGGCGGTCGATCAGGTCGCACGCCGAGGGGCCAAAGGAAACCACCGCTTGCACGGCCTGAGCTGCCTTTTCCAGGCGATCGAAAAACAACAGAGCCACACCACGCCGCGATGACACACGCTGCAAACCCACTTCGATTTCCGTGATCAGGGCCAACGTGCCTTCGGACCCGCAGAGAAGTTTGGGCAAGTCGATCCATTCGCCATCCAGCACGCCGTCCAACTGGTAGCCCGCCGTGTTCACCAGGGATCGTGGCCGATGCCGCAGCCAATCCTCGGAGGATCTTTCGAGGGTGGATTTGACCTTCCCTCCCAATTCCCGCCGTAAAGTAGCGTCCGTGGAATTTCCCTGGATATCGGAGACCTTTTCCCGGCGTAACCGAAGCCGGCGGCCAGATGCCAGAACGACTTCCAATCCCCGAACATGGTGACGTGCCGACCCATATTTCAACCAGCGGCTGCCGGAAGCATCGACCGAAACCACGCCTCCCATGGTGGTGACCGGACTCATGGCCGGGTCGGGGCCGAAAATTTTCCCTTGGGGAGCCAGTTGGCGGTTGAGGTGGGCATGGACCACGCCTGGCTGGACCCGTGCCGTGTCGCCACTCACGCCCACGACGCGCCGCATGTATTTGGAAAAATCGATCACCAGGCCGGTGCCCAGCGATCCTCCGGCCAACCCGGTGCCGGCCCCGCGGGCATGGAGTGGAATCTGGTGCTCGGCGGCGTACTGCACGCAAGAGACAACATCCGCCGCGTGTCGGGGCCGGACCACGCCCAGGGGTGGAACCTCGTGGAGGCTCGCGTCGGTGGAATACATCTGCATGAAGACGTCGTCGCAGCGAATATCCCCCGCCAGCAGGCCCCGCAGATCATCCTGGATTTTTTGTCGATCGGGATCCATGCTTTTGCCGCAATACGAGGCATGATCGCACGATAACGCTTAGGCCGTTTCGCCAGTTGGGGCTTGCTACTCTCTAGAAATCGAATAGCGCCTCGCCGTGGCAGCCCATTCACCAGGCAACGGAGTTCCAACGTTCAGAGTGGTCCGGCGTCCAACACCGTCACGTGGAACGCTTCGTGGACAAGCGGGCAGCTTCTTGGCGATACTTTTCATGCGTTGACAGGTCAAATGGCCGGTGCTCTTCTTTGTCTTCGACAAATCGGTACGCGGCACTACATCGATAGCACACCAGCGCTTCTCCCATGGAGAAATACAGCAACACATCGACAAGTGCCGTGGCTGCTAGGATACCAAAGGCCAAATAGATGCGGTATTGGAGCCAGGCGATCATGCTGGCCAGCAGCGCCACCACGACCAAGCCCACACCCACTCGCTGCGGAAAGTCTTTCCGCACGAATAGATCCGGGCTTTGACAGACCAGGCAACGACGCAGTCTCTCTCCTTCCAGCGATCCCGGTGAAATCTGAATCTCTTGTCCGCAGTTGGGACACGGCAGCGCTTTGGTGGCTGCGGAAACGTCGAGCCGTTGGGCGTGTTCGCATGCAGGGCAGGCGAAAGTCACGTTAACATCACGCATCGCGGAAAACCGCCTTTTTTGCCATCGAAAAATTCGGAAAGATGCAGCCAGAATGTGCCGCCTGAAGCAAGCACGAAACGTGGCCTCCCGAAAATTACTGCTCACGCGGCAAGCACACTGCCCGCCAGTTCTCCCAAAAACGTAAAGATGACCCCCACGTAGAGTACTCCCGTGGCACTTTGTGTGTTGGGGATGCGCAAAATCCGCCATACGAAGAAGGCCACCCCAGCGGTCCCCAGCAGGCCCGCTCCCCAGCGAACCGCCAACAGCAGGGCATCGAAGAATCCAACTTGAATTCCTACGGAGAGATTCGGCCAGGTTTCGCCCGCCGCGGTCACGCTTCTCGCGACGACGGCAAACGCCATCAGCAGCACGAGCCGCTTGAGCGGTCTCAGATTCATCCCCGGCGAATTCAGATACCAGTGTCCCAGGAACATCGCTGCCAGCGTACTCCCCAACAGCAAGCCGCCAGTGACGTGCGCCGCGGCCGCGAGCCACGCCTCCGTCGTTGTAAACGACATCGAACTGTTGCCCGGAATCTGCATCAGCGTGAACAGGGAAAACACGGAGATGGCAGCCAACAATTTTCGACCGGCTCCCGCGATCTCGTAGAGCCATACCGCCGATGCCACGTAACTCAAAACCGAGAGGACCAATGCCCAGGGCCAGAAGAGCAGGTCCGGAAAACCCCAGGCCACCATCCCCAGCAATACGGCGATGCCGAGCAAGACATAGCAATGCACGCGAAAGTAACCGGCGGGCACTTGATCCGCTGGCACGAGCGCCATGGCCAAACTCAACCCCAACAGCACTCGCAAGGCAAATTCAATCAGGATTTCCAATCCCACCTTTACCGCCGTTTTCCGCTACTAAGATCAGTTTTTTTGTCACCGAGAAACTACAGCCGCTAGATCGAGCGTTTGTTCCCATAAATGAGGTTCATTACCTCGGAGCGGCTCGAAAGGTGCGAACGGAAGAGTCCCTTCATGGCGGAAGTGACACAAAGGCTGCCCGGCTTGCGGATTCCGCGAATGGTCATGCAAGTATGTTCCGCCTCGATCACCACGGCCACGCCCTTGGCATGCAACTCTTCCACCAACGCCGTGGCGATCGTCTCGGTCATCCGCTCCTGGACTTGGGGACGGCGGCTCACGACCTCCACCACGCGGCCCAGCTTGCTTAGCCCCACCACGCGGCCATTGGGCACATAGGCGATGTGCGCCTTGCCCAAAAAAGGGAGCATATGGTGTTCACACATGCTATGAAAGCTGATGTCCTTTACGAGCACCATTTCGTCATATTCTTCCGTGAAGAACTTCTGCAAGTGTGTCCGGGGCTCCTGCCGGAGTCCAGAAAACATCTCCGCGTACATCCGAGCTACCCGGGCGGGCGTCTCCAAGAGTCCTTCCCGGTCGGGATCCTCGCCCACGGCGAGCAAAATCTCACGCACGGCCCGTTCGATGCGGGCATGATCTACTTCGAAAGAAGCTGCCTCATCCGCAGCTTCCCGAGAACAAGCTTCGATATCTACAGCCATCGCACCATCAATCATCTTTTGCAGGGAGCAGAAAAGCGCGCCGCATTGTTCAACCGTTTCTCCAGAGAACGGCTTCGTGATGTCTTTTACGACGTATCATTTGTGGCAACCATCGGAAGGCCCCCATTTTGAGATACCTTCCCGTCGCTTATTATTTCCGTTCGCGGACGAAATGGCGAGCCGCTGGACACGACTTTCCGAGAATTCGCATCTTTCCTGTTTCGTTTTCAGCCGCAATCTCGTGATATTTCGCCTGGTTAGCTACAACATCCACAAAGGGATCGGCGGCGTTGACCGCCGCTATCGCCCCGACCGGATCATCGAGACGCTGCGTCACTACGCTGGCGATGTAGTCCTCCTACAAGAGGTCGACGATGGTGTGCCCCGGTCACGGCACCACCGGCAGGTGGATTATCTGGGCGATGCCCTGGAAATGCCCCATCGGGCGTATCAGCGTAACGTCAAATTGCGACATGGCCATTACGGCAACGCGATTCTGAGCCGCTGGCCCTTGCATGAGATCCATGAAATCGATCTCACAATCCGCTGGAAGAAACGCCGCGGCGCCCTGGTGGTCCGGCTCGACCTCTCCGAGCGGCGTGCCGCTTGCAGTTTGAATATTGTGAACGTGCATCTCGGGCTCGCGGGTTTCGAGCGGGCTATTCAGATTCGCCGGATCCTCGCCGACATGGCGCTAGAGCGATTGGCCGAAAAAGGACCGCTGATCGTAGCGGGCGATTTCAATGATGGCGGAGACCGGCTCGGGACCCGCTGGCTCCTGCCTGCCGGCTTCGAGGCAGGCTTGGGGAAGGTCCGCACGTTTCCCGCCGTGCTGCCGGTGCGGCCCTTGGACCGCATCTTCTACCGTGGCGACCTGCGGCTGCTGCGCGGCTTCGCCGGACATACCAAACTGGCCCGCCAAGCGTCCGACCATCTCCCCGTGGTGGCCGAATTCGAGTTACCTCCCCATCGACACCACTGAGAGAAATATCTCGGGATCACAACGTGGTGACCCGTCGGGCACGGGCGACGTAATCCGGATCAATCGAAATGCCAAAACCCGGCCCGCTGGGCACGCGGATCACTCCGTTTTCGCATTGCAGCGAGGACGTATCGCAGTGCATGGGAATCGAGTTCGTTCCTTTGAATTCTTGGTGCGGCCCCGGATTGGGAATGTAGGACGCGAAATGCACCACGTGGAGATAGCCCAACCCCGAACCGGACATGTGCACCGTGCAAGGCATGCCCGCCGCTTCCGCCATCCGGGCTACTCGCGTGCAGCGGAGATATCCTCCGAAGTAGTGCAGATCGGGTTGCACCACATCAACCGCCCGATTCTCGATCGCCCAGCGGAATCGCCGCAGGCTGAATTCCTGCTCCCCGCCGGCGACCGGAATTTCCAGTTCGTCGGCCACTTGCTTGGTTTCCCAAAGATGATCAAAGGGGCAAGGCTCTTCAAAAAATCCGTATTCGTATTCTTCCATCATCCGGCCCAAACGCACGGCGTGAGGCACGTCGTAAGAACTGTTCGAATCGGCGTAGAGCGTCATGTCCGGGCCGAACGTCTCCCGCACTAGGGGAATCAGCGCCTCGGAACGCCCCGGCAACGAGTCCCGGTTGTTGCTCATCCGCCCGCCGAGGCGAAACTTGATCGCCCCCGCGCCGGTTTCTTCCACTAACTGCCGCAAGTAGTCGACCTCCTCTTCGGGCCGATTTCCCCGGTTTCCGCTGGCCCGATAGACGGGAATATCGCGCCGGACCACGCCTCCCAGCAGATTCCCTACCGACTTTCGCGTGACCTGTCCCAGCAGATCCAGAATTGCCATCTCCGCCGCCGCCACGCAGACCCAAAAGGCGAGACCTTGCAGCTTGTAATTGCTGCGGTGGCGGTATAGCTCTCGCAGGTGATCCTCCAGGTGCCGGGCATCCTTTCCCACGAAAAACGGGGCCACGCGTCGCAAGAACAGCGGATAGGTTTCCCGCAACCGCGAGGCATTGGCCACCACGACGCCTTCCGCCCCGTCCCGGGAACGCGCCCTCACCAGAAACTCGGGCGCATGGTGCAATAAGTCCAAAGATTCGATCACGACCGGAGGCGTGGACGATCCGACGTCGAGTATGGGCCGCTCCATTGCCCGCTGGAGTTCCTCCGCCGAGGGTTTCTCGGCTCGCGCCGAAACCGCAGTGCCAGCCAGAGCAGCCGCGCCGCCCCCCACCAGCGAACCCAAGAACCCACGCCGCGAAACGTCCGAAAAAAGCTGAGTCATGTGGCAAACCGCCCCGATATTTTCACAGTGGATGACGACCGAGCCGCGTTAACCCGCTGGCTCGTTTGGATGATGGCCAAGCCGCCCGCGGAAGCCGATCATAGCAGAATCGAAGATGGCATTCCCGTCTGAAAACACCGAGCCCTGGGCGGCGTGTTAGGAGCGGGCATGCTACGCAAGGAACTCAATTGAATCCGGGCAATTCAAACGGCTCAAAACACTCCCAGATCAGCTTTTCATCGGCGTAGAGTCGCATCAGCGCCTCGGGAACGCCATGAATCACGACGACCTCGTCGTGGAATTCGATGGTTACCATGCAGGTCCGGGTGTCCACCCCGATACCCGTCATTCTCCAGGAGGCGCCCTGGGGCAACTCAAGTTCCTCGCACCAGGGTTCGATCCACAACTTCAGCGGATCGTCCCGTTCATTGATCATCTCAATCAAGACGATTTCTTCTTGGATCTTCATGGAAGCCCCATCCCCGGTCGTCACGCCGCGCCCTGCCGGGCTAGGGCGCGGAGGATGTCGATGCCCCGCTTCAGCGTCTCGTCGCAGGCGGCGTAGGAGATGCGGAAGTGCGTGTCTCGGTCGCTGAAGACTTGCCCGGGAATGACCAGCAGCTCTTTTTCAATGGCGGCTTTCACGAAGCTCTCACCGGTCCCCCAGGGAACGCGGGGAAACAGATAAAACGCCCCGCCGGGAACGGCAAGTTCGTAGTCCTCCTGGAGCCCCGATATGATCAGATCCCGCTTGCGGCGATACTCGGCCACGTACGGTGCGGGATCCACGTCAAGTGCCGCCAGTCCGGCCCATTGTGCGGGCTGCGGAGCGCAGACGAACGTGTATTGCTGCAACTTCTGCATGCTCTCGATTACCTCGCGGGGACCGTGCGCGAAGCCGAGCCGCCAGCCGGTCATGGCGTGGCTCTTGCTGAAGCCGTCGATGACCAGCGTGCGAGGATTGTACGCGAGAGGTGAAATGAACTCCTCGTCGTACGTGAAGGGGCGATAAATCTCGTCGCTAATTAGCAGCAGGTCCCGCTCTTGCGCCAGTTCCGCCAAGCCTTGGACTTCTTCCTGCGTGGCGAGAATCCCGGTGGGATTGCTGGGGCTGTTGAGCAGAATCACCTTCGTGCGGGGCGTGAGCGCGGCCCGCACCTTGTCCAAATCGAGGCGGAATTCGGGATAGGTCTCCACCTTCACGCTGGTTCCGCCCGCCATGGCGAACAGCGCCGGGTACATCACGAAATAGGGATCGAAAAAGAGCACTTCGTCACCGGGATCGATGGTGGCCATCAGCGCCAAAACGAGCCCGCCGCTGGTACCGCTGGTGACCAGCAGTTCGCGATCCTCGCCCGGAACCTCCGGCGCGAGGGTCTCACGCAGGCGGTCCCGAAGTTCGGGAATCCCCTGCGTGACCGTGTAGCTATTCTGGCCGGATTCGATGGACTCCACGGCAGCACGGCGGACCGGTTCCGGCACGTCGAAATCGGGCTGGCCAATGGAGAGATTGACGGGATTTTTGAGTGAGCGCGCCAGTTCGAAGACCCGGCGGATGCCGGAAGTTTCAAAGGCGTTAACCCGTTGCGAGAGCCAAGAGCGTGCCATGGGCGTCATATCCCAATTGGGGTGGAACGGATCATGGAGAGAAATGGGCGATGCGCGATACACAATCGCCGCGTCCCCTCATGGAGACATCCTACCGCAAGCGGCGGTTCGGGTGGATGTTGCTCCGCGCCATGGGCACCGCTATTTACGCGAGGTGGACCAAATCAGCAGGTAGAGGGCTACCAAGCCGCCCGCCGCCATCACGGCCAAGATAATCCATTCCAGCACGCCGACATTGAAACCCAGCATTTCAGTACGCCCCGTAAAATCGCTATCCTCGGAAGGCCACTCGATAGAGAAGATAGAGTATAAGCAAGCCGAGAATTAAACTTTCCGCTACCCCGAGTCCGAACATTTTGTCTCCCTAAAGGCGGAGTTCACTACAGATCGGCCACGGCTTGCGCCTGAACCAGCGTCTTTTCGGTGCTCGTGGGATCGACCGCTTGGCAACAGACGGTCAGCCGCTGTTTGATATCTTCGAGATCATCGTGCCAATCTTGGTCCGAAATGTCGGGCGGGCAGAGTTGCTGGAATTCTCCTACTAGCAGGATCAGCCGCAGCAAGTGACGAAAGATCAGCCCTTCCTGTTTCTGTAATCCCTTGCTCGTGATGTATTTGTTGAAATCGCCGCCATATTCCAAAATCTCTCCGGCGGCCCAGACAGGCACGACGCGAACCTCGCCCACGCCGGGAAAATCGTGTTCAAACTGGATGCGGAGCTTGTCGGCCAAGGTTAAAACCCAGACCCGTTCGCCGAACTCGTCGCGGGGATCTTCGTCCTCCTCGCTCGGAGCAAGCTGCTCCGCCGTGACGAGCCCCAGGCGCAGCAGTTGCTCATCCAGGCGGGTCGTGGCCAAGGGACCCGGCGGAAGCTGATCTTGGGGAGGGACGCGGACATACCGCGCCACCGTGCCCGGCATTTCCAGTACGCTTTCCATGGCCTGCAAACGCTCTTCCTGGCTAGCGATGCCCAGATGATTCGCCAGAAAGACCCCGTACAGGGGATGGATGCTCCGCAGCATGATGAGCTTGTCCAACTCCGGCCTGGGATGCGCCTTTTCCGGCTGGTAGCGCGGCGGACCGTCTTCTTCCGTGTCGCTTCCGTTGTCTTTGTCGTGTGAGGAGGCTTCCGCCGAGCTAAGCAAGCCGGAGAGCAGTCCCGAGGTGGCCGGCTTCTCGCTCGCTTCGGACAGAGGTTCCGCTTCATCGCCGGTCGGTGGCGGAGGTTCCAATTCGACGTACCCAGCCCGCCAGAGCGTGAGCAGCATGCGGTCGAGGTAGCGCAACTGCTGCTCGGTGTGTTTGCTGTCGAGGAGCCGCTTATGAATCAAGGCCCGCAACGGAGAGACCTCGGGCGATGCCAGCAGGTAATAGGCCAGCAACCGCCAAGGGATCGTCCCCTTGCTGGAAAGATTGCCTGGCGGTGAGGTCCGCAGTTTTTCGAATTGAGCTTGCGTCCAGTATTGTTCTCCAGTGCGGCGTTTGGGCATCTTCTTTTTCAGGGTCTTTTTCGCCTTGCGCAGCCCCGGATCCTTGGTGTCCTCGGGGATTTGGTCATACTTCTCCTTCCAGCGGAGGATTTTTACATCATCTTCGTGAGCCAGAGCGAAGACATACCCTTGCGTATCGAACTGAGGACGTCCGGCACGGCCAAAAATCTGATGCGCCGAGCTGGCTTCGATAATCTTCTTCTTGCCGGGCGGGCCCTTCATCAGGTTAGGCATCACGACCGATCTGGCAGGCAAGTTGATGCCGGCGGACAAGGTTTCCGTGCAGGTGGCCAGCGACAGCAGCTTGGCTTGATATAGCTCCTCCACCAGGCGGCGGTACTTGGGAAGCATGCCGGCGTGATGCACGCCGATGCCCCTCAAGAGGAGACGTTTGAGTTTCGGTCCCGCCCCTTGGGACAGGTCGGCCTCCTCCAGCCGGTCGGACAACTGCTTTTGCTGGACGTCGGTGATGAACCGTTTTCCTTTTAGCTGCTCAGCGACTTGCCAGCATTCTTCCCGGTTAAAACAAAAGATCAGCGCCGGCGTGCGGGAATTCGCGTCTTCGCTGGAATACATGGATTCCAATTGCTCGGTGAGCAGTTTGTCGGGCACCCATTCGAAGGTCAGCGGGACCTTGCGTTCCTCGCTGCGCACCAGCTCCAAATGCCGCTGGTGGCTTTGTCGCAGCCAGGCGAGAAAGTCGACGGAGTTGCCCACCGTGGCCGAAAGGAGCAAAAGCCTGACGTGGGGCGGAAGAAGCCCCAGCGACAATTCCCAGACGATACCCCGCTCACGGTCATTGAAGCTATGAAACTCGTCCATCACGACGGACGACACGTCTTGAAAATCGAAGGCTTCGCGGTGGAGCAGACGATTCAGCAGGATCTCCGCGACGACCACGAGCACCCGGGCATCCGGGTTGACGCGGCGGTTGCCTGTCACCAACCCCACGTCTTCGGGTGAAAATCCCCAGCGGACCGCCGATGCCTGCAACTCCTGAAACTTTTGTTCGGTGAGGGCGATCAGCGGAGTGGTGTAGTAAGTGGTTTCCCTCCGGTGCAGGGCTTCAAACACGGCCGCTTCCGCGATGAGCGTCTTGCCGGTTCCCGTTGGCGCGCAAACCATGACCCCCTGATCCGAAGAGAACCAGGCGAGCAGGGCCTCTTCTTGGACCGGATATGGTTCGTACGGGAGTTGATCCAGGTATTGCGTGGCCAAATCGTCCCGCGTGGGTAGATCGGTGGTCGGCGTATCAGCGGGGGACGGTCCATCGGACGTCATGAGAGACCTCTCAAGGGGCGGCACGAAAAGCGGGGACCATTGTAGCCGTCATGAACAGGGCGAGATATGTGCGAGGCTGGTTTGAATCTTCCTGGCACCAGGACACGTTTTCCGAGAAATCGTCGGCGATCCCTTCTATGTCGGACACTGGTGTTATCTGATTGACTCGATGTATGTGATCGATGAGTGGGCGCAATTCGGCTCAAGGGCCAGGACTTGGAGAACTTCGGCAACTTCTCATTTTTTTGGCAAGTCCTTATTTTTGAAAGAGTTACAAAATGCAATTAGAGAACATAGTGAGATTCGGGGCTCCATGGCGCGGCACCTGCTAAATAACGAGACATGACCCATGAAAACTCGTTTAAGGGAGTCCGAATCATGAAGATGCTGAACAACCGCAAAACAGGGATCGCGTTGGCCATGGCCGCTTTGCTGGGCGTGGGAGCTTTCACCAATTCCGCCGAAGCCGGGCACAAGCGGGCCTATCACCACGGCTACTGTGGCTTTCGAGGCGAGTCGCAGATGATCCAGGCACTCGATTACTTGTATGCCACCTACGAAGACCCGTGTCTTTCGTTGCGGTATGTCATTCTGGCTAAAAGCCGGGTGGCGCGGGCTTGGGCACACGTATGCAATCGAGATTCGCGGGACCTGCTCAAGTATGCCAAGCATTGCCTGAACGACTATATCCGATTTCGACGTCCGTGCGACTTGCGGAGCGCCATCGAAAAGATCGAGGCCGCGCTCGAGTTTGAGCGAGGGGTTTTCCAAAGCCAACACGACATTCACGATCACTACCCCACAACCTTTCGCTCCGGTTATCGAGATAGGTACTTCGGACCCGATCGCTATCGCGGTCGAGTGGATTACCGCTCTCCTCTGCCCCGGTGGTTGCAGGCCTATTCCATTATCGCCCGCGGTCTGAGCGATTGAAACGCTGCGATTCGGGCTGCGCGGCAAGCGGTTGACATCTTTCGGAGGGCGGCGTTCCGGTGCATGTCGGAACGTCGCCCTTCTTTGTATTTGCAGGTCTTGCTCGTAAAGCCTCCACCGGGTTCGGCACCTATTCCGCCCCTACGCGGCATCGTATACTGCGTTTTCGCACGTGAGTTTAATTTTTTTCGTGCTTTGCTAGATCCCGTCTCACCAGCCGGACAACGGCATCTCGGGTTGCCTCATGATCAACAAAGAATTGCTGGATATTTTGGTCTGCCCGGAATCACGGACCCGTTTGCAGGTGGCCGATGAGGAACTGCTCGGTCGCGTAAATGCCGCGATCTCGGCGGGCACCTTGGTCAATCGCGCGGGTCAAACAGTGACACAAGCCTGCGACGGCGGATTGGTGCGGGAGGATGGCCAAGTCCTGTATCCGGTGGTAGAAGAAATACCTATCCTGCTCGTGGACGAGGGAATTCCGTTGGATCAATTGCGGTGAGGCGGCCCCACAGCGCTCAGGAAAATGTCGCGCATGCATATCTTTTAGGTGCTAACGAGTGAGTGACCTACGAATGTCGAACGAAAGCACGATTTTCGAAAAGATCATTCGCCGTGAAATCCCCGCGGACATCGTGTTCGAGGATGAAAAATGCCTGGCGTTTCGTGACGTCTCGCCGCAAGCGCCGACCCATGTGCTGCTCATTCCGAAAAAGCCCATCGCTTCCACGGCAGACTTAACGGATGAAGATGGACCGTTACTTTCGCACCTTTGGCTCGTGATTCCCGATTTGGCTCGGCAACTTGGGCTGAACACCGGATATCGCGTAGTGGTCAATTGTGGGGTGGATGGCGGACAGACGGTGCCGCATCTCCACTTTCACATCCTCGGTGGCCGCAGTTTGGGGTGGCCTCCCGGTTGAATCTCACCTTTCCCTGGATCAATCGCGATCCGCATGAAGCGTTCGAAAGATCGTGATCGCGATGGGGGAAAACGACGTTCGCCAATGTCTGCTCCATGAGTGCCCAGGCAATCGTGCCGGTTGTCCGGTTTGGAACGGAAAATACGTCCGCTAAAACCACGCGCGAAGGGTCATCGTCGGGATCCTCATGTCTATAATTTAATGTGGGCGTTGAAGTGGGGAAAACCTCGCGGTTTGCGCCGCAAATCACCTTGTCCGAAGAAATGGGCGCTGCTACATTTTTCGAAGTGGGGTGATTGTGGCGAAAGAACGCGATTAATCGCAATATCGTGCCGAAGGGGAGTTCCTTGCCCGTGCCCGATTTGAAGCTTGAACTCGACGCGGAAAAGATCGGTGCCGCATACCCGGAGCAACCGGTGATCGTGGCGCCGGAAACGACGATTCATGAAGTATTTCAACTCCTCAACGCCGAGGGGGTAGGAAGTGTTTTAGTTTGCGAGGCGGGCTCCCTCGTGGGAATTTTCACGGAACGCGATGCCTTGAAACTCATGGCTTCGCGGGCTTCCCTCGAAGGGCCGATTCGCCAGGTGATGAGTCGTTCGATTGTGACTATTCGTGAAGACGAAAGCGTGGCAGAGGCCGTGAAACGCATGGCGGAAGGAGGGTACCGCCGACTGCCTATCGTGAACGGCAAAGGGTGCCCCACCGGCGTGGCGGGCGTGGCAGGGATTCTGCATTATTTAGCCGATCATTTTCCACGCACGATCTACAACCTCCCCCCCGATCCCCAGGCCATATCTCGGGAACGCGAAGGCGCCTGAGCATAAAGATGCAGTACGATTCTCAACGCTTAGACCGGTCGAGACGGGGAGGCGTTGGCCTCACTGCCACGGGCGGCCAAGTTCTACCTTTCTCCCCTCAAAAAATAGAAGATGGCGACCACAGAAACAAAAATTAGCAAGCCCAAGGTCCAACTTGATCGCGTCACCGTTCGCTTCTGCGGCGATTCGGGTGACGGGATGCAGCTCGCGGGCAATCAGCTCACGAACACTTCCGCCCTCATGGGGAATGACGTCGCGACTTTCCCGGACTTTCCGGCGGAAATTCGCGCCCCACGCGGCACGAAAGCGGGCGTGAGCGGATTCCAAATCCATTTCGCAAGCCAAGAAATTCACACTCCGGGCGACGATGTGGACGCCCTGGTCGCCATGAATCCGGCGGCCTTGGTCACTAATATTCGAGACCTCCGGACCAACGGCATCCTAGTCGTCGATCAAGATTCCTTCGACAAAAAAGGGCTGGGGCAGGCTGGGTACTCCTCCAATCCTCTGGAAGACAACAGTCTTAATGGGTACCAGTTGCACACCATTCCCATTACCCAGTTGACACGCAACGCGGTCGATGGGCTGGGATTGAGCCAGAAGGAATCGGACCGTTGCCGCAACTTCTTCGCGATGGGCCTGATTTTTTGGCTCTACGATCGCCCACTCGATCCCACGTTGCGGTATATCGATGAGAAATTCGGCAAACGGCCGCAAATCGCTGACGCGAATCGCCGGGCGTTGAAGTCCGGTTTCCATTACGGGGAAACTGCCGAAGCGGTCGCCACGCAGTTCCACGTAGAGCCCGCCCGGCTCGAACCGGGCACCTACCGCAATATTATGGGGAACACGGCCCTGGCTTGGGGCTTGATCGCCGCCGCTCATCTGAGTCAAAAGCGGTTATTTCTGGGGGCTTACCCCATTACCCCGGCGAGCGACATTCTGCACGAGTTGAGCCGGCACAAACGGTTCAACGTGTTGACCTTTCAAGCGGAGGACGAAATTGCCGCGGTGACTGCCACGCTAGGCGCGGCTTTCGCGGGAGAAATGGCCGTGACCGCTTCTAGTGGTCCTGGCATCGCTTTGAAGGCGGAGGCGATCGGTTTGGCGGTCATGACCGAACTGCCCATGATTGTGATCGATGTGCAGCGGGGTGGTCCCTCCACGGGTTTGCCCACGAAAACAGAACAGGCTGACTTGCTGCAGGCGATGTTCGGTCGTAACGGAGAATGTCCCGCGGCCGTGATCGCGGCCCGTAGTCCGGCCGATTGTTTCGACGTCGCCCAAGAAGCTTGGCGTTTGGCCGTGCGATACATGATGCCCGTCTTCTTGTTGACCGATGGCTACATCGCTAACGGATCGGAGCCTTGGCGGATTCCGGACGTCGACAGCCTGGAAAAAATTCCGATCGAACATCCCGGCGCCGCGGAGAATGGTGAACCATTCTTGCCCTATCAACGGGACGAACGGCTTTCCCGTCCATGGGCACTTCCCGGTACGCCAGGACTGATGCACCGGATCGGCGGACTCGAAAAACAAGACATCACTGGCAATGTGAGTTATGATCCGCTCAACCACCAGCATATGACCGACGTGCGGGCCCAGAAGGTGGCCAATATCGCGAACGACATCCCGCTCCAATCCGTACAGGGTCCCGAAGAAGGGAAATTGCTCGTAGTTAGTTGGGGCGGCACCTATGGAGCCTGCGCGACCGCCGTGCAGCGTGCGCAGGCTGCCGGTAAATCGGTGGCCCATTGCCACCTGCGCTACTTAAATCCCTTCCCCCGCAACTTCGCCGAGATTCTCCCGCGATTTGAAAAAATCCTCGTTCCGGAACTCAACATGGGACAACTGCGGCTCTTGTTGCGGGATCGATTTCTCATTGACGCAGTCGGATTGAACAAGGTCCAAGGCCGACCTTTCAGCGTCCAAGAAGTGCTCGAAAAAATCGAGGAAATTACGGAATAGAGCTTAAACCATATTAATTATCGCCACGAAACCATGGAAACCACGGAAACCTCTCTGCCCGTCCTAAAACCTGCGGACTACGCTTCGGATCAAGATGTCCGGTGGTGCCCCGGATGTGGGGACTACTCCATCCTCGCGCAAATGAAGAAGGTGCTTTCCAGTACGGGTGCCTCGCGCGAGAATACGGTCTTCATCTCCGGCATCGGCTGTTCAAGCCGTTTTCCATACTACATGAATACGTACGGCATCCACTCCATCCATGGGCGGGCGCCCGCCGTCGCTACTGGGCTCAAGACCGTCCGCCCCGATTTGAATGTGTGGGTGATCACGGGAGACGGGGATGGGCTCAGCATCGGTGGCAATCACTTGATGCACGCCATTCGCCGCAACCTGGATTTCAACATCGTCCTGTTTAATAACCGCATTTACGGCCTCACGAAGGGCCAATATTCACCGACGTCACCGCTGGGAAAGGTCACCAAGAGCACGCCGATGGGCGCGATCGACAACCCCCTGCATCCGCTTTCCATTGCCATTGGATGCGAAGCCGCTTTCGTCGCCCGGTCAATCGACGTGAATATTAAACATTTGGGGGAAACACTGCAGCGGGCGGCGGCTCACTCTGGCACCTCCTTCGTGGAAGTGTATCAAAATTGCAACGTCTTCAACGACGGTGCTTTCGACTATGCCACGAATCGAGATACGAAGCAGGACACGACGGTCGAATTGCAGCACGGCAAGCCGCTGATATTTGGAAAAAACCGTGATAAAGGAATCCGGCTTAATGGCATGGAACCGGAAGTCGTCGAATTAGGCAAAGGAATCACCGAGGATGACCTACTGTTTCACGACGAGAAAAGCCCTGAGCCTACATTGGCCTACTTGTTGAGCCGTATGCGGCAACCAGAATTTCCTGAACCGATCGGCGTATTTCGCTGTGTCGACCGCACTCGGTACGATGACCTGATGAACCAGCAGGTCCAAGAAGCTCGTGAGAAGGCAGGGCCTGGGGACTTGAGAGATATATTTCATTCAGGTGAAACTTGGACCGTCCAATAAAGGAAGCCCGACACGATGATCTGTCCTGACTGCGGGTACGAAAATATCCCGGGTGCCGACCACTGTGATGCGTGTGGCCAACCGCTGGCTCCACTGAGCACGCCGGATCCTGGAACGGATATCGAACGGCGCCTCATCGAGGAGCCCCTCAAGGATGTCGGCGTGGGCGATCCGCTGTTAGTGGCCCCTCAAACTCCGGTCGGCGAAGTTCTCCAAAAGCTCGTTGATGCCAAAGTTGGGTGTGCCCTGGTAGCCGATGGAGATGTGCTCCTTGGCATTTTCACCGAACGGGACGCTTTGCGACGCCTCAACACGCGCGCCAATGAGCTTTCTCAGGAACCGGTTTCAAAGTTCATGACGGAGTATCCGCAAGTGCTGGACGTCTCGGATAATATCGTCTATGCGGTTCACGCCATGAACCAGGGCGGTTACCGCCATATCCCGCTACTATCTGACCAAAAGATCGATGGCATCGTCTCCGTGCGGGATATCCTTAGCTACATGACTCAGTGCCTACCTGGCTGACGTGCCTTTCTGGCTGGCCTCCGAATGATCGTTCGTGCAAAACCTCTGTTGCACGAAAACGAGCTTTACATGATCTCGAAACGTCGAGGCTCCGCACGACTTTTTTAGGCACCGGTAGTTCCCGCCCACGTCATGCACTCCCGCTACTCGATTCTGTTGTAGGCGGGTCTTTTTCCGGCGTGACTGATATCTCCCATTCATGCGTCGGACATTTTCGCGACGTATGTTATTCTGACAGACCAGATTCGGCATGTCCGGATAATGACTTTGGCGGGGTCCAGTAATGATTCCGCTGCAAGATCCTCCAGCGCAAAGGCGGAGCGACTGGAACACAGATGCGTATTGAAGACCTGGACCTTGAGTCCGCGAATAGTGGCTCCCGGGCACGTGCTACGGTCGTTTGGGAGAACTCGGAGCGGGCGCCCTGCTCCCTATATTTCGAAGTTCCCGAAGAGTTCTCGACATGGCTGCAACCCAGGCCAGAGGCGTTTCTGCTAGCGGCGTTGGTTCCCGCGATGCGGCATGGAGAAAAACGTCTCAAATTGGCTGGGGAGTTGTGTCCAAGGCTTTACGACGGCCTGGAAACCGCGGCCGCCTTGTTGCGCTGCTGGTATCCCCGCAAATATGGCGCGGTCCAGATTGAACCGGCAGGGATCCGGCGTTCTCCCGAATACTCCGCGCGACGGCATGCGGCTTGCTTTCTCTCCGGGGGCGTGGATTCCCTGGCCACTCTCCGGCAGAACAAATTGACCTATTCCGGGGAACACCCCTTCGCGATCCAATCGGGCATTATCGTTCGCGGTTTCGATATCCACGAACAGGCCACGGCGCAGTGGAACTTGGCTCTGGCTGCACTGCGTGAAGTAGCTCGAGACGCGGAGATTTCGCTGATACCTGTCTTCACGAATCTCCGAGAGTTGGAAGGGGACTTACAAGTTTGGGTCGAAGCGTTTCATGGTGCCGCTTTAGCTGCCGTTTCGCAGGTCTTGGTTTCCCAAATCGATCGGGCATACATTGGTTCCACGTACGATCTTCGGAGCCTGGAGCCTTGGGGTTCGCACCCGCTGTTGGATGTCTGCTACGGAACGACCGACCTGGAAATGCACCATGATCTCATCCGCATGTCGCGTTTGGACAAGTTACGGCTGCTGGCGGATTGGCCGGTCGGGCTGAACCATATGCGTGTCTGCACGCATGACGCGGAGCGCGAACTGAACTGTGGTCAATGCGAAAAATGTTTACGAACCATGACCGGACTATGTGCTTTGGGAGCGTTAAATCATTGTCAGGCATTCCAGAAAGACGATGTCACGGCGGACATGTTGTTGCGGATGCCGTTTTGGGCCGAGTGGCAGGTGCACCGGTATCAAGACATCTTCCATTGCCTCGAAGGCACCGGGCGGCAGGACCTCATGGACGCTATCTCACGTCAAATACGCTTCTTTCGCAGAAAAGAGCGGATCAAGCGCCTCGATCGCAAATTCTTGGCGGGCGGACTCACTTTCTGTTTCCAGAAGATGCGAGCGGCCTTCCGGTGATCGAATCCCCCGCACCCGCCCTTTTTGTTTCCTTGCCTCCGAAGAACTATTTTTTGTCGACAGATCGTTGTATCCCGTTCATCATCGTGCACACCGTCGGGACAAAAAAAGCGAAAAAAGTGGTTATTCCGGCCTGGCGGATGAATTCCCGCCCCGCGAGGGCGATAGGCCAGATGTCAACGACCGTCGTGGGCTACATTTGAATGGTTTTGGGTCGAGCCATCTCATTGGCGAATGTAGTTGGCCCAGCTTGCAGCGAGACTCCGCTTATTGGCGGAGGGGCCCACGCGACTTCAGAAAGGTTGGGAAATGTTCTTCACGCGGGAAAAAGGGAAGCAATATGAGCTTCAGGGGTACCTGCGTCGCATTTGCGATTTGACAAGCCCCAATCTGCCCAGGATGGATGAAGATCGGGATCATGACCGTCAAAATCGGACAATTCCCGTCTTGCTGACGCCCTGGGATCAGGGCATGCCCGTGGTCGGCGAAACCACGACCGCGCTCACGCGGGATATTAGCGACAGCGGCCTGTCATTGACCATGGCTCAGCCGTGCCACGTGGAAGAAGTTGTCGTGGGCTTTTGGCTGCCCGATGTACAGGGTTATGAACCGTGGTTTTTCCAAGGATGCGTGCGTCACAACGTGGCGATCGGAGGATGGTTTTGGGCGCTGGGTATCGAAGCTAAGCAACTCTTGGCAGTGAGTGCGATACCCGAGTTGGAATTGCTCCTGCCAATGGTCAAAAGGCTTTTGCCATCTCAAGGAGCGAAACTGAACTCGCCTACAGCGCCAGCCGGTCGTTGAAAGGCTTTCGTGGCTGCGTAGGAACCTTCAACGTCCTTGCCGCTGCGATCCACCCCGGCTTCTTCCGCCAGAATCGCGCCCGCCGCCTCGTCCCCCGAATCCGCGAAAGAACTCCATCCGGCGACGGAATTCCTCAATACGCTGCTGGCGTTCCCGATCGGAATCGTTGCCGCTCGAACGGCCACGTGAATCTCTGGAGCTTCGGTTGCCACTACGGGAATTCGACGAAGCCTCGCTGACGTTTTCGCCCAACAAGGAAACCAAAGCCTGCTGCACGGAGTTACTGTTCGCGCCTTGCAAAGCCACCACGCGAACCGTGCTCGATTCCGTCACGCCCGCGGCATCGAGTTGGGCCACCAGTTCCCGCACTTCTTGAAACAAGGGATCAGGGGCCGCGACGACCAAAGAATTCGAACGTTCGTCCACGCCGACGGTCATCCCAGGTTCCTTGGCGGCGGAAGTACCGCTATCCACGCTGCCACGTCCACCATTATCATCGCGACCGCGACGTCCTCCGAAACCCGGAAAGCCGGGGAAACTTCTTTGTCCCTGTTGACCTCGGCTGTTGTTCTCCACGACGACAAGCCGGTCCTTGTAAACCTCCTTGACGACTTCGGCGACTTCGCTGGCACTGGTGTGCGTGATGGGAATGAGTCGCGCCTTGGGCTGGACGAGCACCTCTTCCGGGCTGCCAGGCTGATCCAGCACTTCCAAAAGATCTCGCATCCACCGCACGTCCGCTTGGCTGGCCCGGACGATGAGGGCGTTCAGCCGTGCGTCGGGCTGCACATAGATGCTGGAATCCCCATGAAGAACCGATGGCCCTCGTGCTGCCACTCCACGCAGGGAGGGCCGCTCCTCTTCGGCGTCGCGAGAAACATTACTGGCCACATTTGATAACATCTGACGAACCGTCGTGGCCACTAATTCCGCCCTGGCATGTTTAAGATAAAACACCGTGAAGATGCCTTCCGTCCGGCGTCCCGGCTGGAACAGGTCGTTCGCCATTTCTTCCAATTGATCGAGCGCGTCAAGATCGTCGGAGGTGATGACCAGCCCTCGAGGCGTGGGCGTGAGAAAGATCGGAGCCTCGTCCCTATCTTTCGCGACCGACGAATCTCGTGGCTGGAGTGCTTCTTCAGAGGATTGGTCCTCGACATTCGTGGCAATTTGTCGCGCCGAGGCGGCGGAGACGAATTCCCAGCGGGGAACAACGGCAAGACGCTGTTCACGCGTATTTCCCTTGGCCGAATCGTTGCGGCTGGGACGATTCGATGAACCCTGTCCCTGGGGAATGGAGTTCGGCTCTGGTGGAAGACTGCGATCTGGCGTCAATTCTTGAATCGAGGAACGTTGGCGACGCGCCGGGATGGAGAGGTTATTGGTCGGTGTGAGGACATGAATGCGATTAGGGCCTATTTGAGACCATAATTGTTGCAATTGTTGGGCCGTGGACGTCGCTTCTGGTCCCGTGAAGGGAAGCGTACGGATTTTGCGACGCCCAGCGACTTCAGCGCCACGCCCATCCAACGGCTCCCCCATTTTCCGTAACAATTCACGAATTTGTGCGATTTGCGCGGGTGTGCCCCGGATCAACAACTGCCGCGTGGCGTAGTCCGCGTCGACCAACGGCGCGCTCGTCGAAGGTTCATCGCCGGTCCCGGCGAACAGGTTGCTGATCGAGAAGGCGGCGGTTTCCGGATCGAGTGTACGCAATCGGATGACCTCGAATTCACGGCGATGTTCACGGAGCTGTTGGAGTGTGGCCCGAATGCTGGCATGCTGCCCCGGTGGGGCGAGCACGGCGAGGCTGTTCGTCGTTTCGTGTAGCGCCAAACGGACGCTGGGCACTCCCGCCAAGAGCGTTTGCAAAATTTGCAGGGCCATCTTAGGATCCGTTCCCTCTAGCGGATACACCTCGAATTGTGGCGCGTCCACCACTTTTGCCGCCGAGGGTTGCATGGCGTCCAAGAATTCCTGAGTACGCCGCTGCACGTCCTTGGGGCCGTAGACAAAGAGATCTTCTTTGGATTCGGACAATACCAGGCGGATCGAGGAATTGGGGGACGCCATCGATTCGGCGGAGACTCCCAATATCTGCTGCAACAAATTCACGATTTCTTGCGCACGCCATGCGGGAACCGTATAGCGCCGTACGCCTCCTCGCTCTTCCGACTCCAGCGCCGTGATTACTTTGTGGATTGTGCGCAACCGACCGGCCGTCTCGGTCACGTATAGTTGTCCGGAGCGCGGCAGCTCCGTGATTTTTCCTTGCGGACCAAGAAGTTCCGTAATTTCCGCTCGCGCAACTTCTGGGGCCAAGCTCTCTAGCGAAATCAGAGCACGGACCAGTTCATACTCGCCGCGCTGATCGAGTTCATCCAAAGAGATCTCGGGCACCAGGTTCGGAGGAATCTCTTCATCAAGGGGGATCAGCATCAACAAGCGGTCACGCCGTACCAGCGTGTAGCCCTTGGTCAAGAGGACTCCATTGAGCAGGTCCAACGCATTCGGTACCGAATAGTCACGATAGTCGGAGTAGTTGAAAGTGCCCACGGGCGGGTGGTCCATGACGAGGGACATCTCCGCTTCGTCCGCGAACCATTGAATCACGTCCGCCCATGGCTGATGCCGGAATTGAAAATTCAGGCGAACATCTTCCAATGGCACCATGTTCTTGGACCGGTTCTGCTTTGTTTCGGAGTTGGTCTCCTCCGCCAAAATGAATGGCGAAAGACTTGGCCACATGAGAAGTACCATCAGCCCGGAAAACCGCAGGGCCGTAATTCGCGCGGCGTTGTTCAATGTTTTCCCCTTGAAACGGTCCGAGCCATTTTCATCAGTTATCGGATGCCAACCCCCACCAGATGGCTGCTGGAATACTCAACAGCCTGCCGCATCACACGAACGTGATGCTCAAAATGGCGTCTCAAGCCGTTTTTTCAGCAACCTGCTAGACACCTTCGACTATTAACCCCAATTGATTCCCCTGGTGTCGGGGCAACTCGCCAATGCGCCAACGGCGATTACTTTCCTCGTGATCACTCGAAGGCTCAACGCCAGATCTCCGTCTGTAGGCTAGTCACTCGAGACCGGTGAATGTACATTTGTGCGCCGAACTTTTCGCTGGACCTTGGTACAATTCCGCGACGGAGTATAAGGCACAACGACCATCATCTTGTTCAGCAAGGAAATCATGAATCGTCACCTGCATCTCACCGCAATTTTTTCGGCCATGTTTTTAGTTTCGGCGCCGCTGAGGGCGCAGGAAACGGCGTCCGAGACCGCGCCGGCACAAGAAGAGACATCCACATCGGCGGTCGGCGGCGATTACGATGCGGCACTCCAGGACTTTGAACGTATCTTTGGTGAGTGGCAAGAACTCCTTACGAAGTTGCGCACGTTGCATGAGAAGTACCAAGTCGAAAAACGGCCGGCGCAGCGGCAGCAAATGAGCACTCAGCGCGAGGCTCTCGTCGCGCGGGGCAGTAAACTCTTACCCCAATTGTTCGCCTCCGCCGAAAAAACGTACCTCGCGCGGCCGGGTGCAAACGAGCGCATTAGCGACTTGCTCGTGGAAGCGGTCACGCAGGGGTTGAGTACGCAACATTACGAACGGTCGCTCCGCATCGCGCGGATGCTCATCGAGCATGGTCACGAGGACAATCGCTTGCTCGTCTACGCGGGCATCGCGGCGTTTGGCGCCGAGGACTACCAGGCTTCCCAAGAGCTTTTTGAGCAGGCAATCTCCGAAGATGTCTTGAGTGAGGACGGTCACAAATACTATCGCGAGGCGAAACTTCGCGCCGCCGAGGCCCGGGCCGATGATTTGCCCCGCGTGAAATTGACGACCAGCAAGGGGGACGTGGTGCTTGAGTTATTCGAGAACGAAGCGCCCAATACGGTGGCGAATTTCATTTCGCTCGTGGAAAAAGGGTTCTACAACGACCTCACCTTTCATCGCGTCATTGACGCCTTCATGGCCCAAGGAGGTTGCCCCAAGGGGAATGGATCAGGCGGGCCGGGATACTTCATTCCCTGTGAATGCTACCGAGAAGACTATCGCCTGCATTTTCTGGGCAGCCTGAGCATGGCCAAGCGTCCCGAACGGGACACCGGCGGGTCTCAGTTCTACATCTGTTACGCGGCAACGGACCATCTCGACGGCAAGCACACCGTGTTTGGCCGCGTCATCGAGGGGATGGATCTCGTGGATCAATTCACGCGCCGCACGCCCGAGACTCCCTCCGTCACTCCCGAGCGCATCCTGAAAGCGGAAGTTCTCCGTAAGCGAGACCATCCCTATGTCCCCAAGACCTTGCCCGCTTATTGAGGATCCGCAGGGTCGAGGTTTTGCGAAGAATCGTCGGACGGGGCAGGCGTATAGCTGACGCGGCCGGTGATGTATGCGTCGTTGTCGAGTTGCACGATACGTGGCGACTCCAAACGAGGGCACCGATCCGGTCCGGCGTATCCTGTTCCCGCGATGGGAACATACGCATCCTGCCCTCCGAGAAGTTGCGTTCCGATGAAGGCATGCACTTCATCGATGAATTGCCCGTCGAGAAAGGTACCGAAAACCCGAGAACCGCCCTCGACAAGAATGTTGGTCATGCCGCGTCGGCCCAATTCATTTAATAGTGCCGTCAACTGATCCCGCGGCGAGGAATTCGGCAAGGCAATGGCCTCTATGCCCCACCGGTTCAAAGTCTTTTCCGCATGCGGTGCATGCACCTCGTGCATGGCGACAAGTACGGGAACGTCCCCCGCGGTCTGCACGAGTTGACTCGTCTCCGGCAAATCGCCGGTCGTCGTCAGCACGATCCGCGTGGCGATTCTGGGGCCGGGTGGGCGCGCCGTGAGCCGGGGATCATCTTGTAGCACCGTGCCGCGACCGACCAATATGCCATCGACACGTCCGCGCAGTTCATGCACGACTTTTCGCGACGCTTCCCCCGAAATCCATTGGCTCCGCCCAGTACGACTGGCCAGTTTGCCATCCAGGGTCATCGCCCATTTCGCCAACACCCACGGTTGGCCCACGCGTTGCAATTTCAAATACGGCGCGTTGATCCGGGCAGCTTCCTCTTCGAGTAAGCCCGAAACTACATCGATGCCGTGCTGCCGCAGTTCGGCGAGTCCTTTTCCCTGAACGTGGGGGAAGGGATCCCGTTGGGCCACGACCACGCGGCGGATGCCCGCAGCGATGAGGCTCCGCGTGCAAGGAGGGGTTTTTCCCTGGTGGCAACAGGGTTCCAGTGTTACGTAGGCCGTGGCTCCAGCAGCGGCATCCCCTGCCGCCCGGAGCGCCTCGACTTCAGCATGCGGCCCTCCAAAGAGGCGATGCCAGCCTTCACCCACGACTTTTCCACCAACAACCAGAACACAGCCGACCATGGGATTCGGCTCGACGCTGCCTTGTCCGCGAGCGGCGAGTTGTAGAGCCCGTTCCATGAACCGCGCGTCGATGTCGGGGTCAGAAAGCGACAACGTCTACCAACTTCGCTTCCGGAGGACAGGGAATGTTCCGATCATGGATGCGGCTGCCAAGTGCTCGGTTGTGTGCATGGAGCGGGTCAGTCGCTCCCTGGAGTCCAAATCGCCGCGGGCCGTCCGCTCTCGGCGCGTTCTTGGTCAGGAGTCCACACACGGTTTTCTTGTGGCGCGGCGGCTGACGGAGCTTGCTCGGACATTTCGGCCGTCACGCCTTCCATGCTTCCGTCGGGCTGCATGCGAATCATGCCCATCTTGACGAGTAAGTCCTGGAGCATGCCCATGGCTTCGGTGTCATGTTGATGGTTTTCGACGAACTCTTTGATCAACCGTTGGAAGTTTTCCGCGTCTCCCGATTCCGCGCGACGCCGCATTTCATGAAGAGAAATGCTCGCATGCAGCCGTGAGCCACGTTCCACGCCAGCCTTGGCCTTCGCGAGCCATTCCAATGCCGGCTCCAGTTCTGACTCCGACTCCGCCAAGGAAAGATGCACCAACGGCATGATTCCCGGCCGTGTTTCCAATTGAGGGCGCCGTATGATTTCCCCCGCCACTCGGCGGGATAACGCATGAAAGGCGACGGACATGGCGCTCTCGAACAAGCTCGTCAATTCGTCGTCCGACAATTTGCCTACGTCCACGCGCAGTAAGGACGGCAATGGAACTGGAGGGACTTTGCCATCCTCCGGAGCGTTATTGGGAGCTTCCGGCCAGTTATGTGCACGGCGGATTTCATCGAAGTCAATTTGCGCGGCATGCTGGGGCGGCAATGCCAATTCGATCAGCGTCAGCAGGGCTTCGAGGGCACGTTGCGCGAAAGGATCCGAGCTTTGCGCGGCCTGGTCCGGGGTGCGATGCCCCAAAATCCGGAAACGGACCCCAGGCAACACGTCGTGCAGATTCGTCTTTAAATCCTCTACCGCGAGGGCCAGGCGAGCTTCCCAGTCCGCATGAGGAGGAAATTCCCGGAACGTGTTGAGCAAGAGGGACAAGGGAGAGAGTTTTCCCGCGATTTCTTCCTGAGTCTCCGGGGCCGCACCTTCCGCCACGATGTGCGAGAGCAATTCCTCCAAGAATTGCTTCGCCCGGTCGGCACGATCACGCCATTTCACCGCGTGGACAACCAAGCGCGGTTCGCGGTCGGTTTGCCGCCCGTACAGAAAAACCGTGGCCACATGCTGCGGCACCGTCTCCGCATTAACCGGTTCCTCTTCACGAGGAATGGGTCGATCGAATAGTTCGAAGGCCAAGCGCGGCCGGGGTTCCGTGTCCTCCTCTTCATCAGGAGAGGGCAATTCCATGCGCCGTATCCGACGTTCGGCGGCCAGCAGTTCCTCGCAGCGGTCCATATCCGAAAATTCGGACGTGAGTTTTACGGCCTCGACTCCGTTAACGGTGTCTTCTTCATCGAGCGCCTCGGCCCGCAGTAGCGCCGTTACCACATCTTCACTGGAGTTGCTCTTGCGGGCAAATTCGCGCCAGGCCGCGGCGGCTTTTTTTTCTTCCGCGATCCACTCACGCGCGATCGCCAGTCCGCGCCACGGATCGGCGACTTGCGGCCACTTCGCGGAAAGCTCCGTGAACTGTTCGCAGGCGGAATTCCATCGAAGTTGCCGCGCTGCCTGCGAGGCAGCCTCGAAGGCTTCACGATAGGGCGCATCCTCCGGGCAGGCACCAATCTGTGGCTCCTCCTTCAACGCCAAGGGCACCGTCGAGGAGCCAAGCAATTCCATGAGAATCGATAACTCGTACGAAGATTCTTCGCCGCGCAAGGACTGCGCGAGGACGAGGAAATGCATGGCCGGAGCAAGCCTGCCATGCTCGGCGAGGCGAATGCCCAAAGGAGCGATGGCCGGCACGAGCATTCCGATTTGCTCACCCTCGGCATGCTCCGCCGCGGAGTAGAATTCGAGGATCGCTTGCGCCGGATCGTCGAGTAGCGCGCTCGTGATGGCGAGGTTCGTCCTGGCCAGGGGGTTCTCGGGAAACTGGTCCAGAAAAGCGTTGCTGGTCTGGCGAGCCGCTTCCCATTCACGAAGTTGTATTTCGGATCGAGTTTTGAACGCGAACAGGCAAGGACGGTCTGGATGCCGTCCCAGCAGATGCTCACACCGGGAAAGACACGCTGATGGCTGGTCCGATTGCTCGAGCCGTGCCAGCTTTTCCAGCTCACCTAACAAGTCGTGCCGACAAGGGCAAAACTTGACTTTGCGGCCAGTACCTCCCGGGCACGGCCCGTAAGCGTCCAATGACATCAGCGGCACTCCTTTTGAACTTCGACCACCTAACTGCCAATCTCCGCCGAATGGCGCGACGCGCAGCGTTGATCGTATCACAGCCGCACGGTACCCGCGAGCCTGGCTCGTCCATGGTCGCGGAGATTGGTGACCTGGAGGTCGAAAGAATAATGCCCGGAGCCTTTGATTGGATTGTCTATCGGCGTAACAACGCGGAGCGACGCCAGAGCACGTGAACACTCGGGCTTGTCCACACGCACAAACAAAAACGGGGTGAGATTTCGCCAGAAATCCCACCCCGCGTATCAATCACTTGGGCATGGCCAGGCCAATCACTTGGTCCCAGCCAGCTCATGCGACAAAGGAGCCCAGGAATCAAACCTCGGTGATCGATGCAACGATCGTCAAATCACGACCGGAAGTTGCAACACTTCGCGGAGGCCTGCGGGCTTGGATCACGAACTCCTATTTCTTTTCGGTTTCAAACTGAGGTAGCTTAGCGATGTACTTCTCCGGATCGCTTTTGAATGCCGCCGGGCAGCCTTCGCAGCAGAAGAAGACCTTCTCACCTTTGTGCTTGACCATCGCCGCCGGGTTGATCGCCTTGCCACTCAAGGGGCACTTGGTTTGCAAGGTGAAGCCCTTCTTCAGGTTGGCGAAGATCGCGGCCACTTGCTCGTCGCCTTCCATCTTTTTCGCCTTGGCTTGGCAATTCTCGCAGCAGAAAGCGACTTTCGTGCCGGCGACTTCGATCGCCGTCTCATCGTTTAACTTGCCGCCGGAGAACGGACAGCCGACTTGCACGATCTGTTTGGTCAGCAAGAGTTGATGCGCGGCCTTGGCAGCGAACTTTTTGGCATCCTTCTTGAACGCCTTGGGGCAGTTCGGGCAGCAGAAGAAGACCTGCTTGCCCAGATAATCGGCGGTGTGCTCCGCTTTGCAAGCCTGTCCGGACAAGGGGCACTTGGCATCCTTGGCCAGTTCCTTCGCCTTTTCATCGGCAGCAACGGCGGCCGCAAGTGAAACACATGCTCCGAGGAATCCAGCCAACGCCACGCGTGTAAAGATTTTTTTGGTCATTTGCTTTCTCACTTTTCCTAAAAAAACGTAATGCTTCCCCACGGACTAGAAATTCAGCCGTGGTGTCCATGAAATGGTTTGAGTTTAGAAACTAAACCGAACAACATCCGCCGTCTTTCGCTTCCATTGACCTTGAGGCGCCGATGGATGACCAAAAGCGACGGTTTGGACCATTGGTTCCAAAAACCACCCTGAACGAGCCATTCGGCTATCG
This sequence comes from Pirellulales bacterium, assembly GCA_028289405.1. Classification (GTDB taxonomy): domain Bacteria; phylum Planctomycetota; class Planctomycetia; order Pirellulales; family JANQPP01; genus JANQPP01. The sequence continues at coordinate 71,114 of JANQPP010000190.1, forward strand.
CGGTGGTAATGGACGGTCAGGCAGAACAGAGAGATGTCTTGCGGACTAATTCCGCCAAACACACAGGACCGGCAAGATAAGAGTTCCGGACCATATGGATCGGTTCATTCCCAGCGAATATTGTTGGTAGGTTCGCGAAGGGTCGGCGATCGCCGTTTCCAGGGTACTGGAAACGAAGGCTTGGCGTTGGGAAGACTGTGGCGCGAAGTGCCGCGTGGGCGTGGCGACCTCCACGGGCAAGCTTGATGAAATCATGCACCGGCAGATGCCGCGCAAACCTGTTTCTTCGACGGGATCCTGCTCGCTAGAATTACGGCCACAACAGCTTTTCTTCACGGGCCGTGAAGGTTCTTGGGAGCGAGTTCCCGCGCAACATTCGCCCTCCTTGGATTGAGGGGCATAAGCGTTGGAGGTACAGCAGCCACAGCAAGCTTCTGAAGATTCGGCGGCGCATGCCGAAGCGGGAAGCAGCAAGGGTCCTACCTGGGCGAGGCCCAACCCTTGGATCGCGACCAAACACCAGGCCACGGTCTGCTTAATCACTCCGACCTCCATTTTTTCGTTTCGCCACTTTTCAATCGTGGCCGGCTTGGCCAGTCCGATTGCTCACATGCCGCGTCTCACTATCGATCGTCGATCGGCACTCCACAATCCAGAGGAATCCATCACTATTTTGCCGAATTTTCGGCACAAGGGAATACCCGACGTTCCTTTGTTCGGCATAAACGGCCTCAAGAATCGAAACTTGTTGCCGCCAATGAGGAGAATGCGTCTTGGCACAAACAGGCGTTTGTTGCCGGACGCCGACGCAAAGTCAAAGAAAATCAAAGGTTACGCGTGATATGGTCTTGCGGCAAAGTTCGCAGACGGAGGTTTCGCCAACGACATCGAGTGGTCGTTTCTACATCTTCGACCGCTTGGATTTCCAAGGCAATTCTTCCGCCCTGGCCGGTAGCCCGCGAAACGTGAAGGGGATCGTACCTTATATCTTGGAAGCTGGCTCCATCAAAATCGCTCACCAAGAGACCATTGATCCGTGTGGAAATTCGCACGGGATCACCGCTGACGCGGATGTTGATCTCATTCCACGCGTCTCGCTTCCACGCATTCAGCCACGTCTCGGGCGTGATCAAGGGCTCGGGACCCATCATCGCGGACCGGGGCCGGGCGATCAGGTCCAAGAGTTCTCCGCCTGGTGCATAATCTCCCAAGATCTCCCAGGACCTATCGGTGAATCCGCCCAACCCGATTCCATGGACATATCCCACTCCGCCTCGGTCCCGATAGTCGACCGCGACACGAAAACCTTGATGTTCATCGTTGAAACGCACGTAGATCCCCGCGCAGATCCCCCAATCGGGCTGGACTTCGATAGCCAATTCGAAATCGCGGTAGGACTGTTCTGAAACCAATAAAGATCGCGAAATCGTCCCCTGAACGGGGGCCATGGAGGTCAAGACCCCACGCTCCATGTTCCATGTGTTTCGCGCCTCCTCGGATTCCGTGTCAGGCAGCACGTGCCAGCAGGTGAGCGAATCCGATTTAAACAAGGCTGACGAGGGCTTCGCGGATTGAGCCACGGCCATCCGGGGCAGGACCGAGATTAGAGCAATCAACCCAATCGCGACGAAACGCCAAGACCGGAATTTCAAAGGCTCCTCCACGCGATGCAAATGAAGCCAAGCAATTCGGACGCACGATTTGCGACACCTGCTCGGTGCAAGTTGGCCGCCTACTCGCCCGTACCCGACGGACGTTTCGTGTTTCCAGAGCGTGTTTTCGCCGGAGCAGCCTTTTTCGCCTTCCCGGTCGCGCGCCGCACGGTCGTGGTCGTCGACTCTCCGGAAGGGGACGATTTTTTGCGTTGGGGTTTCGCGGATTTTTTTCTGCTTGCCGGCTGTTTCTTATTGGTTTGTTTGCCGCGTTTGGCCGTGGAGGATTTTTTACGCGTGGACTTCTTCTTCGCCGCCCGCTTCCGCGACTTCTTTGCCGCCGGCTTCTGTTTTTCGGCGGAGGACTTCGCGGACTTTTTTCCAGGCCGTTTCTTCGGCAGCTTTTTTCTTGAAGCCTTTTTCGAAACGCTCTTTTTCTTGACCGCCTTCTTTGGCGATTTCTTAGCCCCTTTGCCGCTGGGAGCCAGTTTGCGGCGTTCCTCAGGAGTCAGTTCATCTTCCAGCGTGGTGACTCCCGCCAACAGAGCCACGCGGACCAACTCCGTCGCCGTGGTAATTTCAGCGCTACGCATCGCGCTGGTGCGTTGATTATCCACGGTGCTCACCGCCTTTTGGAGCACCTGGGCCACTTCCTTGGTGGACAGTCCGAGCGAAATCAGGCGAACGACCTGCCGCTCCGCTGGGGTAAATGCCGGTATTCTCAAGACGTCACTCGCCTAGAGAGAGTAGGGTTGCCGCCTCCTGGACATTCCTCATTTCTAATGCAGACGCGGCATCCTGTAAATCATCTGCCCCAAGAAACATAGGAAAGATTGGTCCCAAACCTCGCCCTAGCGTTTTGGACCGCATCCTGAGGCCGAGAGCGCGGCCAAGACAAAGACTATTGGCCACTGCGAGATGCGGTGGGCTCCCCGCGTCCTGGGGCGGTTTATGGTGTATCAATTCTGCGCCTTGGCCTGCGCCGTGGTCCCGCTGGTCCGGCGATAAATCTCCCTGAGGGCAGATTGTATGCAGCCATCCTGATCCATGCGCACCGGGCTCACCGCCGTGAAAGAATCCGTGGCTGGTTTGTGAGCGGTGCGCACCACCAGGTGCGGATCAACCCCTTGTTTGCTGATCCGCTGGCCCGAGGGTGAATAGAAAAGAGCGGTGGTCAAACGCAATCCCACGCCGGATCGTTCGAGGGGAAAGATTCCCTGCACTGAGCCCTTACCGTAGCTGCGGCTACCCACCAAGATTCCCCGCCCGTGATCGCGGATCGCGGCCGCGAAGATTTCGCTGGCGCTGGCGCTGTCGTGATCGATCAAGACCACGATCGGGACCCGCCATGTTCCTGGCCGACGGGCGGTGTAATTGAAGTCTTCCTGTCGGCTGCGGCCTTGGGTGGAAACCAGTACGCCGTTTTGCACGAATTTATCCGCCAATTCCACGGCCGCGGTGAGCAGACCTCCAGGATTTCCGCGCAGATCCATGATCAGCCACTTCATGCCTTGGTCATGAAGTTTCCACAGCACGGAGTTGACTTCGCGGCTGGTCGTTTTCTGGAAACCGCTGAGTTTGAAATATGCGATTCCTTGCTGCGGATCGAGGATTTTGGCATCTTCCACGCTGGGTACTTCCACATGCTTCCGCACGACCCGCACGGTGCGTGGTCGAGAACCGGGAGTGGCGACCACCAGCCGCGCGGTACTGCCCTCGTTTCCTTGCAGAAGGTTCGCTCCTTCGTCCACGTCCAATCCGGCCGTCACGCGACCGTTGACCGAGAGAATATGGTCTCCCGCACGCAACCCCGCTTGGCTGGCCGGGCTGGCTGGAATCACTTTGACGACCAACAGGCCTTCTTGCACTGCTTTGAGCTCGATTCCTAATCCCACGAAATTGCCTTCGATCTGGGAATAGATTTCATCGAGTTGAGCCTCGGTCAGGAAACCCGAGTAGTCGTCCAGACCTCCGACGGCACCGCACAAGAATTCGAACACGGAGGCCGATGGAGGAATGCCCGCCTGTCGGGCCAATTCCGCGGCACGTGAGACGTATTGCACCGCATCATAACGATCCCGCACCGGCATCTGCTGGGACAAGTCTCGGAACGCCTGTTCCAACCGGGACAAAGCAGCCAGGTTGACTTCAGGATACATGTCCCGGAACTGCTCATCTCGCGCGGCCACGATCAGGCTTTCAGCCCCTCGCCGGGCAAGGTGGTCCCAGCGAGGATCCTCGACGTGATGCGCGTCAACTTTCAGCAGCGCGTCGGAATAAACCCGGAGCGCCTCATCTCTGGAAACCGTCCTCACGACTTGGCGGAAAGAAGCGTCTCCATACCGCCGGGCGACGTCGACGTGCATTTTTGCCAGTTCGACCCGCTGTTCGAGCCGCTCATCTCCCGGGTAACGACGAAGCGCGTCCTCGTAGTAGGAGAGCGCGTCGTACCAGAGATGACTGGCCTCCAATTCATGACCACGACTGAGGATGCCGTCCAGCGCCAAAACCGGTTCGGCTGGCGTCGGCCGCAGAATCGTGACCGTGGAGGCCGGCTGTCCGTGGCCGGGGGTCGCTCCCCAGCCCAGCGCGAGGATGAGGGTCAGAAATGAAAGGGAAAAGCGCAAGGGGATCATAAAACTACGTCGCATTGATGGCCTACAACAGGTAGGAGCTTGCCCAAGCCGTAGCCCATCCTCTGGCTTTCGCACACAATCCCTTGCCGCCCCAGTCACGAATTGGGGCACTGTGCGCGCTCGGACGTCAGTGTGTATCCAAACGGTTTGACGCGCCGACGGGCGGAAAATGCCTCCGTGCCCTCGGCCTTGCACCAATATACGTCGCGGTTTGGCCACGGTCAAAAAAAGTTGGGGAGCGGTAGATGATTTTCACTAACCGGAAAGCCGTATATCCGCTAGCCGCCGTGCCATCTGTATCAGCCGCATCTGATCGATGGGATCAGGCTGACCACGTGTCTCGTCGCCGCGTGCAAACAGCCCGCATAACACGACAAAGTTACCGTGGTCGCTGTAACTTGTGGTGAAACCTTACCGCGGCAAACTCCAGCTCGCCACCAATTTGCAAGCACCGGTACGGTAAGGGGAAGTGCGCGCCGCGAGAAAAAAGAATCTCTTGATGAGCTGGGCCGCGCTGACGGCGTCATGGATCCTACATGCTGTACAACGCGCACCCTTGGTGGACAAGGACTAAACCGCAAACGCAGGTCTCGCGCGTTGACTATGGCGACACTTCGCAATTCAGGAAATCGATAAGCTGACGCAATCGACCGTAACTGCGACGATTGAAACGAAATGCCAAACGCGGCAAATCGGCGAGATCCGGCTCGTCTTTCTCGTCCGGATACGCCTCGCGAAGCTCAAATCCACCTTCCAGCAGAATATCCTCAAACTCTTCGCGAATCCGCTGCATGTGTTGCTTGCTCGGTTTGCTTTGCAAACGCAGTACAAGCGTGTTCTTCACGTATCGCATGCTGTGGTAGACGCGATAAAACCGCAGGATTTCCTCGACCGCTTCTTCCACCGAATCGGTGATTTTATAGAGCATCAAGTCTTCCGGCGAAATCATCTTTTCGGAAAGGAGCGTCTCCCGCACGAACTCGTGGAAACGAGGCCAAAACGTGCCGCCTGGTGCGTCCAGAAACACGACAGGCACGGGATCGCGTTTGCCGGTTTGCAGCAGAGTCAGCACTTCCAAACCTTCGTCCAAGGTACCGAAGCCGCCGGGAAGCAGGCACAAGGCGTGGCATTCCTTCACGAAGATGAGCTTGCGCGTGAAAAAATACTTCATGTGCACCAGCTTCGGGTCGCCGGCGATGACCGGGTTGGATTCTTGCTCGAAAGGCAGCATGATGTTGACACCCATCGAGTGGTCCCTTCCGGCTCCGACGTGGCCGGCCTCCATGATTCCGCTCGCCGCGCCAGTCACGACCAGCCAATCGTGTTCCGCCATTGCCTTGCCAAATTCCACGGCCTGGGCATAGGCCGGTTTATCCGGAGGTGTCCGGGCGGAACCGAAGATCGTCACCTTGCGGATCCGCCGGTAGGGAGTGAAAACCTTGAATGCGTACCGCAACTCCCTGAGGGCACGGCTTAAAATCTTCAAATCACCCGTGGATGTTTGGTCAGCCTCTAATTTCTCTGCCGAACGTTTGATTTGGTCGATGAGTTCCGCCACGCGCCGCCCGGGTGGGGGTGTCGGATTCGTGGAGTTTTCCGTCGTGGAAAAGGGCTCGGGAGCACGCATGGATCACCAAATTCAACCGCGATGAACAGTTAGAGCAAATGGTCTTCTAGCCACGCCATGGGCCAGACCCGCCACATCAGATTGTCGGATTTGGCATTGCCATGCCGCGAGATGCAGCCGCTCTATTATACTTGACAACGCATTGACAAATACTTGCCGCGCTGCGGGGAGTGCATGAGATTGGATCGAATCGCAGTAATCAAGCGAATCCGAACGGCTGCGAGGATTATAGAGGGAAGCAGGCGTTATGAGAAAATCCACCGGATAGGACGATGATGTCTAGACTTCCAGTGTGAGTCCTTCCCACCGATTTCGATGCTGTTCGCGCCACATAGGGTTCCGTAAATTCCAGCCGCTCGTTTTTGCTCCGAAAGTGAAGTCATGGAGACACCTGGCCGAACTGTATGGCTAAATGGCAAGCTGATTCCCGAAGCCGAGGCCCATGTCTCTATTTATGATGCCAGTCTCCAATCGGGGGATACTGTTTTCGAGTCGTGCCGGACATTTGGCCAGCGTCCGTTCCGGCTGGATGACCACTTAGAGCGGCTCCACAATTCCCTGTGCCTGGTGGAAATGGCGCAGCCTTACAGCAAGGACGCGCTCGGCGCCGCAGTGAATGCCGTGCTGCAGGAGAATTTGCCCACAGAAGCGGCAGACGTCGATTGGCAAATCCAGGTCAACATTTTTCGTGGCCTGGGAACACCCTACGACTGTCTGCCACGATCGCCAATGGGGCCGATCGTCTTTATCAGTTGCTGGCCACTGATCAATGTGATGGGCCGGTTCGCCGAGTACTATGACGAGGGGGTGAAGTTAGTCGTTCCGCCGCAGCGTGCGCTCCCTGCCGGACTCTGGCCGGGGAAGGCGAAAACGCGAAGCCGCATCCATTTTCGAATGGCCCAACTTCAAGCACAGCGGATTTCCGAGAATTGCTGGCCTCTCCTCCTCGATCCGGACGGGTATCTGGCCGAAGGGCCGACTTGGAGCGTGTTGGTGGTCAAAGCCGGCAAGATTTTGGCGCCGGAGCCTCGAAATGTTCTGCCAGGGGTGAGTTCGAGCGTGGCTCGTGAATTGGCCGAACGTTGCGGTTTGCCTTTCGTCGAGACGAATCTCGACTATTTCGACGCCAATACGGCTGACGAACTGCTTTGCCTGGCAACGTCGTTTTGCCTGGTCCAGGCGACGAGCTTCGAAGGCCAAGCCATTGGCAACCAGCAGCCGGGCCCGATTTGTCGACAACTCACTGCGGCCTGGTCCGACCTGGTGGGCATCGACTTCGTATCTCAAGCCCAAAGCTATCGCGAGCGCTACTCTGATTGGGAAAGCCGCCAACGCTCCTCATAAGCAGACGCGCCGCCGAACGACTGAACCAACCGGCACGAAGCTTTGACCCGCCACGGAAAATAGCTCCGTGCCGTCAGGCAAAATCGATGGAACAATTTTTATCGCACGGAGAGGTTTTGCCCTCATTCTCCGGGAGAAGTTGAAGGCCCGCCACCGCTTCCAAATAGCGCTTCCAAACCTCCATCGGAGGCGGGGGCTTCCTTGGGGCTTTCCTGTTCCGCCGGAGCGGCCTGATTGCCATCGTCTCCATCCAACAGCGGGAAGGAACGGGACAAGATCTCCTCTTTTTCTCGGGCCAATTGCTCCAGGGCCTCCGGTCGAATGCGGACCTCCGATTCCTGGAAGATGCGGAAACCGGTACCCGCCGGAATTAGGTGGCCCAAGATCACGTTCTCTTTCAGGCCCACCAGATCGTCAACCTTACCGGCCAAAGCCGCTTCGGTGAGGACCTTGGTGGTTTCTTGGAAACTCGCGGCGGAAATAAAGCTCGAGCTTTGCACCGACGCCTTCGTGATCCCCAGCAGTTGCGTACTGGCGGTCGCGTATTTGGGTTTCGAGCTCTTCGCCGGATCCCCACCGAGGGCTTCAATCTGCGCGTTTTCTTGTTCAAACACTTCGCGGGGGATGATCGCGCCTTCGGAGAAGCTGCTGTCCCCTTTGTGGCTAATCTTCACGCAATCGGCCAAGCTTTGATTCGCCGACCGAAATTCAAATTTATCCATCACGCTGCCGGGCAGGAGCGTCGAATCACCGGGCGACTCGATCCGGACCTTGCGGAGCATTTGCGAGACGATGATTTCGATGTGCTTGTCATCGATTTCGACCCGCTGGCTGCGGTAGACGTTCTGAATTTCTCGCACCAGATATTGCTGTACGGCTTCCTCGCCGGAAATGCGGAGGATGTCGTGAGGAACGAGCGGCCCGTCCACCAAGGCTTCTCCCGCGCGGACATAATCGCTGGCATGCACGCGCAAATGCTTGCCGTGCGAGACGAGATGTTCGCGTTCGATGCCACTTTCGCTCCGGACGATAATGGTCCGCTTGCCACGCCGTTTTTCGCCAAGCAATTCCACAAAGCCATCGATCTCGGCGATGACCGCGGGATCCTTCGGCTTCCGCGCTTCGAAGATTTCCGTGACACGAGGCAAACCACCGGTAATATCTTGGGTGCCGGCCGCTTCGCGAGGCGTTTTGGACAGCAACGTACCGGCCGTGACGACATCACCCGGAGAAACCTCGATATGGGCTTTTTCCGGCAGGTAGTAGAAGTCCAAGATCTTGCCGCTTTCGTCTTCCAAGACGATTTGCGGGTGATAGTCCCCCTTGTGCTCGATCACCATGCGGCGGAGGTGGCCACTGGGGTCTTTTTCAACCCGCATGGTTTCCCCTTCCATAAGATCCTCGAAGCGGACCTTTCCGCCAACCTCCGCCAGAATGGGAATACTGTGGGGATCCCATTGGCAGAGTACCTCGCCAGCCTTGACCTCTTGGTCTTCTTCCACGAGGAGATGGGCACCGGTGGGAATTTCGTATTTCTCCAGTTCTCGATCCTTGTCGTCGAGAATCAAGATTTCCCCGTTACGCGTGAGGACTACTTGCTGGTCTTCGTCGTTTCGCACGACTTTGAGCCGTGTATAACGTACGCGGCCCGATTTCTTGGCGCGGATCTCGCTTTCTTCGACGGCCCGGGCCGCCGTACCGCCGATGTGGAAAGTACGCATCGTAAGCTGTGTTCCCGGCTCACCGATGCTTTGGGCAGCAATGATGCCCACTGCCATCCCTTCTTCCACCAAGGAACCGGTGGACAGGTCCATTCCGTAGCAGCGACGGCAAATCCCCAGGGGAGCTTCGCACGTCATGCCGCTGCGGACCTGGATCCGTTCGAGTCCGAGCTGTTCGATGCGCTGGGCAATCTCGCCGGTGATCAAGTCGTTTTCACGGACGATCACTTCGTCCGTGATGGGATTGACGATGTTCGCCCGGCTCACACGGCCACGAATCGAGTCCGCCAGCCGCACTTCCACTTTTTCGCCGCGGTAGATCACGCCCTTGGTAATCCCCTGCGTGGTGCCGCAGTCGTCCATGGTGATGACCACGTTTTGGGCCACGTCCGCCAGCTTCCGGGTCAGGTAGCCGGAGTCCGCCGTTTTGAGGGCGGTGTCGGCCAAACCTTTGCGGGCACCATGCGTGGAACTGAAGTATTCCAGCACGGAGAGACCCTCACGGAAGTTCGCCTTGATCGGCGTTTCAATGATCTTTCCGGACGGCTTGGCCATCAGCCCGCGCATTCCGGCGAGCTGCCGAATTTGTTCCACACCGCCTCGGGCACCGGAATGAGCCATCAAGTAAATCGGATTGACGTAGCCCGGGAAGCGATGGTCGTGTTCCAACTCGCCCATCATCTCGGTGGTAATCCGTTCACGGGCATGCGTCCAGGCGTCGAGCACCTGGTTGTAGCGTTCGCCCTCGGTGATGATGCCACGCTGATAAAGTTTCATGATCTTGAGCACGCCTTTTTCCGCTTCACTGATGATGCGGACCTTGCTCGGCGGCGTGATGAGATCATCGGTGGCGAAGGACAGCCCGCTATGCGTACTTTCGCCAAAGCCGAGCTTATTCATCCCGTCCAACAAATCGATGGTCGCGCGGCGTCCCAAGATTTGGTAGCAATCGGAAATCACCTTCGCCAATTCGCTGGACCGCATGGGGATGTTGTAATACGGCATGCGATCGGGAAGGGCCAGGTTGAACAGCACGCGTCCCACCGTCGTCTTGACGATGCCCCCAGTGGCGACCTCTTCGTCCGAATCGGTTTTCAGTGGACGATTGGGGGGCAACCGGACTTGGATTTGGGCATGCGTATCGACCTTCCCCAAAGAATAGGCCAGTTGCACTTCTTGAAGTGAACTGAACACCATGTTCTCTCCTTTTCTGCCGGAGAGAGCCATCGTGATGTAATAACAGCCCATCACGATATCTTGCGAAGGGCTAATGATCGGAGCGCCGTTGGCGGGGCTGAAGATGTTGTTCGTGGACATCATCAGCGTATGCGCTTCGACCTGCGCTTCGATGGACAGAGGAAGGTGCACGGCCATTTGATCGCCGTCAAAGTCCGCGTTGAAGCCCTTGCATACCAACGGATGCAACTTGATCGCGTTTCCTTCGACTAGCATCGGCTCGAAAGCCTGGATGCCCATGCGGTGCAGCGTGGGGGCCCGATTTAGCAGCACGGGGTGGTTGTGAATCACCTCTTCCAGGATGTCCCAGACCTCGTCATCCTTCCGCTCGAGCATCTTCTTCGCGCTTTTGATCGTATCGGCATGGCCAAGTTCCTTGAGCCGCCGAATGATGAACGGCTGATACAACTCCAGCGCGATTTTCTTGGGCAGGCCGCATTGGTGCAGGCGCAGGCTGGGTCCGACGACGATCACGCTTCGCGCGGAATAGTCCACGCGTTTGCCGAGCAGGTTTTCCCGGAACCGCCCTTGCTTTCCCTTGATCATGTCGGTCAGCGACTTCAGGGGACGGTTGCTGGATCCCAGCACCGGTCGCTTGCAGCGGTTGTTGTCGAATAGGGCGTCCACCGACTGCTGGAGCATCCGCTTTTCGTTGCGGATGATGACCTCCGGCGCATTGAGGTCCACCAGCTTTTTCAGCCGGTTATTGCGGTTGATAATACGGCGGTAGAGATCGTTCAGGTCGCTGGTGGCGAAATTGCCCGAGTCCAGCAGGACCAACGGACGCAGGTCCGGCGGGATCACGGGAATCACGTCGAGGACCATCCATTCCGGTTTGTTGTCGCTATCGCGGATCGATTCCACGATTTTCAGCCGGTTGATGAGATCTTTCTTTTTCTGTTTGGAGTTCGTCTCCGCCAGTTCTTTGCGCAAGTCCACGGACAACTGCACCAGGTCCAAACCGATGAGCAGTTGACGCACGGCTTCGGCGCCCATGTCGGCCTTGAAGGCGCTCTCTCCATACTGTTCCCGCGCGGTACGATATTCTTCCTCGGTCAACAATTGCCGTGGCTTGAGCGGCGTATCGCCCGCCTCGATCACGACGTAGTCCTGGAAGTAGATGACCTTTTCCAGGCTCGAGGTTTTCATGTCGAGCAGGTTGCCGAGCCGGCTGGGCATGGCCTTGAAAAACCAGATATGCACGACGGGGGCCGCCAATTCGATGTGCCCCATGCGCTTGCGGCGGACCCGGCTGTGCGTCACCTTCACACCGCAGCGGTCGCAAATCATGCCCTTGTATTTCATGCCGCGGTATTTGCCGCAGGAGCATTCCCAATCCTTTTCCGGGCCGAAGATCCGCTCACAGAAGAGGCCGTCCTTTTCCGGCCGATAGGTGCGGTAGTTGATCGTCTCGGGCTTCTTGACTTCGCCAAACGACCAGCTACGGATATCGTGTGGACGCGCCAAGCTAATCTTCACCGACGCGTAATCGTTAATTCGATCGTAAGAGCTTTCAACACTGCTCACTGTGATGCGCTCCTTTACTCAGCATTTGCAGGATCGAGGAATTCAGGCAAAACAAAGCGACACGAACGGCTTTGCCTACCCCGGGAAATCTCCTCCATGACTGGCGGATACCCCTTACACATGCCGTTTTTCGAGCTGCATGTTCAGCCCAAGTCCTCGGATCTCGTTGGTTAGCACGTCGAAGCTGGCCGGCGTACCCGCTTCGAGTGTGTTTTCGCCCTTGACCATGGATTCGTAGATCTTCGTGCGACCTTCCACATCGTCGCTCTTCACGGTAAGAAGTTCTTGTAAGACATAGGCAGCGCCATAGGCCTCCAATGCCCAGACTTCCATTTCCCCGAAGCGTTGGCCACCGAAGCGGGCTTTTCCTCCCAGGGGCTGCTGGGTGATCAAGGAGTAGGGGCCCGTGGAACGTGCATGCACCTTGTCGTCGACCAGGTGATGCAATTTCAACATATAGATGTAACCGACCGTGGTCTGCTGTTCCAGCTTTTCCCCGGTGCGTCCGTCGTGAAGTTGGGCTTTACCATTGACTGGTAGGTTGGCCTCTTTCAGGCAGGCGTGAATGTCTTCTTCGCTCGCCCCGTTGAACACAGGAGTCACGGCTTGGAAGCCACAAATCGCGCCAGCCCAGCCCAGGTGCGTTTCCAAAATCTGGCCGACATTCATCCGGCTGGGGACGCCCAAGGGATTCAGCATGATTTGCAAAGGAGTTCCATCGGCGAGGAAAGGCATGTCTTCTTGCGGCAGGATCTTGGCGATCACCCCCTTGTTACCGTGGCGGCCCGCCATCTTGTCTCCCACGGAGATCACGCGTTTGGCGGCGATATAGACCTTCACCATCTGCAAAACACCGCTGCGCAGTTCGTCGCCCCGTTTCATCGAGTTCAAAACGCGGTCCCGATCATCAATGGCCGCTTCCACAGCCGGCCAATGCTCCTTGTGGACACGCTCGAGTTCTTTTTTCGTTTTGTCGTTCGGCGCCTCGATCGCGGCGATACGGAAGCGTTGCGCCTGTTCGGCCAGATATTTCTCTTCGGCATTCCGTTGAATAGGATTGCCGTCCTCATCCGTGATCGGGTTGCCGAACACGCCTTGAATCGCCTCGGCCATCGTGGCGAAAGCCTCCGCGATTTTGGAGTTACCCTCGGTCTCCGCCGCTTTCAGGGATTGCTCGAAAGCCTTTCTTTCATCCTCGGAAAGACTCATCCGCCGCGAAAATCGCTGCGTATCGATCACGATTCCTTCCACGCCGGAAGGCACTTCCAGGGAATCATTCTTCACATCTTCGCCGGCGCGACCGAAAATGGCGTGCAGCAGCTTTTCCTCCGGCGTCAATTCGGTCTTCGATTTGGGGGAGACCTTGCCGACCAGAATGTCACCCGGGCGGACATACGTACCAACGCGGACGATCCCGGATTCATCGAGATTTCTCAGTGCTTTCTCGCTGACATTGGGGATATCGCGTGTGAACTCCTCACGGCCAAGCTTGGTCTCCCGAATTTCGATATCGAATTCTTCGATATGGATCGAGGTATAGGTGTCCTTTTTGACCAACTCTTCGCTGATGATGATGGCATCCTCGAAGTTGAAGCCGTCCCAGGACATGAAGCCGACTAAGACGTTGCGTCCCAAGGCCAATTCACCCTGATACGTCGCGGCGCCATCGGCGATGACTTGTCCCGCTTCCACTTTCTGGCCCAATTCCACGATCGGCTTCTGGTTGAGGCAGGTTCTCTCATTCAGGCCCATGAATTTGTTGAGCCGGTAAACGTCCGATCCGATTTCAATTCGAGAAGCATCCACATGGGTAATCGTCCCTTTTCTTTGAGCACGGACGAGCATACCCGAATTACGGGCTACATCTTTCTCCATGCCCGTGGCGACGACGGGTGGCTCCGCGACTAGCAGCGGCACGGCCTGCCTCTGCATGTTTGAGCCCATCAGCGCGCGATTCGCGTCATCATGCTCCAAGAAAGGAATCAATCCCGCCGATACTCCGACCATCTGTGCGGGAGCGACATCGACGTAATCGATCTTATCCACGGGCACCAACTGGAAGTCGGATCGATAGCGGGCC
>JANQPP010000209.1 GCA_028289405.1 Pirellulales bacterium
CCACGGCTTCACTGTGAGCCAGGAGACGGACTACCGCCGCCTGCTGGAGCGCAAGGACGTGGACGCGGTCGTTTTGACGACTCCCAACCACTGGCACGCTCTGCAGACGATCTGGGGCTGCGAGGCGGGCAAGGACGTGTACGTGGAGAAGCCGGTTTGCCACACGGTTTGGGAAGGCCGGCAGATGGTCGCCGCGGCCAAGAAGTACAACCGCATCGTGCAGGCGGGCTTTCAGAACCGCTCCGACATCGGTTTGAATGAAGCCTTCCCGTGGGTCCATGCGGGCAACATTGGCGAGATCAAAATGGTGCGGGGTCTTTGCTATCGCAACCGGGCGAGCATCGGCAAGATCGACACGCCGCTCACTCCTCCAAAAACGGTCAACTACAACAACTGGCTCGGCCCGGCCGAAGACCAGGCGCTGTACCGTCCTAAATTTCACTACGACTGGCACTGGGATTTCAACACCGGCAACGGCGACCTGGGCAATCAAGGCCCGCACGAGCTCGACCTGATGCGCTGGATTCTGGGCGATCCGGACCATCCGGTGGGAGTCCAGTCGTTCGGCGGACGATTCGCGTGGAACGACGCGGGCAACACGCCTAACATGGGAATCACGACCTTCGACTGGGGCGGCGTCCCGGCCATTTTCGAAGTGCGCAATCTCTGGGTGAAACCGGAATTGAACAACGCCCCCAACTTCAAGGGGTCTCGAGTCGGAATCATCGTTACGTGCGAAGGCGGCGAATTTCGCGGCGGCCGCGGAGGCGGTTTCATCTACGACAACGACGGGAAGCGGATGCGGGCCTTCAAGGGCGACCGCGGTTCCGGCCACTTCCCGGCCTTCGTCAAAGCGGTCAACAGCCGGAACGAGAGCGACGTGGCCTCCCACCTCGAAAGCGCCTACAAGTCGAGCTGCCTAGCCCACCTGGGCAACATCTCCTACTTGCAAGGCGAGAAGGCGAACGGCAAGGCGGTCGAGCGTTTCGCGTCCAAGGACAGCATCCTCGAGGAAACTCTGGGACGCTACAACGAGCAGTTGGACGCGTGGAGCGTCGACCAGTCTAAAGAAAGCTGGAGAGTGGGCAAGACCCTCGCGTTCGATCCCAAGTCCGAGCAATTCGTCGGCGGCAAGGAAGCGAAGGCCGCTAACAAGCTGCTCAAGCGCAAGGATCGGGCAGGATTCGAAGTCCCGGCACTGGCCTAGAACGGTTCCCGAAAACTAATTTCGAGGCCGGGTTTCGCGATGCGCGGAGCCCGGCCTTTTTCGTTTTCTAACCGTTCGAAGCTCGTTGACCTAAATTAGGTTCGTCGGCAAATCACATTTCGATTGCCAGCTAATCCCACACGTGTTTGAAAACGACGCAACTCAACCCTTATAACAATTATGCTATCTCGTAGAAATTTTCTGAAAACCTCCGCCCTGGCGACAAGCGCCTTCGCGATCACGCCTTCGTGGGCGAAAGCGGCCAACGGCGACATCCGCGTGGCCGTCGTCGGCCTCAACGGCCGCGGCAAGAGTCTCATCTCCGAC
>JANQPP010000211.1 GCA_028289405.1 Pirellulales bacterium
ACAACGAGGCGGCGTCTTCTTGCCCCGCTACGAGCTTCAACCGAGATACACGACGCACGCGACGCTCGAGTGCCCACCCTGGTCGGATGCCGACTTACCCCACCTTGATCCGCCAACGGACTCGCAACGAAACGTTTGTGCGTCGATGATGCTGGAACTGATCGATTGGATTCGGAGCTACGAGGTGTCCATCGTCGAGCGGTTGGGAATCGAGTACCGCCGATCGACGCTGATCAAGTGGGACAACGGCAAGCGACCAATCATTCCTGCGGAGGAAATGGCGCGCACGTGGCGGATGTTAGGCGTCGCGATCGCCGATCAACCTGAGCACTTCATTCCCAGCCTTGAGGGCCGGAGCCGCCGACATGCATGATGTGACGGCACTTCCGATTGACCGGTTCGTTGTCGAAGCAGCGGCTGTGGCGTTGACCGTGATATTCCTGGAGCCTCAGGCGTGGTTCATCGTGAGGTCTACAGAGCGACCGAAGATCGCTGATCGCCGTCGAGCCGCTCGGTGGGCGGCCATGACGTCGACGCTGCTGGCAATCGCGGTAGGTGTGGCAATGCCCGATAAAACCGCCGCCTGTCCCTTCTGCGTTGCCGTATCCAACACGCTAACCGACGAATTGCGGGAAGCCTCGGCGGCAGTACTGGCCGAGTGCGTCGGTCCGGCCGCGACTCGGCCAGCGGACGCACAGCGGCGCGTGGCCCCAGTGCCGTTTCACGAGTTTCGTGTGGTCGAGGCGATCAAGGGACCGGAGCACAGGCTCGGCAATGTAACGCGGGGTGCCACGCTTCAAGCATTCTCCAATGCCGGCATCCGCCCCGGCCAGATTTGTCTGATCTTGGGCTACGACGACTCGCCGTTACAGTGGGGCACTCCGATGGGTGTTACCGCGGCGCAAGCCGACTACCTGCGCGGACTGGCGAAGCTGCCTGCAGACAACCCTCAACGATTAGAGTATTTCCTGCCGTTTCTCGATCATGCCGACAAGCTGATCGCCGATGATGCCCACAACGAATTCGCCATGGCCTCGCTGGCCGACGTGTCCACGCTGCGCGAACGACTGGATCGGGCGGCGATATGGCGACAGCTCCGCGATTCCGACTTGCCGGTGCATCGCCGCCGCCTTTGTTGGACTTTGCTCGGCATTTGCGGCAGCGAGGCGGACACCAAATTCGTCGAGGAATTGATCCGCCTCAGCCATGTCCATCAGGAATTCAAGGCGGGTCTGGACGCGGCACTGGGCTGCTACTTGACGCTGGGCGGTGAGCGCGCGTTGGCCGCGGTCGAGCAGGATTACTTGGGCAACCCCGCCGCGGAGTACACCGACACCTTTTCGGCCATCATGGCGATACGCGTCCATGGCACGGAGTTGAAGCAGTTTCCGCAAGCTCGCTTGGCTGCAGCTCTACGGTTGGTGCTAAATCGACCGCCGTTGGCCGACCTGGTGATTCCAGACTTGGCTCGCTGGCAAGATTGGTCCGTGATTGATCGGCTAACGGAGTTGTTCGTTAGCGCTGGCCCGGACATCGAGTTCATTCGCGTGCCGATCGTGCGTTACCTGTTGGTCTGTCCATTACCCGAAGCGTCTGCGGCGCTCGAGCATCTGCGGCAGGTTGATCCTCAGTCCGTCGACCGAGCAAAGAACTTTTTCTCCCAAACCGCTAGCGGCAACGCGGACATCTTGGTCGAGCGACCGGCCGCCTTCACCTTGTGGAAAGGTTTGATCTTCCTGGCAGGAGTGAGTGCTTGCATTGTTGCCGCAGCGTTGCTGCGGAGGCGCAGGTCGTCCTCGAATTGTTCTTCCGATTCGAATCGTGAACTTCCCTTAGCCGGGGATTAAGCAACGCCCAACGGAGTATAGGCAGGTGAACCACTCCAGCATCCAGCCCGAAACTGCCAGTGAGTATCGTCCTGGCGCGATGCCGCGATCTGTCTGGCGGCGGACGTTGCCGGGCGAGTATCTATCGCTCGTTCTGATGTTACACGCTGGATTTGGTTCAATGGTTTGGGCTGCTAGTTCGGTTCAAGCCCCGGCTGGCCTGTTGTTTGTGGCAGTTGGTCTTTGGATTGTTTGTCGGGCTACCGGTGCGTTCTCGCAGCGCGCCTTCACGCCGTTTGTCACCGCCGGGCTGCTCGCCGCTTTATTCGGTCGATGGACACAGGATTTTGGACTCCCCGTCGCGAACATGGCGATTTTTTCTACGCCGGTCTTCATTGCCATGTTGGGTTTGGTGTTGTTCTTGGACTTAACCGAGTTTGCGTTCTTGCCCGCCCCGGCAGCAGCGGGCCGTTGGCTGTGGAGTCGAAACTGGTATCGAATCGCCGCTTGGTCCTTCGTGATCACGTTTCTGATCTACATGGTCGTGATTCCCATCGCGGATTGGATTATGCAACTCAACAATCCCCCGAAGTCAATTCGCGTCGTGGAGGATATGTCGCTGGCGGAACAAGTGCGTTTGCGCAGTATGGAGGCAATGGCCACCTTTTGGTTCTTCGCTTTAGGAGCGACAGTCGGAAGTTTTCTCAATGTCGTGGCCTACCGAATGCCGCGCGGCGAATCGGTTGTGTTTCGGAGTTCACGTTGTCCGCATTGCGGAGTAAAGATTAAGGGCCGCGATAACGTCCCGATATTTGGCTGGTTACTCCTTGACGGACGTTGCCGTAACTGCCAAACGGCCATCTCGTTTCGTTACCCGACTGTCGAGTTGGTAACCGCTGCAATCTTTTTGTTGCTATATTTCGTCGAATTGATTTCCGGTGGTGCCAATATCCCTGTGCGCCTGCCCAATGCCTATCACGGGGTTGTGTGGATCATTTTCTACACGAAGTGGGATTTGGTCGCGTTGTATTGTTTCCATTGTTTTGCTTTGAGCGCACTGCTGGCTTGGACGCTAATCGATATCGATTGTCAACGAGTTCCGTCCTGGGCGTATTGGTTTGTGGGTGCGATCCTTTGCTTCCTGACTTTGCTCTGGCCCGATCTGCTCCCCGTAACGTGGGCACAGAAAGTGGCGTTCGGGATTGAAGTACCAGAGTGGATGTCAGATATGGGAACGGGTATCGTCGGAGGGTTGAGCGGCGCGCTGTTAGGTGGGGTCGCAGCACAAGCGTTGAAGGTCCGTCAACACAAGGCATGCGACGAAGCAGCGCCGACCGAAACAATGTCCGCCGGCGGTCCAATGGCCATGCTCGGCATGATCGTCGGTCTCTCGGTTGGCTGGCAGGCGGCCCTTGGCGTGTGGCTCCTGACGCTCGCAATACGGCCCATCACTTCTGTCGTGGCCAGCCGTTGGAGTTTAACCGAACCGCCCATGTCGGCTAATCTGATGGTCGCGTATCTAATTCACTTGATCTGTTGGAATTGGCTTACGGTCAGTTGGTGGCCGAGTAATGCAACGACTCCCATCTCGTGGGTTTTCTTATCAGCATGTTTTTTAGCACTTTGGCTTGTGAACCGATTTCTGCCAGTAGCGTACCGTCCCATTCGCGACTCAAGTCATAGCAGGACAACCGCCAGCATGACGGCCGATCTACCGTCATCGGACGCTACGAGTTCCTAGATGAATTCAAACCGGGCGTAGCGCCTTCGTCCATTTTGAACGCTACACAGGTAAAAATCGGCGCGCAGATCCGGCTGACTGCCCCATGCCGAGAATTGTACACGTCAGTGCGTGAACCAGCCCGGTTCCGCGCGCCGTCAAACCCCTGGTGAGCAGTAAATCAATTGACGATAGACACCGGCCCATGATCGTCGCAGTGATCGCCGTGCGGATGGTGAAGATGCCCATCTACAAGATAGTCGACGTGGTCGCCGTGGGGCACCGGTTCGTGTCCGCATCCAGGACCGTGAACATGGTCGGGATCGTGTCCCTCGCAAGAGTGTTCGGGCGTGCAGCCGGCTGGATTGGCGTCGCTAACCTCTAAAGTGTGCTCTTCGATTTGGCCGTCCGCGCGGACATGATGTAAGTGACCATCGTGCAAGTAGTCCACGTGGTCATTGTGCTGAATTCCGGTGTGCTCGCAGTCCGGACCGTGTTCATGGTCGTGATTGGCATGCAATTTGGTCATGTCAATGCTCCTTTTTTGGGGGGGACTCTTCCATCGCGTGCATGACCCCGTTGGTCACTAGGCGCGAAATATGTTCGTCGGCGAGTGCATAGAAAACATGCTTGCCCACGCGCCGCGAGCGAACAATCCGCTCACTCTTGAGTAGTCGCAGTCGCTGTGAAATTGCTGGCATTGGCTCGTCGAGCATGGTGCAGATTTCCGAAACACACCGTTCCGCGGCTTCGAGCAGCATCAGTATCCGCAACCGCTGGGGATCACCCAGGGCGCGAAAGATCGCCGCGGCTCGTTCGCAGGCCTGTAGGTCAACCTGCATCGGTGATCCGCGATGCTCGTCACCGTTGCACTGGGGATCGTCGTTGGGCTCTCGGACGCTCTTCGACACTGCCGCCTTCGGAAGTTTAATTTCACAGTTGCAAACTATTGCAAGTATATAATTGATTCTGCTCCCGTCAAGCCAAGAAACTTGGTCGTTCGTAGCAAAAGTTGGAAGACTTCCGGGTTTCGAGCAGCAGTCGCGGCTGCAATTCCTGTTACAGCTTAATCCAGGGAGTTTTTGCGAACCTTCCAAACGTCTTCCTGCGGCCACACTCTACCGACGTGGCCGGCGGCATATGCAAACGCTTTGCATTCGCGTATGTTGTGCGTGTTCGTTGGGAAAGGAAAATCATGTCGCCACTGGTATTGCTCGTCATCTACTGCCTGCTGATCATCGTCGCTTCGCTGGCTGGTGGGCGGTTGTCGTCATTGCTAAGGATGACTCACCTCCGGACCCAGTTATTGATGAGTGGTGTGGGCGGTCTAATGCTAGGCATCGCCCTCCTGCACTTACTTCCTCACGGCGCGGAGATGCTCCGTTCGAGTGCTACCGCCGGCGCGGGCGCGCTGACCGGGCTCATCGTGATGTTCTTGTTGGTTCGGCTGTTCCACACGCACGAGCATGGGGTGCCGGTCACCGAGAACGGCGCCGGCGTCGAGACAGATCATTCCGATCTCCACGATCATCACCACCACGACAAGGATGCCAGAGGGCTGAGTTGGGCGGGTCTTTTTGCGGGTCTGCTCCTGCACACGTTGCTTGACGGCGTGGCGCTCGCCAGCAGCGTGATCGTGGACGCTGAGCATGCAACATGGTTGGGGCTGGCAGGCCTGGGGACGTTTCTGGCAGTTGCCCTGCACAAGCCACTCGACGCGTTCGCGATAACGTCGGTGATGAACAAGCAAAACTGGCCCACACCCGCGCAGAACGCCGCCAACTTCGTTTTTTCGCTGGCCTGCCCAATTGGAGCGATCGCCTTCTACTTTGGTGCAACGGCGCTGGTTGATAGCTCCGCCCTGCTCGGTTGGGGGTTGGCTGTCTCGGCCGGTTTATTCATTGGCATTGCGCTGGCCGACCTGCTGCCGGAAGTCGCCTTTCACGATCACGACCGCGGTAAGCTCACGGCGGCGCTCCTTCTGGGAGTTGCGGTTGCGGTCGGAATTGAAAACCTTCCGGGGCACGAACACGGAGCCCATCAGCCGGACGTCCGCGAGAACGACGCCCATCTGCACAGTGATCACGGTCACGCCGGCCACCGGCACTGACTCCTGGTGGACCTGCCGACCGGCGAGCAACTCGGCGTTCTGAGTGAGATGATTGGCAGATTTCCGCCACAGGCTCGATCAATGCCTGCATATCCATTTCACTCGGAAGTGCATATGGATTGCCCTCACGATCATTTCGTGGGCAAGGTCATTTGCGGCCGAGGTGAACCGAAATTCATCGTAGCGATATTCAGCGGAACGCGAATTTTCCCTAATCTGCGGTCACGCGAGCATCAGACGGCGACGACGTTGGAATCAACGCAACGTCAGATGCATCAAGCCCGTTACGATGGTAGAGTTGGGAAGAACCTGACCGAATTGAGCGAAACAGGTCCTAAAAGCGCGCAATTGCTCACAACCCAAGTTGCGATGACACGGTGGATCCGTGTTTCAGGGTACGTCCGCCCGATAATTCCACATTGAGGTCCGAGCGCAGCCGTCGGTGATGACGTAGATATTGGTGAAGTAGATGCCGGAACCGAAAACGGAAGATCTCAGGCGAACGATACGCGAAGCGGGATTGCGTGCTACACCAGCTCGCGTCGCAACGCTGAATTTGTTGCATGGCGCCACATCTCCTCTTACACACGCCGACGTGGCAGAGCACTTGGCCGAACGAGGCATCGACAAGGCGACAGCCTATCGCAACTTGAATGACATGACTGACGCCGGGCTGCTTCGCCGGACAGAGTTGGGCGACCATGTGTGGCGATTCGAGCCGGTCGGTGAAGGCGAGCATGCACACGCCACTCATCCCCACTTTGTATGCGTGGATTGTGGCCGCGTATCCTGCCTGAATGGGATTAAGTTGACCGAAAAGAGCTTGACAGCAAGTAGGCAGATTGGAGAGGTTACGGAGATTCTGCTCCGTGGTCACTGTAAAATCTGTACTTGATTTCGCCGTGAACGAACGTTGTCGTCGCTGGACATTTTAACCGAATACTTTACTCCAACGAGGCAATGTAGCCGGACGAGAGCGGCGTATGCACGATGACAACCTACATCTTTGGCAGCACGGCCATTCTTTTGGGCAGGAGAAGAAGCGTCCGGGCGAGTTGCGCACGATCATCGTAATTGCTGTTACGGCAACGATGATGGTTGTCGAGATCACTACGGGTATCTTGTTCGGCTCGATGGCTTTGTTGGCCGACGGATTGCATATGGCGTCACACGCTGCGGCGCTCAGTATATCGGCGTTCGCCTACATCTACGCTCGGCGTCATGCACATGATCAGCGGTACAACTTTGGCACAGGCAAAGTGAATTCGCTCGGCGGGTTCACTGGAGCTGTACTCTTGGCGATCTTCTCGCTAATGATGGCTTGGGAAAGTTTGGTCCGGCTGTTACACCCCGTGGATATCGCGTTCAACCAAGCGATCCTGGTTGCCGTTGTCGGGCTCCTAGTGAACGGCGCGTCGGTATTCATTCTTGGGCATCAGCACGAACACGACCATGCGAGTGGGCCCGAGAATTGCGATGATAGTGATCATGGACACGCCGACCGATCGCACCAACAACAGGAATATCATCGTCCTTACCACCATCATCACGACCACAATTTGCGGGCTGCCTATTTTCATGTCTTGGCTGACGCACTCACTTCGCTACTGGCGATCTTTGCCTTATTGGCTGGTAAGTACTACGGTCTGAATTGGATGGACCCGTTCATGGGCATCGTTGGCGCGATCCTCGTCGCCCGGTGGTCATTAGGTTTGCTGCATACGACCAGTGCGGTCTTATTGGATCGCCAAGGCCCAGAACGACTTCGAAACGCCATCCGCGAGAGTATCGAAAGCGATAACGATGATCGAGTTGTCGATTTGCATCTATGGTCGATCGGACCAAACATTTATGCAGTGGAACTGGCGATTGTTACTCACAATCCGCGGTTACCTGATCACTACAAAAATACGCTTCCCAAGGAGATGGGCCTCGCTCACGTGACCGTTGAAGTTCACTATCGCGTTCACCATGATGAACCGGAAAAGACGGACGCAATGTGGTCGAGTCTCTCAGCGGCAAAGCGGCTATAGCTTACAAGATCAATGAAGAAAAGATCCGAGGGATAAAACTAAGAGATAGTGATCCACGTGCAATAACAGGCGAGAGTGGCCGGAAAGGGGGCAAGGACGGTAAATTTCGGACCGCCGATTCCAGTGGATCTTGAGACGTCGAAATTGGTGGAGCCGACTGATGGCGCGCTCGACGAACCTGCGCAATTCGACCAAACTGTGGTCAAGGGCTGCTTGTTTTGAGAGCACCGGCTCAATGCCCAACGGCGTTTGCTTTAGCCGATGCTTGGGTTCTTGCCTCACTGCGGGCAAGAAAATCACAGGACGCAAGCGGCATCTGGCGGTCGTGGTGCACGGCGGTTACTGGCAAAACCATGACGGGGCGATTTTCGTGCTGGGGAAATTGAAGCAGCGATTCCGGCGAATTCGCGTCGTGTTCGCCGACGCAGCCTATAAGCGCTGCAGCCTACCCGAATAGGTGAAACAAACATTTGACTACACACTGAAACCGTGCTCAGATCGGTGGGCACCAAAGGGTTTATCGTGCTGCACAAACGGTGGATCGTGGAACGGACCTTCGCCTGGCTGACACACGCCACCGACGCCTCGCCAAAGACTACAAACGCACCACCGCCTCCAGTGAGGCTATGGTCCATATCGCCATGATTCGCCTCATGTCCCGCCGCCTGGCACGTGCAAGCGATTTTTGAAGACGACTTCTTAGGAAAAAATGCCTCTCTCACCTGGGTGTTGGTTTCCTCGGGAAGGAACCTCCCTTTCGCCGATGTGCTTTCAAAAGCCATTGTTGCTATCTACAAAGGTTGTTGTTAACGGCATCGACAAGACAAGTAGGTGGCAGCGTGGTAGATGGGCGCTGCATCGGTCTCCGACGTCTCGACCGGCTGACTAATGATGCCTGCTTGGCGAGTCAACGTACATTGGAATTGGAAAAAACGCCGCGACGTGAACTCGAGGGCTGTTCACGCGCGGCGTTTTGGCATCAAGGCCGATCGATGGTCTGGCAATTCGTGACCCAACTCCTACCAATGCCAATCGTCCTCAATGGTGTCGAGGTCACTATCATAGTCGTGGAATTCGTCCGAGACTGTGGAATAAAAGAAATTCCGATGGTGGATGAAGGTGTCTTCATCCGCGCCGCCGTAAAGGTGGTCCACGACGCGGTCGTTGCCGCCGTCAAGCCGATCCTGCCCCGAACCGCCGTACATGTAATCGACGCCGGAACCGCCATACATGCGGTCATGGCCGCCCTGGCCGTGCAGGGTGTCGATCCCGTCTTGGCCGTGGAGAATGTCGTGGCCGCCGCCACCAACTAATAAATCACCTCCCGCCCCTCCGTAGAGTCTGTCATTGTAGGCTCCGCCAGACAGATCTCCAAAGAGACGGTCCGCGCCGTCGCCGCCGTCGAGGAAGTCCTTTCCGTCTTCACCTCGCAGGGTATCGTTGCCTGCATCGCCGACAAGCGCATCATTGCCTTCGCCGCCGTAAATCGCATCATTGCCGGCGCGACCGTTCAGGTAGTCGCCTCCGCCCATTCCCCGGATCGTATCGTTGCCGGTGCCGCCGTCCAGGAAGTCGAAGACGTCGCCGCCGATCAGCGTGTCGTTTCCGCTGCCTCCCCAGGCATATGACATTTTGCCGGTGTCGTTTTCAAAGAAGTCGTGCCCGTCCTTGCCATGGAAATGGATTTCGGTCACGCCATTGATTGGAAACGCCGCACGCACGTCATTCACGTTTCCCCACATATCCACCGTCTTCGCGACGATACTAATTCGGCCATCGAGTCCCTCGGCCACGCTAACTTCGTCGTTGAAGTCCGTGCCGGTGATGGTGACCTCGCCGTCCACCCGTTCGATGGAGACTTCCGTCGCTTCGGTTGGGTCTCTCCCCGGCAAAGACGTCACCGCCAGATCGGCGGCCATCAATTCGCGGGCCTGTAGCTTTTCGATTCCATTGAGCCGGCGCGTGCTGCTGGTGTGTTGGGACATTGCAATTCTCCTTCGTTCGCGAGAGGATGGTTGTCGGGCGGATACCGCTTATCGCCCTCACACCAACGGGCGATACTCGCCGCGAAATCGGCTCACGAAAAAATTCCTCTCTGGAAATCTCTGATTCGACGCTGAAGTGGTCCGAACGGCCGCGGCAAGGGAAATGGCGGCTGGTGGTTGTTGACGATTTCTGGAGCCGCGCCTTTGTCGAACATTTCCATAAGCCGTCGATAACCGATCTATCTTGGAGAGCAGACCGTGGATATCACTCAAAAGTTGCGGCAGGCAAGAGAAGGGGATCGCGATGCCCGCGCGAACCTGATCGAAGCCGCTTATGATGATTTGCGGCGGCTGGCCATGGGAAAAATGGCCGATGAGCAGCAGAATCACACTTTGACTTCTACGGCCTTGGTCCACGAAGTGTCCATGAAGATGCTCGATGATAGCCATGTCCCCATGGCGAGCCGTGGGCAGTTTTTTGCTTACGCATCCAAGGCGATGCGAAACTTCCTCATCGACCACGCCCGCACTCGAGGTCGTCAAAAGCGAGGAGGCGATCGAAAGAAATTTTCCTTTGAGGAAGCGATGGTTGCCTGCCACGAGCAACGCGATGAGTTTTTGGCTCTCAACGAAGCGCTCACCGCGCTCGCCGAACTTGAACCGAGAAAAGCACAAGTTGTCGAAATGCGGTATTTCGGCGGCATGTCGAATCAAGAGATTGCGTCGACCCTGGAGATTTCCCTGGCGACCGTAAAGCGGGACTGGGAGGTCGCGAAGGCCTGGCTGTTGCGGCAGCTAAGACATGACGGCGGGGCGGATGTTTGCAAGGAGCCGTAGATGACGCGGAGCCGTCAAGCGTTGCAGTTGTTCGAGCAGGCATTGGAATTGTCTGGCGAACATCTCATCGCGTTCCTAGACGAGAACTGTGGCGGCGATGCGGAACTGCGGCGTGACGTCGAAGAACTGTTGTCGATACGGGAAGAGTCGAGTGATCTGCTGCCAACGACGAACCTGCGAGACGACTCAACGGATTCCGTGGCCTCTCGACGGGTGCCAGCGGTGCAAAAAATCCCACCCGTTGGATTGCTCACGAAAGGTACACGGCTGGCGGATCGCTATGAAGTCTTCGAGTCGCTGGGAGCTGGCGGCATGGGGGAAGTATATCGGGCAACCGATCGGCGGCTGGACCGCGATATCGCCATCAAAGTCTTGAACGTCGCCAGCCAATTCGATACGGACATGCACGAACGTTTCGATCGGGAAATGAAGTCAGTGGCGGCTTTGTCGCACCCCAATATCGTGGCGCTGTTCGACGTCGCGGAGCACGACGAAGTGACTTTCGCGGTAATGGAATTCGTCGAGGGCCGTACCCTTCGGGACCTTATCGCGGATGGAATCGGTTTGGGAGAGGCGGTGCGCCTGGCTCATGGAATCGCTTCGGGACTCAGTGCGGCGCATGCGCGGAACATCATGCACCGGGACATTAAGCCCGAGAACATCATCGTTTCTCCGGACGGCCACGCCAAGATTCTGGATTTTGGGCTTGCACGAAGCGAAACCGTTTCCAGTGAGCAGGAACTGACGGTCGATTCCTTGATCCCTGGTACCATTCCGTATATGTCGCCCGAGCAGGCGGACGGCGCGAAGCTCAATTGTTCGACGGACATTTTTTCTTTCGGAACAGTGTTGTTTGAAATGCTGACGGGGAGAAATCCGTTCCGGGCAAGAACCGCAGCGCAAACCATACGAAATGTTAGTGACGCCCAGCCACCCGCGGTCTCGAATTTCGTCGAAGATCTGCCTCTAAAACTTATCTCCCTGGTCACATCGACTTTGGATCGAGTTCCCGAACGACGGCCGAGCGCGGTCAAATTGGTTGACGAGTTGTCGAGTCTATGGTCGG
Source organism: Pirellulales bacterium (assembly GCA_028289405.1). Classification (GTDB taxonomy): domain Bacteria; phylum Planctomycetota; class Planctomycetia; order Pirellulales; family JANQPP01; genus JANQPP01. The sequence goes on from JANQPP010000211.1 coordinate 11,578, forward strand.
TACTCGGCGGATCTGGACAGGACTCCGCGGCCCAATCGTCTGGCCCGAGTCTACATTCCTTTCCGACCAACATGCCCTTGCGCCGCGTGCAAATCACCGGACGCGAAAAGGAAGTTTCGGCGATATCTTCCCGCTTGAATGACCATGCAATTGTGACGATTTCCGGCCCCGGCGGCGTGGGAAAAACCTCGATTGCCCTCGAAGTCGCTCATATCGGTCTGCACCAGTACCCCGGCGGCGTATGGCTGTGCGAATTCGCTCCCCTGCGCGAATCAGACGATATTGCCGAAGTAATCGCCGGAGCCCTGGATGGGAATGCTGGGACAATGAGCGGGCTGGAGGAAGTGGTTGGCCGGCTGCAGGGGAACCCCACGCTGCTGATATTCGACAACTGTGAACATGTCATCGACGCCGTGGCCGACTTGGCTGAAACACTCTCGCAACGAGTTCCAGATTTGTCCATCTTGGCGACTTCACGCGAATCGCTAAATGTGGCCGGTGAGTGTGTATGCCGACTGGAAGGCTTGTCCTACGAAGGCACGGATAGCGACGCGGCCAATCTGTTCGCGGCGCGGGCGGCATCCTTGGCGGGCTATGAAGACCATCCCCACCACCGCCAACTCATCGAAAAAATTGTCACTCGGCTGGAGGGACTGCCGTTGGCGATCGAACTCGCCGCCCCCAAACTTGCGGTAATGTCACTTGGCGAGTTGCTTCACGCGTTGGACGACCAAGTGGCCACGCTACGCAGTCGTCGCCGCTCACGGGATCGCCAAGGCACGATCGACCAAGCCATTGCTTGGTCGTTCGATCTGCTCGACTCGGGCGAACAAACGATGCTGCTCGCCTTGTCGGTTTTCGCGGCTTCCTTCACGGGTGAGGCCGCGATCGCCATTTGTGGGCTATCCAACACGGGAATGGTCCGATTGCAGCGGCTTGTTGAGCAGTCCGTCGTCGTGCGGCTGGAGCGAAGGGGGCAGTCACGATACCGGCTGCTGGAACCCATTCGCCAATTTTGCCAGGCACGGATCGACCAAGAGGCACTGCAAGCGGCGCGGCAGCGTCACGCTTACTTTTATGCCACGAGGGCTGCCGTGCTGGGCCAAGGAATTAATGGCGATCACGAACTTGATTCCGCCGATATGCTGAACGTCGAATGGCCCGATCTTCGGGAAGCTATCTCCTGGGGAAGAAAGCACCGAGTCGCCGAAGTGGCCGTCGATCCGATAGTGGCGCTTGCCCGGACGATTATGTTCCACCTGCGCACGGAAGCCTATCAATGGCTGATCGCGGCAGAGAGCAAATTTGGCGAAGAGATTACCAGCCGCGCCGATGTCAATTGGGTCATCGCCAACGGCTATTGGGTGATGGGTAATCCTGACCTAGCCGAATCCTATTTGTCCCGATCCGAGAATATTGAAGTCACTTCGCAAAGCCTTTGGGTGAAATACTTCTTACGGTTTTCCCAGAATCGATTCGAAGAATCGGCCGCGGCGGCCGAAAAAGCCGAGTACCTGGCACGAACCAATCATGACGATGTGGAACTCCGCTGGTGGTCGAACGCGTTTAGGGTATGCCCTTTGACGATGGCAAATTCAGCGGATCCCAGAATCGACGAAAAATTGGCATTGTCGTCGGACTTCGTCGCGAAGCTGGATTGGCCTACTGGAAAGGCGTTTTTGTTGATGGCCAAAGGCACCGTGGCCATGACACGGCGGGATTTGTCGAATGCCTATGAATACATGAATCAAGCGATCCAGCTTGCGACTACATGTGGCAATCGCTGGATTGAGTCGATTTCCGGCCTCATCGCCGATGGTGTGGCCGATCCGTCAGTGCCGGCTAATGATCGGCTGGCTTCCGCAATCCATCACTTACGCTCTCTCATTGATATGGGAGAGGAAGCCCATTATCCGTTGGCCGTCCGCTCGGTCATCACGGCACTAGTGGATTGTGGTGAGCTCCATGCGTCCGCGAAATGCTCCAGAATTGTCGCCAGATTGCGCGGTGTAGGCGACAAAAACGAACTTAGTCCGAGATATCCTTTAATCATCCAAGGCGTCGTCGATGCTCTAGGACCGGACGAGTTCAAACGTCTACAGCTTGCAGGTAACAACTTATCAGTCCTCGACGTTGCCGAACTTGGCGAAGAAATTTTGCAGTCACGTAGCTGACAAAAGAACAACTTCGCGACATCAACCCCCAAAACATCATGATTTCCGCGATGAGCGGAAGCTGTGATGCATGCGAAAATTGTGCACCTACTGACACCTGCGTAGCCAATGCCTCATGAGCAAGGGAAGCGAAAGGGAAGGCTGGTGGCATGGATAAAGCCGCGGAGGAGTTGTTGACGGGTGTGAAGAGTGGTGGTGGCTTGGCAGATATCGTGTTCCAGTTGATGAAGTGTGTCGGCACAACGATGAGCCAGTGGATTGCATTTCAACCAGCCCCAGAGATATTCGGTGGCGTTGAACTCCGGCGCGTAGGCGGGAAAGTGTTCCACATGCAGACGCGGATGGGCCGCGATGAATTCTCGCACCCGGAGGCCAGCGCATCCTCGCCGCCTTCACGATACGCTTGCATTCAACGCGTCACCGTCCGTCGATCGGCCCGCACACGCCGCGCCGTCTCGATCACCGAGGCCCCCTCCTCGACCACCAAACGGACCGCCCGCATACGCCACTGTTCTAACTGTTTTGCACTTCCATGTGTTCTCATCAAAGCGTATTAACGTCATCTCACCCCACGAGGAAGTAGTACTACCGGGGGCAGGAGGAACCAATAGCACCCTCGCAGGTCTCATACATCTCCATAGGAGTATGTGGAATTTCTAGCCTTGAGGAGAGGCTGGTGATTACATTTCCGTTTCGTCCGCCGAGGGACCGTACAGTGCGGGAACCGGCACATCATTCATCCGCAAATACACGCAAAGATGTGCCCGGTGGTGAATCGTGTGGTTCAAGACGAATGACCGCAGCATAGTGATGCGGGGCATGGTCAAAATCGTTTCGCCCGCCTTGAGCAGCGTCCAAGGCTGCATGAGCTGCTCGTCCGTCGCCGCGGCAATGGCAGCCCGGCCAGCCGCCACGTTCTTGTCGAACAGATCCAAAATTTCCTGGCGAGAACCGGGGCTGGACACTTGATACGGCTCACCTCCAGGTGGATCGATGTCGAACGTGTCGTGATTCAGCGTGATCTCGATCCAGGCGGGGATATCGGCTAAATGGGCCCCCACCCAGCCGATGCTGTTCGACTTTTCATGCGCTTTCCAGTCGAGCTTGTCGTCGGGAATTCTCTCCAGCGTCTTCCGTGTGCCCGCCATCTCTTGATCATATTCCGGCAACATGGATTTGCTTAGGCTCATCAGCAACCTCCTTTATTGCAAAACAGGTGACAATGCGCCGCCAAAGGTCGCGACCGAGCGAGGCGGTGCAACGAACCGTGACAGTCTGCCGGAACCTATCCGTTCATTCAAGATAGGGCACGCACCCGTCTCGATTTTTCAACGCACCGCGTGACGAAAGTCGACATGGTTCCGAATCGCAACGCCGACCGTGCCATCGCCTCTTGCGGTTAGGACTACGGCGAGGAAAGGGACGCATAGTGAGCTTGCCCCGTCGTGCTCGTAATCTACGTTTGGCTAGAGCGCGTTGAGTGAGCTCCTATCAGGCCCCCACGGGACGCGTGAGAAATCGATCCATCAAAGCGTCGAACCAAGCTTTTCGGCGCTGGCCACGAAGTTTTGTGGCAAGAGAATTCACGAGCCGGCAAGGGATTTGAAGATGATGGTGCACCGATTGGCTGTTTGTTTCTTGATGTTCATGCTTTACACCACTTACTCGGCTAATGGCGCCGAGGCGAATGTGGTGCGTCGCGCGTCCAATCGCTTCCAAACCGGCGCCCAGCGGCGGCAGGCTATTCGGGCCATGCCCCTGTTGGAACGGCCCTACCGCGTTGGGCATTTCTACGGCAATACGGTCCGCCGGATCCATCACCGCCGCCACCAGCGCCGCTGAGCACGAGCCTGAAAAGCGTTTGGCTGAACTACTCAAAAGCGTCAGGCGGTGACATCTCTTCGTACGGATTGGCTTGGGCTGCTTCGCGTTCTTTCACCTCGCGACGCAAGGCATTGAACAGTTCAGTAAGCTCGTCGAGAGTCTGGGGATTTCCCAAGACGACGAGCGTATCTCCCTCGGCCATCAGCGTGACATCCAGGTCCAGGGCTCCCGCGATGCGGCCCAGGCGCTCGAACTGCGTGTCCCGCGAGGGGAGGAATGCGACCGACTTTCCACTCTCTCCCAGTGGCACCTGCCGGGATTCCATGGGGATATCGAGCTGCGCCAATTGCTTACCCACCGCTTGCAATAGCCAACTCGGTCCCCGGGCAATCAGCGTTTTGGATTGATTGTCGGCCACTACACGGGCTTCGACCTTATCATCTGTCACGCGCATCACGAGCGCGGAAAGAATTGGGCGATGAATCGTTCTTCCTCGCCGATAGACGATGGAGACGGGACCTCCTCCATATCCACCACCTCCTGCTCCATAACCCGCGCCGTATCCAGAGTCCCCTCCATAGCCGCCATATCCGGCACCATACCCTCCCTCGGACGAACCGCCGTAACCGCTCGTACCGTATCCGCCGTAACCGTATGGCTCAGCGCCGTAGCCGGAGGCTCCATAGCCGCCGGCACCGTAACCCGCGCCATAGCCGGCTCCGTATCCGCCACCGCCGATGCCTCCCGTGCCGCCTAATCCGCCTTCGTCATTGGATGCGGAGGCGTTGCTCTCGTCCTCTTGGGCATTGTTTTTTCTTCCTCCACGATATGTGTCCTGACCTTCTTTAGTCCGCTGGGCACGTGCCGCTCCGGGTCTCAGGAAGCACACGGTAACCTCGCCTTGCGGTCCTTCCACTTGCAATTCACCGGCGAGTTCTAGCAATTGCAGTAGCAGTTGTGGCTGGCGATGCTTCAGCCGCCACACCTTGAACTGCTGTTGCCCGGAGCGTTCCTTCTGCTGCCGGTCGCCGAGGCGTTGGGCCAACCGTGAGCCGAGATCACGTTCGGCCTCGTTCGTTTCTGCTTCGAACGGATCGAATTCGTCCTCCGGCTCCACACCGAATGCGGAACCGAGCCTGCCCGGTTGGGTGGGAGCTTCCTGCCCAGAGCTCCAGTGTGGTAGCACGAGAACCCCTAACAGCAGTACCGAGCCTAGTGCCCAAGGGGACAGGCGATGCGCGAAATTGCCTTGCATGATCATGACCAACCTCTCCTTCAACTCACGTTTGCTCCCCCGCAGGATGCCCACCGCGGGCACCGCCGAGAGGGACCGGGACCAATCTTCCGCCACGTCCAACAGCGCGCGGGCATAGCCCCGGCGGCTGTCGGGAAAGAGCCACACTGCCCAGGCATCGCACGCCTGTTCCGCCGATTCCTCTACCTTTTGGCAAACCCACCAAGCCAGGGGATTCCACCACCAGACCGTCCGCACGGCGAGTTGCAGCCATGCGGTACGATGATCGCCGCGTCGCACGTGGGCCAGTTCATGGGCCAATAGGCCATGTACCATCTTGTCGTCCGCTACCGAAAGGTGCCGAGGCCAGAGCAACTGGGGCCGCCACAGACACCACACCAGCGGCGAGGGGAGGCCGGGCACAATCCACACTTTGGGCGGTTTAATTCCCAGTCGTCGCGAACAATCGTTTACGGCGGCGAGAAGGTCGGCGCCGGGCCGCTCTCGGAGCGCCAATGCCCGGCGACAACGAGCCATGCGTGCGATCTGCCACGACACAAGACCCAGCATTCCCAATCCCCAGACGGCCAAAAGAGCTGCGCGCCACCAGGCGGCGGCGAAATCCCCTGTGCGTTCAGCGAACGATTCGACGGCGGGAAAAAATGCCGTTGCTTGTTCGGCAGGTTCCGACCGGTTCGCGAAGAAGCCGAAATCATTTCCTCGCATTGGTTCCGCTGCCGCTTTATCCGAGACGGATATCAGGCGGCTGGCATCCGATTCGCTAGTCGCTGACAGCGGAAAAGCTGTCTTCGCCACGTCGTCGGCGTGAGCCTCGCTTTTCCAAACTGAGGGAACGAGGTGCGGCGTCCAAGGTACGCTGAGCCAAGGAGGAATAATGAACTTCATCAGAACGAGCAGCCAAAGGGCGTGCCGCGCGGCGGGGCCGAGACGGAACAATCGGCCCAACACCCACGCACCAGCGGCCAACGCGGCCACCATCACGGTCGTTTGTCCAACCCATGCCAACATAATCGCTACCTCTTCTTTTCCGGCCCAGCCACGAGATATTAACCGCGCCGCGATGCACGTTTTTGGCGACGTTTTCTCTGTTCGGAGTCAGTTTTTTCTGGGGGCGTCTCTCCGTCGAGCACACCGCGTAGCTCGCGCAATTCGTCCGGCGAAAACTTTTCGCCGCGCGCTAGCGCCAGCATCAGCGGAGCGGCCGTGCCGTCGCACAATTGCCGCGAGAGCAGGCTGAGCCTTGCGTGCAGAAACTCATCCTTGGAGAGCGCCGGATGAAACACATGCGCGAAACCGCCCCGGTCAACCGCTACACACCTCTTTTCGACGAGCCGATGGAGCAGCGTCTGGATCGTGGTATAGGCCCAGTCCCGGCCTTCGCTGGCACGGAGCCAGCCGTCGATTTGCCGGATCGTGCCGGCACCGTGCTCCCACAGCACTTTGAGCACGGAAAGTTCCGTTTCGCTGACTGCCTCCACGGCGGGCGCGTCATTTCGTTTCGCGTTCATTCAAGCTTCCTTTCCGACAATGCGTAGGAGGCATTCTACGACATCCAGTAGGAGAATGTCAAGACATTAAAATCGTGATTTTTGTGTCTGGCTTGGGGAGGCTGGAGTTGCTGCCGACGTGCCGTTTGAGAAAAGTCACGTGGCGGATTAAGCTGCAGGGCACCCTTTTGACCGTTTTCCATCCGATCCGCCAGCCATGCGCTGCTAGGTCTGGGAGCTACTTGAGTCCCCCATGTCGATGACTTCTGCCAAATCGAGCCTGGTCTTGCTCCACGCGGACGATGACGTCGCCGTGGCGGCCCAAGGTCTCCAGCCAGGAGATAAGTTGGAAGCCGACAGCCGGCCAGTGCAGGCTCATGAGGCGGTCCCCTTTGGGCACAAAATCTCGCTGCGTGATCTCCGCGATGGGGAGCCAGTGCGCAAATATGGGCAGATCATCGGTTTCGCCACCTCGGACATCCCCGCCGGCAGTTGGGTCCACACGCATAACGTGCAGGCCGGCGAATTCGCGCGGGCATCAGAGGCGAGCCGTGAGGTACCGCCTGATCCGCCCCGTCTGGAGGGAAAAACCTTCGCGGGTTACCGCCGGGAGGATGGCCGTGCCGCCACGCGGAATTACATTGCCGTGATTTCCACGGTAAATTGCTCCGCCTCGGTCAGTAAATATGTTGCTCACAAGTTCGATGAGTCCGTGCTCCGCGAGTTTCCGCAGGTGGATGGCGTGATCGGACTCACACATCACGGCGGCTGTGGCATGCAGTTCGGCGGCGAAAACCATCGCATGCTCAATCGCGTGCTGGGAGGGTATGCCCGCCATCCCAACGTGGCTGGGTTCGTGCTCGTGGGACTCGGGTGCGAAACGGGCGCGATGGGGTTTTTGCTGCAGGATCAGGGGCTCGTGCAGCTTGGCGCGAAGCAGCCACAACCTCCACCGGTGGTCTCGATTCAGGACGCCGGCGGTACACGGCAAGCCGTGGAAGCCGCGGCAGAGGAAGTGGCCCGCATGCTACCCAAGGTGAACGATGTTCGCCGCGAACCGATCCCCGCCAGTGAACTGATCCTCGGCACCGAATGCGGCGGTTCCGATGGCAATTCGGGTGTGACCGCCAACCCGGCGGTGGGTAGGGCCAGTGACTTGCTGGTGGCCTGCGGTGGCACGAGTATCCTTTCGGAAATGTCAGAAATCTACGGCGCGGAGCAGTTGCTGGTCCGCCGTGCCCGCACGCCGCAAGTGGCGGAAAAGTTGCTAGAGCGGATCCGCTGGTGGGAATGGTACGCCGACATCTTCGGCGCGAAATTGGACAACAACCCGTCTCCGGGCAACAAGGAAGGAGGAATCACCACGATCTACGAAAAATCGCTCGGCGCCGTGATGAAAGGGGGCACGACAGCTCTGAACGCGGTGTATGAATACGCCGAGCCGGTCACCAGCAAGGGCTTCGTCGTGATGGATTCTCCTGGGTTTGATCCTCCCAGCGTGACTGGTATGGTCGCCGGCGGGGCGCATGTCGTGGTGTTCACCACGGGACGCGGAAGTTGTTTCGGCTGCAAACCGGTCCCCTCGATCAAGGTGGCCACGAATACTCCCCTCTTCGAACGTCTGCCGGACGACATGGACATCAACGCCGGCGTGATTTTGGAGGGACGCCCCATTGAGGAAGTTGGCGAAGAGATTTTCGAGGAAATTCTCGCGGTGGCGAGCGGGAAACAGACCAAGAGCGAACAACACGGCATTGGCGAGGAAGAATTCGTGCCTTGGAATATCGGTCCGATCTTGTAGGCTTCGGCTTCGCGATCAGCCGCGCAGGATATTCACGGGCGTAAAATCGCCGAGGATCGCGCGGCTCGGCCAGCCCAGCCAATTTTCTAGCAGCGCCGCGTAGACTTGACGGAAATCGGTATGGTGCCGCAGGTCGCCGTCCTGCAGGTCGGTCAAACTGGGATGCTCGCCATGCAGTCCCGCTTGGACCTTCGAGCCCACCAAGAACATCGGCGCGGCCGCACCGTGATCCGTCCCCTCGCTGGCGTTTTCCTCCACGCGACGACCGAATTCGCTGAAAGCGGCGACGAGCACGCGGTCCCCATGACCTCGATGCGCGACATCCTGCAGAAACGCCGAGACAGCGCCGCTGAATTGACCTAATAGCGCGGTGTGCGCGTCCGCCTGTTGGGAATGCGTGTCGAAACCATCGAGTTCGGTGTAATAAATCCGCGTCTTGAGTCCGGCGTCGATAAGTTGAGCCACCGTCCGCAAATGCTCCGCCAGCCGGTTCTCGGCATAATCGACCGACGTTTTCGTGCCTGTTTTGGCGATTTCCATGCGATCGCTCGTTTGCAGGGCGGCATGCGTGCTGCTTTGGATGAAACCGAGTAGGCTGTCCGATTCACGCTCCTTTTCCGAGAGCCGCGCGATGGTAGCTCGCAGCGACGCGTTTCCTGCATCATGCAAGCGAAATCGATCCAACGATTCGATCGACGGCGTGCGGACCTGTTCAGCAGCCAAGGCGAGCGGCTGCTTGCCCCCTCCCAAATGCAAGGTGGGCGTGTCACGACGCGCCAGGTCTTGGGAAGCATCGAGGAACCTACCCAGCCAGCCAGTGGCGCGGGGACTCCCTTTGCGCTGGCAGGTGTGCCAGATATCCATCGATTCAAAGTGCGAACGGTTGGGGTTCGGATAACCCACGCCTTGCACGATCGCCAACTGCCCCGCTTCGAGCAGATCCGCCATGCCGCGCATGGCCGGGTGCAATCCCGTCTCCGAGTTAATTTTCCGGACCGTATCGCCGGAGAGAGCCAACGTGGGACGGCTGCGGTGATACGCTTCATCGGCGAAGGGGACCACGGTGTTCAGTCCATCGTTGCCGCCGGTGAGCTGCACGATGACTAAGATGGTTTCATCGACGGAGTCTGATTCAGCGGCCGCCGCTTCCATCAGGAAGGACGGCGCCATGCCTGCCAGCGAGACGACCGCCGCGGAGCCGGTAGCGGCTTCCAAGAATTCACGTCGAGTGGTCCGCATGAGGTCAGCCCTCCATCCCCTAAAATTTATGCCAAATGAAATTCCGGCAACGTGCTTAAAGCGTGAATGACGTTTGCGATGCGGCCGCTTTGGTCTCCTGAGCCTCGATCGATGAGCCCCACCAGTTGCTTACGAGCATCACCTGGGATCGGCACGGCAAGTAGCAGATCCTCCAGTTTGGCGACGACTGCTTCACCCGTCGTGGCGCCCGAGCCCTCGAAGTAGGTCGCCAAATCACCTCCGCCGAAGCGGGTCTTTTCGTCCCGCACCAGGCGGCCCACCACATTGGCACGGCCCAACAGCGTGGAGGAATTGATCCACGCGCGGCCACCGTCCCAGCCCTTCACGTTCGGTGGATAAAACAAACCTTGCCCCAAGTGCACGAGCTCCTCGGCCAATTGCACCGTGTTGGTGGAGCCTTCTAGAGCCCGCAGCAGCCCCACGGCCATTTCCACGGGCGAGCGCACCTTGCGGCCTATACAGTGTTCCCAGAAGAACAAATTGCTGGAGAGCATACGTCCGATGACGTGCCCCACGTTCCAATCATGTTCGCGCAACTCCACCGCCAGCGGTTCGATCAATTCGGGCGAAGGCGTCGGTTCGTCGAACAGGAAATACTGGATGAGCTTGCCTACGATGAAACGTGAAGCTTCCGGCTGGGCGAGCACCACATCCACCGCGTCAGCATCGGGAAATGTCCCGGTCGTGCCGAGAATGTTCTTCTCTCCCGTGTCGTGCTGATAGCGGTTGAAGCGGAATTTTCCCCGCCGAATTTCCCAGCCCGTGAAACAGCGGGCCAATTCTTGGACGTCCCGCTCGCTGTAATGCCCTTCGCCGAGGCAAAACAGTTCCATCAATTCGCGGGCAAAATTCTCGTTGGGGTGGGACTTGCGGTTGGTGGCCGAATCTAGATAGATCAGCATGGCCGGATCCCGCGCGACCTGGTGCGTCAGCGCCGCGAAGTTACCCATCGCATATCGCCGCAGCAGTTGGTTTTGGCGGTACATGGCCCGCGCGTCCTCGACCTTCTCCGCGCTCGTGGCGAAATGGCCATGCCAAAAGAGCGTGGTCTTTTCCAAAAGCGGATGAGGAGTCCGCAGCATCGAGCGCAGCCACCAGGCGGCCAGTTGTCGTGCATTTCCTCCCGCCAACAAGGTTTCGGCCAGGCTCTCGCTTTCTGTTTGGAAAGATGTGGACGTCGCTCCGCCGCGCAACAGGCGATCTACCGTGTCCGCCGGGCTCTCCTCCGCTGCTGCCTCTAGTTCGGACGTTTCGGCCGAGAAACCTGCCCGACGGTACAAATGCGCCGCTAGCGAGACATCCCACGCTTGGTGATCGTTCGGCTCAAACCGGCTCCAAGCCCAATCGGAATCCACGTTTGATATTCTGTTCATGGCGAACTCGATCTGTCACAACGAACTTCGCGCGGGCTAGTTGCCGAAGGAATTCACGGGCCGGATACCAAGTTCACGTCCAATGACAGGCGGAGCGAGGTCGAGTCGGTGTGAAGTTCCAAGTCTGCATCGTGCAGCATCTCCAAGAGCGTCAGCAAGATGCCGATCTGTTTCTCCGCTTCTTCTTGGGAGTGTCCCTCCTCCAGCATGTTCTGCGCTACGAGGTGACGGCGATTGTCCTCCAGGATATCACGCAGCACCTGGAAATTGGCCGCTGCTTGGGTATTCGTCTCCTTGCTCGCGTCACCCGCCGCTGGCAACAAGAGACCTTGAGCCAACTTATGGGCCAAGTCCCGCGAGCTGGAAACGATCCAGCGGTTACTCAAGAAGGCGACCGTGGGAGAAAAATTGTATTGGATCGGCGCCTGCTGGGGATCGCCGTCGAAGCCGGACAGATAACCCGCCGTCACCAGTTGCAGATCTCCTTCCCGCTCCATGTCCAAATCGAGTTGCGGCTGCCCGTTCATGGCACCGATCACGTTCAAGAAGCCCACGAGACTTTGGAAAATTCGCCGCAACTCCGGCCGCATCACGTCCGGTTCCTTGAGCGTAAACGCCAAGGCGAAGGCCGGTAGCTTGATGGCCGGTTGCGGGCGGTCCTCGGCGAACTTCTGCTGGGCCACCACGAGTTGCACCTGCGGTTCGACCGCTCCCAAAATGTCCTCGCCGAAATCCTTTCCCGAAAAGAAGGTCGACAGCGTGCTATCCGCCTGAGCCAGCCCATCGTTGACCCCTTCATCGAACAGATCCCCGGCCATCAGCCACATCTGGGCAATGTTGCGGTAGGCACTCAGCGAAAAGACCGCGTCCTCAACCGCCAGCAGTTCTGGCGCGGCCCCTTCGCTCTGGGGCCCGAAAAAATGTTCGCGGGCTTCCGACACCCAATCCGACTCATGCGGCGTGGCCAATTCCAGCCGGGCTTGCCGCTGGTCGAGTCGCAAGCGGGCCGTGGCATGCGGCGTCTTGTGCAGATTGCTCAGGATGCCTCCCAGCAGCAACTCCGCGAAAAAATTGTCCGTCTTCTCGCCCGACATGAGTGGCTTCGCGACGCCGGCGGAGCGCAAGGCGGCAATGTCCACATAGACCCAAGCGGTCGCCGTTCCCGGCGCGTGATTACGCGGAGTCAGGAACGATTCTCTGGCGGCGAGCGAGGGTCCGCCTTCGTCCAAGAAACGATCGATAATAGCCTTGCCTAGCTTGGGCTTGTTGGTCACCAGCAGCCACTTTCCAAAAATGGCAACCTTCGCCTCTCCTAGGGCATACGCCTGGAAGCCGCGATATTCCGCCGTGTCTACCGGATCGGGATTGCCCTTACCTCGGGCATCTTGCCGCGCGAGTTCGACTAGCGTGGAAACCGCCCGCGGCGCGAAGGTTTCGTCCTGGCTGGCGGCCAACACGACGAGCCCCTCGGACTCCGCGTCCAAGCCGATGTAGAGACCTTCGCCTGCGATCGCGGAGAGCATCTCCGGCCACTGGGCATCCAGTTTGGCCTCTACCACGGCCAGCACTGCCCGAAATTGCAGATATTCCTTCCCGCGAAGCGCTTCGGCGACTCCTTCCAACGACTCCACCCGGCTCCGCAGGGGATGGTTCAGCACGAGGCCCACCACTTCGCGCGGCCGGGGAATCTCCGCGTAAAGCACCGTGGAGGCCGGGAACAGTCGCGCCGCCGCTGATTCGTCACCAAAAGCGGAACGGGCGGACAAGGGTCCAACACAACAGATCGCGAGAATCGCGAGCAGAAGCGTACGGTAGAGCATGGCAGGTCCACCTGGGATGTGAATCGTTTACCGAGCCGTTCATTCGAACGTACCCGGTGGCCGCGCGGCAAGTTTCAAGGAATTCACGGCCACTTCGTGTGATTCGTCATCCGCGTTGGAATCTTTAATACGCGTCTCCCGGAATGACCTCGCCGCCTTCGCGAGTTAAAAGTCCGCTTAATATGGTCAGGTCCATATCTTCCCTTAAAAGTCGCACCGATCCATCGCAAAAAGCCACTTGCGCGCCACCAGGATGGAATCCGAAGAGTCCGCCTGAATTGATTGAGTTGATTTTTGTTAGGGCCAATTCCACGGTAGGGCTCGCCTGGACAGCCCACCTACCAGGAAAGATGGTACCATGCGGGTAAGGAATTGGAACGTCAGGAATGTCCCTCGCATTCAAAGGGATTGGAAGCCATGTGTCTGGATTACCTGCCTGTTCGACAAGGAGTATAGTGCTAGAGAGCCCATCAATAACGTCTGATAATGGAGCGATTCTTTGGGGAGGGAATGGCGTAACTGCGACACAAGAAACCCATGCGCCAAATGGACCAAACGGCGGATATTCGTCATACTCACGATCGCCCTGATTATTTGATTTCGCCACCGCTATTCCGTAGCCTGGGTTGGCAGAGTAATCAGAGATGGCGGCCGACAATTCCGTGTTAACCACAATCGTATGACGATTTTCAAAAATAGTGGGAACACCGGGGATCACGTGCCTGCTTCCAAGTTGCTCCAGCGGCCCTTCGCTACGATAGCGTGAGCCAAAATAAGTCCGAGATTGTTTTTGAAATACTACTCGTTCCGACCAACTCCCAGTGGGCGTGGAGGGACATGAAAAGAAATCTAACACTTGGCGAATAGCCGTTTGATTTCGGTGATCCCATACCTCTTTGCGATAATCCAACATATCGAACAACGGTTGCTGCTCGAGATAGGGGAGAACAATACCCCGCCAAGAATGGCCGGCATGTACAATTGCTTGGCCTTTTGGCGCGTGAGCCGAAGTTATAAGAGGCGGCAGCGTGCCATGCTGATCATGGTGCTGAATCACAGCCAAGGTAAGCTGCTTGAGATTGTTCGTGCATTGCAGTCTGCGGGCAGTTTCCCGCGCGGCCAGCACGGCCATCAGCAGCAACGCCACGAGTACACCGATGATGGCGATCACGACGAGAAGTTCCACCAGCGAAAACCCCTTAGCTCGGCGCATCGCGCATTCCTCCAATCAAATCGCCCCTGATCATCGCTCATTGTGACAAACACAAGACGGAAAAGCGAGAACTTGTGCAGATTGTCCGTTCGGTTCGATGGACGGGGCTTGAGGGCGGCAAGACCAGGATGGTGCCCGGTCACGGAGGAGAACGCGGAAGTTGAATCGCTTTGTGTGTGAGCGCTGCCGCTCGGTCACGCCAGTTCGGCGAAATTCTTTAGGATTCGCAGGCCGTTGGCCTGGCTCTTTTCGGGGTGGAATTGTGTAGCGTAGACGTTGTCCCGCCAGACCGCCGAGCAAAAGCGCGGGCCGTACTCGGTTTCCGCCGCGATGATTCCTGGATCTTCGGGAACCACATAATAGGAATGAACGAAGTAGCAGAAGGGGGTCGCGGGCAGTCCCTGGAAGATGGGTGCCTCGTGCGGAAATAGCAATTGGTTCCAGCCCATGTGCGGCACCTTCCGCTCGGGCGCGACCTCGAACCGCACCACTTTTCCGGGGAAGATGCCGAGCCCGCGATATTCGCCCCCTTCAAAGCTGACCTCGAACAAGAGTTGCAGGCCCAAACAGATCCCCAAGAAGGGCTTGCCGGAATCGATCGCCTCGCGAATCGGGCCCACGAGTTCCCGTGATTCGAGCGCCTGCATGGCATCGCGAAAGGCCCCCACGCCGGGGAGCACGACCTTGGAGGCAGCGGCCAACACGCTCGCATCATCCGTGACGACCGCGTCATGCCCCACCTTTTGAAACCCCTTTTGCACGCTGCGTAGGTTTCCCATTTGGTAGTCGATAATCGCGATCATGGAAGTTTTCTCGTGCGTGTGCGAAAGTCACCTGGGTTTCTGCTACAAACAGAGGCGCGGACGGGGCGTAGGGTTCATCCCACCCGGGGACAGCATCTTCTCAAAAGCGAGTGAACCTGAAAAGTCGTCCCATCTCCACCGGCATCCACATCCTTTTCACCCCATCCATGAGCCGACATTCATGAAACGAACACGATTGATCCCCAACTGGCTAAGCGAGTTTTTTCCATCAATTCGAAGTCGTGTGATGCTTGCGATCTGTTTCCTGGCCGCAGTTTTTTCGCCACTTGCAGTTCAGGCGGAGGAACCCGTGACGCTCAGCCTCTGGCCTGGCCGTCCTCCCGGCGAAACCGAACCACTTCCCGAGGAAGCGGACACGACGACTCCGGAAGACCGGCTCGTGGCGGGGAAACGGGTGATTCGGTTGGGGAACGTTTCCACGCCCACGCTGACGGTTTACCCGGCTCCCCCCGGCAACGCGACCGGCACGGCCATCGTGATTTGCCCCGGCGGCGGGCATCACATTTTGGCCTACGACCTGGAGGGAACCGAAGTCGCCACGTGGCTGAATTCCATCGGCGTGACGGGCATCGTGCTCAAATACCGCGTCCCGGCCAGAAACCCGGAGCGTCGCTGGCAGGCAGCGGTGCAAGACGCGCAACGGGCCATGAGCATGGCCCGGGAAAACTCCACGGACTGGGAGATTGATCCGCAGCGGATCGGCATTTTGGGGTTCTCCGCGGGAGGCCAAACCGCCGCCTTGTCCGCCATTTTTTCCAAGCGGCAGTATAAACTCGTGGATGATACGGATCGACTCTCCGCTCGGCCCAATTTCGCCGCCCTAATCTACACCGGTGGGCTCACAGCCAAAGTCGATGAAGGAGAGCGGCCTTCCAGCCTGGTGGAAGAAGTGGCCGTCGATGGCGACACGCCTCCCATGTTCCTTGTGCATGCCCATGATGACCCCGTGCCCGTCGAAAACAGCGTACTGCTCTACCTGGCATTGAGGCGGGCCGACGTCCCGGCGGAACTGCACGTCTTCGCGTCGGGTGGACACGGCTACGGTTTGCGCGGGACGGCGGACCCGGTCACCGCGTGGCCCAATCTTCTGGCGGCTTGGCTAAAGACTCAAGGCTGTCTCACGTCTCGGTAGGCGTTTCTAATCCGTGAAATACCGGTCGATGGCTTCAAGGTCGCGTTCCTCGGAAAGGGCGCGGATTTCACCAGCCCGCGCCAGGTTTTCTAGCGAAAGTCCGAAATTCGCCTTGAGCAGCGTGAAGTCTGCCAGATCGACATCGCCGTCTTCGTCGATATCCCCCTGGGATGGTAGCGTTCCGATGCCGAAATGGTCCTTCAAGATCACGAAGTCCGACAGGCCCACGTTGCCGTTTTGGTCAATATCGCCGGGTAGAAAACCACGATCTTCGAGCAAAACGGTTTCCGCATCCGCGAAAGGCGGATTGTCCTCCCGGAAACCGAGGTTGTCCGTGGCGACGCTGAAGAAGCGGTACCGGCTGCCAAATTGGCCCGTGAAGGGAGCCGAGGTCTCCGCCGTTGCTAACAGAAACGGCTGGAACTGGCCGCCGTTTTGGGAGAAGAAGATGTCGTAAAACGCGATTCCCGATCCGGCGCCGTCCTCCCCCGACCAACGGACCGTGAAGGTCTCCTCGTTCGTTTCGGCTGGCAGAGGTTCGACCTCGCTCCGGGGCGCGTCGGCGTCGATCGTGTTGAAAATGGCTGGAGTCACGATCGGGTCGTTCGTGTCGAAGATGATGCTGGCTTCGGCATCCAGCCTGGTGCCTGTCGTCAATCCGGGTTTGGGCCGGATCGTGTAGGTCACGAAGCCATCCCCCTCGGGCGGGGTCACGTTCGGTGGGAGGAATCCTCCCAGCGGATCCGAGGGCAAGTCGCCCGTGGCGGGGTCGATCGAGGTAAATGTCCATATCGCCAGCCCCGTGGCAGTATCGAATTCAAATCGCACATCGACGAACTCGCCGTTGACAGCGCGTTGGTCAATCCGCGCGGTGTAGGACGTGCGGCCCGAGGGGACATCGAACGTCTGGCCGCCGAACCCGAAACTGCCCAGCTCGAAGGAGTTGAAATCGAGATCCGTGTCGAGTTGCTGGGTGATAAACACTTCTTGTGCCGGCGCGGTCGCGGTCGCGATGTTCTCGAACCGAATCTGATAAGGCAGCGTGACGACTTCGTCGGTGATGAATTTCTCGGGACCAAACCCGCCGGGGCCGATGATGTCGTTCGGATCCTCGGAACCCAGAATGGCCACCGCCGCATGCCAGTACGCCGGGTTATTCTTGAAGAAGTCGGTCATCATGTCCGTGAACCAGGGAGGCGTCGCCTTGGAGACCGCCCAAGTGAGGTTGTCTCGGAACATTCCGCTGCGGAACGCGCCGTATCCGGCTAGCGCGCCGAGACCTGCCGCGCCCATACCTGCGGGGGTTCGTAGCGCGGCGCCCGGATTGAAGCCGCCGGGGAATCGCGGAAAACGAAAGCCTCTGCCGCCGCCCGGAGGCCGGGGACCGCCGCCGCGCGGGCCGCCCCGTGGCCCTTGTCCTCTGCCTCGCCCCAGCGCGTCCTCGCCCGGAGCGGGCTGACCCAAGCGGTCGCCCCCCCCCGTGTTCCAAGGCTGAGACGATGGGGTATTGGGCACTTGCCCTCTCGGGTTTTGGTGGAAACCCGGTAGCCCGCTGGGGTCGACAATCTCCACCGGGTTGTTAAACGCATAGCGGAGGAGATTCGTGTCATCTCCTTCGAGATGGAGCGGATTATTCGAAGTGAAATGCCCCAACACGGGATCGTAGTCGCGTCCTCGCATGTGGATCAGCCCTGACGGATCCTCGCGGATGCCGTTCAGGCCGACAAACGTAAACGGATTCGGGACCGTTTCCGCGAGAGCCGTGACCTCTCCAAAGGGGGTATAGCGATATTCATTGACATAGCTTCCGCTGGCATCGCTGATCCCGCGCGTGGAACCGGTGAGATCGAAATCGTAGAATCCCGCGTTTCCTCCGGCGGCTACCCGTCCCACCAGGCCCAGCCCATGGACGTAATTCGCCTCGAGCGCGCCGTCCACGTATTGGGAGACCACGTTGCCGAAGCCCACCGGGTCCACCACGAATTCGGTCCGCTGACCACCGGTGATCTCCGCCACGCGGTTGCCCAGCGCATCATATTCGTACGTCGTGATCCCGCCGGGACCATTGACCTCCATGAGCTGATTCAGATCGTTGTACGTGTAGGTCGTCGTGCCGGAAGCATCCGTCGCTGTTTCGATATTACCGTTGGCATCAAAGGTATAAGAGGCGGAACCCGCTTGGGTATATTGGTTGAGGTCGTTGGCCGTGTAGGTGGCGGTCGTGCCGTTGTCCTGCACGACGGTGCGATTTCCCGCCGCGTCGTAGGCGTATTGGATCCGCCGCCAGTCGGGAAAATCCACGGTGGTCAACTGGCCTGAAGCATCGTATGCATAGGCCGTGGTGCCGTCGTCGCTGGCCACTTCAACCAAACGCCCCCGCTCGTCGTAACCATACTCAAACCGTGAATTGATGGCCCCATCGGGCGCGTGATTGAGAATCCTTGTCGGGCGGCCTTGGACGTACTCATACGTGGTGAACGTGTCATTGCCCAAGTCACGGCGAATCATCTGCCCCGCGTCATCATGGGTATATTGCACGAGCAGGCTGTCACCGCCATCCCGCAGCGATTCCAAACGGCCCGTCGCATCGTAGGCGTATTGGACCACGAAGCCGTCTTGGTCCTCGGCCCGGATCCGCCGACCTAGGGCATCATGGTCAAAGTCCAGGAAACGGCCATGCGGATAGTTGATCAATGTCAGGCGGTTTTCGTCGTCGTAGGTGAACGTCGTCGCGCCGAGCGCATTCGAGGCGGATGTGAGCCGTCCGGCGGAGTCGTAGCCATATTGCAGCGACGAGCCATCCTCCAAATCGATCCGCGCCAGCAGGCCCAGGTTGTTGTACGCATATTCGACCGCTTTTCCCGCCTGGCTTGTCCAGCGAATCACGTTGCCGAAGCCATCATATTCAAACCGTTCGAAGGACCCGTCCGGATAATGCAGTTCGGTCAGATTGCCCTCGGAATCGTAAACATAATTGTTCGTATTGCCCCGAGGATCGGTGAAGGAAGTGACCACGTCGAAAGCCGGATCGAATTCAAAGGTCGACGTGGCTCCCTCGGCATCGGTCACGGAAGTCATGTTGCCTCGCGTGTCGAATTCCATCGTGGCCGTGATGCCGCCGGGAGACGTAAACGCGGCTAGATTCCGGCCGGGATCGAATGTGGCTTGGATCGTTCCCAGCGCCGGGTCGTCGAGGCGGCCAACGTCCCCCACGTCGCTGTAGAAGATCCGTGTTTGGGCGCCATTCGCGTCGGTCATCACGACTTCGCCATTTGCCTCATAGCCGTATGTGATGGTCTCCGCGCCGCCGCTGAAGAATTGCCGCATGAGCCGTCCTTGGGCGTCGTATTCAAAGCGGTCCTCCGCACCGGCGATGGTAATGGATGCGAGCGCGTGCTCTCTTGCATCTCCGAGGCCCGTGAAATAGGTGTAGCCGATATCCCCGGCGGGAGTGCTGGCTCCGAGCAGGTATTCGCCGCTTGCGTCGTAGGTATAGACAACCTCTCTACCGGCGGCATCGGTGACGCGCTCGATGCGCCCTGCCGTGTTGTAGGCGAAAGACAAAGCGGAGCCGCTGCTATGTTGGACCTGGGTGAGATTGCCGCCGGTATAAATGGCGGTGAGCCGGTTGCCGTTGGCATCCTCGATGAAATCCCACCGGCCGTCGGCGTGAAACATCACGACACGGCCATCGATTTCTCGCAGTCGAAAGCCCGAACCGGTGTCCGTCAGCTCTGAAGTGTCGCCACGCTGTCCGGCGAAGGTTCCGTCACTCTGTCTGGCGAAACGGCGCGTGGCTCCCGCCCAGCCGATACGCGCGTTTCCCTCGGAGTCTTGTTCCAGGAAAATGTCCCAACTATCGCTCCAGCCTCGGCCCAACCGGCCCAATTCGAACCGGTTCCCAATCGACATGTCATAGGCACGGCCAAATTCCAGATCGAGGCCCGGCGTGGGAAATTCCAGATCAACCTGCACCTGGGGAATCCGCAGCACTTCGGCGTTGGCTTCGTCGATCTCCAAATTCAGCAGGCGGTCGACATCAAACATATACTGGCCGAGCTGGCTCAAGTAGGTGGCATTCTCGCCTAGGGCTGTTTGGAAACTACGCGCCGTGCCGCCAATGGAGCTTACCAAATTGGCGAATACGAAATCCCAGGCGTCTGGGGGGATGTCCTCTGGACGGAGCGCGTCTTTTGGGGCGTTCCAATCCACCGCGATGTCGGGATCCGCGATGAAGGCCGAGAAATCGACCTCCTCCCCTGAACGGCCCGACGTGGTGAAGTCAATCGTCAGGCTTCCCTGGTATCCTGGCGGCAAGGTTCCCGCCGGTCCTTCTTCGTTGATGGCCAAGAATGCCAATTGCTCGCCGACAAAATCGTTTTGCTCCGTCAGCTTCAAGGCGCCATTCTCGGCGACCATCACCACAATCGGAGCGGGCAGGTCGATCTCCGTGGGATTCCAATAATCGACCGTCACGATGCCTTCCCGGAATTGCCGCACGCCATCGGGGGCTTGAAAACGCAACTGCACCTGCCCCGCCGCCGTATCGGTGACCGTGAAGGGCGTGGCGGACGTATCCGATTCGGTGGTGTTCTCGATGCTGAGGGAATAATCGCCGGTCGTGAGTCCCGTCAGGTCAAACGTGGCGAACAGCGTGCTGCTGTCTTGGATCAACACATTCGCCGCTGGGCGTTCAACATCGCCGGCACCCATGAGCGTCACCACCGTGTCGGAGGTGAATTGGGAGCCCGTGATGGTCAATGTCGCCTGGCCCGCGTTGCTGCCTTGCTGGGGAGTGAAATCGAAAATCTCGAAACCGAGCGGCTGGACGAGCATCTCGAAAGGCACTCCACCCGCCGTGTTTTCCCGGCCATGCAACCACAGGAAATAGGTGCCGCCCTGCGTACCCGTGAGCAGGATTTCCTGTTGAGTTTCGGTAAGCTGAAAGGCGAATTGGTCAAACGATTGGCTGTCGGGCACGTCTTGATGCCGCACGTACAATTCGGCGGCGCCGGCGACAGTGGCGAAATCCGCCGAAATGTTGGCCGTCTGTCCGGGCGACAGATCCACACGGAAGAAAACATCCTGCCCTTGCTCGATGTTACCTGCGAAGGGCACGCCCGGTACCAATTCGGCCATGTCCACGAGGAGCGGCGTGAAGGAGGCTACCGCGTTATTGGAACGGTCGAAATCCGCCGTGAAGGCGCGGCTATCGCTAATCACGATCACGCGATAGTTTCCCGGAAGCGCCGCCGGCAGCGGGACGGTGAGCGTTTCATCGTAGCTTCCGCCGCCGGGCACGCTTCCCGCATGAGTCACGCGGCCAATCAATCTGTCCGAGGAATCGAAGGTTTCATTGGCCGACAGATAAATGGAATCGACGAGACTGTTGGCGGCGGTTGCCAGCGTGGAAAGGTTCGTGACCGTGTAGTCGATGGTGATGTCCTCGCCCGGCGTTGCCGTGGCCGGGATGGTGATCGACGTGACTTCCAGGTCGGGCGGAGCCAAGGAACCCTGCACGATCACGCTCACGGGCGTCACATCCACGGAGACGAACCGTCCCGTTCCATCGGCGATGCGATCGACCTGCGTAAAATTTCCAGCACGGCTGGGAAAAGTCATGACCGTGAATTCGTCCCCCGGAGTGGGATCAAAATCGACAAACCTCAAAACCAAGTTCCCGTCCAGCGACGCGGCGTCTCGCGAATTGAGCCGGCCAAACTGGCCACTGGCGGGATCCCCGGCGAATTGGACTTCGAGGCTGCCGCTTTGCGTATAGGTTCCGAGGACGGCCAATGTGCTGCCCACGCCCACGGTCAACGAGCCGGCGTTTTGGAGATCTCCGGTGGAAGAGAAATCACGCCCGTCCAAAATCGCGAAATTGCCTTCGTTGTTGGACAGACTATCGATGGCGGCGAATACCGAGTTTGGCCCCGCCAGACTTACCGCTGCCGCGTTGGTTTCGATGGTCGCGCCGGCAGGTAGGATCAGCGACGCATGGTCCGCGATATTCCACGCGCCGCCAGCCAACGTGGTTCCCGTCAAATCCAAGGGAACATCGATGTCCAAGCCTCCGGAGAGGACGTTCAAGATGCCGCTGTTCTGGAACTCCATGGAGGTCAATTCCGTGACGGCGGTCCCGTCGGGGCTCCGTTTGTTCAACGTGCCGAGGTTATCGAACAGGGCAAAGGCATCCCCTCCGACATCTCGGTCCGTGTCAATATTGAATTCGCCTGCATTGATGATGTCGCCACGATTCGTGAATTGGGCGGTCTCGGCTAGATTCACTGTCCCGAAATTCCGCAGCGTGGCCCGCAACAGCGTGGCGATTCCCGTAATGTCCATGTTGCCGGTCGCGGCGAGCACGATGGTCGGATTGTCGTGAATCGTCCCACTGAGCCAGTCGAATTGGCCCGTCACGGTCAACGTGCTACCGCCGATGATCCCGCTAAACAGAGGATTGCTCAGAGCGACTTCGAAATTGGTGGCCGTGACCGGAGCATTCACGCTCAAGTTCATGCCGATGCCCGTGGCGGCATGCGTGCCCACGCCCGTCAGCCGTGTGCCTGCTTCTAGATGATGTAGGCTGGTGCCACCGCCGGGGTGGCTGAAGTTAACCCGCGCGCCGGCAGCGGCATGAAAAACCCCGGTACTCGTGCCATTGCTGATCAGTAGCGAGCCCGCCAACGAGTTGACGGTTCCCGAGTTATCGAACGCTGCGGATCGAAAATTGTGGTTGCCCGTTCCCGAGGGACTCTCGCTGTTGAAGATCCCCTGGTTGTCGAAGGGAGCGGAAAAGACTCCATCGCTCTGAGCTTGAAAGATGCCGCCGACCTGGTTTTCAAACTCTCCTTCGCCCAGCAAGTTGCCTTCCGTCCAGGTAGCCGTCCCAGCGTTTTCGATCTTGCGGTTCAGTGTTCTTCCCACGTTACCGTTGATGAGCAGGCTGGCACCCGGTTCAATCCGCGTGATACCATCATCCCGCATGTTGCCGGCGGTCCAGGTCATGGAATCTAGCACGGTCAGCATGCCGGGCCCCCGGATCTCGGAAAACCCGCCCAGCAGGTCGAGGCGATTCACCGCGACATCGGTTTGTATATCGAGCTGGCCGAAGCCGAGAACCGAGTATTGCCCTTCTCCGTCGAGCCGTGTGCCAGGACCAAGCGTGTGCTGAATTTGGGTAATCGTGCTGGAGAATTCGAGCGCGGCTCTGGGGGCGACGTCCAATACTCCGCTGTTTGTTCCCGTGATCAAAGTGACCGTACCGGAGTCGACATCGATGGTTCCTTGATTGTCATAGCTGACAAAGACGGTCGCCCCGCCCGTGGAAGCCGACTTGTGAACCGTCCCCGTGTTGACGAAGTGGGCGTTGAGCCTGCTGTCACCAAGGACATTCAACTGCGCTGCGTTAATGAACGTACCGTCGTTGGTTCCGTTGATACTCCCGGCATCACTCCAATTCACGGTCCCCTGATTGGTGAGCCGTCGCCCATCCAGCGTTTTGACGAGATCGCCTGCAATATCCAGGGTAGCGCCGGCGGCCACGACGGTCGTACCATTGCCGTCACCATCGTCCCGCATCGCGCCACCCGACCAATCGAACCTGTTGGTCACGGTCAAGTCCGCCGGTCCCGAGATGGCCCCGTTGGCCAAAACGTAGTTCTCGACGGAAGCATCCGCATTGAAGACGACCGTACCGGAGGCATGGTTTTGGAGATAGATACCCGATCCGCGCAAAGCGGCTCCTGCCTCAATCGTATGCACGCTGGCGGGAAATAGATTGCTGGAAAAGACCAACTCTCCACCATCCGCGACTTCGAACACCCCGCTGTTTTGGGAGCTAGCGATCAGGACAACCTGTCCGTCGTTCACATTGAAGTCGCCCGTATTCGTCAGTTCCCCTCGCACGAAAAATGTCGCGCTGCTCGTGGTGATGTTCCACGTGCCTGCGTTCTCGATCGCGGCACCCAGCGTACTGTTGGTCCGTACATCCATGATGCCGCCGGCTTGATTGACGATCTTGCCGCCGCCATTGAGTTGGCCGGCGCCGGTCCACCGGATGGTACCAGCGTTGTTTAGCGTGGCATCCAAGGTTCTGGCGTTAACGCCGGTGAGATCAAGTGAACCGCCGGACGGAATTAGCAGCCCGCCCGTACCGCCCATGGTTCCGCCAGACCAATCAAAACGATTGGCGGTCAATTGGGCGTCTCCGCCAATGGATCCTCCTGACAGATTGACGGCGGGCAAGTTCGTGGCGGATTGGAATGAAAACGACGTGCCGATGGGGATGTTCAAAGTGCCGCCGACGTTCAACCCGCCGGAAACCGTGTAGTTCCCGCCGATGGGCGTGAAGTCATTCCCCACCGAAAGATCGCCCGAACCACCGATCACCAAGTTTTCGCGGCTGCTAATGCTCGCCGCCACGGCACCCGCGGCGTCGATGGTCACGGTGAAGTTGCCTGCCGCGCGGTCGAGGACCACGTCATCGGCGGCTGTGGGCAGACGATTGAGTCCCGTCTCCTCGTCGATCCAATTCGCGGCATCAGCCCACGCGCCGTCGCTGTCGACGGCCCAACGCACGGTGGCCAAGAGCAGCCGCTCTTCGAGAGGTTCGCAGAAAATCGCTTTCCGGCGATTCCGCCGCTCACGTAGGGACTTCGCTCGCAGCCGACGGATCAGGTTCGTCTTGTTCATGAGGATGCCCCGTCAAAGAAAAGCAATGCCGATAATCGCCGTGAATTGCTGCTGGAAGTTCATCCGACCAGAATCCCATCGGGCACAAAGAGATCTGCTGCGCGGAGAAGAAAAAGCCGAGACCACGGCTGGCAGTCACTATACCAACGCCACCGGAAGTACGACGTCCGCGACGAGAGGAGGAAAGAAAACATGCTGCCGATTAATCGTGCGTGCCGCGGGGTCCTGTGGCGCTGACTACGCCCTAAATGTGATTCAAACCCGCGAGTTATTCGCTGCACGAAATTGAAATGGTCAGATTGCCAAATTTACTGCGGCAAATCATCGCGAAGCAGGGCCATTTTTGTTACCCACCGACCAAGTGTCAAGAAAATATGCACATGCTTTGAAGCTACTGAAAATGAAGCCCCTTGGCTTGAGAGCATCGCAAGATGGAATAGCCTGACGTTTTGACCACAACATCGACTTGAGCAAATATTCACACGGCCTTCTTGTAAACGCCGATTACTTCGGCAATTTGCTGGCATATTTGCGACAGGTTCCTAACCCGGGCCGTACCGAGCGAGAACACCACACTTTTTTAGGAACCTGCAAGAGCGCTCACGCCGTGGATTCACTCCCCTGAACCGTCAGGCTGGCATCGGTACCCTTTGCCGCGCAGTCGCCTAGGGGAGAGGCTTTCGCTCCCTGTCGCCGAACCTTCATGGAAAGGCACGGAAAGCACTGTCGCGTAAACCTCCGCCCGGCGAATAAAATTGACGGTCTTCGTCCAAGTCGCCATGCATCATCGCGACTTTCCAAACTGACCGTATTTCACCAAGCCCTTCATCGTGAAAAATTGAATCGCTACGCACTCGCCAATCTGGACAGAAAAGGTGGCTTGGGGCATAATACGATGTTCCAGACCTCTCTCGGTTTCGATGAATAGATGGAGGTGAATGATGCGTGAAGCGTTTGTTCTGATTTTACCGAAGTCCAAGGAGAAATTGTGGTAAAGCTCAACGTTCGAGACAAGGAATCCATTCAAGAGGCGGTGCGGCGGTTTCGGAAGTTGGTGGAACGGAGCGGGATCAAAAAAGAGATGCGCCGTCGCGAATATTATGAAAAGCCGAGTGAAAGCCGCCGACGTGCCCGTCTCAGGGCTGAACGTCGAGCCCGGCGCAATCGCAATCTTCTCGGTGCCTAGGCTCCCCCAAACATTTCCTGGGGACATAGCTGCCTCACTGCCATGAGGTAGTTCCCAGCCCACGCCGGTTTCTGATCCAATTGGAGCGGCCTTATCGTGCCGTATCAGCAAGAGGATTTGCTTTCGGCATCATTGAAATGGACTCCTCGCATTGGGTGAAACGGTTCTCATTACCGGCGGATCCTCGGGAATTGGGCATCATTTGGCTTCCTTATTCGGGCAGGAAGCAAGTAGATTGATCTTGCTCGGGCGACGCGAGGGTGTGCTGCGGGAAGTCGCGGCGCGTATCGAATCCCAATGCAATGTGGAAACTCGAGTCCTGGCGATGGACTTGACGCGGCCGGGCGCCGTGGAGGAGTTAACCTGTAGGTTTTCTACCGAAGACTTTCCCGTGGATGTGCTCGTGAACTGCGCGGGCTTGGGACAGTGGGGCGAATTCACCGAGTCGGACGTGGAACGTCAACTGCGCATGGTGCAACTGAACGCTGCCGCTCTCGCGGAGCTTTGTCTTCGGTTTCTCCCGTCCATGCTTGCCCGGAGAATGGGTGGGATACTGAATGTGGCTTCCACGGCCGGTTTCGTGCCTGGGCCACGCATGGCCGTCTATTATGCCACCAAAGCGTTCGTACTTTCGCTGAGCGAAGCTCTGGCGGAGGAGGTCCGGGGAACTAGCGTGACCATCACCTGTTTGGCTCCCGGCCCTACCGATACCCCTTTTTTGAAAGCTTCCGGCCAGCATCATTCACGGCTATATCAGTGGGGAGCGATGCCGGTGGAAAGCGTGGCGCGGGCCGGACATCAGGGATTTCGTCGTGGGCGGACGCTGGTAGTGCCTGGGACTTCCAATCACTTCTCCACGTTTGGCTTGCGTTTTTTGCCCAGACCGGCGGCGCGAAAAATCGTGCATTGGTTAAAATCGCCCGTCGCCCCGGGGAAGTGATTTCGTGTCAAATGGTTACCGTTGTTTGAGAATTCACTATTGCCATGTTTGACTTTGAAACCCGCCGAGACCGGTTGCGAAAACGTTTGCGACGGGAAGGCTTTGGCTCAATTCTCGTGACGAATCCCGTCAATGTGACCTATTTGACAGGATTTACCGGTGAAGACAGCTATTTGTTCGTCCATGACGATGATTGCATTCTGCTGAGCGATGGCCGCTTCGAAGTGCAATTGAAGGAAGAATGTCGGGGTCTGGAGACTTACATTCGTCCTCTGGGGAAGAACATCCAGCAAGCGGCACAACATGTCCTCCAAACGCACGGCGGCCAAGTGGCTTTCGAGGCCGATTCGCTGAGCGTGGCCGATTGGGAGTCCATCTCGGACGGGCTGCGGGGTGTGGAACTGGCTGGAACCCGAGGGCTGGTCGAGGAATTGCGGCAGATCAAGGATCGAGAGGAGATCGCCGCCCTCCGCTTGGCCATTCGCCATGCGGAGCGGGGATTCGAGGCGTTGCGGGCGTCGCTCCGACCAGAAATGACCGAAATCGAGGCCGCCCACTTTCTGGAAGCAGCGATGCGGTCGTTCGGGGCCGAGGGGTTTAGTTTTCCGCCCATCGTGGCCGGAGGCCCCCGTGCCGCGCTGCCTCATGCCCAGCCCACGCGTCAGTCCATTGGCGAGACGTCCTTTCTTTTGGTGGATTGGGGAGCCCGCAGCCCATTGTATCGGAGCGACTTGACGAGGGTTTTGGCCACCGATAGAATCCCGCCAAAACTCAAGCGTATTTATGGAGTTGTGTTCGAAGCCCAGGCCCGCGCGATCGACGCGATCCGGCCTGGGGTGACGTGTGATGAGATCGATGCCTTGGCCCGGAAAGTGATTGCCAAGGCGGGTTTCGGCAAACAGTTCAATCACGGCCTGGGGCACGGGTTGGGGATGGACATCCACGAAGCGCCACGGCTGGCCCGTCAATCGGCTCAAATTCTACGGTCGGGAATGGTCGTGACCGTGGAGCCGGGTATCTATATCCCGGGATGGGGCGGCGTGCGGATCGAAGATGACATTCTCGTGACACGTTCGGGACACGAAGTCCTGACGCGCCTGTCGAGAAATTGGGATGACGCCGTGGTGGATTGGTAGATTCCGCCTTGCTTCCGAGGATCTGTTCCCGTGACCGTGGTCAAACGGTTTCCGGAACGTAGGCTTCCAGGGTAGATGGCGGTGCTGGAGGAATTCGCATGAGCGAGAAGAGTGCCGATGGCCAAGCCGATGCGTTCGATCTCGAACGGATTCGTGGGCTCGTGGCCCTGATGCGGGAATTCGACCTGCAGGAAATCGACCTGCGCCATCCGCCGCAAAGAATCCGTCTCCGTCGACGGACGGAATCGGGTGTGGAAGTCGTGGCCCCCCGCGAACTGGCCAAGTCGCCTCCAGTGCAGTCTGCTGCTCCGGAGAAAGCTCCCGCAACGGCTCCAACCGGCGAAGAAAACGTGGTGGAAGTCAAAAGCCCCATGGTTGGCACGTTTTATTTGTCACCGAATCCCGAGTCTCCTCCCTTTGTAAAAGTGGGGGACCACGTGGGTCCGGAGAGCGTGGTATGCATCATCGAGGCGATGAAAGTCTTCAATGAGATACCCGCCGAGGTTTCGGGCAAGATTCTGTCCGTGCTCGCGAAAAATGGCGATCCGGTGGAATTTGGACAAGCTTTGTTCCGCGTCTCCAAGGCGTGATGTTGCCGCGCCAACTGGCCGTTCCGAATAGGAATGGGGCATGGTCCTTTACTTTCCTTTGATTTCACTTACTTCCGATGTTCAAACGAATCCTGATCGCCAACCGGGGTGAAATCGCCCTCCGCATCTTGCGGGCGTGCCGGGAATTGGGCATCGAGACTGTTGCCGTATTTAGCGAAGCGGACCGGAACGCGCATTATCTCCGCCTGGCGGACGAGGCCTATTGCATCGGTCCCCCCAGGGCCGCCGACAGCTATCTAAAAATTGACCGCGTGATCAGTGCCGCGGAGATTGGGAACGTCCAGGCGATTCACCCGGGTTACGGCTTTTTGTCGGAGAATCCCCACTTCGCGGAGGTCTGCCGCAGTTGCAATATCGGCTTCATTGGCCCGAGCCCGGAAGCCATGGCGAGCCTCGGCGACAAGAATCGCGCTCGACAATTGGCCCGGGAAGCGGATGTTCCCGTGGTCCCGGGGAGTGACGGCCTCATTGAGCAAGAGCGCGAAGCCCTCCATGTCGCCCAAGAGATCGGCTATCCCGTGCTGGTCAAGGCCTCCGCCGGCGGCGGCGGCAAGGGGATGCGGGTAGCCAGGGATGACGATTCGCTCAAGGCCTCGCTGCAACAGGCACGAGTGGAAGCGGAGGCCGCCTTCGGAAATCCGAGCGTTTACTTGGAAAAATACGTCGAGCGCCCGCGCCACGTGGAAGTGCAAATCGTGGCCGACCACCACGGAAACGTCGTTCATCTTTGGGAACGGGACTGTTCAACGCAGCGCCGTCACCAGAAACTCATTGAGGAGAGCCCCGCGCCGAATCTCTCGGACGAAACCCGGAACGCCATCTGCCAAGCGGCGGTACGCATGGCCCAAACGGCGGATTACTCCAACGCCGGGACGGTGGAGTTCATCGTCGATTCCGAGGAAAACTTCTATTTCATCGAGGTCAACGCCCGCATCCAAGTCGAGCACCCAGTCACGGAGATGGTCACGGGCATCGATCTGATCAAGACGCAAATCCAAATCGCCACGGGGGAACCCTTGCCGTTTCGGCAGAAAGATATCCAGCCGAGCGGAGCCTCCATCGAATGCCGGATCAATGCCGAGGATCCTCGCGCCGGCTTTCGTCCCAGTCCCGGAAAAATTGGACGTTTCATCGTTGCCGGAGGGCTCGGGATACGATTTGATTCCCACGCCCACTCCGATTACGTTGTGAGTCCATATTACGACTCCATGATCGGGAAGCTCATCGTTTATCAATCGTCCCGGGAAGAAGCCATCCGAACCATGTCCCGCGCGCTGCGGGAAATGGAGATCGATGGCGTGAAGACCACGATCCCCTTGCAACTGGAGATCGTGGAGCACACTAGCTTCACCACGGGCCGCCTGGATACGACGTTCGTGGAACGGACATGGAGTATTTGAGGTTTTCCGCGACGAGCGGTTCCGTGGTGTCGGACCCGAATTCACGACACGGAGTTTGATGAGGTCGGCTTGTCCACAATTCCGGCCATGGCTAGTCCTAGGACAAGTACGTATTTAGCGAAAAGGAGCGTGAGTTGTCCTCCGAGCCCAATCCAGCCAGCACGCTGTCCCCGCCTCCGTTCGCCGAAAGTCGTTTTCGCCGCGTGGCAATTCTCTTCGCGGGAGGGCCGGCGCCTGCCGCGAATGCCGTCATCTCCACGGCTGCCGTCTCCTTCTTACGGAATAACGTGGAAGTGGTCGGGATTCTGCACGGCTATTCCAATTTGATGCACTACGACGGCAGCCAGCCGCTGGTCGAAGACACGGACTACATCCGCATCGACCATGCCCGCCTGAAACGGACACGGAATTCCCGTGGGATCATGATTGGAACGGCGCGGGCCAATCCTGGCAAGCAGGTCTCGCATCCCTCCCATTTGCGGGATCCCGAGCGTTCCCAACCGTTGGCCAACGTGTACCGTGCGTTGCGGTCGATCGGCGTGGAGGCGCTCATCTCGATTGGTGGTGATGACACGCTAAAAACGGCCAATAAATTCAAACTCTACCAGCAAATGCTGCCACCTGATGAAGTTCGCCTGCCGGTTGTGCATCTTCCCAAGACGATCGACAACGACTATATGGGCATCGACTTCACTTTCGGCTATTTCACGGCGGTCGAGACGTTGGCGGCGGAGATCCGTAATCTGCTGGCCGACGCGGAAAGCTCCCGCAGCTACTTCTTGACCGAGACCATGGGCCGCAGTGCCGGCTGGCTCGCCTACGGCGCGGCCATCGCGGGGGAAGCCAGCCTAGCGATCAGCGTCGAGGACATCAGCGGGAAGTACCTCGAAAATGAAGAAGTCGTGGACGAAAAAGGAAACAAAACCTCGCGCGCCGTGATGCGCGTGGAGGAAGTCGTCAAACGCATCGTGGCCACGATGCGGGTCAGGGAAGATCAGGAAAAAAAGGCGTACGGTGTCATTGTCCTCGCCGAAGGGCTGGCTGAATTTCTGCCGAACAAATACTTGAAAGGCATCCCGCGCGACGAGCACGGACATATCTCTATCGCCCAGGTGAATCTGGGGCGGATGTTCGCCAAACTGGTGGCTGACGAATATCACCGACAAACGGGCAAGGAGCGAAGAATCACTGGCTTGCAGCTCGGGTATGAATCTCGCTGCGCCCCGCCTCACGCATTCGACGTCATGCTGGGAAGCCAGTTGGGAGTCGGCGCGTATCGCGCGCTCGTGGAACAAGGGCTAGACGGAGTGATGGTCTCCATCTCGGGCCAATTGGATCTAAATTATGTTCCGTTCGAAAAGTTGGTCGATCAAGAAACGTTGGTTACCATCGTACGGTATATCAAGCCCGATTCGGATTTTCACCAGCTCGCCCGATTTTTGGAAACCTACGTCAACGAATAACCAAATCATGACACCAAACGTTTCCATCACCGGCCCGCGTGTGCTGGCCTGGACCTTGCTGCTCGCCACTTTGTCCGCTTGCGGCACGGCGGAATACGAGCAGCGTATGGAAAAGACTGCCCAAGAAATTGGGCAGGTTGTCGAGCGCCGCCGCGAATTCGACGAAGCGTTGCACGGGTCGTCCGCGATTGGCGATACGGCCGTGGAAATTCGCGTCCCCAACGTGTTTCAAGCTTCCTATCAAGAGGGATCGAGCCACCCCATCGACGGCCAGATCGATCCCCGCCGTTTTCAGCCTCCTTTTTTGTCCCTGCCTGGCCATCAGTTGACCTACGAGGCGGAGGCGAATAACGCGGAGGAAGTGCCGCGTCCTTATTACTACTATCTGGCCGTCACGGATGGAGACCCCGCCCAGCTTCGTTCCGGCTTGCTCGCGGAGCTGAAAAAAACCTTCCCCGACACGCCTGCCGGTTGGGAAAATTTCGAAGCTCAAACCCCGGAAGGCGACACAGTATCTTGGAAGCGGATCCAGGTCGCGGGTCCCCAACAATTTCCCGGTTTCGCACGGGGCAGATTCGTGCAGGAAGACGGCATCTTCGCGCTCTACCATTTCGCGGAAGGTGAGCAAAACGTCCTCGTCGGCTGGCGGATTCCACAAGCCGTGGCCAGCAAGGTCGACATGGAACGCCTCGCGCGGTTGACCGCCGGTTCCGTCCGTATCAGCGGCTGAACATCTGGCCCGCCCTTTCCGTAGATGGGAATAAAACTTCCTCTGGCGCCGCGCGCGCTCTTCGTGCCTCTTTGCTCGGCACGGTGAAGGAGTCGCCATCCTGAAATTCCACTTCACGGTCGTTGCAACCGTGCGCGCATGGATTCCCAAAACACGGAGATCCGTATGAAGAAGAGACATCGCCGGCAGTTTCTAAAGACTTCGCTCGGAGCTACTCTGTTCGCCGATTTGCAATCCTTTCTTCCCATCAGCCAAGCGGTAGCCTCGGATGTGGAACTGGAACGCGGCCTGGTACGCTTCGGTCCTGATATGGACTCGCTCGTGAAACTGATTGAGCGTACGCCGCGCGAAAAATGCATTCCTGTATTTATGGACCAGTTCACGTCGGGTTTGTCCTATCGGCGATTTCTCGCGGCATTATTCCTCGCGGCAGCGCGCACTGGCGACCTGCATCAGCTCGCGCAAGTCTATGCGGCACATCGTACCAGCAGCTCAGTTCGTATCGAGGAGCGACTTTTGCCGCTGTTCTGGGTCCTGGACCGAATCAAGAAAGGACAGGAACACAAAGACTCTTCCACACACTTCCTCCAAGCCGCGAAAGGGACGCTTCCGAAGCCAAGTGAAGCCGTAGACGTGTTCCAAACAGCCATGCTGAATTCCGATCAGGCACAAGCTGAACTCGCCGCGTTATCCTTGGCGCGCAGCGAGGGTCCGCGACATGCCATGTATCGGTTGTGGGAATTTGCTAGTAGGAATTTAGCAGGAACTTTAGGGCACATGCCCATCGGCATCGCGAATGCTTGGCGTACGCTGGATGCCATCGGCTGGAACCACGCGGAGCCCGCGCTACGCTACATGGCCACGGAAATTAGTAGATTTCCCGGTGATCGGACCTATGCACCAAACCTCGAGCGAGTCCAGGCATCCATTACAATGCTGCCCCCCGGCTGGACAAGCCACGAGAGTTCTCGTCAAGCGGCTTTAAGTCTCTACGATTTGTTGCGTGCCGGCGATGCGCAGACCGCTTGCAACTATATCTGTTCCGCTTTGACTAGCGGGAGCGCCCAAGCGGGAGCCATGTGGGATGGCATCAGCCTGGCCGCGGCGGACACTATTTTTCGTTACGGCATTGGAGGCAGCGCGATTGGCGGTGTGTTGGTACATGCCGTGACTTCCACAAACGCGCTGCGGTTTGGTTTTGGTGTGGTGCGCGAACCTGCAACAAAGCTGCTTCATCTGCTCCAGGCAGC
Organism: Pirellulales bacterium; assembly: GCA_028289405.1. GTDB lineage: Bacteria > Planctomycetota > Planctomycetia > Pirellulales > JANQPP01 > JANQPP01. The sequence goes on from JANQPP010000211.1 coordinate 45,151, forward strand.
CAGTGTCACCGCCGACTACTTTGTCTCGCAAGCGCGCGAAGACGGACAACTTCGAGACATGAATTTGATCGAAGACCTCGACGAAGCCGAAGCATCGATCGGCGATTCGTATGAAGATGTATTCGAATTGTTGCCGCCAAAAGCCGACAACCGAGATCAGCAATCTCCCGCTGAACGAGCTGCCAGTGATGCGGCAAGCCGTATGGCATTTGGCTTACTGCGCGACGCGGATTCGGATCTCGCCTTCCTGCAAACGGCGCGTAGTTTCCTCGTTCGCAAGGCGACGGAAGATCCTCATGACCTCAAATATCCAGCGGCTTGCTTCGAAGATGCTTCCTTGGTGAGTCCGAAGTGGCGGCCTTACCTGCTCGCCTCGTCTGTACATGCATTGCATGGAACGCGAAGCGAAAGCTCACCACTACTCATTCAGGCGAGAGATGCCATTCGGTGAACAACGCCCGCCCTCTTCTTTTTCGCGGAACTGTTTGTATCGGTGGCGAGCGGAGTGGAAACTCGTGGACTTTCCGTAGAGCAGCACCTGATGTAGCCCCACCAAACGCTATTTTCCCAATCAACCGTCCGACTGGGAAGGTTTTGTTGACTTGCCGCATCGTGTGACGTACATGATGTTACGACATCGCTCGTTGATCGTGGCCGGTTCGTGCCGCGGGAAGTTCGCCGAGAGTGCGAATCCTGCCACCGCGCCGGCCCGTGCGAAGGATTCGGAATAACCCGTCCAATCCCTCGACGCCATGCCTGGGAAGCGCCGCTGATGAAACAAAGTTCTTTGCTGATCGTGGACGACGATCGCCATTTGTTGGAGTCGATGTCCGACTGGCTTCGAAGCCTGTCGTATCGCGTCGAGTGCGCCGCATCCTGCCAGCAGGCTTACGAATGGCTGAGCAAAAAGCCGTTCGATCTGGTGTTGGCCGACGTCCGGCTGGAAGATGGAGACGGTTTCGGAGTCCTGGCCCATGTGAAGGAGCATCACCCACACGCTAGCGTATTATTGATCACGGGGTACGGCAGCGTGGACGCGGCGGTGCAAGCGATCCGTGCCGGCGCTTTCGATTATTTGACCAAGCCGCTCATTGACGAAGAACTGCACATGGCGATTGAACGCGCCCTGGGGCAGCAAGACTTGGTCGAGGAAAACGCCCGGCTCAAGGAGCAACTGGACCGGCGTTTCGGTCTGGACCACATCGTGGGACAAGACCATCGCATGCAGCGGATCTTCGACCTGATCGATTCGGTCGCCGACACCAAAGCCACGATTCTCATCAGCGGAGAAAGTGGCACCGGCAAATCCATGATCGCCCGCGCCATCCACCGCCGCAGCATGCGGCGTGAAGGGTCTTTCGTCGAAGTCGCCTGTGGCGCGCTGCCTGAAACGCTTTTGGAGAGCGAACTGTTCGGGCACGTGGCGGGTGCATTCACGGGTGCCACCACGGACAAGATGGGAAAATTCAAACAGGCGGATGGCGGAACCATCTTCCTGGACGAAATCGGCACGGCCAGCCTCAGCATGCAAGTCAAGCTGCTCCGCGTCCTGCAAGAATTCGAATTCGAACAAGTCGGCGGGACGAAGACCTACCACGTGGATTCCCGCGTGGTGCTCGCCACGAATGACGACCTCATGGAGCGCGTGGCGGACGGAACCTTCCGTCAGGACCTTTATTATCGAATCAATGTGATCAACGTGGAATTGCCGCGGCTGCGGGACCGAGTCATGGACATCCCCCTGCTCGCGCGGCACTTTCTGCAAAACATGTCCGAAGAGACCGGGCGGATTGTGAAGGATTTCACCCCGGACGCCGTCAACGCCATGCAGGCGTACACTTGGCCCGGGAATGTCCGAGAACTTCAGAACGTCGTGGAGCGGGCTGTACTGTTGGGCAAGAGCGACGTGATCGATGTCGAGGACCTGCCGCTTTCGATGGCACGCCCCATCCCCCGCCGTATCGCCGAGACCGGGAAACAACGGACGCTCAAGGAAGCCTTGGAAATCCCGGAACGGCAAATCATCCTGGAAGTGCTTGAATCGCACCAATGGAACCGGCAATCGACCGCCGAGGCGCTGGGGATCAATCGCACGACGCTCTATAAGAAGATGAAACGCCTCGGATTGGAAGAAGCACAACCTGCCGGAATTTAAGAGAACTTAGCGGGGAATGGATCTGTTAGGACGCCGCCAAGAGCTCTTCGACCGCTCCACTCAACGAATCTACTGAAAGCGGCTTTTTCATCACGCGGTCCGCTTGCAAGGTCTTCGCGTGGCGCAGGACATCGAAACTCGCGCCGCTCACGGCAATGACCTTCGGTTTCGAAGCCAGGTCTAAAGCAACGTGAGTCAGTACGGTCAATCCGCCACTGGGCTGCAGCGCACCATCGTGGTCGCGGATCAAAATGTCGCTGATCAGCAAATCGACCGTCAAGGTACTCAACTCGTCGATCGCATCGTCTGGGTCGCTGACGAGCACGACATCATGTCCGAATTGCTCCAGTTGAATCTTCCAAGCCATGCCCAAATCGAAATCATCTTCAAGGATCAGGATTTTTTTCATTGTGGACACCACATACCTCATTGATCGCCTGGGAAAGCTTGGTTTCGTCGACCGGCTTTCTCAATCGTGGAACTTCCGATAACGAGGACGGCAGAGGAAATTTCGAGTCGTAACCGGTGACAAAAATAGTCGGTACTCCCGCATGTTGCAGTTCTTGTGCCAAGCCCGCGCTGGTGGATCCACTAAGATCAATGTCCAGCAAGGCGAAATCGGGCGGGGACCGCGCGATTGCATCGCGCGCGGATTCGAGGTTGCCACAGGAAAGCACATCGGAGAATCCCAAGCCTTCGAGCAGATGTTCCAGCTCCATCGCCAATGCCATGTTGTCTTCCACGACGAGGACTGACTGGGAAATCACGGTTTGGGCTTCAATCCTTGCTCGGGGCGGTCTCGTAGATTTCGGCTGTGCGCGAGATTCGACACGCGTAATCGCGTCGCTGGGAAGCCAGAATGACACGTGCAATCCGTCTTCTTTGAATTCTAGCGTGCACTCCCCACCACATTGGTGAGGGATAGCACGTTCGATCAAGGAACGGCCGAATCCGCGGCGCTTTGGCGGGCCGATCCGCTTGGTGACGCGTTCGGACCATTGCAGGGCGAGCCCCCCGGCTTCCTCGGCCCAGGTGATCCACAATTTGTCTCCATGTTCGGAAAGCGCACCATGTTTGACGGCGTTCGAGGTCAGCTCATGGATCACGAGAGATAACACCGGTGCCGCATCTCCACGCACGGCCACGCTCGGCCAAGACATTTCCACTTTTTTCCCTGTTGTTAGGTAAGGTTGCAGCTCGGCCTGCAGCAACTCTTTAAGTCGGGCCCATTGCAGACCGCTGTCGCCGATCATATCGTGCGCGGTCGATAGCGCCTGGATGCGGCTTTCCAGCGATATGGCGTACTGTTCCAACGAAGTCGATGATTGCTTGGTCTGTCGGGCGATCGAACGAATCAACGCCAAAATATTCTTCACGCGATGGTTCAATTCCGCGATGAGCAAGTCTTGATGCTTTTTCTGTCGTTCCCATTCCCCCTTGGCGAGATCCGTGGTCCGGAGAGCAATTTCACGGAGTGTCTCGCGGAATTCCAAAGCGGCGGCCACTTCGGGCTGCGTCCAGGTCTTGCATTTGCCAGCGACGGACTCCAAATACTCGTCGAAAGAAACTCGGGGGTGGAGTCGCGGTCCGTTGGGGCCGAATTCGATCCTTTTTTCGGGCATCCCTCCCCACCGCACGTTCGTGCGAATCTCTTTGCGGAAAAAGACGATGTAGCTTCCCGAGATGAGCTTGAATTTCAGCACAAAAGCTCCGGCGATATGGGAATCGACCAATGGGATTCCTGGTGTAGCGCGTAGACTATTGATCGTCGTGATATCGTCGTCACATACTCGACAAATTGCCCGAATCACATCCTCGCGAGGGATCGTCTGCACGCCAATAATGCGATCGTCCTCCACCAGTGCCGCCCCATCGGCATTAATGACCTCCAAGAATGGGTCTGTCCCTTGACGAAACAGATTTTCGAAGTCCTTTTCCTCGGACTTGCGTAGCTTCCTTAAGGCCGAAGCGGTCCGCCTCCGACGCGAAAGGGCCGACTTCTCCAAACGCTGCTGAATATGCAGGGAAATAAAACTCGTGAACAACTCGCAAATGGATCGGCGGTCGGGGGAAACACGAATCGGACGATAATGATGAAAGGCAAACAACCCCCAGAGTTCGCCACGCACCACGATCGACGTATTCATTGTCGACCGGACCCCCCATGTTTCCGAGGTATTCAACATGTATGGGTGAGATACCCCCCAAGTGGCTGAGCGATAAGTCGAGCGGGGGACTGTTGGCCTCAGCCAAAATCCGCGCGTGCGGATCTTTGATATCCGCGATCACCCGGAGCGGCATGCGAACCATCAATTCGCGTACTTGTTGCGGGATATCGTTGGCCGGGTACCGCAGGCCGAAATCGGAATGTTTCTCGCGGCACATTCCGCGCCACCTTGTACGGCGCGGATTCCTGAGCACTCGAGATCGGTTTGAATCAATCGTAGAATCCGTTCGCTACGTACCGAAAGGCCGGCGAGATTTGAAATCTGGTCCAAACTTTGGCCATGTTCCGCGTGCAGAATCCACATGCACCTCAAGAAGACGGAATACCGCTCCAACGAACGAAACGATTGGAACTCCGAGACTTCGGTATCGAGTTCTTGATGCGCTTTGTTCGTGTGCTTTCGCAATGATTGCAGCAACGACATTCGAAGCCCGCTTCCTACGAGGCTCTTCGCGGCACCGGCCTGCCCTGGGGAACATGTCTTCCCATTCACACCGAAATCAGTCCGCCAGATCGGAAATCTTCCGCTCTGGTCTTACCGCCGCGCATCGATTCTTCGAAAAGCCACGTGACAAGCACTACGTCAAAAATGCTTGGCGCAATTGCTCCACGTAGCGAGGGCACGCTTCTCGGGGATCCTCGTCCTCTTCGTATTCCAAGACGATATAGCCTCGATATCCGACATCTTCCAGTATGGATGCCAGACGCCGGAAATCGCTGGGCCGGGACACCCCGTCGGCGGGACGCACCACGACTTTGACCTGTACGTTCAGCGCATAGGGAGCCAAACGAACCAGCTCACCATACACGTCATCGCCGTGAAAATTGCCGGTGTCAAGATTCACACCGAACCATGGGCTGGCCACATCCCGCACGAGGGCCAACATGCCATCGGCGGTGGCGGTCAACCCGCCATGGTTCTCCAGCGCCAGAAACACACCATGTTCTCCGGCGTAATGACAAGCCTCTTCCATGGCCTCCACGGCCAGACGCTGGGCTTCTTGTTCACTCTGGCCCTCATGGGCATGCCCGGAAAAAATGCGGATCACCGGAGCTCCCAATATCTCGGCACGATCGATCCAGGCCTTTACGGAGGCCATCTCCTGGTCCCGCTTCTCACCAGGGGGATGGCAAAAATCATTTCCTACGGCGGTTCCCGAGATGTCCAGGCCCAGCCGGAAGCAATGCCGCTTGAGATCGCGCAGGAATTCCCCGCTGGAATTCTCGGGAAAGTAATAGGAAGTCAACTCCGTGCCTTCGAGGTTCATCGAAGCGCACTCGTCGACGAAGTCATGCAGCGTCAAAACCGGCTGGGATCCGGTGAGCAAATCTCGATAGCTGTAGGCCGCGAGGCTGAATTTGAACTTCGGACCGCCCACTCGCTGGATGCGTTCGATGGCCCGCGCAGACGTTGCCGGAAGCGAAATGCCCGCCCCTCCCACGGCCAACAATGTGGCGTTTCGCAGAAAATCTCGGCGGGGTAAGGACGATGACTTCATGATGCTTTTCTCCAAGTGAATGAAATTTCGCGGGAAGCCGGAGTTTGTGGATGGGGCAAGGATGCATTGTCATGGGCCGGGCCGGTGGTTGCAACAGTGCCGTTGTGACCAGTTGTTAAGCACCACGGATGATGCCCATTCCAGACGTTGTCGAGGAGATGCGTTATGATGGGACACGGAACTTGGCCTGCGAAAAATGCAATGCCCATGATTTCCCAAAATGCCACGGAAGGATCGCAAGATTGGAACCTGGTCTGCGAATAACCCCCTCGTTACCACGGTCACGGCTTATCATGCGCCTATCGCGCCCATTCTAAAAACAGCACGGTTCATAGTGGCCCACTCTCGATGATCATTCCCCAATTCTCCATCCGTTCTCTGTTGTATTTGATGACGGCCAGTGGAGCCGTGTTTTTGGTCGTGGGTTTGGGCGTGCGTGGCCGGATGTGGGCCGCGGGCGTGACTGCCGCGCTCATCATGGGGGCGGCGGTCCTCGTGGTCCAGGCTTTGGCCTTTTGGCTGCTTTGGGCTTGTTCCAACTACTTTTTCAAGAAAAGGCCCAATAAAGCGCTGAGTTCGCCAAGCGTGGCGCCAACTGCCACGGAGATCGAAGGAGCAGCCCATTGATTGATGGCAGCAGATCTGGCAATGCGGAGCTTCCCACCACGAAACGCGGGCAGGCCAAGAAAAACGGCGGTATGCGATTTCGAAATGGCATGGCGCTGGTGTGCGCGGTCCTCTCCGTGGTCGGCTGGAATGCACATTCCCTCGCCCAATCCGGATCGGGACCTGTTCTCAACTATCCAACGAGCGGACCAGCCAAGAGTGGGCTCAACTCGTCGATCGATCTGCGTTGGGTGGAAGGATTGGGCTACCGGCCCGTTGTCGTCACGATCACTCCAGTGGCTCCCACGACGATCGACCGCACACTGCGGCTGGAGCTGCGCTCGTTCCGACGATATCAGCCGCGCGATGCGGTCGTGGCGAGCAAAATGCTGGAAATTCCCGCTGGTAGCGGACCGGTCACCACCACGATCTTCTTGCCCCAAGTCGATGTACTAGATCGTATCGCCTTCGAAGTCTGGGAAGATGGGCGGCGCCTGGATGAATTGTCGACCCCAGAAGACACCGGCTTGGGATTGGCGTCACCCACTCCCGTGGGCGGGCAAGTTCCTAAACTCTTGTTCGTGACGGATGATCCGAACGCCCCGGGGACTACGATGCCCGACCTCTCGGGGCTCTATCGTTTAACGGGAAACACGGTCTACTACGGCGGAGCTCCACGCGGACCTGTCGCGGCGGGAAATGTAAACCAAGCGAACGTCATGACCATGTGGGAGGCATCCCTGCCCAGCGATTGGCGCTGGTATTCTGCGTTGGACGCGATCTGCTTGACGCCGGATAAACTGCGGCAAATTTACGATCAAGAACCAGCGGCTTGGCTGGCCATCGACCGTTGGGTTCGGGCTGGAGGCAACTTGTGGCTCCTGGACGTTGGATCTAATTGGGAGAAATTCGGCGACATCCTGCACGTTTTTCCCTCGGATAAAACTACCACTGCCGCGGGCAACATCAATCTTGATCCGTTTGCACATGGTTGGAGCGAACGTTTCCCCAATCCGCGCCAGTCCCTCTCATTGGGACAGCCTGGCATGCAGTGGAATCTTGATGGAACCGCTGAACAGTATGGCAACCGCTATTTCGTGCAACCGGACGGCTCACTAGGGCAAGTAAACCCAAATAGCGTACCCAACTCGCCCAAATCTGAAGCACCGCCGGAAAGCAATGCCAAAGCACGGTTTGCTCTGCGCGACCACGGACTGGGACAAATTGCGGCAGCTCAGGAAGCCCCGTTCGGCACCAGCCCCGCGCCGTGGCTCAATATCTTTTCCGTCGTGGGGGAACATCGCTGGACCTGGATCCTGCGGAATGGGCTGAACTACCACTCGCTGAACAACGATTTTTGGAACTTTCTGATTCCCGGGGTTGGCTTGCCGCCCGTGAGGACGTTTCAAGCCTTGATCACGCTGTTCGTCGTGGTGGTGGGTCCGCTGAACTATTTTTGGCTGCGGCGTCGCACCCGGTTGCATCTGCTGCTCGTGACCGTGCCCGCGGCGGCCATGCTGGTTGCCGGGAGCCTATTTGCCTACGCCGTGGTCAAGGATGGACTTGGAGTCCGCGCGCGGGCCCGCAGCTTCACGCTGCTGGACCAGCGGGGCGGTGAGGCGGTTTCCTGGGCCCGACTGTCGTACTACGCCGGTCTGGCACCCTCGGACGGGCTCGTATTTCCCGGGGATGCCGTGGTACTTCCGATCGACTGGGGGCCTCGGCGAGGGCGCGGAGGCGATGCGCCGCCGCTGGTGATGCACCACGGACGGCAACAATATCTTACCAGCGGCTGGCTTCCCAGCCGCACTCCAACACAACTGCTTACCGTGCGCGCCAGGAATTCGGACGCCAAGATCGATTTGAAGCCAGGAGAGGATGGGGCGATCAAGGCCCGGAATGCCTTGGGCTCTCGCATCCTGCATCTGTTCGTTTGTGACCAAGAGGGAACATGGCATCAGGGGCAGGGCATTCCGTCCGATGGAGAGGCAGTCCTCCGGCCCGTCGAGGATCTGGAAGTCTCCCAAACGCTGCGAGGGACGTTAAATAATCATCGGGCGATTTCGGAGGGAATGACCAGGGGCCGCCCTAACATGAACCGGCGGTATTACCGCTCGGCCTCCCATGAATACTCCCAGCCCGAGCCCCAAATCACACAAAGCGTCTTAGAGGATCGGGGCCTGCAAAAAATGGCGGGAGATGTATCAAATACGGCATTCTTCGCACCGGGACATTACATCGCCATCGTGGAAAAATCTCCGGAGGTGGAGTACGGGCTACCGTCTTTCGAGAACGCGGGGAGTTTTCATGCCATCGTGGGGATTTGGTAGGCCGTCCGTCATTTCATCGCGAACACAAGCCCATGATTGAACTGCGGAGCCTGCACCGGTATTTCGGCCAGACTCGGGCCGTGGATGATGTCTCTTTTAGCGTCGATAAGGGGAAGGTCTTCGGCTACATCGGCCCCAATGGCGCGGGAAAGACCACGAGCATGCGGATCCTGGCGACGCTGGATTTGCCCTCGCGGGGAGACGCCTTCGTGGATGGCTTTTCCGCGGTGAATGATCCTGACCGCGTACGCCGAAGATTGGGGTTCATGCCCGATTACTTCGGCACTTATCCTGACGTGAATGTGCGGGAATACCTCGACTTCTTTGCCCGGGCATATGGCCTGATGGGAGCCGCCCGGCGGCAGTCCGTGGGCCGAATCATGGGTTTCACGAAGCTCGATGGCCTAGCGAACAAGCCGATTGACGGCCTTTCCAAGGGCATGAAGCAACGGCTCTGCCTGGGGAGGGCCATGGTTCATGATCCAGCGGTGATGATCCTTGACGAACCCGCGGCGGGGCTGGATCCGCGGGCCAGGATACAACTGCGGGAAATGATCCGCGAACTGGCCTCCATGGGAAAAACGCTGCTCATCAGTTCGCACATCCTCACCGAACTCGCGGAGATGTGTGACACGGTGGGCATTATCGAACAAGGGAAGCTGCTGGCGATGGGATCAGTCGCCGAAATCCGTAAGGGCTTGGCCGCACGGCATCAGGTACGGGTCTCCGTGCTGGAAAAGGCCGACGATTTGGCCCAGTGGCTCGCCTCTCGGGAGGGCGTGGAGTTGCCGCGACAAGAGAACGGCGACGTCTGGTGGGAACACTCACGAGATCAACATTTTGAAGCGGACTTGCTGCGGGACATGATTGGCGCCGGTTTTCGCGTCTCCGCTTACACGGCCCATGCCATTTCCTTGGAGGATGTTTTCATGCAGGTCACCGAGGGGCATGTCCAATGAACGCCGACGCCGCGATCTCGACGCCCTTGGACGGGGAAAAAGATGCCCCCGATACTTCCGCCGGCTTCTGGAGCCGAGTGGACGCCGTGCTGGATTGGTGCGGGGACCGCCTGAACCCCCTGCTGGTCAAAGAGACGCGGCAAGCTCTCAAGAGCAAACAGTTCATCGTGACTTTTTCGCTCGTGTTGGGGTGCGTTTGGTTTTGGTCGATGTTCGGTATCGCCATGATGGGAACGGATGCCTTTTACGGCGCCAGTGGGGCAGACATGTTCTTCGGATATATCTGCGTGCTGGCATTCCCTTTGACGGTCGTGGTTCCTTTCAGCGCTTTTCGTTCCCTGGCTGCTGAGCGGGAAGATCGCACGTACGAACTGCTGGCCATCACCACGCTGACTTCGCGGAAGGTCATCGCCGGAAAGCTGGGCAGCGCCATCGTGCAGATGCTGGTTTACTTTTCGGCCATCGTCCCCTGCCTGGCGTTCACCTACCTGCTGCGGGGCATCGACATCCTCGTGATCGCCATGATCCTGTTCTACTATTTCTTCACCTCGTTGGCGTTGGCAATGATCGCGCTGTTCGTGGCGACGCTCACCGAACAACGGCACTGGCAGATCGCCTTGAGCGTGTTGTTGGTGGCGGGGCTGATGTTCGTGTTCTTCGGGTCGCTTGGATTGACCACTCAACTGGCCTACGAGGTGTGGCCATTTTCCGAATGGGAATTCTGGGCCGCCAACGCGGGGATGCTGACCGCTTACGTGGGCTATTTCGCGTTGATCTTTTTGGCTGCGGCAGCCCAACTCACTTTCGCGGCGGAGAATCGCTCCACCGCTCTCCGCTGCGTGATGTTGCTGCATCAAATGGCGTGGGCTGGATGGATGTTCTGGGTGGCCTTCGCCGTCGCGCCCGGTGGAAGATACTCTCCGGGACTGATCGTGTTTTCCCTCGGCTTGAGCGCCCATTGGTTCCTGATGGGTGCCATGATGGCCGGTGAATCCCCGCACCTTTCCCCGCGCGTGCAACGGAACTTGCCGCAAACTTTTTTGGGCCGCATGTTTTTTACCTGGTTTCATCCAGGTCCTGGCACGGGATTCGGGTTTGCCCTCACTTCGCTGGCCACGGGAATCGGCTTGGGAGCTTTGCTGTTAATCGCGCGGAGCGCTAACGAAACCGGCAATCTGTCGGCTCTGCTCTTCCTCGATACGGCCACAGGTTCGCAAATAGACCACGTGATGGCTTTGGCGGGCAGCATCGTGGCCGTGAGCCACGTCGGCATCTACCTGGGGTTAGGCCGTTTTCTCGTCCGTTTCGTGCGAAAGTTCACGGAGCCCTCGATCTTGATCTCCCTGCTGCTGCACGTGGTCTTGGTCGCCGTCGGGACGGCCGCGCCGCTAACCATCCAGTGGACGTTGTACCCCAATGACTACGGTTACTCTGCTTGGCAGCTTTTCAATCCGTTTTGGACATTGGGCGAGCTTTTCAGTAGATGGCAAGGGAATGCGCATGTTCCTCTGATGCTGACCGTGTTGCCGCTGTTGGCGGTGGGACTGACGCTGGCGCAATTGCCAGGATTGTTCAAGGAGTTGCATTACGTACGGATTCCCAAGCCGCTCCGTGTCTCGGAGGAGGATGAAGAATTGCACAAGCGGCGGCATCCTCCGCCACCCCCTACCAAGAAAAACCCCTGGGACGACGAATAACCGCTAGCCTCCGCTTCCGCCATCCTCCACAGCAGGTCCCTCGGAGAGTTTCTATGCCCGCCACGGTCGAATTGCATCAAGTCACGAAAACGTATGGCCCGCATGTCGCGGTCGATGCCCTGGATTGGACGATTCCCGAAGGTTCCATCTGCGGTTTTATTGGGCCGAATGGCTCCGGCAAAACCACCACGCTCCGCCTGATTCTGAGGATTCTGTATGCCGACCGGGGCCAGATCCGTGTGTTTGGACAAGACCAGGGTACGACGGCGGACGACCGTGTGGGATATCTGCCCGAGGAGCGCGGGCTCTACAAGAAAATGAAGGTCCGCGATCTTCTGCGGTTCTTTGCCCGCTTGAAAGGGCGGCACGATGCATCGGCCGACATTGCCAAGTGGCTGGAACGATTCGGGCTTTCCGAATGGGCCGACAAAAAAGTGGAGGCGCTTTCCAAGGGCATGTCCCAAAAGGTGCAGTTCATCGCCGCCGTGGCGGCCCGGCCTCGGCTGTTGATTCTCGATGAGCCCTTTAGCGGACTCGATCCGGTGAATACCCGGGTCATCGAGGATGCCGTGCTTGATCTGCGAAAAGAGGGCATTACCGTCATTTTCTCCACTCACGACATGGAGACCGCAGAGGACCTCTGCGACACGATCTGCATGATCTATCGAGGACGGAAAGTTCTCGATGGCAATATGGAAGAGATCGGCCAAAAGTACGGCCAGAAGATCGTTCGCCTGCAAACCGAGGCTTCCCCCGAGGCATGCCAAACGCTGCCGGGTGTGGCCAGCTGCCGGAGCCAGGGCGTGTACCAAGAACTACAATTGGCCGATCAGACCGATCCACAAGCACTCTTGAAGATGATTTTGGAGAACCACGCCGTGCGTCACTTTGAAATCGTGCGGCCTCGGCTGCGGGATATCTTTTTGCGCCTAGCGGGTCCCGAAAGCCACGAAGCGGAGGAGATCACGCATCATGTCTAAGAGTCTGGTGATTGCCGGTCGTGAATTCCACGCCACCGTGGGATCGAAGTCTTTTGTTATCGGGCTGGCCATCATGCCCGTGATCATCGTCGGTTCCATCGCCTTGCAGCATTACGCGCGGGACCGCATCGACGTTTCGGATAAGCGAATCGTCATCGCCGACGCCACGGGCAAGCTGTGGGAACCGCTGCGGCAAGCGGCGGAAGCTCACAACACGGCACAGGAAACGGTCCCGGAGGGCGAGCCACGGGAGTCGCGTTATCTGCTGGAACTGGCTTCTACGGGGACACTCGACGACGAAACGAGGTTGAAACTGTCCGACCAAGTACGGGCGGGAGAGCTTTATGCTTTTGTCGAATTGCCGGCGGAGCTTTTGGATTCTCCCACGGCGGCCACTCTTCCGCCCGCACCAAGATTTTATTCACTGAGCCGGATCACCAGCCCGCCCCGCCGTTGGCTGGAGCAGCGGATCTCCGGTGCCCTACGAACTCAACGTTTCCAGGCGGCGGGGCTCGATCCCGACGTCGTGGCGCGGCTGAACATGCCCGTCCGTTTTGAAACATTGGAACCGTTCGAGCGTAGCGCTTCGGGTGAATTGCGGGAACCTGAAAGGCAAGACCGCGAAACGGCTCTGTTCGTGCCCATGGGGGCCATGATGCTGATGGTGATTTCCATTTTCATGACCGCGCAAGGATTGGTACAGAGTGTCGTGGAGGAAAAGCAATTACGCATCGCGGAAGTGCTCATGGGCTCGGTGAATCCCACGCAACTGATGGCCGGCAAACTGCTTGGCAACGTGGGAGCTTCACTCGTGATGGTCACGGTCTACTTGTCCGGGGGTATTGGCCTGGCCTGGTACTACGAGAGCCTGGATATCGTGCCGCTACATCTATTGGGATGGTTTTTTGTGTATCAGGTGTTGGCCGTGCTGCTATTTGGCTCCATCTTCGTGGCCATTGGCGCGGCTTGCTCCAACATGAGCGAAACGCAAAACCTGATGCTGCCCGTGATGCTATTGGCGATGCTGCCGATGTTCATCTGGTTCAACGTGCTTCAGGACCCGCTGAGCCAATTCGCCGTGGCCGCTTCGCTGTTCCCCACGGCCACGCCTTTCCTCATGATTTTGCGGCAAGCGGCCAGCCCGGCGATTCCGCTGTGGCAGCCGCTCTTGGGAATCTCGCTCGTGCTGGTCGCGACGGCGGTGGTGGTGTTCCTGGCGGGGCGGGTGTTCCGGGTGGGCATCTTGTCCCAGGGCAAGGCACCTTCTCTCGCGGAATTGGCTACTTGGATGGCGCGGGGATAGTGTGTATGGCACGGACGTTTAGCCTCTACGGCGTGGGGATTCACGGGCTTCAACAGCGAAAATGCCGCGAATCGCAACACATTCGATCGCTCAAAAAAACAAGGCCCTTCCATCCCCCTCTCCACGATTTCGCGGAGCCATGGGATAAAAGGGCTTTGCCTGATAGCCGTTAATCCTCTGGAGACTAATCCTTGGGCTTGTGAGCCTTGTGGCAGCCAGCGCAACTGGTAGCCTTGCCCAGCGCCTTCATGGCATCTTCACGTCCCACCAAGACTTTGGCCGCGGCGACGACGGTAGCGGCGGTGCGCTGTTCCCATTCCTTGGCGTCGCCGACGGGGGCTTCGCTTTCCGTGAGGCTCACGTAGAGGTCGAGCAGTTCCTTTTTCTCCGCGTCCGAGGCGGAACCGGCCTTCACCTTCTTCAGGATGCCATCCTTGCCATGCGCCAGTTTCATGACGTCACTAATCGAATGTTTGGGCTTCTCCGCCAGGCGCGCGGCCCCGAAAGCGGCTCCCATCCCCAGAGTCATGACGCCGATCGCCGCCAAGATAAGTCCCGTTCTGCGCATGTGTTACTCCCCATTCTTTTGCATGAATTTGGATTCGGGTCCAACCTGCGGTTGGTTCTCGATGGCTAATGTAGTTTCGCCAATCCGCAAACGCAACGCGATCGGTCATGAATTCGCCCGGCGGCAAAGCGGCCAAGATATGCCGTGTCCCAAGGTGTCCCCTCAAGTCTTGAAGCCTGTTTCCACGATTTTCTTTTTCGGGAGAGCGTGGATTTTTCGCGCTCCCCTGGACGAATTTTGTCGCCTAAAAAGTAGGACCCGACCGGCAAGGCTGGCTGCCTCTCGCATTCCGACGACCAAAATAGCCGATTGAGACGCGGTCGTAACCAGCCGTTGGTAGAGTGTTTACGACGCAGATTCGGCAGGCAGAGGCTAGACCAATGCGATTCGCCGATGCTGCAAGGCGGGCATTCAGTTTGCCCAATGCGTGTATGCGGGGCAGGAAGGATCAACGTTGCATGGCGGGCGATCGGACTGAACCTGTGATTTTTTTAGGTGTCTATCCTATGCACAATGGTTGACATACCCCTGCTTCCTTGGAAAAAGTAAATAGAGCCGTCGTTCGCATGTTCATTTCTCGCGAGCGTCGAGATAATTTGTGGGAGGGCTTCGCGATGCAAGACAAAGCACCAGAATCCAATCGCGAAAAGTGTTTCTCCCCTTCTTCATTGTTGGGTGAAATGGCTCTACCAGAGCGGGAGTTGCAAGCGTTCGACCGTTGGATGGACGAATCCCTCGACGAACTTGTCGAGCGGTGGGTCGACCTCGCCGCACCGGCTGCCGCCTTACATGAACGGCACTCGGCCGGTCGCGATTCGCTGCCCGCCGCTTGAGCCTCGTGGCAAGTCCTTGCCTCCGTGCCCTCTCCCTCGCGTCAACGATGCCCGCGACCGCCATAGCCTATGGCATCGCTCTCGGTGGCAGCCAGTTTTCTTCGGCGCCATATTTCGAGCACGAAAAGATTCGGGAAGGACTGTCTCGGATCGTATCGCTTTAGCTTCGAATTTTGGCCTGCCACCGATTCCTGGTAGGCGGGCACCTCCCGACGGTTTTGAGACATCCAACGAATCGCGAACGCGAACTGAGGATGTCTCTTTCCTGCAAAACGACTATCCTGCGCTTGGCATGACACTCGGGATTACGTCAAAATCGCGGATTTCGTGTTTGCGGCGGAAGCGCCGTTCGTAATCAACATCCGGCTTGGAGTGCCCTCCGAACGAATTCCGAGAATAACGATAGTGTGCCTGCCTGATGCTCGATTCCGCGGGCAAGGCGAGACTCAGCCGGAATAGACTAGTTTGCATCGAGGATTAGCGTGTCCAATTCAGGCCGATTTCGAGAAATACGCAAGCCTCGCAAAAGAAGGCGACTGGTCATCATCTCCGTGGCAGGGCTCATCGTCACACTTGCCTTGCCTTGGGTGTTGGCCTCCTCATTGGCTCGACCGTGGATTTCTGGAATCGCCAGCCGAGGGATTCGTGGCCAAATCTCTTGGGACCGGCTGTCTTTAGGCTGGTTCGCCCCGCTGCAACTGGAAAAAATCACCGTGACCGATGCCGAGAGGGGCATCGTCATGGAGGCTGAGCATCTCGAGACGGAGAAGGGAATTTGGAGCTGGCTGCTGCGTTCGCAAGATTGCGGCACCATTCGGCTGGTGCGGCCCACGCTGCATGTCCACTCCCACGAAAACGGCACCAATGTGCAAGACTTGTTGCTTGAAGATGACGATGAAAGCGACCCAACGGATGTGGCTTCGTCCGAAGGAGGGCAGTTCCTGCGTTTGGAAATCATCGACGCGACGGTTGCCTGGCAGGAAGCGTCTTCGTCCACACCTTGGACGCTGAACCACCTTCACGCGGTTTACGAGCAAGTTCCGGGGAACGAAGCGAAGCAATCCCTGCGGGTTCGTGTTCCCGCACGGAGCGAACCCCAGGCAGAAATGTTGGCCCTGGACTGCGAGTTCACTTCCTCTCTCGCGGGCACCCCCGGTCAGTTTGGTGAGGGGCGAGTGAAATGCCGCGATTTTCCTCTGGCACACCTCGCGCCTTGGTTGAGCGGCTTTGATGCAAGCGCCTCGAATCAGGGCACCTTGGAGGGTGTCGCGGACGTGCGGTGGGAATGGCCGGCAGCGGGAACGCCCAAAGTGCAATTGGCGCTCGACACGCGTCTCACCGACCTACGCTTGGAATCCACATCGTTGGGGCCCGAGCCTATATCCTTGGCGGATGTGCGGGCCTCCGTCGAAGGAGAATTCGGCCAAAACTTGATCGCGCTGCGGCGGCTCGACATCTCCAGCGGGTTGGGCGATGCCCGGCTGGAAGGCGAAGTGGCGCTCATGTGGGACAGCCTACAAGAAATGGCCCGTCAACTTTCCCAGCAGGAATTCTCCGTGACGGGCAGTGTGGATGTCGCCAAAGTCTTGCAGGCGTTTCCACAAGCCGTCCCATTACACGAGGAGGTTTCCCTCACAGGTGGTCAAGCGGAATGGCATTGGCGGAACGGATTGGACAACGAGCAATT
The DNA here is from genome assembly GCA_028289405.1 of Pirellulales bacterium. Classification (GTDB taxonomy): domain Bacteria; phylum Planctomycetota; class Planctomycetia; order Pirellulales; family JANQPP01; genus JANQPP01. Next base: position 61,995 of record JANQPP010000211.1, read on the forward strand.
CCGCAGCCAACTTCGCTTGAACGTGCGCGATCTGGTCGCGGAACAGCGCGGCCAGGAATGGTCGTGGCAAGATCCCTTGGATCTGAACGCTTCGTTGGCTGCGTCAGGAAAGGACGATTACCAGGTTCGCGTGCAGTTTCGCTCGTCCATAGCCCAAGGCGACTGCCAGGGCACGATGGAAGACGGCTTCGCGGCCATCGAATACGATCTGCGAAATCTTCACGCGGAATTGCGGCGGTTTGTCGATCTCGAAGGTTGGAATCTCGCCGGTAAGGGAAATCTGGACGTGCGGTGGCGAGCCGGCCCCTCACAAAACACGCAAATCAAAATGGCGGGGACCTTGCGGGAGTTGGCTTTCGGATCCGATGCGGATCCTACGTGGAGCGAGTCCTATGTTCAGTATTCTGGAGAGGCCAATCTCCGGGCGAACACGGACAGCACATCCCCTTGGGAATCCATTTCCGTGTCGCTGGAAACGTCGCACGAGACATGGCAAGTCTCGTATCCGGCTGATCATCAAACGGACACAGCCAGCACTTCTTGGCCGCTGCGCGTCACGTGGCGAGGCGACTTGGCAAGTTGGTCGCGAGCCAACCGCGAAGCATGGCTCCCCGACGGTTGGGAACTTCGCGGCACGGGCCGAGGCGAGGGACGGCTACTGCTCGGCGAAAAGATCCAGCGCGTCGAGGATCTCCGCGTGGACATCGAGAACCTGCAAATGGGCAAACCTGGCTCTCAGATTAGCGAACCGCGAGTGGTCTTACAGGCAAATCTGTCGTGGAACGGCGAGACAAACGGACTCCGAATCGGTCCATGCAGTCTGAATTCGCGACAGGCCAAGCTCCAAGCGGAGGATATTCAGCTTGCTTTCGCGGAACATCGCACCACGGTCGCGGGCAACGCCGGTTTCGAATGCGATCGCGAATTCCTACAGCGTTTGTTGGGGATAGAGGACTCGAATTCGAGTTCGCAGGATCGGATTGTCTGCCAACTCTCCTTCCGCCCTGGGGAAGACATTACGCAAATCAATCTGGCCGCATCGACGCAAGATTCGGAAGTGCAATCAGGGGGCAGTTCGCAGGCAGCGGATACTCCATCTTTGGACGCTCGCCTAACGGCGGAAGCCCGTTGGCGTCATGCCACGCAAGACTTGGAAATCGCCTCCCTGCAATGGGAGAGCCGTCCGGCGCGGGCCACGCTTGCCGGAGAGATTCGGGACTTGTCCGGAGAACCGCAAGTGGCCATCCAAGGTGAATTGAGCTACGACGTCCAAGAATTGATGGCTTACTTGCCCACAGGTTGGCGTGAAAACGTGCGTTTCACCGGACGTCATGCCTACCCGTTTCGCTTGCACGGCTCCCTCCCCTCATCGTCATCGAATGGTGTGAATGCCGCGGGTAAGTCATTCACCGAGGAACCTTGGTTGTCGCGGCTCGCTGGCGACTTCCAAATCGGCTGGCAAAACGGAGTGCTGTTTGGACTTCCCTTGGGCGAGACCGTCCTGCGTACACAGTTAGCCGATGGACACCTCGTCTGGGAGCGGACGCGAATTCCGATCAGCGAAGGAAACTTGCACTGGGATGCTGCCTTGCGTCTGGTGCCGACGCCCAGAGAGCTTACCGTGGCCCGGGGACCACTCGTGGAACGGGTCCGCATCACCCCGCAAGCGTGCTCCGCCGGCTTGCAATACATCGCTCCGTTACTGGCTCAAGCCACGTCGGCGGAAGGAACATTCTCGTTGGACCTTGCGGAATGCCGCATCCCCTGGCAAGACCCCGCTCAGGGATCCCTCTCGGGGCAATTGACGATTCATCGTGCCGAAGTCCGCCCGGGCCCCCTGGCGAGGGAAATCATGCTCTTGGCGGAACAAGTACGTGGGCTCACTCGAGGGCGTCCCTTGGAGGATCTGCTCGAACCGTCCGCGCGACCCTTGCTGACCATCGACGACGAAACGACGGAATTCGCCATGGCCGAGGGCCGCGTCTACCACCGTGGATTCACCGTCGAAATAGGGGATGTACGCGTGACGACTTACGGCGCGGTCGGTTTGGACCAGTCTTTGCAGATCGTCGCGCAAGTCCCCATTGACCCGGAATGGCTCCGGAATACGCCCCGGCTGCAATTCCTGGGAAACCAAGTGTTGGAAGTCCCCATCGGTGGCACGTTACAGCGTCCTCAGGCCGACCGCCGCGCCCTGATGCAACTAAATTCACAACTGTTTCGCGGCGCCGCTCAGGAATTACTTCGCCAAGGCATCGAAGAGGGACTTCAACGTCTGCTCCAACGGGGCCGCTAGCGCATTTCTTCGAACAAAATCTGAAGAGCCGGATCCGTGCGGCACCGGAGCGCGTTCAGATCTCACACAGCGGCATTTTCGCCGTTTCGACTCGTCATTCGGCGCGCGGCGTTATCGGTAGCCACGTGACGAATGCTCACATGCATGGCGCCCGACATTAACACCGGCAAGAAGCTTGGCCACGGTCGCTCATATAGCCACGAGAGCCATGTCCAAAGGTTGAAGCTCCCTTGGTGCGCTGCTTGGAGTGGCGGTCTGCCCGCGTATCGCTCGAAAATAATTCGAGATCTCGCCGAAATTGATGTAACTTTTTCCGGAGTTTCGGTAAAAGCCTGTGCCGCGGAGGAATTATGGGCAAACTGGAAAGCCGGGAACAATTCATTCGGCAGCTCACGGAGCATCAAAATCGGCTCTACGGGTATGCCTATTCGTTGTTAGGTGACCACGGCCAGGCGGCGGACGTCGTGCAGGAGACCAACCTCATTTTATGGCGAAAGGTCGACGAGTTTCAGCCGAGCAAGCCGTTCTTGCCTTGGGCGTTTGCGATCACCCGATTTCAGGTGCTGGCTTTCCTGCGGGACCACCAGCGAGACCGGTTGCTACTCGATGCGGAGCTTGTGGAGGCCATGAGCGACGAAGTGGAGCGGAAGGCCGAAAAGTTTGATGCCATGCGCGTGGCGCTGCGGCACTGCGTGCAATTGCTCTCGACCAACAATCGTGAGCTCGTCGAACGGCGGTACTACCGAGGAATGTCTCTGACGGACATCGCCGAGGCGGCGGACCGCACGATCGGAGCGATCAAAGTAGCGCTGATGCGCAGCCGGCGGCAATTGGCCGAATGCGTGCGGAAGCGTCTCGCGGTGGAGCACTGAACCATGCATGTCGATCTCGAAGAACTTGATTCCCTCCTCTTCGACTGGGAGTCCGGCTCATTGGACGAGGACGGGATCAAACGAATCCGCGAGATGTTGAGGAAGGATGCGGACGCGCGATCACATTTCGTGACCACGCAGATGATCAGTGCGGCGATGCAGGCTGACGCCAACGCGGCGCTCGATTTACCTTTCCATGGCGATTCACACTCGGAACCTGATTTCAATTCCAAATCGACGACACCGAATCGACGCGTCCGCGCTCCCTATTTTTGGATTTCGATCGCGGCCTCGCTGCTCGCCTGCATGACGGGGAGTTGGCTCGTTTATTCTCACATCACGGGTGGATTCCCTCGACCGTCACCGATCGTGGGAAACAATGGCCGCGGATTGCGTGATGCATCAAAAGAACCGACCGCGCAAGGGGTTGCATTGGTGACGCGTCTGGTCGGCGTCACCTGGGGTAGCGGGCAAGCCGGGATTGAAGTCGGCCAGGCCCTGCTGCCTGGACGGTTCGCGATCCAGGCAGGGCATGCTCAGATCGAATTCTTTTGCGGTGCGACCGTCGTCGTTGAGGGTCCGGCGGAACTCCATCTGGAGTCCGCCACGCGTGCCCGGGTGAAGCAGGGCCGGTTGCGGGCCCATGTACCGCCGGCCGCGCGCGGCTTCTCGCTTAAAGTCGATGATCTGCGGGTCGTCGATTTGGGAACCGAGTTTGGCCTGTCTGTTTCCGCTAGCGGCACGAACGTGCAAGTATTCGATGGCGAAGTCGAGTTACACCCCCCGGCAAGCGAGCGAAGGCTTGTGAAGTCCGGCGAGGCGATCGTCCGGACGGCCCAAGGGGAGTATCAGGCGGCACGGGCGGTTTCGGCGAGTTTCGTCGGCATCGCCGATCTCGAATCACTCGCCCAGCTTCAAGAGTCGGCCCGCTATCGGCAGTGGGAAACCTGGTCGGCCGGCCTGCGGCATGATCCCCGCTTGATCGCCTACTATTCTTTTGATGAACCGGGGGACTGGAAGCGGCGGCTGGCGTGTAGCAACGAGCCAGCAAATCGCGAACTCGACGGAGCCATTGTCGGCGCCCAGGAAGTGGCTGGCCGGTGGAGCGGGAAACGGGCGCTTGAGTTCAAACAGCCGGCGGATCGCGTTCGCGTGCAAATCCCTGGCGAATATGGTTCACTGTCACTGATCTGCTGGGTAAAGATCGACAGCCTGGATCGCTGGTACAACTCGCTGTTTTTGACCGACGGATATGAAAAAGGCGAGCCACATTGGCAGATTCTGGACGATGGCCGCCTGTATTTCTCGGTGCGCCCCGTCGAGCGCGGTGAATCCGGACCACGGGACTACAAGGCTCTGTCTCCTCCTTTTTGGGAGCCTTCCATGCACGGAAAGTGGATCCACTTGGCCGTCACCTGCGATGTCGAGACGAATGCGATAGTACATTATTTGAACGGTCAAATACTCAGCCGTCACACCGTTCCGGAGTCACGCATGCCGACGACCACACGAATCGGCACGGCTTCGATCGGCAACTGGGCATTGCCGACATTATCTGAAACGGAATTCGCCATTCGGAATCTTAACGGCAGCATGGGCGAGTTTGCCCTCTTCGCGGCGGCACTGACCGCGGAGGAAATCCAGGAGATCTACCAATATGGCAAGCCATAAATGGCGCCGAACTATCATTGTCGCGATCGGCCTGTCGGCGGTACTACTCGGCTCCTCGATAAGCCGTGCTGACGATTCGGCCGCCGGTCTGGATCAGGCTACGGCTGAGCGCCTGTTTACGCTGCGCGTGTTGCCGATCCTCAAAGGGAAGTGCTTTGGTTGTCATGGCCAAGATCCCAGCGATATTCGTGGCGATCTCAACTTGCTGACACGGCAAGGCATGCTCGAGGGAGGTGAATCGGGCGAACCTTCAGTGATTCCAGGCAAGCCGGCAGAGAGTCCGCTGTATCAAGCCGTCTTGTGGGAAGGCTACGAAATGCCTCCCAAGGAGAATGACCGGCTGACGAAGGAGGAGACGCAGCACATTCGCCAATGGATCGCCTCTGGAGCCCCTTGGCCCGACGCCGAGACACAACTCCAAATCCAAAAGCAGGAATGGTCGGTGGCCGAAACGACGGACGGAATCGTCGTTCCCACCAGCGGCGGTCTCTCCGACGATTGGACCTATCGGCGGTATCGCCCCGAAGACCTTTGGGCCTTCAGGCCGGTTCAGGCGGAAGATATCGACCACCTCGAATCCAGCGGCCAGCACCCGATCGATGCCTTTATCCAACGCAAACTGCGTGAAGCCTCTTTTGAGCCCGCTCCTCAGGCTGATCCGAGGACGCTGATTCGCCGCGCGAATTTCGACCTGATCGGATTGCCACCGAAGCCCTTCGAGGTCGATGCATTTCTCTCCGCCTGGGAGCAGGACCCACCGCGGGCGTGGAACGGCCTGATTGACCGGTTGCTCGGCAGCCCACACTACGGCGAACGTTGGGCGCAACACTGGCTCGATGTCGCCCGCTATGCCGACACGGGCGGCTACTCGAACGACTATGAACGTTCGAACATGTGGCGGTACCGGGATTACGTCATCCGCTCCTTCAACGAGGATAAGCCGTACGATGAGTTCGTGGTCGAGCAACTTGCTGGCGATGAATTATGGGAACAACAGCCGGAAGAAGCGCGCGATCCCGAGCTACTCATTGCCACGGGCTTCTTGAGGCTAGGGCCATGGGATCCGGCAATGGTCAAAAACCCGGAAGCGCGGCAGATCTACCTGGACGACGTTGTCAATTCGGTCGGCCAGACGTTTATGTCAACCACGTTGCGTTGCGTGAAGTGTCACGATCACAAGTTCGACCCGATTCCCACACGGGACTACTACCGTATTTATGCCGCTTTCGCTGGCACGCAATTGGCGGAGCGGCAGACCCCTTTTCTGCCCCAAGAAAACCTCGAGGGTTTTGCAGAGGGACAGAGCCATGTCCAGCATCTGCTCGAATTTGCCCAGGCGGAAAAGCAAGCGTTGCTGGATCAACAGGAAGCGGCCGCGCGGGAGTGGTATCGTGAACACAACCTCCCCTACATGAACGCGGAAGAGCGGAAGGGTGCTCCGGACGAAAAGAAACCTCCCCGGCATGTCGGGCTGAACTACGTGGACGAAGGACAACTCAAAGTCCGCGAACAGGACGAGTGGATCTGGGTCCGGCGATTGGAGCGTTACGAGCCGATTGTCCAGAGCGTCTACAACGGCCCCGATCCCAAATGGCTTAACGCCCGCAAGTTACGGAAGCCCGAGAATGTTGAGCAAAATGTTCAGCTCGTGAGTTACATCTTGACCGGCGGCTCGCTGGAAGCCCCAGGCGAGGAAGTGCGCCCCGGCGTGGTGAGCGCGCTCGGTCTACCCGTCAATCCCAAGGCGGACGATCCCTACGTCACGGGCGAGGACTTGGCCGGCCGGCGTTTGGCGTTGGCCAGATGGATCGCCGACCCCGGCAATCCACTCACGACTCGTTCCATCGTCAATCGCGTCTGGCAATATCACTTCGGCAAGCCGCTTGCTGGCAACCCGAACAATTTCGGCGTCAAAGGTGCCAAACCGACGCATCCGGAACTGCTCGATTGGCTGGCGGCTGACTTCGTGAGCGGCGGGTGGAAGATGAAGCGGCTACACAGGCTGATCATGACGTCCAAAACCTACATGCAATCGAGCGAACATCCGAATTTGGAAACGCTGCGGGCATCCGATCCCAACAACGACCGCCTGGCGTACTTTCCCACGCGTCGCTTGACGGCGGAAGAACTGCGGGACGCGATGCTCCGAGTCACCGGCGAGCTGAACCCGACCGTTGGCGGCCTGCCGGTCATGCCGGAAATCAACATAGAAGTGGCTCTGCAGCCGCGAATGATTCAGTTCTCTCTCGCCCCGGCCTACCAGCCGTCGCGCACTCCAGAACGACGCAATCGGCGTAGCATTTATGCCTATCGTGTCCGTGGACAAGCCGACCCCTTCATGGAGGTATTCAACCTGCCGAACCCCAACGAATCATGTGAAATGCGGGACGACGCCTCCGTTTCGCCGCAGGCATTCACGCTCATGAACAGCGAACTGACGAACGACCGGGCCATTGCGTTCGCGTTGCGATTGGAGCGGGAAGCCCCGTCTTTGGAACAGCAAGTCCATCTGGCTTTCGAACTCTGCTTTGGCCGGCCTCCCTCCGCGAAGGTCCGAGAACGGTTGACCGCCTATGTAGGGCGAATGCGAGAATATCACGATGGCCTCGAGCCACGAGCCCCCACGTACCCAACGCGTATCACACGCTCGCTGGTGGAGGAGTTCTCCGGCAAGCCGTTCGAATACGAAGAGATTCTGCCAGTATTCGAGAACTACGTCTACGACAAGAAGGCCAGCGACGTCAACGCGGAAACACGTGCCCTGGCGGACTTGTGCCTTATGCTCTTCAACACCAACGAATTTACGTACCTGTATTGAGGTTCCCATGCATAGGAAACACGCGATCTGCTCGCGTCCAATTTCGAATTCCGTGACGCGACGCCAGTTTCTGTATGGCCTGGGCGCGTCCCTCGGCTCGGTCGCGCTAACGGATCTGATGGCCTCGGAGGCGCCGCCCGCGGCGGGTCCGCTTGCGCCCAAGCAGCCCATGCATACGCCCCGGGCGAAGAACATCATCATGCTGTTCATGGAGGGCGGCCCCGGGCATATGGATACCTTCGACCCCAAGCCCGAACTCGCGCGGCTGCACAAGACGGAATCCCGAAGGACGCGAGGTCTGGAAACCGGCTTCAAATTCTTTGTCGGCAGCCCGTTTCGATTTCGGAAGGTGGGCGACACCGGCATCGAGATGTGTGATCAATGGAAGCACCTTGCCGACCCGGAAGTCGCGAACGAGCTCTGCAACTACCGCGGCTGCACGGCGGAGTCGCTCAATCACCCCGAGGCGCTGTTCCACATGAACACCGGCAGCCGCCTGGGCGGAGATCCCGCCGTCGGGTCGTGGGTCACTTACGGGCTCGGCACGGAGAATCAAAACCTCCCAGGCTACGTCGTGATGACGGAGCTCGCTTTGCCACAAGGCGGATCGACGAATTGGAGCAACGGTTTTCTGCCCGCGCACTACCAGGGGACGCGTTTGCGGCCTATCGGCAGTCCGATCCTCGACCTCGCTCCGCCCACGCACAAGTCCCGCGATCACCAGCGGCAATTCCTCGACGAACTCGCCTTCCTGAACGAACGGCACGCGCAAGCCCATCCGGGGCATCGAGAGCTTGCCGCGCGGGCGGAGAGCTACGAACTCGCCTTCCGCATGCAGACGGAAGTGCCGGGCGTGATCAACCTCGATGGTGAGACGCGTCACACGCATGAGATGTACGGCTTGGATGATCCAGACACGGCGGCATTTGGACGGCAGTGCCTCATGGCCAGGCGGCTTGTCGAGAATGGGGTCCGTTTCGTGCAGATTTTCAGCGGCGGTTGGGACAGTCACGACTACCTGGAACGCGGCCACACCGCTCGGATCAAGAGCGTCGACAAGCCCATGGCGGCGCTGATCAAGGACCTGAAAGCTCGTGGCATGCTGGACGACACATTGGTCATTTGGACGGGAGAGTTTGGCCGCACGCCGGACAACAACAAACGCGGCGGCGTCTACTCGCTTGGGCGTGGCCATAACGCCGATGCGATGACGATGCTGCTCGCCGGTGGCGGCATCAAGCCGGGAGTCGTCGGCGCGACCGATGAAATTGGAGCCGAGGCGGTCGAGTGCGTGCATCCTATCCGTGATCTGCATGTCACTCTGCTGCATCTGCTGGGGCTAGACGATAACAAGCTCACTTACTTTCACGCCGGCCGCTTCAAACAACTTAGCCAATTTGGAGGGCAACTGATTCCCGAATTAATTGGGTAACAGTCGCGACACCCCACCCCGCCAACAGCTATAATCTTCGCTTCCTGAATGCCTGTTCGAATTGCTTTAAGCGTGCTTGGAACGGCAACCTGAAATCGTATTCGCATATCACCAGGATAGGCAGATAATCCACGCGTGATCGACGCGCCCTCTTAACCAACGATGTTCAACGAGACACTCCGCATGGGGAAGGACTGAAATGCAAAAGCTGATTCTGCTTGCCGCGATGCTGACAACATCGGTCGTTGTGGCCGAAGACCGGCCAAACATCTTGTTCATCATGTCGGACGACCATGCGGCCCATGCGATCTCGGCTTATGGCGGCCGGCTCGCGGAAATTGCGCCGACACCCAACATTGACCGGCTCGCCAAGGAAGGAGCTTTGTTTACCAATGCCTTTTGCACGAATTCGATTTGTTCTCCCTCCCGGGCATGTGTACTCACCGGCCAGTACAACCACGTGAATGGTTCGTTCGACCTGAGCGGCAGGGTCGAAGCTGGCGATCAGATGCTCGCGTTGCAGATGAAGAAGGCGGGTTATCAAACCGCCATGATTGGCAAGTGGCACTTGAAAGCCGAGCCCGCGGACTTCGATTATTACTGTGTGCTGCCAGGACAAGGGAAGTACCATAACCCGGAGTTCCGCGTACGTGGCGAAAAACCGTGGGGCAAAAATCTGATCAAGTTTGAAAACCAGCACGTGACGGATGCCATCACCGATCTCACGCTCGATTGGCTGAAGGAAGGCTGGGACCAAGACCAGCCGTTCTTCCTCATGCACCACTACAAGGCTCCGCACGACTACTTCGATAACGCGCCGCGCTACGAAACTTATCTGGCCGGAATGGATATTCCCACGCCCGAGACGCTTTGGAATTGGGGTCCCAAGTTCGGGTCGATCGCGACCCGTGGTGCCGATGACGAATTGATACCCCACATTGGCACTTCGATTGGCTCGAGGAATCCGCGCCGCTCGTATCTGCGGGATCTGCCGGAATTGTACCCAGATGAATTCCCCCCGAATTATGACCCCGCCGATTACAGCGACGAAGAAAACACGCGGCTAGCCTACAACGCGTATCTGCGGAAATTTTTGCGCTGCGTGAAAGGGATTGATGACAATCTGGGGCGTTTATTCGGCTACCTGGAAGACGCCGGAGAACTCGACAACACACTTATCATCTATACCGCCGACCAGGGCTTCATGCTGGGCGAACACGATTATCAGGATAAGCGCTGGATGTACGAAGAGTCACAGCGCATGCCCTTCCTGGTCCGATACCCGAAGGCCATCGAGGCCGGTCAGCGGTTTGACACAATGATTGAGAATGTCGACTACGGCCCGACGATGCTCGACTTTGCCGGCGCGGAGATACCGGAATCGGTCCAGGGGCGTTCCTTCAAGTGGCTGCTTGAGTCTGGGATGGAACCGCAGGACTGGAAGCAAGAGGCCTATTATCGCTACTGGATGCATATGGCCCATCACGACAATCCCGCGCATCTCGGCATCCGCACGAAGACACATAAACTCATCTACTACTACGGCTGCAACTACGACGGTGGCTACCGCACCCCTCCCGGCTGGGAGCTTTACGACCTCGTCAATGATCCGTTCGAGACTCAGAATCTATACGCCGATCCACGGCACGCGGAACTGGCAGCAGAGCTGAAGAACCGCTTGGCCGCCCTGCGGATCCGCGTGGGGGACGACGGCGGCCACTTTCCCGCGTGCGAAGCGGTCGTTCAGGAATTTTGGGACTACGATGAAAGCGATCGAGCCAAGGCGCGGGAGATTTCGCGCGACTATTTGCAGCGCCGCTTGTCGGAGCTCGACTCGGGAAAGCGGAATGTCCGCACGTGGGCCGGAGAATGAGTGGCGATTGGCCTGGCGGCAGCTAGCCACGTAACGGAGTTAGCACTAAGACCCTGGGGACAAAACATCTCAGCATCCGCGAATTTGGGCGTGCGTCGGCCGTGAAACGCCGACGAACGAACCAAACGGGAGGATTTGTTCGTTGGCTTTAAGCCACTGTCGCCACCCGTGAGGCGAGCGACTCGCCGAGCGGCGCCGCTTTGAGGATCGAGCCGTGGTCTTTCCACCACGCTTCCGCCCGTTGCGGATTCCATCCGCGAGCGTCTTGACAGGCATCCAGAGCCTGAATCATTTCGTCCACATTCTGGAATCGATCTTCGGGCGATTTCTCCAAGCAACGCTGAATGAACCGTTCAAAATCTTCCGGCAGATCCGGGCGATGGAGGGACGGCGGTTCCACCGGATCATGAACATGGGCCATCAAAACGCGCAAGGGCTGAAGATTGGCGAACGGCGCTCTACCCGCGACGAGATAATACGCCACCGCTCCAAGGGAATAAATGTCGCTGCGGGCGTCGGGCTCCACATCACCCAAGGCCTGCTCCGGTGAAGCGAACAATGGGGATCCGGTAATCGCACCATCAAGTGTTAGCTCCGACGATTCCAACTTTGCCATCGGCTTCGCCAGGCCAAAGTCGAGCAGCTTGGCCACGTCATGCTGGCCGCCGCGATAGGCCGCGAAAATGTTCGCTGGCTTGATATCACGGTGAATCAGGCCGGCACCGTGAGCTTCCTTCAATGCCTGGCACGTTTGCCGAAGCAGATAGATGGCTCGCGACGTGGGCAAGGGGCCGTGGGCTTTGACAAGCTGGGAGAGGCTCTGGCCGGGCAGGTATTCCATGACGTAGAAGAATGTCCCGTCATCCGTCATGCCGTAATCGTAAACATCGATCGTATTCCAATGCGAGAGTTCCGCCGTGGCCCGGACTTCCCGTTCAAAGCGGGCCAGAGCCCGAGGATCTCCCGCGCGTTCGGGCCGTATGACTTTCACGGCGCAGGGCCGTTTTAGCAGGACGTGTTCGGCCAGGTACACTTCGCCCATGCCGCCGGCCCCCAAACGCTCCTTCAAAAAGTAGTGGCCCAACCTTTTCGCGCGGAAGGCTTCCCGCTGCAAGTGCCCGATCGTCCGCACGCCGAAAATGCTGCTCCCTGCGGCCACGCTCAGGCTCAAGAAAAGATGGACCATGCCCGTGGATCCCACAGTGGCCGACATCACGGCCGCGCATGCCTGATCCGTGGCCCAGAGCCCAAGAATCAAGGCCAGGGGTGCGAGGGCCATGGCACTAATTCCCACCGTCGCTCGCTGCCAAGTATTGGGTATGTATAGGGCGTACGTGAACATCAGCATGATCCACGGTGCGATCGGACTTGGCATGTAATGGTGTTCGTGAGCACAGACACGCAGGGCGTGAAACTGGGCCACGAGCAAAAACGCCGACGGCAGACCGAATACCACGGCCTCTTTGAGCCGCAAATTCGTTTTCGCACTCGGGCTGGTCCGGCAGAGCAGCCCAGCGGAGCCGGCGAGAGTCACTGCGACCGCGACATGGAAAACCCGGTACCAAAAGCCACCGTCACCGAATCCGCCGAGTAGTCCCGTCAAATCGGCGAGAAGAAAAGCCGTGAAGCCAATGAACAAAATCAAAGCCGCGGCGCGCAATCGCCGGTGAAGCAGGCTCTGTGTTTCATCGGATAAATGGAGTGAGCCCCCTTGGACCAAGGAAACATGAGGATCGGAATTCACGTTCGAGGAAGGACTGGGCGTCGCGTCCCAGGTCTCCTCAACCGAGATGGTTTTCGTCACGGCAATGCTCCGCCCCATGTTCGGGTCAATCGCATGGACCACTACGCGATTGCGTCCGAAATGGTTCGTTTCGTTGAAAGTCTGTCGGCCCCGTCAAGAAGGCCATCTCCCCATAATCCATTGTAGAAGAGGACCTTCGGACTGCTAGGCGAGTTCGGATCGGCATACGAAATTGATCCATTTCCCGTCCGTAATCCATGCCGAAGTTTTTCCCTAGACGTAAACTCTTATCGGCAATTACCGTTCGAATTTCTCGTGATGCGCGGATGGCGATCGATCTCGCTGGGAGCGTGCCGGCAACTCATCGGCTTCGGTTGTCCGTTTGGTTGCCGCGATTCGAGGGCTCAAGTAGAGTGAAGCCAGTGAGCCTGTCACGCTTCGGCCCTTCCGTCTTGACACAACATGAGCATCTTTCGAGGGTTAAAGTCTCTTCTGGGTTCCTCGCGTTTGGACGTTCAGGAACGTTTCGAACTGCTTCAAGCGGCAGTCTCGGGAAGCATGTCGAAATTCTACAAGGCACGGGACCGCAAGACTGGGCAAATCGTGGGCCTCAAGGTTCTCGACCAAGAAAAAACGGAATACTTTGAATCCCGTTTTCCCGGAATGCAAAAACCTTCGGAAGGGGAAATCGCCCTCCAATTCGACCATCCGAATATCGTCAAAACCTTCGAGCAGGGTTTAACCACGAAAGGAGAAGCGTACCTCGTCATGGAGTATCTGGAAGGCGTGGGCATGAACTCCTTGATCATTGCCCGTGACAAACGTCTCCAGGGGCGACGGCTCAAACTTGTTACCCAGGCTGCCCAAGCATTAGGGCACATTCACGAAGCGGGCTTCATCCATCGTGATATCTGCCCCCGAAATTTCATGATCAGTAGTGACTTCACGACGTTAAAGCTGATCGACTTCGGACTGACCGTTCCCGCCACGCCGGATTTCATGCAGCCAGGAAACCGCACGGGCACTCCCAATTACATGGCTCCGGAAATCGTCCGCCGCAGGAAGACCGATCTCCGCGTGGATATCTTCGCCCTCGGCGTGACGATCTACGCGTTGTGTGCCTTCGAGCTTCCTTGGTCTGGCGGGACGACAGGAAAAGCCGCCATGAATCATGACACGCAGCCTCCGGTCGATATCGGCGAAGCAGCTCCTGAGATTCATCCACGTCTGGCTCAAGCAATCATGCAGGCCATCGCGTCCAATCCAGCGGAACGCCCAGCGAGCATGGGACAATTCCTCCGCTTGCTTTCCAAAGTGGAAAGCGAAACTAAAAAGAGCGAATGAAACATCTCAAGAGGCAAGCTGTTTATCAGATTCCGGAAAGAATCTCCACGGCATAAGAAGAATTCAAATCGCATGGACATGGCTGGTCGCATTTCCATCTTCGGGCTGTGTTTCGTGGTGTTCGCGGGCACTTTGGATTTGCCGGCGGAGGCTGCTCCTCCAGCTCGACCGAACGTCCTGTTCATCGCGATTGATGATCTCAATGACTGGGTAGGGTGCTTGGGCGGCCAGCCCCAAACGCGAACTCCCCACATCGACCGGTTGGCGGAACGGGGAACCCTATTCACCAACGCACATTGCCAAGGCCCGATTTGTGGGCCGTCGCGTGCATCGCTCCTGTCGGGCCTCTACTCACATACCACGGGCGTGTACCAGCAGCCCAGAGGGAGCGCGATGCGCGACGATGCAACTCACTTTCGTGGGCACCTGTTGCCGGAGTATTTCGCTCGACACGGTTACAAGACGCTGGCCGTTGGTAAGATCACGCACGGTTATCCCGCCGAGGAAGCTTTCCAGATTTATGGCGGGAAATTCGCGGGATCCGGCCCCAAACCAGCGGGAGGCAAGCGGTTTAACTACCATCTGCCCGACGTGCCTTGGACGGGAACACAAACCGATTGGGGAGCCTTTCCCGAATCGGACGAACAGATGCCGGACTTCCAAGCGGCGGAATGGGCTGAGGAACAGTTGTCGCGTCCACACGGCAAACCGTTCTTTCTCGCGGTCGGGTTCGTCCGGCCACATGTGCCTTTCTACGTGCCGCGGAAATGGTTTGAAGAGTTTCCACTGGATGAGGTCGAGTTGCCGGCGGTGAGAAGTGATGACCTGAATGACGTTCCCGAAACAAGCCGTCGCGTGCATGAGTTGCCGAAGTATCCTCACCTATCGTGGCTGCAAGCAGATGACCAAGCGCAGTTTCGCAAATGCGTCCAGGCTTACTTGGCTTGTACGCGGTTCGTGGATCATCAGGTGGGACGAATTCTAAATGCCCTTGATCAAGGACCGCATGCCGAGAACACCGTGATCGTGCTGTTCAGCGACCACGGCTATCATTTGGGCGAAAAAGACCGCGTGAGCAAGCACAGCCTCTGGGAAGAATCGACGCGTGTGCCGTTAATGATCGTCCCCAGCAAGAGCGCGATGGGCTTCGAGCATACTGCTGGAACTCGCCGAGATCAGCCAGTGGGCTTGATCGACATTTACCCGACTCTGCTGGAGCTTTGCGGTCTGCCCGCCAAATCCTCCAACCAAGGTGGCAGCTTGGTTCCCTTGATGCAAGACGCAAATTCAAACTGGCGCTCCGCCATTTTGACGACCTACGGGCGTGGAAATCACGCGCTAAGATCTGATCGTTACCGATACATACGCTATGAAGACGGGTCGGAAGAATTCTACGATCACCGAATCGATCCGCACGAGTGGACGAACCTCGCGGGCCAAGCCGAATATCACGAGCGGATGGCCCGCTTTCGTGAAACGTTGCCCATCGAGGAGGCGCCGTACCATCCGACGACCAGCCGAGGGCCAGTGAACGCTTGGTTTCAAGACCACCTCCGCCGGCACGGCATCGAATGATTTTCCGCCGCGGAGGGCAGTTGAGACGGCAATTCAATGTCATCCGATGTTTAGCACGTACTTGCCGAACTGCGGAGAGCTAGCCATGCGTTCGATCGCGGCGTTCCCTTCCTCCAAGGGAAACTCTTGATCAATGATCGGTCGGAGGTCGTGTTTTTCGACGAACGCCAACATATCCGCGAAATCCTGGGGCGAACCCATCGTGGAACCTTGCAAGCGGAGTTGTTTCCAAAAGACCTTGAATAGGTCGAGTTTTTCCGGAGCGCCGGCGGTCGCGCCGTAGTTGACGATTCTTCCACCGGGCGCCGCCAGGTTGACCAGCGCGGCATACCCTGCTCCCCCCGCGCTATCGATGATCAAGTTGGGTGCCTCCGCTTGTTGAGCCATTTCCTTGGTCCAGTTTTCGTCCCGATAATTGAATCCGCCGAGCGCTCCCATCTCGATGGCCCGTTGAATCTTCTCGGGCGAGGAGGAAGTTACCCACGCCTTCGCCCCGACGGCCACCGCGTACTGCAGGGCGAACGTCGCCACCCCGCCGCCGATGCCTGTGATCAAGATGGTCTCGCCGGCGCGCAGACCGCCTTGAGCAAACATGGCGCGATACGCGGTCACGCCCGCCACGGGTAGCGCGGCGGCTTCCGTCCACGTCCAACCGGCCGGTTTGGGATGAAGCTGTGAGGCGGGAATGAGCACTTCCGTCGCGAAGGTGCCGTCACGCGGCAAACCGAGAATCGTGAATTCTGCGGACTGTGCCGACGGATCATCACCCCAATTCAGGCCGGGATTGACGATCACTTCGCGTCCTTCCCAGGCGCTATCCACACCGTCGCCACATGCCGTAACGACGCCGGCGCCATCGGAACCGAGCACCACGGGAGGTTTGACGCCGGGATACATGCCCTGCGTGATCCAGTAATCGCGGCGGGTAAGCGCCGCCGCTTGCATCCGCACGACGACTGCGCCGGGAGAAGATTTCAAGCTGGGACGCTCCGCCAATTCCAATGGCGTCTTGATTTCCCGCAATACCAAGGCTTTCATCTTCGGAACCCATCCATTCAAACGTGATCCATGGGGAGAACTCAATCAACACACACCGTTACTGGGCGGGCTTGTCGCTTGCGACGTTGGCAGGAACGTCGTGGAACGGATCTCCCGCCGGAATGAACTTCACCGGCACTTCGTCGATAAACTCGCTGAGCCAGTTCGCGACGTGCCGCATGCCCGCTTCTTCGCTGTTCGCGTGACCCAGCAGAATCATCGCTTTCCGCTGGCCCTGCGCGGCCGTGTCTTGCACATAGGGCACCGTTTCCCATTCGCGGGTTTCACCCGTGAGCAGGACTTCCACATCGTCTCGCTGCAAGAGTTGCATCTGCACCAAGGGAGACGGTGAACCGGCGGCGAAGGCGACGTGGTGGACGCGCAACTCGGGGTCTCCCACGATATCCAAGGACTTCGCGCCGAGGCGTTGTTTAAGCTGAACCGCGAGATCACGCACGGCCGTCTCCGGCACGGTGAATAGATAGGGTGATCTGCTGGTCAGAAACTCCCGCAGGCCCAGCCCGTCGATCATGCCCTCGTCTATCAGGTCCGGCTTATGACGATGGGCATGGTCATGAAACCGCCAAATGACGAGCCCGTGCTTCTCGATGAATGCCCGCTTGGACATCAGCACGGCGTCTCCCACCAAGCCCGTGGGCTCATCGTTACCGACGTAGAACGTTGGCTCATGCGTAATGATCAGATTGCAGTTTGTCTCCACGGCTTGTTCCAAGACGGTCTGCGTGGCCATGAACGTGGAAGCGATTCCGGTGACCCGTGTTTGAGGGTTTCCTGCCTTGAAGGTATCGGAGGTCGGCTCCGTCCAGGGACAGTTCACGTGCGTCTTGATGCGTTCTACAATTTCGGTGGCGGTGGGCGGTTCGGCCGCGGTCGAGTGTGCAACGTAACCACATGCCAAAGCGGCCAGCAAAATGCGTTGAAAGTTCATGTTCGTGCGCCCTTCAGGGAAGAAGTGTTCGCGGGCCGCATCCATTCAATGAAGTTACCTCAGAGTGAGTTTCGCCATGGTATCACATCAAGCCCCGTTCTCGCTGCTGTCATGTTGGATCGTCTGTGCCGTGGCTGTTTGCGGACTATCACATTCGCCAACGATGGCCCAGCGACCCAACATCCTGCTGATCATGGCGGACGATTTGGGTTACGGCGATTTGTCCTCGTTCGGTGCTCCGGATTTGCGGACTCCTCACGTGGATCAGTTGATCCGGGATGGCATGCGGTTCACGAATTTCTATGCGAACTGCCCAGTTTGCTCGCCGACCCGCGCATCCACGCTGACGGGCCGCTATCCGGACTTGGTGGGAGTGCCGGGCGTGATTCGCACCATGGCGCGGGACAATTGGGGATATTTCCAGCCCAGTGTGAAAACGCTACCGCAGCTATTGCGAGGCGCCGGCTATCACACGGCCTTAATCGGCAAATGGCATCTCGGCCTGCGGCCCGAGAATCACCCCAGAAATCGCAGCTTCGATTTTTTTCACGGTTTCCTGGGAGACATGATGGATGACTACTACCATCATCGCCGTCATGGCATCAACTACATGCGGCGAGATTTCGACGTGATCACGCCCGAGGGACACGCCACGGACTTGTTCACCCAGTGGACCATCGACTATCTGCGTGGACACGCGGAACACGAATCGCCATGGTTTGTTTTCTTGACGTACAACGCCCCCCACACGCCGATCCAGCCGCCGGAGGATTGGCTACAAAAAGTGCGGGCGCGGCACCCCGAGATGTCCGGCCAGCGGGCGCGGCTCGTGGCATTGATTGAGCATATGGATGACGGGATCGGCCAGATCCTGCGGACGCTTGATGAACTCGGCGAAACGGAAAATACGCTGGTTGTATTCGTCAGCGACAATGGTGGCCAATTGAACGTGGGAGCCAGATGTGGGCCGTTTCGAGGTGGCAAGCAAGACATGTACGAAGGAGGGATTCGCATTCCGGCTGGCGCGCGCTGGCCAGGTCATGTTCTACCGGGATCAGAGTCATCCCGCGTCCTGCTCACGATGGACCTGCTGCCCACGTTGTGCGCGGTCGCCGGCGCGGATGTGGACCATAAAATCGACGGGGTTTCGTTCTTGTCGACACTCCTGGGAAGTGGGAACAACGCCTCACCAAGAGCGCTGTTCTTCGTACGTCGAGAAGGGAACAACCGCTACCTGGGACAGGATTACTATGCGGTCCGCCAGGGTGATTGGAAGCTCGTGCATAACAACCCACACGCGCCACTCGAATTGTACAACTTGAAAGACGACCCCGAGGAAACACAAGATCTGGCCAGCTCCCGGAAAGATGTCTACCAACGCCTCACGCGCGAATTGCGGGCACAGATTCAGCGTGCTGGCGCGGTCCCTTGGCAGGCCCCTTGAACAAGCGTGTCAAATCGAACGCGATTGACGGTTGCGAGAAACAAAACTGACCGTTGTCAAAATACAGACGGCGGGGCGCACCGAATCGATGCGTCCCCGCCGTGGCCTCTTTCTCTGTTGTATGAAGATGCCGGTCGTATTACAGCCGCGATTCGGCATAAATGCGAACCAGTAGCCCGCCTTGATAGGATCCGGCATGGGAAGCGAAGGTGGCCACGAAGAGCTCGCCCTCTTCAGTGAAGGCCAGCGCCGCGGGATGCCGGAGCGGCATCAGCAGCGTGGGCTTGCAGATCCACTCGCCCGCATCATTCTTCATGTCCAGGCGATACAATCCGCCTTCTTGTGGCGAAGCCGCCGAAAAATCACAAGCGTAGACACGGCCCGTCTTGGGGCTCATGGCCAACCCGACCATGTCGTTCAGTTCCGTCGGCACGTCCAAGTAAACCTGGCCCGTGCGGGCATTGATGAAGACCAGCCGGCTGTCACCGGGGATGTCGAAGCTGCCCATCTGTCCGACCAAGATTTCACCCCGACGGCCGATCAAGATGCTGGTGGGACCTTGGAAATACCGCTCATTTCCAGGAGGAGTCAGCGATTCCAACTCGCCCAAGGCTCCCCGGCTGAGGCTAGACTTCACCACGAAGCCATCGGTTTCATCGCCGTTACAGGCGGCATAAACAAAAGATTCATTCGCGGCGATTCCAAACAAATTGCCCGCTTGACCCTGGGCTGGCCCTCGGGTTTGGAGCGTATCGTCGGCGGAAATTTTTCCCGTGTGGGGCACGCGGTAGACGGAGAGAATGTCCTCTCCGTCGCCTTGGCCACCCCCGCCCACGAGCAACGTGGAACGGTCCAAAAACGCGAGGCCCAACGGTCCGATCTGGAAATCGGATTGCTCACGAAAATCTTCCTGAGGAAAACCGACAATGACATCGTCCAACCGGTATTCGCCTGGCACGTCGTGGAGTTTACCCACGCGGCCGGAACCGCCTTCGGCGATGAAAACGTGATTAGTTTTAGGCTGAATGGCCATCCCGCACGGATTATCCAGCCCGTCCATCACGATTTGGGAAAAAATCGTACTGAGGACCTTCTCTTCGGTGGCCCGTGGCGCGTTCCGTTGCGGACGAGCGGCGACATTAACCCGCTGCTGTTGTTGCTGCTGGCGCGTTGGTTGCGGGCGACGCTGGGCATAGCGAGAGGCATTCGATCGCCTCTGCTGGGCCTCCAGGGGGAGGGCGATGACCGCCAGCAAGAGGAGAGCCAAGGAAATCCGTTCCACGCGCATGGTCTGTTGCTCCTTAATATATGCCCTGGTTGTGGCTTGAGTCGACACTCTCGGCGGCTTTGAGGCCACCCACCGCGCCGGTCCGGCCATGCCGGCGGTATCAAGCCGCTGCCTTGCCCTGAATAAACGGTTCATGACAGTTGTTTTTTAAGTATCGGCAAAAAGGGCCGCCTCGGCCTCAAGTCTTGGAAATCCTTGAAGAATTTAATGCGCACCCGCCGCAAATTGCATGGGAACTGGCGGCGCTCTCCATATCTCGGGAAAAATCGGCCTTTGACCGAACCGAGGGTTGGCCTGATCGAATGAATTCCGCGAAACGGCGCAATTCTGCTGAATCCGCGGAGAGGGAGGTGACGATATGCGCCCTATGTGAATAGGTGCCCGGCTTGTTTTCGCCGGCCCCTAGGACTCTCCTTTCGCAAACTTATTCTATTCGCTTGTTGGTAGAGGATCCTCACGATGAGCACCAAACCTCTCCAAATTATCCTGATCCTCTGCGGCGTGGCAGGCATGCTGGGCCGGTTGGAGAAGGCCGCTTGGAGTCAGATATCGCTGATCAATCCCACCGACGTTCCGGTTCCCGAGGACTCGGGCGAAACGGACGTCGCGGACCTCGCGGATGTGGACCAGGGAGAGGCCGCCGGTGCCCACGATGGAAGTCCCATCGAGTCCGAACTGATTCAGGAAAGATATCCGAGTTCGGCGATCAAAATCGAACGGCGAGTGATTCTCGACGCGGAAGAGAACTACATCAACCATGGCGACTGGATGATGTGGGACGAGAAAGGGAATCTGGTGGCGCGTGGCCGCTACGACCACGGAAAACGGGACGGAACTTGGCTGCGGTGGTATAGCCCTCGCAAAGCCGAAATTCTGGCCAGCCCCATTTACAAAGGCTTCGAGGCGCCGTTCCATGGGGAAGTCGAGTTGAATCAAGGCCGGCTCGATGGCGCATGGACGATCTATGACGCGAAGGACCGCATTGCCAGCCGCTGGATGTTCAAGTCCGGGGCGCGACACGGGCCTTCCCTCTGGTGGTCTCCCAACGGGCAAAAGCGGCGCGAAGTCCATTTCGAGGATGGGCAACTCGTCGGCGAATCGACCGAATGGACGGAAAACGGCGAAATTGCCCGGCAGGTGACCTACGTGGACCATCGCGAACTGGCGGAGATCGCCGATTGGTACGATCCCGCTCCCAAGCGTGGACGCAAGACGGCCGCGCCGCAACGGGCCAAATATCGTGGCTGGATGCTACACGACCGGCGGATTGCCAACCCGACGTTCGATTGGTGGAACGGTATCGTGAAGATGCCCGCGGCGAAGCCGGTGGCCGAACCCCTCCGGCATGGCAGATGGAAGTTCTGGTACCCGAGCGGATTGGAAGCGGCCCAAGGCGAATACGATCTGGGACGCCTCGTGGGGAAATGGGAATGGTGGCATCCCAATGGCCAGCTACGGTCCATCGGCCAATTCTCCGAAGGTATCTCGGACGGCGAATGGACCTGGTGGCATAGCAATGGGCAGAAACACCGCGTCGGCGCTTACAAGAATGGCGTCGAGATCGGGGTCTGGCGGGAATGGCGAGAAGACGGCAAGATCGTGCAGGTCAAGGACGCCTCCGCCGGGGGAATGGAGCCCAGCCTGGCGAACGAAGAGCCCGCGGATGAAATCCAACGCCAATCCCGACGGCGCGAAGCGGCCGTTCGCCATCTCGAATTTCATTGAGTTAGGTCTTGCTAACACTGGAAGAAAGTTGCCAGGGGCGTTTTGGTATCGGACCGCTAACTGATACCGGGTTCATGGCATCACCATCCTCGGCAGGTTCGTCTCGAGCCGGGAAGCCGGTCAGAACGCCGGAAAGCGGCGCAGCAGTTCATTCAGTGGCATGCGCTTGACATCTTGCTGCCAAATCTGCTCGACGGGCGAAGGGCGGCCGTAGAAGTGGCCCTGGGCGAGGTCAAATCCCATTTGGCGACAGATTTCGGCCTCGGCTTGGGTTTCCACGCCTTCGGCCACGGCTTGAATGCCGACTTCGCGCACCATGTCCACGAGCCGGGCCAGCATTTGTTGCCGTTGTAACGAACCGGTATCGATGTCGCGGATGAGCCGCATATCGAATTTCAGAAAGTCGGGAGGGACTTCGACCAACTCGACGAGCCGCGCTTGGCCCGCCCCGAAATCGTCATACGCCAGGCGGATGTCGAGCTCACTCAACTCCACTTGGAGTTCCTTCATTACCGACCCGTGGGTCACGGAGCCCTCGTGAATTTCGAGCGTGATGGGCTGCGTCGGGAATTCATCGCGTATGCGCCGAAGGGATTCCATCAGCCCGCCTTCACGCAATTCGACCGGATGGGTATTCACGAAAAGGTTTGGGCAGCCCGGCAATTGTTTGCCGATGCGGACCCCTTCCCAGCGAAGCAACGTGCTGAGTTCGCCCTCTTGCCTGAGACGGGAAGCCACGGAAAACATTTCTCCGGGATATTGCAACCCTTCTAGGTTGCTCCGTGCCAGTGATTCGTAGCCGATCCGTTGCATGTCGTTCAACACGACAATCGGCTGATAGTGAGGTTCAATCGCGTGATCGTGAAGCAGCGCTTCGAAATTCAACAAACCGGTGGGAAATTTGTCCAACACGCGATGCTGTGTATTGGCAATCGGCGAGAGGTCTTGGTTGGTCTCCAGGCAAAAAATTTCGCCTGCGAATTGCACCAAATCGCCGCTGCTCAAGACAACAGGCTGAACGATCCGCTGGCCATTCAAGTAGGTGCCGTTGGTGCTGTCGAGATCCCGCAAATACAGCATGCCGTTGCGTAGCGTAATCTCCGCGTGAAGTTTGGAAATCGCCGGGATGTCCAAGGAGAGGCTCAGCCCAGGCAGACGCCCCACGCGAAAGGGAAAGTTGTTCACGGCAACTCGGGCGGATACCGACGATTCAGCGGCATAACCGACCAAAAACCATGTGGCGGTAACGGGTTCTGCGGTTAGTACGGTCACGTGGGAGGAGTCCTGCTTAAAGTCATCGGGCGCAATGGTTACCGTCGCCAGTCATGGTGTTCTGTCGAAAATTAGGCTTGGCCTCCTAAATAAACGTTGCTCCCGACAGCAGATTAGGCAAATCGACATTGAAATAAATTTTATGCCAGAAAACCGGTGCCGCGATCGTCAAAGAACACTTCGCCTTGATACTTTGGCGAGCCGCCGCGTTCTGGAACCGCCGGTTACACGGCAAAATCACAGACCCGAACCACCTATTGATTTGAAAAACAAGCTGCCGCATCAGACAACGCGATGCTCAGAAGGCGACTTGATTTGTGACTTTGCGAGCGGTGAGCAGCTTCACGGCGGCCATGGTTCGGTTAAGAGATGCCAGGGAGGCATCTTTCGACGGTATGCTTGACGTTCGAAATGCCAACATGCCGGTAACTTCGCTTTCGTCGAAAAACCGAGACGCCGGCTGCCAAATCGCCAGCTCAAGCGTCAGTCATCGCGTCCCGTTGTGTCAATCAGAACCATCTTGACTCTCCCGCGGTTCCCGCAGTTTTTGACGAATATCCGTCAGCCTGTCGGCCAACTCCGCCTCAAAACCACGCGGCACGGGCCGATAGTATGTCTTCTCGATGCCCAGATATTCTTGGGCCACGATCCCCTCGGAATCTTCATGAGCGTAGCGGTAGCCTTCGCCATGCCCCAAGCGGGCAGCGCCATCATAGTGCCGGTCACGGAGATGAACCGGCACGGGCTGGACACGCCCTTTCTGTATATCTTCTCGTGCCTCGGCGATGGCCCGCGTGGCGGCGTTTGACTTGGGAGCACAGGCCAGATACGCGACCAACTGGGCCAGATTGAGCTGACATTCGGGCAATCCCACGAATTCACATGCTTGAAACGTGGCCACCGCCAAGGGTAGCGCGTGCGGATCGGCATTTCCGATATCCTCGCTGGCCAAGATGACCATCCGCCGAGCGAGGAACCGCACTTCCTCACCTCCCTCGAGCATCCTCGCCAACCAGTAAATGGCCGCGTCGACGTCGCTACCCCGCACGCTTTTGATGAGGGCACTAATGCAATCGTAATGCTGGTCGCCGTCCCGATCGTAGGTCACGGCCTTTCGTTGAAAGGACTCCGCGACCATTTCCCGCGTGACACGCACGGGGTCTTGTGGGGTCGAAAGGACGCCGATCTCGAGCGCTCCCAACGCCCGCCGGGCATCGCCGTCGCTGGCGGCGGCGAGAAATTCGAGCGCCTCCGGTTTTAACTCGATTTCGCGATGTCCCAACCCTCGGTCCGGATCTTGAGCAGCGCGAATAATCAGCTCTCGAATCTCTTCCTCGGAGAGCGGTTCAAACTGAAACACGCGGCTGCGGCTAACCAGGGCGTTGGTGAGAGAGAAAAACGGATTCTCCGTCGTGGCGCCCACCAAGGTCACGATGCCTTCTTCCACGTCCGGCAACAGCACATCCTGCTGTGCCTTGCTGAAGCGATGGATTTCGTCAATGAACAGCAGCGTCTTTTGACCGCCAGCGGAAAGCCGGTCGCGGGCTTCATCCAAGACGTGGCGTACTTCCTTTACGCCACTGGAAACGGCGCTGAGCGTTTGATAGTGGCATTGCGTTTCCTTGGCCAACAAATGGGCCAACGTGGTCTTTCCCGTGCCCGGCGGCCCGTAAAAGACGAGCGATCCCAAGCGGTCCGCCTTCACGAGACGCTCGAGCAGCTTCCCTTCTCCCAGAAAATGCCGCTGTCCGACAAACTCGTCCAACGACTGGGGCCGCATGCGGTAAGCGAGCGGCTGGGCCTGGCGGCGATGGCCTTCCTCAACGGCATCAAATAACGACATGACAGCTACTCCTCATGGCCGAGAAACGCCAGCATCCATCTGTATCAATTCAACCCAGAAGCCCTAACGCACCAAACTGCTCAAATCGACCGTTCCAGGAAGACGCAAAGCCGCTTTCGGGGACTCAGTTTCGTTTGGCTTTACCCAAACGCCCGAAGTGCTTGCCAATCCTTTCCAGGCAAATCATGCAGGTTTGCGGCCAGAGTCCGGTACGGTAAACGACCGCATGAATTCGAGATTTCGGTTGAACGCATTGAGCCTCGGGCCCGCGAAACGATATAATCCTCTTCATGTTCATGGTATCTGCCCGCGCTGTGAAACGCATCCGCCCGGTCGCGGCGATGTGCCGCGTTTCCCGTCAAAAGCATGCGGGGCACCTCCGAGGGCGGTCGAAGTTCGGCTGATCGCGAATCGATGAAATTGCGCGTGGGACTGGTGGGGCTGGGCGAGGCATGGAAGACGCGCCATGGTCCCGCACTGCGGGCCTTGGGAGACCGTTTCGAAGTCCGCGCGATTTGCGATCAAATTTGGCACCGTGCCAATCTCGTGGCCCAAGAATTCAATGCCACGGCCGTGGACGGATTTCAAGCCCTCGCCCGGCGCGCGGACGTCGACGCGATTTTGATGTTGTCCACGCAATGGTCCGGTGCCTTGCCGCTGTTCGCTGCCTGCGAGGCAGGCAAGGCCGTATATTGCGCCGCGGACTGGAACATCCCTTCGGTGGAAGCCCGCCGCATCAAGCAACGCGTGGAGCGCTCCGGCGTGGCCTTTTCCGCGGAACTCCCGCGACGTCAAACGCCTGCTACCATTCGCCTCAAAGAACTCATTGCCACGCGGCTGGGAGCTCCTCGCCTGTTGTTCTGTCATCAACGCCTCGCGCTTCCCAGGCGAGGCGCGACCGACCATGAAAATTCTTCGGCAGGTCATGACCAGGCTACCCATGGCTTGATGGAACTGATCGATTGGTGCCACTACGTCGTGGGCCGGCCTTCCCAGTCAGTTATGGGGCTGTGCCATTTCACCGACGGCAAGGCAGAGCAGACCGATTACGACATGTTCAGCCTCGACTTTGCCGAAGATGAATCTTCCGGTACCGATGTGGTCGCCCATATTAGCCAAGCCCGGTATATCGATTCCGATTGGCCGGAAGCCATCGCCTTCCGCAGGCCCTCGGGCCTCCAGGTATCCTGCGAACATGGTATCGCGTTTATCGATCTCCCCGCGACGATAGCCTGGTTTGATAAGGCGGGGAGACATCTGGAAACGCTCGATAGCGAACGTCCAGCCAACGAGTTCTTGCTGGCGCAATTCCACCGTTCCGTCACGAGTCTCGTGCGGAACACAAAAGACCTGCATGATGTGTACCGTGCTCTGCTAACCGTGCAGGCCGCGCGGGACAGCCAGCGAGAAGGATCTCGTATTCAGATCCAGGACTGAAATGGTGGTCACACCAAAAGTCCTCGGTTTGAAGCTGGGTATTCCCTGTTTTCCCGTGGCATCTTCAAAATTCGATCGACAAAGGGTAGCGATATTATGGATCGTACCTCTGGAGATGAGTTTTCGAGGTATTTGCTGGCAGTAAAGGAGGATTGACACCCAAAAGAAGATTGGCGCCCCAGGCCACGGGATTAGCCTAAAATAATAGATATAGATATTGTCGATTGTCGCAGAGAGATTCCACGGAGAAGAACCGCCATGCGAATTGGAAGTGTCTTTGTAATTGCGTGTGTCCTTTCGGCCCTTGCCGGCACCGCTAACGCCAACCTGATTGTGAACGGTGACTTCGAGACTACCGACGGGCGGATTGGCCTCGTCAACGGCAAGGCGTTAAACAACCTGAACTCACCCGGCAGTACTTGGGACGTCTACGACGCGATTCCGGGTTGGACTTCGTCATATCCCACGGACGCCGGGATCGAAATTCAGTATTCCGGAACCGTCATCCAAGCACATTCCGGGAACCATTATGTCGAACTCGACAGCCATCCGGGTCCCAACTCCAATAGCGACATGACCCAGAGCGTGTTTTTGAACCCGGGTTTGTACGAGCTTAGCTACTTCTACTCCCCGCGTACGAACAATAATGGCGACAATGGCATCGAGGTGCTGCTCAGCGGCTTGGGCCTGCTGTTTACATCCGATGGCAACTCGCAGGGCTGGGTTGAGCAGTTGGTGCAATTTTCCATCGACGTCGCCGGCAGCTATGACCTCACGTTCCGGGCGATTGGAACCGAGAATACGCTGGGGGGCTTCTTGGATGATGTCTCGCTGCATGCCGTGGTGCCCGAGCCGGCTTCGCTGATTGTCTGGAGCCTAGTGGCTACCGTGGGAGTCGTCGTCTGCCGCGTACGCTCGCGACGGAAATAGCCGCTATGGAATCGAGAAGCGATCCGATGCTGGAACGAACGGGCGCACCTTTACTTTTCACCCGCGTCCGCCTTCCCAGCAGGTTTCAAAGATGGTGAAACAGCGCGTGCATTGCAGTTTGCCTCGGATTTCTCGCAGCTTGCCGCCGCACACCACGCAGGAAAGTTCGCGGCCCCGCATGTCCATATCCAGCGGGGTCACATGAGTCGCTCGCGAAGCATGCCCCGGTGCGTGTGACCAAGAGACAGAGGAGTGGCGATCGTTTTGCATGCTTCGATTCACATGAGGCTGGACAGAATTCGGCTCATTCCAATGGATTTTTCCGTTCTTGCCAGGGAATATTGAGCCGCTGGATTTGTTCAATGAACGTGGTAAGGCTCTTCCCGACCTGGCTCTTGGTGGCACCCGAGGTCAACAGTGCGGTGCCTTGATCACTGCTGTCGAGTTCCAATTGAGTGAACTCATCGAACGTCGCCTCCTCGCTTGCCGCGGAATCGTCGTCGTCGTCCGCGGAGGATGCCTCCACATCACGCGATACTTGGCTGCGTGCCCGTGAAGCACGGGCAACGCCTCCGCGCCGCGCGGATTCTAGGATCCTAATGATCCGATTGGCGTCCCGGCGGGCGCGAGAATCTCCTTTCCCATAGATCACGGAGATCGAGATTTCATTGCGAATCGCCGGATGTGCCAAGGCATCCTTGAGGCCGAACCCCCGATAGTTGAACGAAGGAGATAAAAGGGCCACGCCTTTGACATCGCGGCCCTGCTTATATGTTGCCAACGCAGGAAAACTCCAGTCCCGCGCGGCCCAATTCAGCGCGACGATCGCTCCCAAATCTGCGGCCACGACACAAATCTTGTCGATATTCAGGCGGCCTTCGTTGTGTTCTTCGAGCAGGAAGCGTTTTAAAGCCTCCATATCTTCGGTGACCATGCCGGCGTAATCGCCAGGACGCATCTGATCCGCCGTGACTTCCCGTGTGACACCGCCTCCAAACTCAACTTGGGTGCTCGAACCGTGACCGCGCAAATCAGGCAACAACACGGCGCAGCGGAGCCTGCCTTGCAGATAATTGGGAAAGTCTCGGTAGTCCGAACCTTGTCCTCCCTGGCCATGTAAAAGGATTACAGGGACCGCTTCTTTTTCCAGGGGGCTGGCGAAGTAGGTCGCGTGCAGGTGAACTCCATCCCGGGTCACCAAATCCAAAGTTTGCGGTGCTGGTAGCTGAGGACGGCGTTGTGCTAAAGCGGCTCCGGGCATGATGAGCAGAAGGGAAGTACACACCGCCCAAAGCGTCTGCGGGCCTCTCTGTGGAAGACTTATCCGCTGCTTGACGACTTGCCAGGTAGCCGCGTTCATGGTTCAAACCTCTTATTCATTCCGCCGAAACTTCCCATGAGTTTCTCAATATCGTTCGCAGTTTGGTCCAACGCTGATTATTGACCGGATATAGCTCAGCCGTGTCGCCGCTAACTGACAAGAAACGTCGCCAGCATCGCTTTTTTGGGATGTAGCACCCAATTCATAAGCCCGGCGGGTGGCCAGCGGCAAGCCAGCGCTCAACGCCTTATCCTAAATGAGATAAGGAGTTCCGTCAACGAATAGGCGATCACATGATGGGTGCCATGCTGATTTCGATACAACTTTCGCAAGGTTTCGATGCGGGTGGCAACTATCGTGCGTCCCGCTGGCGAATACGCCAGGATTTCCGGTTATGGGAATCCAGGTGTCGTTTTGGAACGAAGCGTGGAGTATGCTTGAAGCTAGGTATGCTGCGCCGGCAGCCATTCGGCCTTGTGGCGAAACATCGACGGAAATGACGAAAAACGGAACATGGTTCGCCAGGTCTACGACGCGTGGCGCACCGTGCGGTCGCGTGAGTCGCCTTGCCAAAAGCGGGCCGCATGCGTAACATCTTCGGGTAAGTCATTGTTTTAGGCCAACTTATGTGCGACAGCCCGTGTCGTTTTTTTGGAAAGGACAGAGGATGACGAGTGGAGCAATTCAGCGGCGATCCTTCCGGCGGCACTTCGTAACCTGGCCGAGAATTCTGGTTTTCGGCGTGGTGTTAACGGGGTGGTTCGCGTCCTCCTTGCTGGCGGAATTGGGCTCCCCCACCGCCGAGGACCGTCAAATTGCCCGGATGGTGGCACACCTTATACGCTCCGAACATCTTTCCCGACGCGAGCTAGACGACGAGATATCTCAACGGTGCTTGGAATCATTCCTTGGCAGCCTGGATCCATCGAAATCGTATTTCTTGGCATCGGACATCGCCGAATTCAACCGGCGTAAAAACGATATTGATGACATGGTCCGCAAAGGTGACGTCCATCTGGCACACGAAATCTTTGATCGTTTCCTGCGGCGAGTCGATACGCGGCTTTCCTGGGTCAATGAGTTGATCGATACGAATTTCGATTACACGCGGGATGAAGAGATCATCCGCGACCCGGACGATACCACGTACGCGGCGGATGAAGCGGAAGCTCGCGACCGGTGGCGCAAGAAGATCAAGTACGAGTTGCTAGTCAAGAAGGTGGAAGATGTGGACGCGGCGGAAGCCAAGGAGCGCATTCAACGGCGCTACCGAAGTTTCGCCAAACGGATGCATCAAATCGACAACGAGGAGCTCCTCGAAATCTTTCTCACCTCGCTGACCACCGGCTACGACCCTCACACGGTCTATATGTCGCCTAGCCGTCTGAAATCGTTTGACATCGAGATGAGCCTCGAGTTGGAGGGGATTGGCGCGGAATTGCGTTACGAAGACGGCATGACCGTCATCAGCAAGATCATTCCTGGAGGCGCCGCCGAAAAAGACAGTCGATTAAAGCCCGGCGACAAAATTCTCGGAGTCGCTCAAGGCGATGCCGATATGGTGGACGTGGTGGAAATGAAGCTCACCGATGTGGTTAAGCTGATTCGCGGAAAGCCTGATTCGGTGGTCCGCTTGCAAGTGGAACCTGCCGGCAGCAGCGACATCAAAATCTACGACATCGTGCGGGCGAAGATCAAGCTGAAGGACAAAGAAGCCCAGAGCGATATCTTCGAAGTGGAAGGCCCAAGTGGCAAGTTTCAAGTTGGCGTGATCGACCTGCCTGCCTTCTACATGGATATGGAGGGGGCTCGAAACCGTGTTCCCAACTATAAGAGCACGACGCGAGACGTCCGGCGGATTCTGGAAAAATTCAATCGCGAAGGCGTGGATGCCGTGGTGATGGACCTGCGGCGGAACGGCGGCGGTTCGCTCATTGAATCGATCCAATGCACGGGACTCTTCATCGACCAGGGGCCCGTCGTCCAAGTTCGTGACTCCGATGGTGAAGTGAGCAGCTACCGGGACGAGGAAGAAGGGATGGTCTGGAAAGGGCCGCTCGTCGTCCTGACCAGCAAATTCAGCGCGAGTGCCAGCGAAATCTTCGCGGGAGCGATTCAAGACTACGAGCGAGGCATCATCATCGGCGACTATGCGACGCACGGGAAAGGGACCGTGCAGAGCGTGCTGGACCTGGGCAGCCGTATGTTCTTCCGTTTACCGCGCTATGCACAAGCGATGGGTGCCCTCAAGCTGACCACCCAGCAGTTCTACCGCCCGAGCGGTGAAAGCACGCAAATGCGGGGCGTGCGGGCCGATATCGAACTCCCCTCACTTTCAACGCACTTGCCCATCAGTGAGAGCGATCAAGATCACGCGTTCGAGTGGAACCGGATCAAGAGCGCCTATTTCCCCAAATTGAACTTCGTCAATCCGCAGGTCCTCAAGGGTTTGAGGGAATTGTCCCAGCGGCGGATCGCCGAGTCCGAGGACTTCCAAAACGATTTGGAAACCATCCAGCGCTACAACGAACTTAAGAACAAGAAGACCGTGACGTTGAATGAAGAGCGTTTCCGCGAGGAACGCAAACGGTTCGACGCGGAGGATGAGGAAGAGAAACAGATCGAGAAGGTGGAAGATACCGATTCCATCCGTCGGGACTACTATCTCAACGAAGCATTGGCCATCACGGCGGATTACGTGGCCATGAGCCGGCATGGCCAGGTAGCGCAGGTTCACCAAGCCGAACCTCGCCATAAGAATTGAATCGTCGTAGTCCGTGGATCCGGCGAATTCCCTCGGCGGCTCTTGATGAACGGTGGTCTCCTAAGCAACCCCTTGGTGCCGAGGAAGTTGTCACCGTAGAGGAAGTGACACCCGCCTCCTCCGTGCCCAGAGGCCCCCGGCGATGGTCCATGCCGGGGCGATACGGGAGAGAACAGCCATTGAGTTGGAAAGCGATGGCCACGAGTGCCACGTCCGGTGACACTCGCTGGGCGACGGTTTCTCCACGGAGTAAGTTGAGAATCTACGCGATGGCTCTGGCCCTGGTGGGGCTGGTTGCACTGCCGCTCGACCTGCCCATTTCCCAGTGGAGCATGTCGAATGACAACTACGGGGATCTGTCACGTGGGCTCGACTTGCTCGAAGTCTACGGACATGGCGCCGGCGTAGGCATCATCATCGTGGCCGCTTGGCTGCTCGATCCCGTAAGGCGGAGGGAATGCTGGCGGTTGGCGGCCGCCTCCTTCGGCTCGGGGATCGCTGCCAATGTAGGCAAAATGATCCTGGCTCGATCCCGCCCTCACCACTTCGACTTCACGGGCCACGTGTGGAGCTCATTCGGGCCGTGGCTTCCCTTGTGGCATTTGGAAAGTGGAAGCCAAGGCTTCCCGTCCGCCCACGTTGCCACCGCGACCGGTCTCAGCGTGGCGCTGTCGGCGGCTTATCCTCGAGGGAGGAGATTGTTCATCTTTCTCGCCCTGGGCGTGGCCGCTCAACGGATCTTCGCCGGCGCGCACTTTCCCAGCGATACCTTTTGGGGTGCGGCAGTAGGCTGCGTCTTCGCGTCGTTCGTGGTTGCCGCACGCGCGGAGGAGACCGGGAGGGAACTTCCCGGTTAAGGCACGCCAACCTTTGAACTTCGGCTACTCGGCCGCTTCAGGGGTGTCCGACGTCGGTCGGTACCAATTCCCTCGAATCCAATTCGAGAGCAGGCCGATTTCCTCTTCCTTCAAGATGTCTTCCGTCCCGAAGGCGGGCATCCGGTCATTGTTTTCACCGTAAAACCGAAGATGGGCCGGATCACGAATAATGCCCCGTAGCCATTCATCACCGCCGTAGCCGGTTAAATCCGGGGCGGTGTAATCCTCGAGGTCTCCTTCTTGGAACCGATGGCAATTGGTGCAAGTATCGGCAATGTATTCACGCCCGGCCTCGATTTCGTCGGTTCGGTCCTGCTCGTCGCTAGCCAAATTGTTCCCTTCGGCGGCGAGCGCCAGCGCGATGCTCGCTACTGTCTCAGGATCTTCCTCGGAGAGCTCGTCTTGCACGTAGGCGACCATCTCTCCCTCGGCGTGGATCGTATTTCCGAAATAGTCGGCGCTGGCAATCCGCTCCGGGTCCAACATCCCGCGAATCCAGCCGGAGGTTCCGAAACCATGCAAATTGGGGGCAGAGACCTCTTCCGCGACGATGTCCTGGCTCGAATTGCCAGAAGCATGCGAATGGCAGCTCGCGCAGTGTCGGGCAAACAGTTTCGGGCCTTGGAGCAGCGGATCTTCGCGCAATAGTTGAATGGCTCCCGCCGGCGGGATCCCCAAGCCAGCGGCCAGCACCCGCACCCGTTCAGCCGTGACGTGCTCCTGAGCTTCACGAGCGAGAAAATCCTCGTTCGCCTGGTCTTGCCGCATGGCCTGTATCGTCAAAGCGGCAGCTCCCACGAACAGGAACGTCAGAAATCCGACGTTCAACCAGTGGCCCAATTTCACGCGTCCCCAAAGCGGCATCCCCACCAGCACAAGCAACACCAATCCGGGCAGGATCACAGCCCCCCAAACCTCGTTCTCACCGGCGAAGATCGGCTGTTTGAGCATTTGAAACAGGAATAGGAAATACCATTCCGGTCGTGCCGGATACTCTTCCGCCGGGTTGGCCGGTGCCGCCAGTTCCGTGCCAGCAAAAAAGACGCAGGCGAACGCTATCCCCAGCACGACCAGGCAAGCGATGGCATCCTTCAAGACTTGGTGTGGCCAGAAGAATTGGTCTGGTGCCCGATGAGGGTCCTTCGCTTTCACGCCGTGCCGCCGAAATAGCGCGAGATGCAACACCAAAAACAGGGCGAGCAATGCCGGCAACACGCCAGCATGTAGCGCGAAAAACCGCGTCAATGTTAGGTGCCCGTACTCGGGCCCCCCCACGACCAACCGCTCGAGCCAAGGTCCCACGACGGGTACGATGCCCGCGATTCCGGTAGCCACCTTCGTGGCCCAGTAGCCCTTTTGATCCCAAGGGAGCAGGTATCCCGTCAACGCGAGAGCCAGGACAATCAGCGCTAGGATCAGCCCTAGCCAAAAATTAACCTCACGTGGTGCCTGATAGGCGCGATCGAGCACGACTTGGGCCAGGTGCACGGCCAACAAGACGACCATCATCTGCGCGGTGTAGTGGTGCAAACCACGCAGCAGCCAGCCGCCAGTCATTTCGAATTGGATGTAATAAACGCTTTCCCAAGCCGTTTGGGCGCTGGGGCTGTAACTCATCCAGAGAAAGACACCGGTCACGACCTGGACGAAAAACGTGAAGGCGAGCGCGCTCCCCCAAACGTATCTCCACCGCGACCCGCCCGGCACGTTCTCGTATAGCGCCTCGTGAAGGAAACTGATCAGACCGGTGCGATGTTCCAGCCAGTTGGGCGAGTCGGTCATGCTTTGGGAATCTTTTCACTAGTACCAGTGCGGAAATTCTTGAAGTCGACCCATACTTCCCCCTGCTCGAGATGGCCTTCATCAATGGCCAGTTCGTCCAAGTCGCGAGGGCTGGGGCACGTTTCCGGATTGATGCGTTCGCCGTTCGGTTGGAAGAAGCTATCGTGGCAGGGGCAAACAAATTCCCCTTCCACGAAGTTCACGAAACAGCCCAAGTGTGGGCAAGACGCATTGAATGCTTGAACCTTGCCTTCCTCCGTCCTGCGCAGATAGACGGCTCCCACGGGCTCGGGGGGGTAGAGTGTCCAGGCATCCCGCCGTTCCTGCACGACTTGAAACGATTTCGGTGTGCCATCCTCGGGAACGCTTTCCACATTGGCGATTTTCACGGCGCCGCCAACGCGCCGTCGCTTGCGGAGCAGGGGATCGAGCAGTACGGCGATACCCGCACCGACGGGCGCTAATACCAACACCGCGCTCGCCATGACCGCCAAGAACGATGCGATAAACGAACGGCGGCCCGTTTCACTTTTATCGGGAGGGGGTTGTTCAGTTGTGTTGGCATGCATGGTCATAGCTGCCGTTCATTCGCCCGACGCGGTTGAGGTTAACACTCCGCGCTGAGCAGTATGGCGGATTACGAGCAAATCGGTGTGAAATGGCAGGAAACGGCACGCCGCTCCGTTTTGGCGCGCGAACGGTTCATCACTCGACCGGGCGTGCGCCCTTTCGCAGGCGGGATTATCGCAAGGCGTTCCCGAGCGCGTCAAGAACTGCCGCGCGTGTCGCCTCGAGCGGTTGATCGAAGCGGGCTCCCGCCGCCGCGTGATGTCCTCCGCCGCCAAACTCCGCCGCGATTTCGCTGCAATCCAACTCGGAGCGGCTCCGCAGGCTGACTTTGCTCAACGAACCTTCCAATTCCACGAACAGGGCCGCGACTTCGACTCCTCCGACTCGCAGCAATGCGTTAATGATTCCGTCGGTATCCGAGGATACGGCACCGGTCTTCTGGAAGTCTTCTTGCAGCACGGAAGCATGGATTAAACGGCCCCCGGCATCGAGGGAAGACCGCATAAGCACCGCTCCCGACAGATGTAAGCGGGCCAGCGAATCTTGTTCGTAGAGGTCGTTGTAAATTCGCGTCGTGTCCGCGCCGGATTCCTTGAGCCGCGCGGCGATCCGGTAGGTGTCCGGAGTGGTGGCGGGAAAACGAAACCAACCCGTGTCGGTGCAAATCGCGACAAACAATGCGGTCGCCATTTCTTTCGTGACCTTGACCTCGAGCGCATCAATAGCCTGGAGTACCAGCGTACCCGCGGCTTCCGCCTGAGTGTCACGAAACTCGCATGCTCCAAGGTCATCATGGCTCAGATGATGGTCGATGACCACTTTCGGTCCGGGAAAATCACGAATGACATCCCCCATTTTCCCGAGCTGCGCCCAGGCTCCCGTGTCCACGACGATGAGCACCTCCGCGCGGGAAGCTTCCGCGGCGTCGATGGCCTCACCCAAGCAATGAATCCGCCCTTGGGGGTCAAGAAACCGCAGGTTCGGTGGCGTGCTGTCGGGATTTACGATCCGCGCCTGTTTGCCAAACCCTTCCAGTGCCATCGCCAAGGCCAATTCGCTGCCCAGGGCATCACCGTCGGGCCGCATATGGCTTGTGATGACGAAACTCGCATGCTTCTCGGCCAAGTCCTTCCAATCTGTCCAATCAATGGCAGATACTTTCATCTTCGGGGATTGCATGGATGATCTCCCAATGGGCGGGCCCTTCGCCATTTTCAACGGCCGTTGGTCATCGCACTAGGCGGCTGACGGATTCGTCGGTGTCTACTTGTATCAGCGATTCGTCTTGCCATGCCAACGATGGATGATTGAACGCACCATGTTGACGTCGCGCTCGATCTGTGCGCGAAGTTCCTCCACTGAAGAGAAAGCGCGCACCTCTCGTAGTTTTTCAATAAAGTCGATTTCGAGCCAGGTCCCCAGTAGATCCTCGTGCGTATCGAGCAGGTGGACCTCAATCTTCGTTTGCGATTCTCCAAAAGTCAGGTTTCTTCCTACATGCACGGCAGCCGGCCCGCGTTGATCTCCCCGATGAGCCAGGCCGGCATATACGCCGTCGCCGGGCACAAGCACGGGCACCGATGCCAAATTCGCGGTGGGGAATCCGAGTTCCCGTCCCCGCCCTGCTCCGGGAACCACCTTTCCCCGAATTCGGTGAGGGCGTGTTAGCAACGTATTCGCTTCAGCCAATGCGCCCTCGGCCAGCAGATTTCGAATGCGCGAGCTGGAAACGACGGCATCGACCGACACATGGGACGGTACTACCTCGAATCTCACCCCAAACTCCCGCGTCAATTCCTGCAAAACGTCGGTATTGCCTTCCCGATTGCGTCCGAACCGAAAGCTGGTGCCTTCCACAAGCCCTCGGACGCGAAGCCCTTCGACGAGGACGCGGCGGAAAAACTCACGCGGCGTCAACGTGAGTAAATCACGATCGGTCGGCAAGAAAACGACTTCTCCGACTCCCAATTCCCGCAACAACTGTTGTTTTCGCTCGGGCCAGAGGAGTTGCGGGGGAGCATGTTCGGGCCTCAAGATTCGGACGGGATGCTGATCAAACGTCAGCATGACCGCTGGTCCGCCGATTTGCTCGGCCTGCCGGAGTAGTTGGGCAATGATCGCTTGATGACCGGCATGCACGCCGTCGAAATTCCCGATCGAGACCGCGCCTCCTTGGGTTTCCGGTGGGAAAGGGATCGGCGAGGAGGATAAGGACACGGCGACCGCGTGGAGCAACACGCACCAATGAGACCATCAAGCAGAGGCGAATTCGAATTATTCCCGCCGGTCAAGACGCGGTCAACCTGCGCGAAAGGTGGCCCGCCACTCACTCGTTACGCTCCGCCCCGTCCGGAACGCTGGCAGGTGTTCCCTGGTCAATCGGCCTTGCAAAAGCGCGATCGAATGTTACATTCAAGACTTCGAAAATGAAAATTTGTTGTCAGTAAGGTAAGTGTAGGCTATAGCGAAGCAGGTCGAAGGGACTGCATGGCTCAAAAACGGAACTGCAATGTCGGGAAGATTTTAGGGGTGGCTGGTCATATATGGTGATTACCAAAGAGCAAAAGCAGCAGATTATTGGGGATTTTCGGCGTCAACCGCAGGATACGGGCTCAGCCGAAGTTCAAATTGCGATTCTCACAAACCGGATCACCGGGCTGACGTCGCATATGAACACGCATAAGAAGGATTATGCGAGCCGGCGTGGCCTGCTGATGATGGTCAGTCGTCGTCGTCGCCTGCTGGATTATTTGAAGCGGGTAGACCCCCAGCGTTACTTGGACGTGATTCGACGTCTGGAAATCCGCAAATAAGGCGTGCTGCCCGCGTCTTGTCTCTCGCCAAACCGCTCCGAAATCCCCTTCGCATGCGTTTCCGTGGGCTAGGTCATTCTGCGACCTGCCCCGCGATCGGGGTATGATCGTTCGATCCAAGCCAGGTTCGTGGTGTCAGGGGAGGTCTCTACGCGCGAGCCCGTCCGGCATGAGAGCGTCGTCGCTTTGGTCTGCAGCACAAGCAATTAGGGAATGAAACATTGTCCGTTGTAAGAGTTGAAAAACAAATCGGTGCGAGTACCTATTCGTTGGAAACTGGGTACTACGCGAAGCAGGCGGCCGGCAGTTGCATTGTTCAATATGGAGAAACCGTCGTCATCTGCACGGCCACGACGGGTCCGCCTCGGCCTGGCTTGGATTTTTTCCCGCTGACTTGTGACTATCGTGAACGCACGGCTGCCGCAGGGAAATTCCCCGGCGGATTCCTAAAACGGGAAGGCCGGCCCACGATGAAGGAGACGCTCACCTCGCGGCTCATCGACCGCCCGATTCGCCCCATGTTTCCGGATGGGTTCAAGGACGAGGTTCAATGCCAAGCGTTCGTGCTGGCCAGTGATCGACAAAATGATGGGGACGTGCTGGCGATGAGTGGTGCTTCGGCCGCCTTGTGCCTTTCCCCGCTCCCCTTCGAGGGACCTGTTACTTCCGTGCGTTTGGCGTATATCGACGGTGAATTCGTTCCCTTCCCCACGGTCGACGACTTGGAAGAGAGCGATCTCGACTTGATCGTCTCGGGAACGCGGGATTCCGTCACGATGATCGAGGGGTTTGCCCGCGAGATGCCGGAAGATCTCATGGCACAAGCTATTGAAGAGGCACACCGCCACATTCAGACGCTTTGCCAGATGCAAGTGGAGTTAGCGGAACAAGTCGGAGTCCAAAAAGGAGATTACGAAACGGCTCCCGGTGACGACCTGTACGAACAGCTCAAGGATCAATACTACGACCGCTTCAAGGAAGCCAAGCTCACCGAGGGAAAGCAAGCCCGCGCGGACGCTGTCGCGGCCTTGAAAGCCGAAGCCCACGAGCGGATGATTCCCGATCCCGACGCGGAGGGAGCGATCGAAGCGAGCCGGCTGGATTCGGTCTGGCACGACCTGGAACAGCGGGTCATTCGCGACTTGATCTTGTCCGGAACGCGGCCGGACGGACGTGGCGCCCAAGAATTGCGGCCGATCGAATGCAAGGTGGACATCCTGCCCCGAGTGCACGGCTCAGCCGTTTTTCAACGTGGTGAAACCCAAGCGTTGGTTACCGTCACGCTGGGAACTGCCCGGGATGAGCAGCGTGTCGATGGCTTGGCCGAGGAATATTCCAAGAAATTCATGCTGGACTACTACTTCCCGCCATTTTCCGTCGGGGAGTGCCGACCCATCCGTGGCCCTGGCCGCCGGGAAATTGGCCATGGTGCCCTGGCTGAGCGGAGCGTGAAGCCGATTCTTCCCGATCCCGACGACTTCCCTTACACCGTTCGGGTGATCTCCGATATCCTGGAATCCAACGGCTCCAGTTCCATGGCGTCGGTTTGTGGGGCTACCTTGGGTCTCATGAGCGCCGGGGTGCCGATCAGCAATCCCGTTGCGGGCATTTCAGTGGGGCTTGTCAAAGAATCCGAAGACAACTGGCTCCTGCTCACGGACATCATCGGGGACGAAGATCATTTCTGTGACATGGACTTCAAGATCGCGGGCACACAAAACGGCATCACGGGAATCCAGCTCGATCTGAAGCTGAAGGGAATTAGTCAAGAAATCATCCGAGCCACGATGGCCCAGTCGCGGGAAGCCCGCATTGAAATCTTGCGTTCAATGTTGACCGCGATTCCACGACCGCGGACCGAGATTTCCGCCTGGGCACCGCGACTAATTCGTACTTCCATCCATCCCGATAAGATCGGCATGCTGATTGGCCCGGGCGGAAAAACGATTCGCGGCATCCAGGAAACCACCGGTGCCGTGATTGAGGTCGAGGATGACGGCAGCGTTACGATCTCCAGCGATGATGAAGCCGCAGCTGCGGAAGCGCTCAGGTTCGTGGAACAAATGACCGCCACCGTGCAGGTCGGCAAGATTTACGATGGCAAAGTCACCAGCGTGAAAGAGTTCGGCGCGTTCGTGGAAATTTTGCCCGGCAAGGACGGACTTTGCCACATCAGTGAACTTTCCGACGATTTCGTGAAGAATGTTTCCGAAATTTGTAGTGTCGGAGATACGATGCGGGTCAAGGTGATTGCCATCGACGAACAGGACCGCGTTAAATTAAGCCGGCGATTCGCCTTGGAAGAAACCAACGGCGATCCTACGGAGTAATTCCCCTTCGCTTCCCAATGCGTTTGCACTGCAATGCCTAACCGCGAACTTCGGTTCCCGGTTAGGCATTTTTCTTGCGGTTTGGCTTGTCGCGAACCGAAGTTCACGCGTTTTTCCTCCAATCCCGTCGAGCACCCAGCGTGAGTTCATCCAAGCATTCATGGGACCGCAAAGCTTTGGAAGAGGCGGAGCGGCAAAGACAAAAATTTGAACAGCAATACGCCGAGATAGCCGCTTTAGCCGGTGGTCTGGCCCATGAAATCAAGAATCCGCTATCGACGATTCGTTTGAATATGGAGTTGCTGGCCGAGGATTTTCAGGAAGCGGATACGCCAAGGGGCAAGCGGTCTCATGCCAAAATCGCGACGGTGCAGCGCGAATGCCAACGCTTGCAAGATCTGCTGGATGGTTTTCTGAACTTCGCCAAGGTGCGCGATTTCCGCCTGGAACCGACCGTGCTGAACGATATGGTACGCCGCGTGGTCGACTTTTTTCGCCCGCAGGCGGAAACGCAAGCTATCGAATTGGTCGAATATCTAGAAACGGACCTTCCCCATGTACTGCTCGATCGCGAAAACTTCCATGGGGCATTGCTCAATCTTGTCTTGAACGCCCAGCAAGCGATGCCGGACGGGGGGCAATTGATGCTACGCACCCGGGCAATTCCCGGCGGTGTCGCTTTGGATTTGATCGATACGGGCTGTGGAATGGATGCCAACACGCTGTCGAATATGTTCGACCCTTTTTATTCGACGAAGCCGGGCGGCAGCGGACTAGGGCTTCCCACCACGAAAAAAATCGTCGAAGCGCACGGTGGGCGGATCGCGGTTTGGAGTGAAACTGACAAGGGAACGCGGTTCACGATCGAATTGCCCATTCCCCCACAGTTGGGCGGCGAGACGGGAACGAACGAGAACCGCTAGCTGGTTGTGCTGGTGCGTGCCGCGCTTACGTGTAGCGTCTCCGGCGCTGAAGTCCACGAGTACAAACGGCGAAAATGCTGATACATTTAAGCTACACGCGGCCTCGAACAGACCACGGCAAGCGGATCCAGCCGCTGCGGAGGCCAAAGGTTCTTTTTCTCCAAGTGAAGCTCTAACAAACCGAGGCTCAGGATTCTCCGGAAGCTTTGGTTGATGACGAAGAAGGCTTCGTCGAGGAGTCCTTTTTGGCGGATCCGGATTCCTTGGCGTTGGACGAAGAGTCCTTGCTAGACGAGTTCTTGGCTTCGGCGGAAGCCTTT
Organism: Pirellulales bacterium; assembly: GCA_028289405.1. Classification (GTDB taxonomy): domain Bacteria; phylum Planctomycetota; class Planctomycetia; order Pirellulales; family JANQPP01; genus JANQPP01. Next base: position 103,247 of record JANQPP010000211.1, read on the forward strand.
TTCTTGTATTCGCTGCTGCGGTAGTCGGTCTGATAGAAACCGGAACCTTTGAAGACGATGGCGGCGCCAGATCCGATCAGTCGTCGCAGTTTTTTCTTGCCGCATTCCGGGCATTTGGTCAACTTCGGCGCGGTAATCGATTGGAATTCCTCGAACGCATGCTCGCAGGCGTCACACACATAATCATAGGTAGGCATGTTGGTAATTCCAAAAAAGACTGGCTGAGAGATCAGCGGCAACCGCATGCACCTTCTCGACCCCTTACTGGGCGGCCACGGCCACGATGACCTGCGCGGGACGGATCACTCGGTCATGAAGTGTGAACCCTTCCTGGGTCACATGAGTGACTTCGCCCTCGGCGTGATCTTGAGACGGCTGTTGTGATATGGCTTCGTGCAAATTCGGATCAAATTCGGAGCCAAGCGCTTGGATGTGCTGGCAATGGTGAGCCTGTAATACATCCGAAAACATCCGCGAGACCATCTTCACCCCTTCCACCAGGGACTCCGCGTCGGAGTTTTGTTCGCAGGCGGCCACCGCACGCTCTAGATTGTCCACCACCGGCAAGAGATCCCGCATCAAGGGCAAGTTCGCGTACTTGCGTTCATCCTCGATCTCTCTCCGCATCCGCTTCCGCACGTTCTCCACTTCCGCCTGCGAACGGAGGATTTGCTCCTCGGCTTCCGCCAGTTGCGCGCGGAGCTGTTCAATGTCCGCTCTCCCTTCTTGTGGGGCCGCAGCACGTCTCTGCCCTGCCTCGGTAGGCGGCGCCTCCGTATTTTGTTTGTCAGAGTCTGGAGATTCCTGGGAAGGATCTCGGCTAGGTTCCACGCTTTAGTTCTCCGTTGATGCGGTATCTTCGCCGGGCACGAAGTAGTCTCGCAATTTTTCGAAAAATGTTTTGCGGTGTTCGCTCACGTCGGCATGTTCCAATTCCGCCAATTCCCGGAGTAGTTCTTCTTGCCGCGTATCCAGGGAGGTAGGCACTTCCAGCAGGGCCTGGACAATCAAGGAACCCTTCCCTCCTCGACCGCGAGGATCCGGCATGCCTAGCCCACGCAAGCGAAACAGCGCGCCTGGCTGCGTGCCGGGCGGTATTTCGTGGTCAATCGGACCATCAAGCGTGGGAACTTGCACCGTGGCCCCCAAGGCAGCCTGGGAATACGTGACCGGCAGCCGACAGATCAAATCGTTTCCTTGACGCTCAAATAGCGGATGCGGCCTGACGGAGATGAAGCAGTAGCAGTCGCCACGAGGACCGCCATGTGGGTCAGGTTCCCCTTCGCCGGAAAGCCGGACCCGCATTTTATCGTCCACGCCGGCGGGAATGGCGATCTCTCGCTCGACTTTTCGCAGTTGAAAGCCTTCTCCCCGGCAATCGGGGCACGGATCGCTGACGGTTGTTCCCTGCCCACGGCAGGACGGACATGTGGTTTGAATACGCAGAATCCCGGCGGACTGAACAACTTGCCCCCGCCCGCCGCAGTAACTGCACTTCACCGGCTGTGAACCGGGACGGGCACCGCTCCCACGGCATGTTTCACACGCCTCGTGCCGCTTGAAGGAAACAGTTTTCTTGACCCCGCGTGCCGCTTCCAGGAGGTCGAGTTCCACCTCGCATTGGACGTCCCCTCCACGCGTGCGACCACGTCGTCCCCCGCCGAAGATGTCTCCGAAGACACTATCACCGAAGATATTGCCAAACGCCTCGAAGATGTCATTCACGTCCGTGAAGTGCGGCGCTCCGCCTCCCGGCCCTTCGAAGCCGGCATGACCGAAGCGGTCGTACCGGGCACGCTTCTCCTGGTCGCCCAGGATCTCGAATGCTTCGGCGGCTTCTTTGAACTGGGCCACGGCTTCTTCGTCGCCCGGGTTCTTGTCGGGGTGAAACTTGATCGCTAACTGGCGGTAGGCATCCGACACTTCCCTGTGCGAAGCGTCGCGGCTCACTCCCAGCACTTCGTAGTAGTCGCGCTTGGCTGCCATGGTCACCATGGTGGGATTAGGACTCCGCGAAGAATAAGACAGATACGGGTCATTTCACGTGCCCGTTCTGGCTTCTAAACCGTAGCCCAAAATCTTGCGGCCTCTTCTCGATCTGGCGAACCGGGAAAAACGGGCCACTCGCAGAGGAGTGGCCCGATGATCCTGGAACCGGATTCCACCTCTAGCGTGGACTATCGAACGCTGCCCTCGGCCCGCGGCGACTCCTCGCCATCTTTTTCGATGTTTGTGACGAGAGCTTCGGTGGTCAACATCAAGCCAGAAATGCTCGACGCGTTTGACAAAGCTGTTTTCACGACTTTGGCGGGATCGATGATCCCTGACTTGAACATATCGACATACTTGGCCGCATTGGCGTCATAACCGGTGTTCGTCGGCTTTTGACTCACTTCATCGGCCACCACCGAGCCATCAATGCCGCAGTTGTCGGCAATCTGACGAAGCGGTGCTTCGAGCGAGCGGAGCACGATATCGAAACCGATTTTTTCGTCTCCCTTGGCGGAACCGCGACCTTTTTCCACGGCTTCCCGGCAGCGAAGTAGCGCCACCCCACCGCCTGGCAGAATGCCTTCCTCGACCGCAGCGCGGGTCGCATGCAAGGCATCTTCAACGCGGGCCTTCTTCTGCTTCATATCGGCTTCGGTGCCGGCACCGACAGAGATAATGGCTACGCCGCCGGTGAGTTTGGCGAGCCGCTCTTGGAATTTTTCCCGGTCGTACTCGCTGGAGGTTGCTTCGATTTGATTCCGGATTTGTTCAATCCGCCGTTGAATCTCCTCTTTCTTGCCACCACCTTGCACGAGCGTGGTTTCACCCTTGGTGATGGTGATCTGCTTGGCGGATCCCAGATGTTCCTGGCCCAAGCTTTCCAGTTTCATGCCCAAATCTTCGCTGATCAGCGTGCCGCCGGTGAGCACGGCGATGTCGCCCAACATGGCTTTCCGCCGATCGCCAAAGCCGGGAGCCTTCACGGCGCAGATATTGAGCACGCCACGCAGCTTGTTGACAACCAGCGCTGCCAGTGCTTCGCTCTCCACGTCTTCCGCGATGATCAACAAGGGCCGGCCCGTTTGGCTGACTTTCTCCAAGATGGGAATCAAGTCTCGAAGGTTGCTGATCTTCTTTTCGTGAATCAGGATCAGGGCATTCTCCAAGGAGCAATCCATTTCCGCCGGGCGGTTGACGAAGTAGGGCGAAATGAAGCCCTTGTCGAACTGCATCCCTTCGACCAATTCCAGCGTGGTCTCGGTGGTTTTGCCCTCTTCCACGGTGATCACGCCGTCCTTGCCGACCTGCTCCATGGCATCGGCCAACAGATCGCCAATCGTGCGGTCATTGTTGGCGCTGATGCTGCCCACCTGAGCGATTTCTTCCTTGCTGGAAACCTCCTTGGCCATGGAATCGAGATGTCCAATCGCGGCATCCGCGGCCTTTTCGATTCCTCGTCGGATCGCGGTAGGATTGCTGCCGGCGGCGATATTGCGGAGGCCTTCCTTGAAGATCGCGCGGGCGAGCACGGTCGCCGTGGTCGTGCCGTCGCCGGCCACGTCGGACGTTTTCGAGGCGACTTCGTTCACGAGTTTGGCGCCCATGTTCTCGAAGGCGTCTTCCAGGTCGACTTCCTTGCTGACGGTCACGCCGTCCTTGGTGACGGTCGGTCCGCCGAAGGACTTGTCAATAATTACATTGCGGCCGGTGGGACCCATGGTCACGGCCACCGCATCGGCGAGCTTTTCCACGCCACGCAGCATCTTCGTGCGGGCCTGGTCCTCGAACATTAATTGTTTTGCCACGACGGCGACTCCTCATGATGAAGTGATTATTTTGGTGAGGCAGGCCGGACTTAGATGTTCGGCCCTGCTCTTGGCGTCGATCAATGTTTCCTAAAGCACTTTGGCGAGAATGTCCGACTCGCGCAGAATCTTGAGATCCTGGCCATCCACTTCCACGTCCGTGCCGGAGTATTTGCCGTAGATCACGGTATCGCCGACCGTGACGGAAAGTTCGCCACGGTTGCCGCTGTCCATGAGCGGGCCAGGCCCTACGGACACGATAGTGCCACGCTGTGGTTTTTCCTTTGCCGTATCGGGAAGCACGATTCCGCCCGCGGTTACCTCTTCCGCTTCGACAGGTTCCACGACCACACGATCATCGAGGGGACGCAGTTTCATGGTTTGATCTCCGTTTTGCTTATTGAATTCGATTGTTGAAGATTGAATATTTTTTCGCCGGGCCGCTGGCGCGAAGATCTGCCGAAACGGCCACCAACAACTTTTTGATGCATCGGGACTACATCATGCCAGGCATGCCGCCCATACCTCCCATGCCGGGCATGCCGCCGCCCATGCCACCCATACCTCCCATGCCATGGTCATGGTGGTCGTGGCCCGCTTCTTCTTCCTCTTGCGGAATCTCAGTGACTAGGGATTCGGTGGTCAGCAACAAAGCGGCCACGCTGGCAGCGTTTTGCAGTGCCGTTCGCACGACTTTAGCGGGATCGATAATCCCGGAGGAGATCATGTCAACGTACTTGTCTTTGTCCGCGTCGTAGCCCTCATTGGCGTTTTTGAGCTGCCGCACACGGTTGACGACCACCGCGCCATCCAATCCGGCATTCTCCGCGATGCTTCGCAGCGGGTAATCGAGCACATTCCCGACGATCTTCGCGCCGAGCGCTTCGTCCCCTTCGAGCTGCAACTTCGAGAGTGGCTTTTCGCAGCGGAGCAAGGCCACGCCACCCCCGGGGACAATGCCTTCTTCTAACGCCGCCTGTACCGCGGACTTGGCATCGTCGAGGAGCGCCTTTCGCTCTTTCATTTCGGTTTCAGTAGCGGCACCGCAGTTGATTTGAGCCACGCCGCCGGCCAATTTGGCGAGCCGTTCCTGGAGCTTTTCGCGGTCGTATTCGCTATCGGTCGTGTCGATTTCCCGACGAATCTGTTCCACGCGGCCTTCGATATCTGCCTTCTTGCCGGCACCACCGACGATCGTGGTATGCTCGGTCGAAATCGTGACCTTTTTGGCACGGCCCAGATCGGTAACTTTCACACCATCGAGCTTAATACCCAGATCCTTGAAAATAGCGGTGCCACCGGTGAGCACGGCGATGTCTCCCAGCATGGCCTTGCGGCGGTCGCCGTAGCCGGGCGCCTTGACGGCACACACATTCAGGATGCCCCGCATCTTGTTCACCACCAGCGTGGCCAGGGCCTCGCCCTCCACATCCTCGGCGATGATCAGCAGCGGCTTGCTCGACCGGCTGATGGCCTCCAGCAGGGGCACGAGATCCTTCGCATTCGAGATTTTGTCTTCGAAGATCAACAGATAACAATCTTCCAGTTCGACGGTCTGGTCGTCCTGATTCGTCACGAAATGTGGCGAGAGGAAGCCACGGTCGAACTGCATGCCTTCCACGACATCCACGGTTGTTTCGGCCTGCTTACCTTCCTCGACGGTAATCACGCCGTTCTTGCCCACGAGAAGAAATGCCTGCGACAGCACGTCACCAATGCTGGGATCGTTGTTCCCGGCGATCGTGGCGATCTGCGTCAGCTCTTTCTTGCTCTTCTCGTTGATCGCCGTGGCCATCTTCTGGATGTTGGAGACCACGGCATCTTTCCCCTGGTGGATTCCTCGAGAAAGGGCCATGGGATCGGCGCCCGCAGCGATCATTTTTAATCCCTCGCGAAAGATCGCCTCTGCCAACACGGTGGCGGTGGTGGTGCCGTCACCCGCGACGTCATTGGTTTTGCTCGCGGCTTCCTTGACGAGTTGGGCACCGAGGTTTTCGTTCGGATCGTCGAGTTCGATGTCCTCGGCCACGGTCACGCCGTCCTTGGTCACCTTGGGCGAACCCCAACCCTTGTCCAGCACGGCATTCCGGCCACGCGGCCCCAACGTGCTACGTACGGCGCGGGCCAGCTTGGAAACACCAGCCGCCAACGGCTGTCGGGCTTCATCGTCGAACACCATGTTTTTTGCCACGCGGAATTCCTCCATCTAGGGGCTTGGAATCGGCCCTGCTCGGTCACGCGGAAATCGCTACGTGCGGCAGAGCGGCTATTTCAGTGACTTGTTCGCTTCCTAAAACTTCACATCACCGATGGTGATGACAGTCTGTACGCTTCGCGCCAAACTACTGAGCAAGCTCCGTACCAAAACGCGTCGACGCCGCAAAGCAATGGAAGAGCATCACTTACGGCGGTGAGAGTAGATTGCTCGGCGAGCTCGAAAAAGAACCCGGCCACGATGAATGCCAATCTGGCAGTCAAGCCGAACGGCGTGCCAAGTCTGGCAGCCAGCAAGAATCACAAGGATCCGGCGAACTTCCGCGAAGGTTCTTCGGTCGTTTCCATCGGAGTGGAAAGCGCTTGCAACTCGTGCGCTTTCGATCGCTTGACGCGGCAACTTGACATCAATCCGGCCCACTCCTAGCATGCCAAACAAGCTTCGGGCCATACTCGACGACTTCGCTTGTGAGCACATTCGGCCAAGCGAATCCTCATATTGACTACCCGGAACGCCGGGTTCTTCTTCAAGACCTGCACGCTCCGCACGTGCGAAAGGAGAGTACATATGTTGACCGTTGGAGATCGTTTTCCGCAGTACAATGTTCCTGCTTGTGTCGGTTTGGGAAAGGATGATTTTCAAGACATCACGAACAATACCCACGAAGGCAAGTGGGTTGTCTATTTCTTCTATCCCAAGGATTTCACGTTCGTCTGCCCGACGGAGATCGCGGAATTCAATCATCAGTTGAAGGAATTCGAGGATCGCGACGCGGTGGTCGTGGGGGGCAGCACCGACAATGAATATTCCCACCAAGCGTGGCGGAAGGCGCACGACGACCTCAAGGACCTCAAATATCCCTTGATCGCGGCACAAAAATTGGCCGCCGACTTAGGCATCCTCGATCCCCAGGCAAACGTTTGCCTGCGAGCCACGTTCATTGTCGACCCACATGGCGTGATCCAATGGGCCAGTGCGAACAGCCTTCCCGTGGGCCGCAGCGTGAAGGAAGTGCTGCGTGTGCTAGACGCGATTCAATCGGATGAGCTCTGTCCCTGCAACTGGACGCCCGGGGAAGAAACGCTGAAGGTGTGATGAAAGCTGCCGCGTCGCGGCTGGTGGATCAAACCCAAGGGGCTTGAATATGGAGCAGGTGAGCGCGCTAAAGGATTCCCTGCCGGATCCGGCGAAAGACTTGCGCATCAACTTCGGGAACGTGCTGGAAAGCGAGCATCTTGCTCCGCCCCAGGTTTGGGGAATCGCGCTGGCTTCGGCCTATTTTCTGCGGGAGGATCGGCTGCGAGATGCCATCGCCGCCGACGCTGCGGGGCACATTGAGGACAAGGTTCGCCAGGATGCCCAGGCAGCGGCTTCGCTGATGGGCATGAACACGGTCTTCTATCGATTTCGGCACCTGGTCGGCAAGGAGTCCTACGCGCAACTGCCGGCTCGGTTGCGGATGCAATGGATGGCCCGGCCGTTGACGTCCAAGGTGGACTTCGAATTATTTTCCTTGGCCTGCGCGGCACTTGCCGGATGCGAATCCTGCATTCGCGCGCATGAGGCGGCGGTGATCAAAGGCGGGCTCTCCGAGCAGCATGTCCAGGACACGATCCGCATCGCCGCGACGTTACAAGGTGTCGCCGTAGCGCTGCATCTCGAACAGGCTGGCGATTGAGCCGTTGCTCACTGAGCACGCCCACAACCCCTCAATAGCAACGAGCGCTTTTTCCGGCATGTCCACCGATTACGACGCAATTTTGTTGGTCTCATTTGGTGGACCAGAAAGGCCCGACGACGTGATCCCTTTTTTGGAGAACGTCTTGCGAGGCAAGAATGTGCCGCATACCCGGCTATTGGAAGTCGCCGAGCATTATCAGCATTTTGGCGGTTACAGCCCCATCAATGACCAAAATCGAGCGTTGATTGCGGCGCTGCGACGGGAACTGGCTGAACGTGGACCGAAGCTTCCCATCTATTGGGGAAATCGCAATTGGTATCCGCTGCTGCCGGATACCTTGCGTCAGATGCGGGACGATGGCGTCCGTCGGGCGCTAGCCCTCTTTACCTCGGCCTACAGTTCCTACTCGGGCTGCCGGCAATATCGGGAGAATATCGCCGCCGCGCGGGACGCCGTCGGAGAGGGTGCGCCGGAGATCGACAAGCTCCGCGTGTTTTTCAATCATCCCGGTTTTTTGGAGCCGATGGCCGAGGGCATTGAAAAGGAACTTTCGCGGATTCCCCACGAAAAGCGTGAGACCACCTGCTTGCTTTTCTCGGCGCACAGTATCCCCAATGCCATGGCGGAGAAGTGCTGCTACGAAACACAATTGCGGGAGGCTTCCCGGCTCGTGGCCGAAATGGCAGGCTTCGAGAATTGGCAATTGGTGTACCAGAGCCGCAGCGGCCCTCCTTCGCAACCATGGCTGGAGCCGGACGTAGGAGATGCCATTCGCGAGATTGCCGACAAAGGAACATTTACGGATGTCATCGTCTGCCCCATCGGCTTTATCTCCGACCACATGGAGGTGCTCTATGACCTGGATATGGAGGCCCGTGACATCTGCCAGGAACTGGGGTTCGGCTTTCACCGCTCACCGACCGTGGGGATGCATCCGAAATTCATCCGCATGATTCGGGATTTGATTGTCGAGCGGATCGAATCGCCAGATCAGCGGGTAGCGTTGGGAAAACTCGGCCCCAGCCACGATGTTTGCCCGGTCGATTGTTGTCTCTCGGGGCGTCCCGCCGCGACGCAATCCGCGTCCTGAACGTTGGCTAGCAAGCATGCCGTTCCATGCACGGCCGATCCTATTTCATTTTCGAGGTCGCGCCGAAGTAGGGCGTTTTCCACGCTGGGGCTTAGGAAACTCCCCCGCGATAGTTTTCGCCGCTTGCCGGCGGATTTCCACGGCCCGAGGGTGATCGGCTTGGCCCGTGATCTCGTACAGGAAACGGCTGGGCAGCGTGTCCCGGGGTTTGCCCCATTTGCGGCGGGTGAGCGCTAAGGAAAGCGTGAGACGATCTTGCGCCCGAGTCACGCCGACATAACAGAGCCGCCTTTCCTCCTCGATGGCGGAATCACTATCGGCTAGTGAACGGCGGTGCGGCAAGAATCCTTCCTCCATGCCGACCAGGTAGACCTCGGGGAATTCGAGGCCCTTCGCGCTATGCAGCGTCATCAGCACCACAGCATCCGCCGCCAGCTTCCTCTCTTCCTTGGAGCGGGTTTCCTCACCCGAAAGCGCCATGTTGTCCAAAAATTCGAGCAACCCCGCGCGAGGGTGGGAGTCTTGGTATTCGGCCAAGGCGTTGATGACCTCCTCCACGGTTTGCCAACGGGCTACGCGATCTTCCTCTTGGTCGTGCAGACGCTCAATCTCCTCACGATAGCCGATTTCCTTCAACAATTGCTGACAGACAGTCAGCGGAGAACCATGTTTCAGCGACCTCCGCAGTTTGTCGACCGTTTGTTGAAGTTGTGCTACCCCTCGCTTCGCGTTGGCGGAAGTTTCCGCTGGAAAATCATCTTCAGCGCACACGTCCCATAACGGCTTGCCCCGTTTGACGGCATGCTCCAAGAGCAACTTAACCGAGGAGGGACCCACGCCGCGGGGTGGCGTGTTGATCACGCGGAGCAGTGCCTGCTCGTCGCGAGGTTCCGCCAACAACCGCATGTAGGCGAGCACATCCTTGACCTCCTTGCGGTCGAAAAACGACATACCGCCGATCAGTACATACGGCAGTTTGGCTTCACGGAGCGCTGTCTCGAAGGGCCGGGGCTGCTCGTTGGTGCGGAACAAGATGGCGAAATCTCCGGCTCGGCTGCCGGGCTGCCGCAAGCGCAATTGAATATCGTTGACAACGCCTTCCGCTTCTTCCACTTCATTCTGATATTGCTGAATGCGCGGAGCCTCGCCGCGCCCTCGCGCCGGTACGAGCGACTTCTCGTAGCGAATGTTGTTGAAGTGGATCAAGCGGTTCGCCCATTCCAGGATCGATCCGGAACAGCGGTAATTTTCCCGCAAGTAGACGACCTTCGCCTCTGGCCAATCGTCTCGAAAGCGGAGAATGTGCCGCACTTCGGCGCCGCGCCAGCCATAAATGGATTGGTCATCATCCCCCACCACGCAGAGGTTGCGATGGCGTTGTGCCAGCGCTTTCACAATCTGATATTGCGCGGAATTGGTATCTTGGTACTCGTCGATCAGGATATGTTGCAGACGCCCCGCTTCGAATTCACGGGCCTCGGAATGAGCCTTGAACAGTTCGATGGTCACCAAGAGGAGATCATCGAAATCGACACTGCTGCGGCCGCGGAGCGTACTTTGATAGCGCCGATAAGCCGACGCCGCCAGATGTTCACGGTCCGTTCGGGCCGCCTCGATGGCTTCTTCGGGGCGTAGCCCATCTGACTTCCAGCGGCTGATTTGCGACAGCAGGTCGCGCGGCCTCAACGAACCATCGGGAACGCGAATTTCCCGCAATACGAGGCGGGCAATTTCTTCTTGGTCCCGCGAATCCGCGATGGCAAAGGTACTGCGATACCCCAAAAGGTGGATGTGGCGCCGCAAGATCCGCACGCAGAGCGAGTGGAACGTGGAGATTTCCGGTCCCTCTTTGGCCTTTTTTCCGACGCGTTCCTTGACCCGTTGCCGCATCTCCCGCGCGGCCTTGTTGGTGAAGGTCACGGCAAGGATCTTTTCCGGCGGCACCCCCTGCCGGATCAACTCGCCCACGCGGTAGGTAATCACGCGCGTCTTGCCAGTTCCCGCCCCCGCCAGAACCAACAGCGGGCCGGACGTAACCCGCACCGCCTCGCGCTGGGCATCATTGAGTTGCGCGGGCATGGGCGGAATTCAAACCCTGAATGGAAAGGGAAATTCACCGAAAACAACGAAACGTCGCCCAAATGCCTCAGCGAGAGGACGCCGGATCGAACAGCGCTTCCAGGCAGATTTGCGACCAGGACTCGAAGTTTTCGCGATTCTCCCAAATCTCGGCGACGGACCGGAAGCCAGCGTCTAGCAAATCCTTTTCCCGGCCACGGATGTTCGGCTGGGAGACGTCAAACAGATGCACGATGCCCAGGTGGACGCGTCCCACTTCGGTTTGATCGTCGTTGATGAGTCCCGCGCAGGTCTCTTGAAACTCGCAATCGAGATGGATTTCCTCCTCAATTTCCCGTTTCAGCCCCTGCCGATAGGCCGCGTGCGATCCTGGCGTATCCGCGTCGTGCGTGGAAATGTGTCCTCCCACGCCGATGCTCCGTTTGCTGTGCAGACGTTGTTCACCTTGTCCCTTGCCACGAGTGTATTGAAACAAGGAGACCGTCCCCGCCGCATCCCGATGGCGAAAGATGGCATAGGGAATGAGCTGTTTGAAGGAAGGATCCGCCTCCATTTCCGCTCGGGGACGATATTGCACATGCTCGTCGCGGAGCAAGGCATCTAGATAACTTTGGCTGTCGTGATGAAAGCCTTGAAAGTACCCGGCATCATGCAGCACCTGCGTGGGAATCACCAGTACATGTTCTTGATCGACGGCGGCTTGGCTCATGTGGCGATTCCTTTCGGTGGCCTGGGCAAATGCGGATGGCGAAAAGCCATGACACACTCTGAATTCGAAAGCCAAGATTATAAAAGGAGAGTCCCCGACCCGCGAGCCACAAAAGGACACGAACTGTACGTTAGCGATGGCATGCGGTTTTTGGGGCTTCTCAATACTTGCTTCCGGTTTATCCGGTCATTACGGTATGACCACCATGCCCGCCGCGTTTCCATGCGTGGTTCGCCAGATTCCCACATGCGAACCCGCCACAACCAACCTGGAGGAGATTCCGTGATGACCCGCAAGCAGCCCCAGTCCTGGCCTTCCGCGCTCGTGCGTCTGTCCCTCGTGGCCCTGGTCACGGTTCCGCTCGCCCAGCGGGCGGCGTCCGCCAAGGTCAAGCCGCACCAATTGTTCACTGACGGAGCGGTGGTCCAACAGGGCATGCCGCTGAAAGTCTGGGGCACGGCGGGCGACGGAGAAGAAATCACGGTCTCTTTCGCGGATCAAGAAGCGTCCACCACCGCCGAAGATGGCAAATGGCAAGTCGAACTCGCCCCGCTTTCTGCAGGCGGGCCATACCAGATGGTGATCGAGGGGGAAGACCGGGTCGAAATCAACGACATCCACGTGGGCGAAGTCTGGATTTGCAGTGGACAATCGAACATGGTTTGGCCACTGACCCGCACGCATGAAGCGGAAGCCGCCATCGCCGCCGCGAACCATCCGAAGATTCGCCTATTCACGGTGCCACGCCGCGCGACGGGCGACCCCCAAGACGACGTGGATACCCGTTGGCAGGTTTGCTCGCCGGAAACGGCTGCCAACTTTTCCGCCGTGGCTTACTACTTCGGTCGAGATCTACAGCAGGAATTAGACGTGGCCATTGGCCTGATCAGCACGAATTACGGCGGAACCCCCGCCGAGGCGTGGACCAGCCGCGAGAAGCTTGATTCCAAACCGGAGTTGCGGGGTCTGCTCAATAGCGACCGCCAGCCGACCAACTCCCACTATCCGGGCGGATTGTACAACGCTATGATCCATCCGCTGTTGGATTATCCGATACGCGGCGCCATCTGGTACCAAGGGGAATCGAATGCGAGCCGAGCTTGGCAATACCGCACGCTCTTTCCCACCATGATCACCGACTGGCGGGAACGTTGGGGGCAGGGGGACTTTCCCTTTTTGCTCGTGCAACTTGCTCCCTTTCAGGACCGCACCGAGGTGAGCGATTGGGCCGAATTGCGTGAAGCGCAACTCTTGTCCACGCAAGTTCTCCGTAACGTCGCCATGGCCGTGATCACGGACGTGGGCGAGAAAACGGACATCCATCCCCAAAAGAAGGAACCGGTCGGGCAGCGTTTGGCGCTGGCGGCTCGCGCGTTGGCGTACGGGCAAGACATCGAATATTCCGGTCCGGTGCTGAGTGACTTCTCCGTGAAGGGGAACAAGGCGCTGCTAGTGTTTGACCACGCCGAAGAAGGTCTCGTGGCAAAAGACGGGGCCTTGCAAGGGTTCACGATCGCGGGCGCCGATCAGGAATTTCATCCGGCGGAGGCGAAAATCATCTCCGAGGATACGATCGAAGTGACTTCCTCCGAAGTATCCGATCCCATCGCCGTGCGGTATGGCTGGGCCGATTTTCCCGTGGTGAACTTGTGGAACGGCGCCGGCTTGCCGGCGACCCCCTTCCGCACGGACGACTTTGCCGTTTCCACGATGGTAAATCAGTGATTTCCGTGGAGGGCACAGCGACCACATGTGAATGAACGCCGTCGCCGTTCCGCCGAAAGTTAGCGGCGGTGTGCGCATCTTTCACGGAAGCGACACGTCTGCCACGGTTGCGGATGGCTAGACTCATCGCTGCGCTAACGCTGTTTTTCGTTCAACACCACGCCAATTCCTCGCCCCCTTTTGGGGCGTAAATATCGGTTGTTCAGGCGCGAATGCCGACGCACGGCTGCCCTGATGCCGCCGTTGCCAGCCGCCCATAAAAACCGTACGATGCGAGCACCCAGCGGCGGGTGGTGTGTCTTCGTTCCCTTCTTTCTGGCATCGCGGCATGAAACCGCAAAGGCTTACCGAGCAATCCAAGACCATCTTTGAGCAGGCAGCGGACGTCGCCGCTTCACTCAAGGCTCAAGCCATTCTGGTGATCGTGGAAGCCCCGCTCGACTGGGAACAGCTCAAGCAAATCGTGGGGGATATTCAACTGGTTCTGGCCGCCGACCAAGTAGAATTCGTCGAAGGGGCCACCGACGCCCAGTTGCAATACGTGCTGCTCAACATGCAAGACAGCACGGTACAGGAGCATCTCACTCAGGCCATTCTGGAAAGCGTAGCGGACGATATCTTGGCTCCCCGTTCGCGGGTTGTCGCGGTCTATAGCGGCTTTGAAGCGGACACCTTGGACTCGATTAGCATTCTCCGCTTGGGGGACCATTTGGTCCGGCTGACCTCGCGGGACCTGCGGCAGCTCGAAACCAGCGTGCCGCTGGACACACTAAAGATCGTGGTGGATGTCGCGCTCGACCTGGGACGTGAAGGCCGGGAAGGAAAACCGATCGGCACGATGTTCGTCGTGGGAGACGCACGCAATGTGCTTATCAACAGCCGGCCCACGGGCTTCGATCCGGTGCGCGGTTACAACCGCAAAGAACGAAACTTGAATGACCCTCGCGTCCGCGAAGGCATCAAAGAGATCGCCCAGATCGATGGAGCTTTCGTGGTTTCCGCCGATGGCACCGTCGAGGCTGCCGCCCGCTATATCGACGCGCCCGCCAAGGATATTACCCTGGCCAAGGGTTTGGGGACGCGCCATTGGGGCGCCGCCGCCATTAGCCGCGCTACCAAAGCGGTTGCCGTGACGGTGAGCGAATCCACGGGCACCGTGCGTTTGTTCCAAAAGGGAGAAGTCGTGCTGCGGATCGAGCCTTTCCGCCGCCCCATGAAGTGGAAGGAGTTCGAGTATGAACCTCCTGCCGCTCCCGAGGCCAAAAGCGCGGGCTAATCGCGGTGGAGGCCTAAAGCTGCCTCCACAGCCTCCCCTTCCGATCTTCCCTCCGATTCGCAAAAAGCTGGGAATTTTCTCCCACTTTACCCAGGCCGAATCACATCTCTAGGTGAATTGCTCCACAACATCTTCCCGGCTCAGGTTTTCGAACCTGACCATCCCTGAGATCACATGAAGTTCACAACTGTTTAATTGAAAACAGCTTACGGATGTTCTCCACTGACAGATTCACAAAGTGAGCTAACCCTATCGGCTTTTTTTGTTGCACGGACAGTTTGTCTGGAGGGCTTGCGGCAAAAATGGCGACAATACCTGTAATGACTATCGCGATGATTTTGCCGATAAGAATGCGTGGATAGCTATTGGCCCGGGAAACGAATCGGAACGGGATGGATTCATGAACAAAGATTGTCCGGTACAGCGGAATCACGATTCCAAGAGATCTTTGAAAAGCTGGATCGTGGCGTGGGCGGTGTTGCTGATTTCGGCCCAAATCGGTGTCAAGGCTGTCGCGCAACAGGGCTCGAACCAGCCCTACCAGGTGCATGCGATACGTTTCGCTTCGCCTGATAGTGTGGCCGAAGTGCTGGGCCGCATGCTGGCCGATTATCGGCCTCAAGTAAACATCCGCGCGGATGTGCCGGGGCAGCGAATTTTGATTGCGGGCCCCACTCCGGCACAAGAGTTGGCCGCGCGGATCGTGGCCTCCCTCGATCAGCCAGGGCCCGCCAATTCGAATCGCCCCGAACTCCGGACCTACACGGCGCGGGTCAACAACTTGGACGAACTGGCCTCTCAATTGCAATCACGGTTTCCAGAGAATGGCGGCGTGCGAGTCACCATGGACCGTCGTTTAGGGCAAATTCTCGTCCTTGCTCCGCCCACGATTCACGACGAATTAGTCCGCCAGTGGCGGCTCGAACCGGTCGGCAATTGGGCCAATAGGGAAACCGCCAGGAATGCGGAAACAACGGATTCCGGCCCACGTGTTCGAAAGTCGCTCCGGTTACAGCATCGGCGTTTTCAAGAATTGGAGCCACGTTTGGTGCAACTGTGGGGACGTCCCCGTAATGTTAAAAAATTTCAAGGCGGCCAGATCCTGCAAATGCAATTTCGTCCCGCTGATGCCACGCCGATTTGGGTCCAAGTCGATCTGGCCCAAGATAGCTGGGTTTTGGAGGGTGAGCAGGCCCAAGTCGAAGGATGGATGCGCGTCCTGGAGCGGATGGACCGGCCAGCTTCGGCACCGGGACAAATGCGGGTCGTTTCTCTGGGTAAGGCCGACCGGCTGAGCGTGCGCCAAGCGCTCGATACTTTCGTGCGGGGGCAGGGTCCTGCAGAGCCGATCTCGGGCCAAGCGGTCAAGCCAGGCACGATTTCGCCGCTGATGGCGAAGATCTTTGGAGGGAAATCCAGTTCTCCTCCTGCTAGAAACCTTTCAGGTGTACGTCTCGCCCAACGGGATCCCCAGGAGGAAACCTTGGAGGATGGCACGGAGCAACCTCCATTGGAAGAGGAGCCGGTACTTCCCGCCGGCTTGGTGGGAGACGTGCGGATTGAATTCCTGGAGGGGCTGGACGTCATCTTGATCGAGGGACGTGAAGCAGACGTGGCTCGCGTGCAGCAAATCATCGATGATATCGAACGCCTCAGTGCCGAAACGGCGCCCGTGGTGGAGGTGGTCTATCTCAAACACGTGGATAGCACCGCCCTGGCCACGCTGGTTCGCGAAGTTTACACCGAAGTTTTCGAGCCACGCTTGGGAGCGGTGAGCATCACGGAGCTGGTCAATCCCAACGCGTTGTTGCTCATTGGCCGCAGTGAAAACCTGGAAGGCGTCAAGGATTTGGTGAACCGTCTCGACCAGCCGGTTTCCCGCGACGACCAGTTTCGAATCTTCCGTCTCAAGAACAACGCGGCGGCTGACGTGCAGACGATGGTGGAAGACTTCTTCGCCGATCCACAAGCGCTCGGGCCAAAGGTCTTGGTGGCGAGTGATTTCCGCACCAATTCGCTCATCGTACGGGCTAGCCCCCGTGATATGCTCGAAGTCCAAATGCTGATCGAGCAGATTGACAGCGAATCGAGCGGGGCGGTCCACCAATTCCGGATTTTCCAACTCCAGAACTCGCGCGTGGAAGAACTGGCTCCCATCCTTCAGGATGCGATCGTGGGAGAAGCGGCCGCCAGTTCCGGAAACCGAACGACTACCAACCAATTTTTTCCAGGCCAGCCACAGGGACAGCAGCCACAGCGGCCCGCGTCGGCGGGTGGGGCTCAGACGAAATCGACTTCGGTGGAACTGACCGTGATTGACCGGGAGGGCCAGCGCGTGCTGCGCTCGGGAATTCTCAGCGATGTCCGCATATCCGCGGATCCCCGCTCGAACTCCCTGCTGGTCAACGCTCCCGCGCGGAGCATGGAATTGATCGAAGCCTTGGTCAAGCAGCTCGACCAGCCGCCGATGGCGCAGATGCAGATCAAGGTTTACGAGGTGATCGAAGGCGACGCCGTAGCGATTTCCGCGATGCTGCAAGAACTGTTTGGCGTGCAGGCCGGACAAACACAGAACCAAGGTATCTTCACGACAATCGGCGGTGACGCCGAAGGGGCCGTGATTCCGATGAGGTTCACGGTGGATGAACGGACCAATAGCATCATCGTGGCGGGCTCCTCGAATGACCTGCTCGTGGTGGAGTCGATTCTCCTGAATTTGGATAGCAACAACGTCCGCGAGCGGAAGAACGAAGTTTTCCGGCTGATGAACGCGCCCGCTGATCTCGTCGCGGAGTCGATCACGCTCTGGCTCCAGAGTGAACGCGAAATTCGGTTATCCGCGACGGATACCGCCACCAGCGCTTTTCAGCAGATGGAACAGGAAGTCGTCGTGGTGCCGGAGATCGTTAGCAATTCGCTGATCATCAGCGCGACACCGCGCTACTTCGACGACATCGTGCGGATCATCAAAGACCTGGATGAGCGGCCGCCGCTCGTGGCGATTCAGGTCCTCATCGCGGAAGTGGAATTGAGCAACGTGGATGAATTCGGGGCCGAGTTTGGCATCCAGGATTCGGTGCTCTTCGACCGCAGCCTGATCGGTGTTCCTGAATTCATCACCGTGCTCGACACGCTAACCGTCAATCAAACGCAGACCACTAATGAGCGGATTGTCTCCGCTAGCAACATCCCTGGATACAATTTCAACAACCAGCCTCTGGGCAATAGCGCGTCGGACGTCGCCTTGGCCCGTTCCAATGTGGTCGGCACCCAGGGGCTCACCAATTTCTCCGTGGGCCGCACCAACAACGACCTCGGCTACGGTGGTTTCGTGTTTTCGGCGGGGAGCGAGAGCGTCAATATTCTGCTCCGCGCGCTGCAGCAATGCCGCAAGCTGGAAATCCTGGCCCGGCCGCAGGTCACCACGCTCAATAACATTGAAGCCTTCGTGCAAGTCGGCGAACGCATCCCACGCGTCACGGGCACGACCACGACTACCGCCGGTCAAGTCGTCGCGACTGTGGATTCGGAACTGGAAAATGTGGGCGTCATCATGTTGGTCACTCCCCGCGTCTCGCGCGACGGCATGGTGGTGCTGGAACTCGAAGCCGAACGTTCCAACCGCTCGCCGGAGGGAGTCCCCATTGCCACGGGGATAGATGGCATTCCGGTCGAGTCGCCGATCATTGACGTCAGCCGCATTTCGACGACCGTGAGCGCTCTTAGCGGCCAGACCATTGTCGTGGGGGGGCTGATCAACAAGGATAGGATCGATGAATCGCGCCGCGTGCCTTATCTCTCGGACATTCCGCTCTTGGGAAATCTGTTCCGGTTCGATGCCAGCGAAGTCCGCCGCACGGAACTGCTGATCATCATGACCCCGCACGTAATCAAGGGCGTGGAAGACATGGAGATTCTAAAGCAGATCGAATCTTCCCGCATGAGCTGGTGCATGTCGGATGTGATCGACATCCATGGTGACGGCAGCCTGCGGACGCGCATGGACGAATGGGACGATTCCGAAACCGAGGTCATTTACCCGGCGGAGATCGAGGGCTACTCGGAAACGCCGAATGCCGCAGAAACCGCGCCCAACATGATGGTTCCGGGAGAAGTCGTGCCGCAAGGCTTTTGGCGGGGACCACAAGGCCCCGTGCCAGCGGGCCAGCCGGTCGTGACGCCCAACAACTTGCCGCCGGCGGCTCAGGCGGGAGTCCAGCCGGTTCAATGGCAAGCGAATCCGGCTCGCCACGCCGTTCCGCCTCGTGCCGCTGCCCCGCGGGTTTCACCCCCCAGCGCGGGCAGAGCACCCGCGCCAGGGCGGGCACCTGTCGGGCCTCCGCTTCCCGCTCGGACACCGGGTTGAGGCATCGAGGAATTCATCAGGCCTAAATGAAGGGCGTGGAAAGTCGGATCTTACAACAGGAACGGGAACCTCACAGTGAGGGATGCCAGGGGGTAAGCGACATGCAAGGCAAATTCACGATATCTGTTCTTGGCCTGGTAATCGGCTGCTGCGTGGCCAGCGGGTGCGCTCAATTCGACCTCAAGGAGCGGATCCCGTGGGTGCCGGGCAAGGATGGAAAGATTGGCCAGCCGGCGCGGATGGCCGTGGTGTGGACCGATGCCATCAAACATCAAGCGGGAATGCCGTCGCAGCGCGGATTCGGCGGGAAGATCATATTCTATCCACCTCGTAAAGATGAGCCGATCCAGGTCGAAGGCCGGCTGGAAGTGTATGCATTTAATGAAGCTGGACGAGACCCGGGGAACGCCCGCCCGGACCGCAAATATGTCTTCACGAAAGACCAGTTCACCGAGCTGCTCAATGAATCGGAGGAGGGAGATTCCTACAGCGTGTGGATTCCCTGGGATGTTGTGGGCGGAGAACAGACGAAGATCAGTTTGATTACCCGCTTCATCCCCACCGAGGGAGCGCTCGTGATGAGTGAACAGATTTCACACATGTTGCCGGGAAGGATTCCGCAGGCAGAGTTGCAAAAGATGCGGCAGCAGGTTTCCGCTCACGAGCATGTCCAGCCCGTTGCCTTCGAGCAAGACGTGCCAGCGCAACAGGCCGCGGCGCCGAATCCATCGGCTGCCTTGGAACAAGCGAGATCCAAGACCTCGAGCTTGCGTACCACGACGATCCCACTGCGGAGCAACACCCTGCCGCAAGCAGTGGCGCGTAACAGAATGAGGGTTTCACTCCCGGGTTATGGACGGAGCCCTAGTGTGGCGCGCACGCTCATGGAGCAGAGGACACTTCCGGAGCAAGCTCCAGCGCCGTCTGCAACGTCAGTTCGTCGCGAACCGATGAAATTCCGGGCTGCAGGAGCACCAATCTCCGTGCCAAATCGCGGTCGTGTTGGGTACTGACCGTGCCTTGCAAAGTGGCCGTGCGGTTGTCGTCCACGGAAATGGAAATACCGTCGGCCAGGCCACGAATGGTGACACCGCGCTCACGATTCACCGCCAGATTTATCCGCTGCTGAACTTGCTGTTGGCGGACGTTAGGGGAAATGGTGGGAGCAATGAAACCCACGACAAGGCGGGGACGGAAAGACATGGAAGGCGTATCATTCGCTCCTTGATTGGATCTTCCATTATTGCCGCGCCGTCCGGTGTTTCCGCGCCGGCCACTATTGAATTGGGAAGTGAGCGAACGCATTCCGTTCAAAAGATCTCCGTACATTTCGGCCATGCCGCTAATGTTGGCTCCCACGAAGCCGCCGTTCTCGTTTCGGCGGCTGCCGATTTCGTTGAGGCTCATTTGATCCATCAAGCTGTTTTCGAATCCTGGCTCGGATTCCTGCCGGCCCCCACTGGACCGGGAGAGGGTGCCCGTATTCGTCGATCCGCCACTAAAGAGGCTCGATCCTCCCGAGTTCCGAATCTGGCCGGGCAAGGGCCTGGAAACGACGCAGCTCAAAACCAGCACCGCGCATAGACTGGCTCGTGGGAAAACGGACATGGGTCTCTCCTGTTCGTAATTGCCTGCGTGGCCAATCTCCTCTGATTCATCATATCGAAACTTTTGCCGGCACGCATCGAGCGTGATGTGCTTCCGAGGCAGCTCTGGGCCAGACGGCAATTCATGAAACCGCTAGGACCACTACGACCCGACGCACGCAATCCGAAAATCTTCTCCGATCGGTTGTGCCACGCGCCAGCAGAAAATTATCGGTCTTTCGCCCGTGAATTGCAAGCTGATTTGTCGTGTTCAGCCGCGACACGCTGCTCAGGAATCCGTTAAAGTACCGTCCTCCGTCTCCTCTTCCGTCGCGGGCTCATTCACGTTTTCTTGCGGCTGCGGCGGAATGGTCTCCACCGGCGGAGGAATTGCTGGAGCCGTTTGCGCATCCGGCACGGGCAGCAACAAAGGGACCGCGACGCCCACGAGAACCATGATCGTGGTGCAGGCCACGACGCACATCCGCTTCCAGACCGTCGCTTCGGCCCGCATGGAGGCCAGGAGTTGGCGTTGCGTGGGACTTCTTAAGAGCCACTTTACCCGCTTCAAGTAGAGTTGCACGGCGAAGCTTCCCACTCCAATGAGCACCGCCGCCAACACCACGCCGAGCGGTCCGATTGCCTGCACCGTGAACCCTTCGCGCAGCACTTGGAGAGACTGGTAGGTGCCACCGAGCATCGCCAAGACGGTCGCCAAAAAGCCGAGCCATACGAACCGCTGGATCCACTGCCCCAACCGTTGATGGGCACGGAAAACTTCCGCCCCCGACAGCCAGGCAGCCACCGTATCGTCCTGGTCTTCCGATGGCTGAATTTTGGAAGGCGCGGCCGTTTTCTTCACTGATTTAGTGAACAACGCGGCATCTTCCGCGATGTTCTGATGCTTGCCACGATCACGGGGCGGCTCGGGCACGACGGCTGTCGAGGAAGAGGGCGCCGGTGCCAAATCAGGATAGACTTCGTCTGCCCATTTCCATTGTGCCCAGCCACGGCGAAAGATCTGGCAATCGCGCTGTACCCGGCCCTCGCGATGCCAGGCGTCGATTTTAGCCCTTGCCATGGGACCATACTGTTTGGCATCGTCCGTAAGGAGAAACCATTCCTCGACTTCCGCCACCGGCTTGGGTTTCTCTTTTTTGGGGGGTGTTTGCTCTGGAGATTTCACGGATGCAGCAGCATTGGCTTCCGCCGAGGCGGGCTGTTCCTCCGGAGTATTCTGGACACGGAACTTGGTCTTACAACGCGGGCATTGGACCTTCTTGCCCACCAAGTCACTAGGGCAGCGCAAGTGCTTATCGCATTGCGGGCAGGCGACTTTCACCGATCCGCTTTCCGGTGAACCCATCGTCTCGCCCAATCTCTTCTCACCGGTTGCCGTAATCGATCTCCACGTCCAACCTATCAGTATAGCTCGCCAGCCAAGCCCACGGAATAATTTACGCGCTAGACCGGCCGGACGACGATCCGATGGGGGCTGGCTTGCACAACTTCCACTGGAGTCCCCGCAGGCAGAGCATCGTCATCGTGGGAGGCCACGCTGTAAGTCTTGCTACCAAAGCGGGCCTTGCCACTGGGGAGCAGTTGCGTGGTCGTCACGCCCCTCTGCCCCACGAGCTGGTCGAATTCGGTGAAAGATTCCCGATGCGATAGCGCAACTTTTTCTTCCGGGGAAAGTGGCTGCAACAGAAGGTGCCCCAGAAACGGCGTGTTCGGCAGATAGCGGCTGAGAAAGTACGCGCACACCGCCGTCCCGATTCCCGCCCCGCCGATGGAGACCAACGTATTGGTCAGTTGGTCCATCTGGTAGGCATTTTGGGGGATGACGAACGTTTGGCTGGTGAGCACCAGCGACAGCAACATCAGTGCCGCCCCACCCAAGCCGAAAATGCCGAATCCGGGAATCACGAAAAATTCGAGCAGTAGGCAGGCGAGCCCGGCGACGAAAAGCAATATCTCCAGCCAAGCCGCCGTCCCTTGCAGGAACCGACTCCAAAAGAAGAGGATGAAACAGACGCCAGCGATAAACGCGCCGATGCCCATGCCCGGTGTATTCAATTCGGCATAAAGAGCAGCCCCGCCCGCCATGAGTAGCAGCCAAGCCAGCGATGGTGAGGCCAAGGCGTCGATCAGCACATCTGCCCAGCCCGGTTCCACGAGTGCCGGATCCTCTTCGAGGCCATACCATTGCTTCAGTTCCGCGAAACTCTCCACAGTCTTTCGCGCTAGTCCCAATTCCAACGCCCGCTCTCCCGTGAGTTCCAGCAATTGGCCCGGCGGGACGATCTCCTCCTGACGTTCCCATTCATCCCGGTCGGCCTGAGCTTCAAGTTCCTCGTCGTTGAAATAGGCGGTCTGCCGTGTTCCCTGCTTGGTGTACCGATGCACGCTCCACTGAGGATCGAACAGCGCCGCGATCAGCGACCAGCTCCGTTCTTTCGCGGGAGCGAGCTGATGCCGCACGGTTTCGGAAATCAGGCCCGCCTCTTCCGCCGATGGAGCGTAAGCGCCGGGACCGCCAAGAATCGCGTCCGGATGCATCAGGATTTGGTCGCAGGCAGCAGCGATGAGCGCGGCATCGCCCCTCGCTTCTTGCGGAACATACGCCACCGTGCGGACTCTGCCGGGATCCAGTTCGGAAAGGTAATTGGCCACATCCAGACTATGCTCTGGCGCTCCTCCCGCCGAATCAATCCAAACGCAGACCATGTTCACGTCCCTCTCGCGAATGGCCTCCTCCACCAGTCGGGGAATTTGGTTGGACATTTGTGGCTGAATCGCGCCCGTCACCGATACCTGAACGGGCCGCCATCCATCCTTGAGTGAAGGATCCTCTTCCAAGGCATCGCGGCGGAGCCCCAGTGCCCGCGCCAAGGCGTCGCGCCCTGTGGCCAGGTAGCTCGCCAACCCATAAAGGCGGGCTTCGCGGCCCGTGAAGCGGCCAAGTTGCCCCCGCTCAATGACCGTCTGTGGATTGCCCACGACGGTCCGCCGTTCTTTCAGCTCTGGCAACTCCTCTTCCAACACGAATTCCGTGCTGACGTCCGTTTCGACTTTGAGCACCTTCAAGTCCTTCCGCACCATGCCGATGGCGATCTCCTTGGGCACGGTCTTGCGCCGTTCGGCGACCATGCCATAGGCGGCTAGGATTTCCGGTCCATCGTTGTTCTCTCCGGCATCGATGCCGGCATCGCCAATCGTTGCCTCTGGGGCCATGGCAATTTCCTCGCAGGCTAGGGCCACGAGCACGGCATGGCCTTGCAGGGCCTTGGGGATGTAGGCGATGGTCCGCACGCCGCCCAGATCTCGGCTGGTGAGAAATTCCGCCAACGAGCGGGCACGGAAATAGTCGCTGCCGGCGCCAAAGCGGTCGTCCGTGGGCCAGAACTCTAGCAACAAAATCGGCCGGCCACTCCCCTCGGGCCGTTCCTCCAAGACTCTTCTCACGGCCTGCTTCACCCGCAGATCCACTTCTCCTGTGATGGGCAAGGGGACTCTTACCAGACGCCCAAATGGCTCAGGTTCGATCCCTTCACCGCCAGCGGGATTCTCGGCTTCTTCCGCGTCCGTCTCCTGTGCCTGAAGTTGCCGCGGGCCGTACCGCCCCGGCTCCAAAGCGGTTGGCATCATGCCTAGAAATGTAGAGACTCCGGCTACCAACCATGCGTATCCGCGTGAATTCCTAGCATCCATCGTTCATCACTCGAGTAGCGCGTGTGTTTGGGTAGGTGATCGTTTTCCGCAAATCAATGGAATTATAGGTCTTTGGAAAAATAGCGGCAAAGCCCGAACACGTGATTCTGTTCATGCATCGAAAAAGCACCGCCGTTCACCATTGCCATGAAAATCGCTTGACGAGCCCCCTAGTCAGCGGACATGCTGAAACTCCGGGACTTGTGCGAATGTAGCGAATACGTCAAGTACATCCGGCAGGTTCTAGAAAACCGACCGGTTCGGTGGCGTACCGTCCGGACCTGCTGACCGTTTGCTCTCCATCATTTCGCTTCCAACCTCATATTATCGCGGCCTTTTCCCGGGCTGCTTCCAGCCATGAGCATTTCTTGCATCAACTCTAAGAAAAAATTCGTAACTCGGAACGGCTGCCAAGCACTGATCGCTTGGATGTGTTTGCTGCTTTATCCGCAGCTCACTTTGGGCCAAATCGCCGATGACCATGCGGAAAAAATGAAGGCGGGCACGGCGCTGTTTAAGGAACAAATACGCGGCGTGCTGAAGGCCCAATGCCTGGATTGCCATGGCGGAAAGTCCGTCAAGGCGGACTTCGACCTCTCCACGCGCGAAAAGCTATTGGATAGCGGAGCCCTCGATGAAGATGCCGAATCCAGCTACCTGTTTCAGTTGATCACGCACGAGGAAGAACCCTTTATGCCGCACAAGCGGGACAAGCTCCCGCCGGAGACGATCGCGGCTATCGGGAAGTGGATCGAACTTGGTGCTCCCTACGATCGTCCGCTGGTGGAAGTGAACGAGGCTAAGGAAGAAGGGGCATCCGCGGCGGACGAAGTCGACCGGTCGTTCTGGTCCTTTCAACCGCTCGGTGTCGTGGCACCACCCAATGTCGGCGAAGATCCGTGGATCCGCACGGCTATCGACCAATTCATCGTGGCCAAACACCGCGAACGCGGATTGCATCCCAATCCCGTGGCGGACCGCCGGACGTTGATCCGCCGGGCTTATTTCGATCTGCTCGGTTTGCCGCCGACGCCGGAGGAAGTCGAGTCATTTTTTAACGACCCCGATCCTCAAGCGTATGATCGCCTGTTGGACCGGCTCCTCGAATCTCCCCATTACGGCGAGCGCTGGGCCCGACATTGGATGGATGTGGCCCGTTTCGCCGAGTCCCACGGATACGAACAAGATTACGACCGGCCTCATGCCTATCACTACCGCGACTTTTTGATCCGCGCCTTCAATGCGGACATGCCTTATGACCAGTTCGTAAGTTGGCAGTTGGCCGGAGATGAGATCGCGCCCGAGGAACCGCTGGCCATGATGGCGACCGGTTTTTTGGGTGCCGGGGCGTTTCCCACGCAGCTTACCGAACGAGAGTTTGAATCCGCCCGCTACGATGAATTGGACGACATGGCCTCCACGACGGGCACGGCATTCCTGGGCCTGACCGTCGGATGTGCCCGCTGCCATGACCATAAGTACGACCCGATTTCCACACGCGACTACTACCGCCTCGCCGCGAATTTCACGACGGCCATCCGCAGCGAAATTGATTTGGAACTCGGTCCCGAAGGCGAGCCCACCAAGGTGCAGGTGACGAGCGAGGGCTTCCCGCCCACCAAGCATCATGCCGACGATCGCGGTTTTCCGCACTTTTATCCCGAGACTCATGTGCTAGCCCGGGGTGATGTGGAACAGAAACAAGAGGTCGCGGACCCCGCTTTTCTACCGGTGCTCTATCGCAACGACACCGAGCCTAGCTCTTGGCGCGAGACACCACCAGAAAATTGGACACGCACCAGTTTTCGCCGCGCGAGTTTGGCCAACTGGATGACCGACCCGCGGCACGGCGCGGGGAACCTAACCGCGCGGGTGATCGTGAATCGGCTGTGGTACCATCATTTTGGCCGGGGCATCGTGGCCACGCCCAGCGATTTCGGCATGCAAGGGGAACGGCCCACGCATCCCGAACTGCTGGACTGGCTGGCCACCGATTTGATCCACCATGGCTGGCGGCTGAAACGCCTGCACAAACTGATCATGACCAGCAGCGTCTACATGCAATCCAGTGCACACGATGCCGAACATGCGGCGCTCGATCGCGAAAACACCTACTACTGGAAGCGGGATGTCCGGCGACTCGAAGCCGAAGCCATTCGAGACGCGCTGCTCAAGGTCTCGGGCCTGCTTGATCCCACTATGCACGGCCAGGGTACGCTGGACCAATCCATGCAGCGTCGCAGCGTCTATTTCTTCATCAAGCGGAGCAAGCTGATTCCGATGATGATGTTGTTCGATTGGCCGGAGCACCTGGTGGGGATCGGGCGGCGGAGTTCCACCACGATCGCTCCTCAAGCGTTGCTGTTTTTGAATAACCCTCAGGCGCGGCAGTACGCGACCGGCTTTGCTGAACGGCTGGGAGATGGAGATACAGAGGACAGCGATTGGGTAACTCGGGCTTATGAAATCGCACTGGGGCGGCCCGCCACCGCCGAGGAGATTCGACGGGCCGAGGCATTCCTCGCGTCCCAGACGAAATCCTATGCCAGCGCGGGACACGAAGCGCCCCATGATCTCGCCTTGACCGACTTTTGCCAGGCGTTGATGAGCAGCAACGAATTTGTTTACGTGGACTGACAAATCATCCCGCCACGCTACCTGGAGTGAATGGACCATGAATCCTCGATTATCTGACATGGCCACGGGCTGGTCACGGCGCGAATTGCTCCGTCGAGCGGGTGGGGGCTGTGGCATGTTGGCGCTCGCCTCCCTGTTGCGGGACGAGTCTTCTTGTGCCGCGGCCCGCGTCAGTGACCGCACACTGAACCCACTCGCGCCGCAAGCGTCCCATTTTCCCGCCAAGGCCAAGCGAGTGATTTGGATCTTCATCAATGGCGGTCCCAGCCAGGTCGATACTTGGGATTACAAACCGGCCCTCGCGAAATACGACGGAAAATCGATCCGCGAATTTGATCCGGAGTTTCAGGATACAACCGGATTCTTCAAGAACCAGGTGGGGGGAGTGATGAAATCCCCCTTCAAGTTCTCGCCACGTGGAGAATGCGGCAAGATGGTTTCGGAAATCTTTCCGCTGCTGGGTGAGCATGTGGACAAGATGGCCTTCATCCATTCCGGATTCGCGGAATCGAACAATCACTCGCCGGCGTTGTTCATGATCAATACCGGCTTCCCACGCATGGGCTTTCCCTGCGTCGGTTCGTGGGTGACTTACGGCCTGGGAAGCGAAAACCAGAACTTGCCTGGGTTCGTGGTGATGAGCGATCCCAAAGGACGTGGCCTGCCGAAAGGGCACGCCGCCAATTGGGGCGCGGCCTTTTTGCCGGGCGTCTATCAGGGAACCCATCTGCAACCCAAGGGTCCGCCGATCGACAATCTCATTCGCCCCGCCGAAATGCGGGACCAGCATCAGCGGGCGCAATTGGATTTCATCAAATCGCTCAACGAGGATTATCACTCCCAACACGCTGCGGAAGCGGAGCTCGCCGCCCGGATTGAGAGTTTCGAGCTGGCGTACCGCATGCAAACGGCGGCTCCGGAGGCCATCGATCTCAACGCCGAGCCGCAATACATCCAAGAGCTTTACGGCCTGGATGATTCACGCTGCGCCCACTTCGCCAAGCAATGCCTGGTGGCCCGGCGGCTCGTGGAACGGGGCGTGCGTTTCGTGCAGATCTATTCCGGCGGCATGGAAAACCAGCGGTCTTGGGACGGGCATATCGACATCCAGGGAAATCACTCGCAATTCGCCGGCGAGACCGACCGGCCCGTCGCCGCGCTGCTCTCCGACCTGCAACAGCGCGGGCTACTGGACGAGACGCTGGTGATTTGGGGTGGCGAATTTGGCCGCCTGCCGATCGCGCAGACCGGGGAAAAACCGGGCCGCGACCACAACCCGCATTGCTTTACCGCCTGGCTGGCGGGCGGGGGAGTCCAAGGCGGGATGAGCTACGGCGAATCGGATGAGTTGGGTTATCGCGCCACGGTCGACCGCGTGCATGTCAATGACTTTCACGCCACGATCTTGCACCTGCTGGGCATCGATCATGAAAA
This sequence comes from Pirellulales bacterium, assembly GCA_028289405.1. Classification (GTDB taxonomy): domain Bacteria; phylum Planctomycetota; class Planctomycetia; order Pirellulales; family JANQPP01; genus JANQPP01. The sequence continues at coordinate 131,553 of JANQPP010000211.1, forward strand.
GCTGACGTACAAATACAATGGCCGCCGCTTCCGCCTCACTGATGTGGCTGGCAGCGTGATTCAAGACATCACGGGCTGCCGGACTCGATGACCGCCGCTTCGTATTGCTGCTTTAGCTCGTCGCAGCGCTGGCGCGTCGCGGCAAGGATTTCCGCGTAATCGGGATCGTTCGCGAAGCTTTTCAACTGCTGGGGATCGGTTTGCAGGTCGTGCAAAAACTCATACGTCGGTTCCTGCTCAAAATAGCGGGCATAGACGTACCGCTTGCCGCGCACACCTTCATACTTGGGGATGCGGGTTCCGATTTCCATTAAATGCTCACAGAAGAAATCTTCGCGCCAGGCATCGGGGGTTTCCCCCGCCAGCCAGGGACGCAAGCTGCTACCCTGGTAGGCGGCAGGCACGTTGACTCCCGCCAGGTCCAAGATCGTCGCGGGAATATCGATGTTGAGCGTCATGGCCTCGACCAAGCGGGAATTGCCGACCGTTCGGTGTGGATCGTGGATCACCAACGGCACCCGCAGCGATTCCTCGTAATGGGACCATTTGCCGGCAAAGCCTCGTTCGCCCAGGTAATAACCGTTGTCCGCCGTGTAGATCACAACGGTGTTGTCCGCCACCCCTTGGCTTTCGAGTTCCGCGATGATTCTTCCCACCACGTGGTCCACGCCACTGATCATGCGGAAATAGGCCCGCACGTTCTTTTGGTATTTCTCCGGGGTGTCCCATCGCCAATACCAACGCTCGCGATTGAACGAATTTCGCAGAAACTCGGGCTGCGCGGCGAAAATCTCGGGATCTCCAAGTACAGGCAGCGGCATCTTCACGTCATCGTACAGGCCATCCGCGCTAGGGGGCCAAGGGTAGTGATCTTCCTTGTCCGAGTCCTCGGCATGGGGAGCATTAAAACTCACCGACAAGCAAAACGGCCCACTGGCCGACTCCCGCAGAAACTGGACCGCCAGATCCCCCGCCATTTCCGTGATGTGTTGCCGTGAACCGTCCGGTTGCGTTTTGAAGTAGGGATTCCGGCTGAGAATCGTGGCTGAGTCGAACATGCGATCCAATTCGCCAGCTTCAAGTTTGACGCCCAATTTGCCCACGAAGCCCGTGCGATATCCGGCTTCTCGGAGGAGCGCGGGATAACTCTGTTGGGAAAGCGTGGACTTCAAGGGAGGCGTACCAAACGTGAATTGATGGGTCCGCTCGTGAAGTCCTGTGAGAATGCTGGCCCGGCTGGCGGCACAGATGGAGGTAGTGACGAACATGTTCGTGAAGCGCACGCCCCTCGCGGCCAGGGCGTCTACATGGGGCGTTTGCAAAATGGGGTGGCCCGCGCATCCCAGCAGGTCATGCCGCTGGTCGTCTGCCATGATGAAGACGATGTTGGGCCGCTCCGCACCTGGGGCTTCCTGGCCGAAGGCCCTGCCGGCCACGATTCCCACAAGGCCGGCTAAAATGCACCATATTCGCGTTACCCGCATCGATTTCATTTCCTTGTCTAGATTGACTTCGTCGTACCACCCTGCTGGGAACGCATTGTAGAATCCAAATTGCCGCCGCACAAAAGACCGCTTGCCCGGATCTCGACATGGCCATGAAATCGACTCGACCATTGAATGCGTTCCGTCATTGGGAATTGACCCCGGCAGCCGAGAGAGCCCTCCGTGCGGCTGCCACCTGGCATTTTCCGGAACAGAATGGCGTGGGACCTCACGAGATTTTGATCGGCCTGTTGGCTGAGGAGGAATGCCGTGCCGCGGATTGGTTGAGACAAAGCGGAATCCACGAAAGCAGGCAATTGACCGCGCGGTGGCCACATCTTCGGCAGCACGTGGAAGGCCCATTGCGGGAATTGCCGGAGCCTCACCCTTCCTTCTTGTCCAATCTGCGCGCGGCGATCCGCCGTGTCTCAGAAACGGGCCGTCCACCGGAACTGGCCACCGAACATCTGCTACTAGCCCTGGCGATCGGCGAAGGGGAAGTGACGCAATGGTTACACGGCCAGGGGCTTACCGCGGAAGCGGTCGCCACGCGGATTCGCGATCTGCATGGCGTCCAGGCGGACAACACTCCGGTTTCTCTACCCGAGGAGCCGGTGGTTCAGGGCACGTTGCCCCTGCCGCCGAAGGGCTGCGGTACGGTTGACGAGAATACCGCGTCTCCACTCCCCGCTCTGTCTTCAGAAATCCTGGCCGAAAAAGCGGAGGTCTGGCGAATCCTGGACGCGGCAGCCAACCGGGCCATGGAAGCCCTAAGAGTTGTGGAGGATTACGCGCGGTTTATCCTTGATGACGTGCTTTCCACCGCTTGTTGCAAAGAGATGCGGCACGAATTGGGGGCCATACTGCGTGGCTGGGGAAGCCGCCAACGACTGCTTCATCGTCGCACCGAGGGGAGTGACGTCGGCAGCGCGCTGCACACGGAAGCGGAGTTGACCCGCCAAACTACGGCGGAAGTCTGCCACGTCAACCTAAAGCGATGCCAGGAATCACTTCGCAGTCTGGAAGAATACTCCAAGCTCCATTCAGCGGACGACGCATTAAGTTTAAAATCGCTCCGATATCGCACGTACACGCTGGAACAAGCACTTCTTCTAGGCTCGCCGCTCCGCCAGCGCCTTGAACGAGCTCGACTTTACGTCCTGGTGGACTGCCGTGAATCAGTGCAGGCTTTTTCGGATCTGATTGCTGGTTTCGTGGAAGTGGGCGTTCACGTTCTACAGTTGCGGGACAAAAATGCTTCCGACCGGTTGCTGCTGGAGCGGGCGGAAATACTACGTGAATTGACCGCTGGCAGCCAGACGCTGGCCATCATCAATGATCGCGCCGATATAACGTTGCTCAGCGGAGCGGACGGGCTGCATGTCGGTCAATCCGAGTTGTCCGCCCAACAGGCACGGCGTTGCCTACCGGCCCGCCATCTTCTCGGTGTATCGACGCATTCCAAGAATCAGGCCCAGCGGGCCGAAAAAGAAGGCGCGGACTACATCGGCGTGGGCCCCATTTTTCGCTCGAATACCAAGAACTTCGACAAACTGGCGGGAGTCGCCTTGCTGCGGGAAATCGTCGGCGAAGTGCGAATCCCGGCCTTCGCCATTGGAGGAGTCACGCGGCGCAAGCTGCCCGAAGTGCTCAAAGCCGGTTTTTCCCGCGTCGCGGTATGCGGTGCACTGCTGGATACGTCAAATCCTTCCGCAGAGGCCGAAAAGTGGCTGGAAGACCTATCGACCGCTTAAGTCACGCATCGCAAAAAACGGCTCAAGCCATGCTGAAATTGCTCCGAGAACCTTTTTTATCCGTATCTCGCCGAAACGCCGCTTGACAGGCCAGCCGCGAGAACTAAAAAACATGCATAGTTCGTGAAAGATGTCACAAGCCGGGCGGGCAATTCCGGTCGCTCGTTGTGGGCCGTATGTTCGAGCAAACGGCTCATTCTTTGCACTGTTCGTTCTGCACGGTAATTTTCCCGGTGCCCAGGCATATCGTTGGCCCATAGCCCGGTTAAGCGATTCGAGTCATCCCGGACCACACGGATCTTATGGCAGATAAGAAGAAGATGTCGGTGGCGGAGATATTGGCCGCTGCGAGGAAAAGCGACGGGAGCGGCGAATCCAACCCGCCGGCGGAAGCCACGGCGGCGTCCGAAGCCTCCCAGAAATCTGCCCCAATCTCCGCCAAGCCAGCCGTGAGTAAGCCTGAGCCGCAGGCAGCTTCGGGAGGTGGTCGCCCGAGCGTGTCGGATATTCTGGCCATGGCCCGCCAGGGGAAGTCTGAAGACGCATCAACTCCAGCGTCCAAGGCACCGTCACCTGCCGCGAAGCCGAAGCCGGCGGCAGCCAAGCCTTCCGCGAAACCTGCTGCGGCGAAATCCGCCCCTGCCAAGGGGGCTCCAGCGGCACGCGACACGGCGAGCATTCTCGCGGCGGCACGCAAATCAGCGAAACCCGGCCCTGTTTCCAAGGCAGAGGCGGCTCAAGCGGGCGTGGCCCCGAAGCCCGCTGCCAAGACGAAGGAGAAGGCGTCA
>JANQPP010000219.1 GCA_028289405.1 Pirellulales bacterium
GGACGCATCCACCTTCAAGAGCGATTTCAAAACGCTGCTGTCGGTTGGAAAAGCGGCGGGCAATCCACTCACGGGGGCCAAGCGCATGCTGAGCATCGCCGCCAACGGCCGTCGCTTCCTGAAAGACTCCCGCTATACGATCAGCTTTTTGGCGGAGGGCAATACGCGTCAAGCGCTCAAAGCGCAGCTACGTGCCATTCGTGCGGCCGTCGGCAAAAACGGCTACGAGATCCCCAACACGATGGCCGTCGTAACCCGAGCCAACCCGTTTCCTGACCCGATGGTGTTGGGACCCGGCGGCAGGCGGCTTTTGCCGATGCACGGGATCGTGCCCTACTCGGCGGCGGAATCGCTGCACGCCGAAGTGGAAAAGTACATCGATAGCCAGAAGCAGGCTTGCGAACGGCTGGGTATTGACGTGTTCTTGGTCTACGCCACGTTGGGCCGCTCTGGATTTCTCTATGAGCTAGTCATCTACTGGCCCGACGACTGGAACATGCTGCACAAAGCAACGCTTCCGGACGAGCTGCTTTCCCTTATGCAAGAGGGGGAGGCAAAAGAGGAAACTCGGCAGCTCGTCGACGACATGAAAACCAGATTCGTGGACATCATGTACGACGCCGGAAGCGCCCACCTTCAGATCGGCAGACTCTACCCCTACGCCCGAGATCGCAATCCCGCTGCATTGGCGCTACTTCGAAAGATCAAGCAAGAGGTAGACCCCGCGGGGCTCATTAATCCCGGAGCTTTGGGAATTTGAGTGAGACTGACGGGAAACCAACCGTAGCAATTATTGGCGCGGGGATCGGCGGCATGGCGGCCGCCCTGGGTTTGGCCAGGGCAGGTATTCGCGCGAAAGTCTATGAGCAGGCGCCCGAGTTGGGAGAAGTAGGCGCGGGCATCTCCATGTCGCCCAATGCCATGAAGGGGCTTCGGTTCCTGGGAGTCGAAGAGGAAGTCTCCCGCCTCGCCAACGAACCGCTAGATCAGTACACCCGTCACTACCGCACGGGGGAAGTACTCGTCAATTTCGATCGCCGCAACACCCGCGAGGAATTCGGTGCCCCCTATCTGCAGCTCCA
>JANQPP010000005.1 GCA_028289405.1 Pirellulales bacterium
CGTATTTGGTAGCCATGCGATCCTCCATGATCGGCGAAAAACATGTCAAACTGGCGGATCGCTTATACACGAAAACTAAGACCTGACGGAACACTAGTACGAGTCCGGCTTGAAGACGCTAAAACCGGAAATCGCAATCTCGTCTTGTCGTTTTTCGACTTGCAGCCCTACTCTGAGATCTTGTGAGAGCAACTCAGTAAATTTGGCGATGATTTCAGGAGCAAGTGTACCGTGATTGGAAGAGCGATAGTTTGTCTCGAATCCCGTGATTTGCGGCGACTTGAGCAGAACATCGATCACTTTCGGCGATAGATGGTCAATGCTTAGTGACAATTGCATCGGCGAAACGGAATCAGCCAGAACGCGAGCAACTTCGTCCGATAAGGCTTCATCGTGAATGGACAAGTTGTGCAGTTCAGGTGCTTCGGCCAGGGCTTTCGCGATTGCTGGTGTAATCTTCACTCCTCGAAGCTCGATGGCGTGAAGGCTTTTTATGCTGGAAAACAAACTCGCTGCCTCCTCCGGGATGTGTAGATTGCGATCGCTTTCTCCACCGTTCCAAACGTCGATCGTCAATCCATGCATCGACGGTGGTAAACCGACTGCCGCCAAATCCGAAAACTCGAACGCGCGCCCTTCTAGACGCAACGTTCGCAAATTTGGCAGGTCGGCAACGACGGCAAGCGAGACGGCTCTCCTGGCATCGGAGGAAAGGGTCAGTTTCTCGACTGCTCGGAACTTTCTTAGACTCTCAAGCCCGAGTGACGTAAGACCGGGGCTGTCGAGCGATAAATACGTGATCGATTTGGCGCTCGCCCATTCGGCAAGCCCCGCTCCCGTAAAGGCGTGTTTGTCGATTTCTAGGCTCGAGGGCTCTCCTTGAAATCCTCCTTGCACCCAGGGTGTGCGTTGGGCGGCCCAAGAAACCTGGCAAGCTTCGACCCCTTTTACATTCGACAACGACCGCAGGAAGGTATCGTCGATGCAATGCCCGCTAAGGTTCAGTTCCCTCAGTACCTTACAGCCCGCAAGGAGTTTCGCCGACTCTGGGGACATCTGGTCGGCGCGGACCGTAACTCCTACCAGTCTCGGAAGCGATTGAAACGCTGCAAGGTGACGAGTTTGTAACTCATTGCAGGCAATGCTTAAGAACGACACGTTATGAAATTCTTCGAGATGCTCGAAAAGACTATCAACGACGACTCCACGTGATCCCGCCGACACCGCGTCAAACCTTATCGATTTCACGTCGTCAACGTCGGTTGGTTCAACAAGATAAACGTAGCGCGAAGAGTTTGGTGGCGGTTTTTTTCCAGGTCGCGTAATACCGGGGCCGGCGAGTGAAAAGCTGTGCGGCTCACCACCGAAGGTACCGTAGCCGATTCCTATAAACCGCGACGTTGTATGCTGTGACGCGGCTTCGTTATCTGCTTGCTGCACGAGTTCATAGAACCGCTCCGCTGCAACCCGCGACGACAGGATTTGGGTGTACAACGCTTGCAGAACGGCGACGTAGGTGACGCCCAGCAGCAAACCGGCTGGCGTGAAGCGGAATCCTGTCAGCAGGAGCCGCAGACCGACGAATAACGAGGGAGCGATGAACAGCACGAACGTCGCGGGCCAGGTGACGTACAGCAACCGATGGGCGTACGTCGCTGCGATGCAGGCGGCAACAAGAAACAGCAATGCGGCGCCTAAACGCAATCGCAACGACCACTTGCTCTTCGCGATCGGCGAGTGTGGAATTGATGGAGTTGCGTTCGACATCCGACCCGCTCCCTTTAACTTGACTCGGCTTGTCTTCTGCGGTGGTTTGACTGAACTTTAGAGCCCAGGGACAAAACATCGCGGCACCCGCAAAATTGAGCGTCTAACGGCCATGAAACGGCAACGGAAGAAACAAACGTGGGGTTTTATCCGATGGCTTCAAACACATAATATACAAGGGGTCAAGATTTAGCCGTTCATCACACTCGAAAACATCTGCCGCGCCCCAACGGATCGTTTTTTTTCGATTTTGCCCCTACTTCCGCTGGGCCAGGAATTCGACCAGGTCTCGGATCTCCGACAGCGTGAGGTGCTTCATCAGGTCCTCGGGCATGGCGGAGGGGGCCTGGTAGCGCTCGTCGATTTCGGAGAGTGGCACGTTGGTCACCTCGGCCTCCGCGTTGATGAGTTGCAGGTGGGATGCATTCTCACCCAGCACGACGCCCGTCAAGATTTCGCCATCCAGTGTCACCAGCGTGACGCTTTCGAATCCCTTGGCGACGGCCTTATTCGGCTCCACGAGAGCTTCCAGCAGATAGCGGCGGTCCTTCTCGGCGGCGATCTTGGTCAGATCCGGCCCCACGCGGCCGCCCCGGTCGCCGACTTGGTGGCACCGTTGACAGGAGACGGTGTCCCGCTCGAAGAAGATCTCCTCGCCCCGCTCGGCGTCCCCCCCCGCCAGAGCCACTTCATACGGGCCGAGTTTGCCTCGTTCAGCCGCCGCTTGTTGAAATTGATCGAGCAACGTTTGGGTCTCGTTGCTCTGACGCTCTTCCGCCGCGAGCAACACGTCGAGCTGCGTTTCGGCGGGCACCTCGCCGGCGATCAGTTTCTGCACCCAATCGCGGATCAAAGCGTCCGCGCGGGGATCCTGCGATGCGCCCAAAGCCGACCAGGCATGTTGCCGTTCATATAGGGTGCCTTCTTCGACGGCCCGCTTTAGTTCGGGAAAGGCCAGCGCCGGATCCGCCTGGGACAGATATTCCCGCGCGACCGCCCGAATTTTGTCAGAGGGGTCACTGACGGTCTGTTGCAAGAGGGGAGTCCACTCTTCTACATCCAACTCGGCTAGTGCGTGCCACGCCGCGACTCGGACTTCCTCCGACCGCTCCGCATTGAGGGCCACATCCCGCAGCGCGCTTTCGGCAGCTTGAATCTTCAGCGCATGGGCGGCCCGCACGGCGGCCAGTTGGACCTCCTGGGGAGCATCAAAGAGCGTTTCCAACACATCAGGCAGGGCAATCGCCGCCTCGTCGGCTGGGCGTGACGGCAAGGGCCGCCACAGACCGACCACGCGGTCGCGTCCCGCTGGCTCGGTCCATTCGGACAAAATCTCCAGGGCTTCGCGGCGGGCCACCGGCGGATATTCCGCATTGGCCGCGAACTCAGCCAAACGCCGCGCGGCCGCAGCCGTTCCCTCAGTCCGCAGGGCATTCAGCACTCGCCGGACGACCACAAAGTCCTGCTCATCTCGGATTGAAAGCCAAGCCAGTGCGGACGTCCCGTCCGGGATCGGCGTGTCGTGAATGGCCCGCGCCGCCTCTTGCAGCACAAGCTGGTTCGAGTCCTGCAAGAACTGGGTCACCTCGGGCCGTTTCAGCCTCCTCAGGGCCAGCAGCGCGCCCAGCCGCGCGGAAACCGATGCGTCCCGCGCCGCATCCACTAGCGCCGGCACATTTCGGCAACCCACCAGCCCCATCACACCCGCGTGCCTCAGTACCGGATCCTCGTCCCAGTTCTCCCGCAGCATTTGGAATAGAAAGTGCGTGGCTTCGGCACGGCCTAACTTGCCGAGCCCCAGCGCGGCGTACATCCGCGCGCGTGGATATTTGTCTCGCAGCAAGCGGAGCAAGCTTGGGTAGGCCAGCGCCAGCCGGGCATCGCCGGCCACGCGGGCCGCCTGGGCACGGATCTCAGGATCCTGGTCCTGTAATAACGTGACCAGCGGGCGCAATGCCTCCGTGTAATCGCGACCGATCTGTCCCAATCCCCAGATGGCGTGGATGCGGGCCAGTTGATGATCGCCATGCAGCGCCAGATCCGAGAGGGTGGCGATCGATTCGGCTCCTTGCCCTGCCAAGCGGAACTGAGCCGACTGGCGAATCCGCATATCCGGGTGCGAGAGCAGATCGACCAAGTCATCAAAGGATTGGCCGTTCAGTCCCGAAGCGAGTAGCTCCCGCGCCTCTTCCACTTGAGCTGAGTCGCGGCTTTCCGGATGGTAGACGCGGTAGATGCGGCCCTTGGTCGGTTTGTCCCAGCCTTCGACCCAGTCCGTGAGATAGAGCGCGCCGTCTGGTCCGAAGTCGACATCCGTGGCCAACACCGACCAGAGGAATTTCTCGTCGGCAGCCAGTTTATAGAACGCGCCGTTCGGTTCGAACTTGAAGGCCCGGATGCCGCTTTGCCCCGACGTTCCCCGAAAATCGCACAGGAAGAAATGTCGTTCATATCGCTCCGGCAGACCGAGGCCCGGATAATAGGTCAACCCAGATGGTCCGTCCGCGAAATTGGCGATGGGGGCCACGAGATACGCGGCTTGCCCCGCATGCTGGGGATGCCACAGCTTCTCCTCGTTCCAGGGGCCCCGATTGCTCATGAACTGGTAACCGATTCGCCAGCCGCTGTCGCTCCCCTCCACCAGATACACGAGCCGGGCCTGGTCGCCGCCGTCGGAATTGTTGTCTCCCGTGAACAGGTTGCCATATTCATCGAAGGCCAGTTCCTGGGGATTTCGCAAGCCTTCAGCGAAAACCTCTAACTCGCTGCCATCTAGATTGCAGCGAAGGACCGTCCCCGTGTCTGGATAAAACAGATGCCCTTCGTCGGTGTGGACGTTGAGTCCACGGTCTCCGATGCTGAAATAAAGCTTGCCATCGGGACCGATGCGTAGCCCATGCAGATCGTGCCCGAGAAAGCCGACATGCACGCCGTAGCCGTAGTGCAGGGACTTCCGCTCATCGGCGCTGCCGTCCCCGTCGGTATCCCGCAGGAGCCATAAGTCGGGAATGCACGTGTAGTAGACATTTCCCTGGTGGGTCAGCACGCCGGCGCCGATCCCATCAGCATGGTTCTGGAATCCATCGGCGAAGACGGTCGATTTGTCCGCGACCCCGTCGCCATCTTCATCGTAAACCAATCTCACCCGATCATGCTGCCCGGCGTAGCCGGCGAAGTCAGTCCCCAAGTGCTTGCGGTACATCTTCACGCGATCCTCGACCGTGCGACTGGCCAAGTCATCGTCGAGCCAGTACATGTGGCCGCGCGTATCGGTCACGCCAGCATGGTGCCGAAAGGTCTCGGCAATGTAGATCCGCCCGAGATGGTCTACCCAGAGCGCGACGGGGTTGGCGAGCAGCGGTTCGGCGGCAAAAAGCTCCACACGGAATCCTGCCGGCTTCTGAAAACCGGCAATGGCTCGCTCCCCCTCCGCCGACGCTGCCGAGATCTCCGGTTGGAAATCCTCCGCAATGGCGTCCTCGTCGGCTTTCGACATAGATGAGGGCACGATGAGCGAAAAAGCCATCAGAATGGGACCAATCGAGCGGTGCGACATAGAGATTTCTCTTAGCCAGACGGCATGGATGATTGAAAATTGGGCCAAACTCGCATTGCGGAATGTGCAATCCCCACTCTGTCGTGCGAGGGAGTTCAACGTCCACCCAGGCTACTTATCTTCCCGACAAGGCACAAGTTTCCCTCGGATACACGCTCACCGGTATAGCAAAGCAGAGGTAGTGCATTACGCTCGTATTGAGGAAATCCTGCCCAACATGGTGGGAAAAAAGCCGGAAATTCCAGGGCCAGGCAATTTTCTCGGAAAAAAATCCAAAAAATCAGGCGACTCGCGAACCTAATGCCCGGATTATATGTCTAAGGGGGCATTCGCGGGCGATACTACGTTCGCGATGCCGTGGAGTTTGTCTCTTGACTTGCCCACGCGGCCATGCCACCCTTACCTAAACTTCCCGACCGGAGGTGGAAGGGCGGAACCATTCCGAGACCTTTTTCATTTTCTATCTCTCCATTCGCGCCCAGCGCCGGAGCCAGCCATGCGCACGATTAATTTGGTCAACACGACTCGCCGCGTCATCGGGATCATCCGGGACCGTGCCTTGATCGTCGTTACCACGATCGTGCGCCTTGCCAAGGCGGACTCCCATGCGCATGCGGCGTCAGCGCCGTTTTATTTCGCATTAGCGAAACCGGGCGCTGGCAGTTCGCCGGGGCAGGCGGGAGTACGCGGCATGTGTCGCGGCCTCTCGCACGGAATGCCTGTTTTAGGTTGGTGCCGCATGCCGGCACTCGCCATGGCCACCGCCTAATCGCGGTTGGCTGCCGCCGGGCTTGCCCGGCCAAAAAAACAGGTTTTCGGCGTTTGCCCCTTGGCCTCGCGGCGTTTGCCATTTGGCATGTCTCGCCGCTGGCCACTCGCGAAAAAATCCCGGGCGACCCGTCGCCCTTCCCACGGAGAGATAATCATGTATTTGCTCGAAGCACCTTCGATTGATGAAACCACACCCCTGGAGGAAGTGGTCTGCCTGGCCCAAACCGGCCAAAACGCGGCCCTGGGCGAGTTGGTTCGGCGGTTTGAACGGACCGTGCAGGCCATCGCCTGGCGGCGGCTGGGAGATCACGCCGAAGCCGAGGAATTGTGCCAGGACGTCTTCATGCATGTGATGAAAAAGATCGGGCAGCTTCGCGATCCGATCTGTTTCCCGGCCTGGCTGCGGTCGCTCGCGCATCGCATGGCAATCAACCGCGCCTTACGGCGAAGGCATCCGCTACCGGCGGAGCCGGAGTCTCTGGAAGGGGAGTGCATGGTCCGGGACGATCCCCTGTCCACGATGCTCGGCCAGGAACAGCGGAGCCAGGTCCACGTCGGACTACGGCGCCTCGGCCCGCTGGACCGCGATACCTTGGTCGCCTTCTACTTCGAGGGGCAGTCCCTCAAGGAAATGAGTGAGGGATTTGACTCGCCCGTGGGCACCATCAAGCGGCGGCTGCACGTGGCGCGGAAGCGTTTGCAGCGGGAGCTCGAAGAGCTCGCGGTTTGCTGATGCCTATCGTCTGGATTTCGAGCCACCAGCCCCGGCTACTCCTGAACTGGAGGGCCGGGCTGGCGGGCTTGCCACGCCGCATAAGCCAGCACTCCCCAGCCCACGATGAACGAGACACCTCCGATGGGGACGATCGCGCCCAGCCACTTGATGCCGGTAAAGACGTAGGCGTAGAGCATGCCCGAAAAAACGGCGATGCCCAGCAAGAAAGCCCAACCGGCTAACTGGGCGCGTCGCGAGCCCAAGTGTCCTTGGAATGCGCCGAGCCCTACCAGCGCCAACGCATGATACATCTGGTAGCGGACCGCCGTTTCGAAGACCTCATGCCCATTCTCCGCCGGCAATTCTCGACCTTCCAGTCCGTGCGCCCCGAACGCGCCCGCCGCCACGGCCAATCCGGCCAACAGCGCCCCCCATGCCATCCACGCCATGCCTGTCCGCAATTCCCGCCCTCCTATTTGTCCATGTTTCCCGATGCCACGATAAAGATCTTGATTTGGTTGCATCGTAGCGCACAAGGGGAAGATTTGCCACCGAGAGGAAAGCCCAATGGCTGGAAGCAAGAAATGGAGACAGGATTGGCGAAACTCCGCTCGAAGAGCACGAAGGGGCGAAGGGATGCAAATTTGGCCCTACATCCGGTGCTGCTGGATCACCTAGCCCAAGTGCCTGGCATTCACTAAGCATTCTTCCCATGGCTGCATTACCGGCGTACATTGCACCTGGTTTTGCGCCGCATCCAAAAGGCTGCCGGAATCCACCTGCTGAGCCAGAAGGCGGATGAACACAATTGCACGCCGGCCTGTCATTTGTATGGCTTCCACGATGAACGCAGGGTATTTGCCACCCTCAACGCGGCCAACGTCTCAGCAACGGTTCTTCAGCAGTTGATGCGACACTGTTCGTTCACGACCACCCAACGTTACATCAACAAGGCAAAGCAGATGGAAGGCATCACCCAACGCCCTGTTTGTGTCCGACAATTTGGTGGCAAGCGGAGGTGGGAAATAGTTGGGAAGCTGGCTAGAATTGAGCTTTTTCTGAGTAGAATGTTTCCGCAACTTGCTTCTTGAAAAACACTTTGGGCCCGTAGCTCAGCGGTTAGAGCAGGGGACTCATAATCCCTTGGTCGGGGGTTCGAATCCCTCCGGGCCTAATGACTTACGTCGACGGGTAATCGCAGTGGCACGGTAAATGGCAGAGGTCTGCCATATTACAGTGCTCATTCGATTTCTCTGCCGCGTGCAGCGTCGAGCACGCGCGGCGCGTTCTCTTGATGTCGGCATCATATGTTGCCGTGAACATCGAACAGGAGAACCGCCATGCCCAAGTTTCCCAAGCCTTGGTTTCGCCGAGATCGCAACGCCTGGTACGTGCAACTGCACGGCAAGCAGATCAAGCTTTCCAGCGACCGCACGACGGCCTTTGCCCGCTACCATGAGTTGATGAAGGCTCCGCAGCGGCCGAGCCTGGCCTCGACCGACGTCATGGTCCTCATGGACCAGTTTTTGGAATGGACTCGGCAACACCGCGCGGAACAGACGTTCGAGTGGTATCTGGAACGCTGCCAGAAATTCGTGGATACGCTTCCTCCGAACCTCGCCGCGAAGGACGTACGACCATATCACGTGCAAGCCTGGGTCGACGCTCATCCCCGTTGGGCCTCCGGCATGAAACGAGGCTGCATCATCGCCATTCAGCGGGCATTCAACTGGGCCGAAAAACAGGGGTTGATCGAGCACTCCCCGATCCGTGGCATCGAGAAGCCACCCGCAGGCAAACGGACGGAAGTGATCACGTCCCTTCAATACCGCCAACTTTTGGAGCACGTCCACAATCCCGGCTTCGCCGATCTATTGGTCGCGGCCTGGGAGACTGGCGCCCGACCGCAAGAATTGACCCGTGTCGAGCAGCGGCATTTTGACGAAGTTCACTCCCGGTGGGTTTTCGCTCCTGAAGAGTCCAAGGTCAAATCGCGGCCACGGATCATCTACCTGCCGCCGGTCATCGTGGAAATGACACTTCGCTTGGCCGCTGAGCATCCGGAAGGGCCACTCTTTCGCAACACGCGAGGCCGGCCCTGGAACGCTTACGCCTTGAACTGCGCCTTCCGGCGGGTCAAGCTGAAGATCGGCCGCAAGCTGTGCCTCTACCTGTTTCGGCATTCCTTCGCTACGCGGATGTTGGAAGCGGGTATCGATCCGCTGACGCTGGCAATTTTGCTGGGGCATGCCAATCCGGCCATGCTTTCGACAACGTACCAGCATTTGTCATTGAATCCGTCGCATCTGCTGTCGCAGCTTCAGCGCGGAACGACTACCGCTTCAAATGCTTGAGTCGAGTCGGCCGAGCTTGGAGCGAAGAAGGCGACATCGTGGGCGCGCTTCGCTCCGCCACGTAGGCAGCCAATCCCTGTTCCAATACGCGGATGGCGCCGCCCCGTGGGCCGACCCGCACCACCGGCAAGTCGCCCCGTTGGGCCATCGCATAGGCGGTCGACGGAGAGATCCGAAGCCGCTCGGCAACTTCCCGGATGGTCAGCAAGCGGAATTCGGCAAGGGACATGGTGATGGCCTGAATTCGATGAGTTTCAGAGGGAAACGCCGGTCGCTTCGCGAAGAAGCGACCGGCAGTGGACGGAAACGTCTACAGCTCCATGTTCATTTCCATTTCCTGATCGGGCCGCAGCTCCTCGGGATTCCGCTGCTGGAACACTTCGTGAGCCACGGGATTGCCGACCAGACCGGGCTCCTCGACCGGCTTGATGCTGTCGGGGAAGGCCGGCAAGGCCTGGGCCAGCTCTTTCGCGCCGGCCCGCAGCATGCCTTGCAGGTGGCCGGTGCCGAGCTTCGCTTGTGGTGCTGGTTGAGCATGTTTCATGAGATTTTCTCCATCAAACAAGGACAGAAGCCGCGTGGCCCACGCGGACCACACGAGAAACAACTACGACTTCGTGGCGGCGGCCCGACTTTGATCCGCCAGGACACTTTGGAACGTCTTCACATCGAA
>JANQPP010000007.1 GCA_028289405.1 Pirellulales bacterium
CCGCCCGGGTCATCCAAGTAGATCGTGCCACTGTTCTCGTTTCCCCCCTCCAATTCGGAGAGGTCGACGCCCAGCGGCATATCGAGTTCGCCGTAGCCTTCGCCAATGTTCAGGCCCAGCGAGAGTACGGGCCCCGCCTCCACGGGAATGACCGCGAATTCTCCGTTCGGATCGTTCTGGAAGGAAAATAGAATCCGATTGCCGCCATCCTCCTTGCGGAAGATCTCGTCGTAGTCGAATTCGGCCCCCGACCAGTCCGTGATGATCAACGCCTCGATGGCCAATCCGTCGGTCACGGAAAAGGCATTATCAGGGCCGCCCGAACCAACATTCACGGTGGAACCGTCTTCGTTGTCGAACAGCGCGGCGCCCAGCCCGATGATACCATCGGTTCTCGCGGCGGTGCCGACGAAGGTCCCATCGGCGTCGCCTTGACGGTCATAGGCGAAGTTCAGCGTGAAATCGTCGCTCGGCCCGGCAGCCTCGTCGAAATCCCAGTAGGAGACCACGCCTTCGGGAAGACCCATGAGACGTCCCGGATCGGGGAGATTTGGCGTTGGTTCCGCTTGGTCCGGCGGAAGCGGCGGCTGCTCTCCGAAATAGTTGACGCCGTTTCGCACGTTGTCGTAGTGGGTCGCCACTTCATCGGGAGTGAGGGCGTGGTCGTAGAGCGCGAATTCGTCGATGACGCCCGTGAAAGGTTCGCCTCCCGTCGGCGTGACGTTGCCAATCGTCGCCGCGCCATCTCCGCCAGTGGCGAGACCGGCAAAATTGACCAAGGTCGACCATCGCAAGACTCCATTGACATAGATCGATTTCTCGCCCGTGTTGTCGTCGTAAGTCGCGGCCACTTGATGGAAGCCGCCGTCCTGCAAGACCACGTCGTTCGGCCCCAGCGCGACCCCGGGATCGTTCAGATAGACCGCGCCGCTTTCCGCGACTCCTCCCAAGGCTTCCAAATCCACGCCCAGCGGCATATCCAGCTCCTCGTACACGCCGCCGACCCCTAGTCCGAACGACAAGACCGGGCCGGCATCCACCGGCGGAACCGCGAACCCATTATTCGGATCGTTCTGGAAGGAAAAAAGGATGCGGTTGCCTCCATCCTCCTTGCGAAAGATCTCGTCGTAGTCGAATTCGGCTCCCGACCACTCCGGCGCGATCAGGGCTTCGATGGATAGCTCCGACGTGAACATGAACCCATCGTCGCCGCCCGACCCGAGATCCACGGCCGAGTTGTTCGTATTGTCGAACCGCAGCGCGGACTGTCCGATGAGCCCAGGCGCCCGGGTCACGGCCGAGCCGATATTCCCATGAAAGCTGCCGGCGGCATCGAAGGTGATTGGCCCCGGTTCGTTGACACCCTCTTCAAATGGCCAGTACCCGACAAGCTCGGCCTGCGCGGGACCGAGTGAAAGCCCCCACGCCAAGGAAAAAGCGAGCAGCATGGATCGAAGTCGCGACATGACCATTCTCCTAATCTCGGTTGCTGTATCCCAGTGGATGCATTGCGTTGTTTCGAACAAGGGAAGTAAAAAAGCGCTCTGCTCGCTCCGGATGTGCTGTGTGCGTGGTTCCGTGGTTGCCGGTGGGTCATCATCGCCGGGAGATGCGTGGACGATCGCCGCTGGCCAGCCATGGGTTGGCTCGGAAGTACCTCTGGCCTGCGGCCACGCGGGCATGGTGTTCGGCGACCTCCGCATCGGAGAGCGCGGCCCGATAAATGGCAACCTCGTCGATGACGCCGGAGAAGGGTTCTCCCGAAAGCGTCGGGTCGTTCGACCAGGCGAAGTAGAATCCGCCAATCCCGGCGCTGGTCTTGCCGCCCGACTGAATCAGCGTGCCCGGGGAAAAGTTCGTCGAGAAGCATCGTTTGCCGTCGACATAAATCGCCTTGAGGCCGGTCGCGCTGTCGTAACTGGCGACCACGTGATGCATCTCCCCGTCCGCGATTTCTTCGAGCGCGGGCCTTCCGTCCCGGCCATCGAGTGGCATGTCGAGTTCGCTGTATTCACCCCCCACGTTCAACCCAAAAGACAAAACAGGGCCCGGCGGGGTCATGGGGATCGTCTTCACCGTGCTTTGTTTGTGGTCATGCTGAAATGAGAACACCACCCGATAGTCGTTGTCCTCCTTGCGGAAGATCTCATCGTAGTTGCCCGTGTCGCGGCGGTGGTCGGGCCGGGACAAGTCGAACGTCCCGTCCCAATTCGTGGCGATCAACGCTTCGATCGTGATGCCGGTCGAGAAGGTGAAGTTCGGACCAACGTTCAGCAGGTCGCCCGCCGTGTCCGAGAAATGTGCCGCGCCCGGACCGACGAGTCCTTCCGTGCGCTGGGCCTGGCCGAAGTAGCTGCCATGATTGGAGCCTGCCTGATCGGGAACGCGGCTTCCCTCGAACTCTTCGTCGAACGTCCAATACGAGATCAAGGCCGCCGGATACAAGCCATGGCCGAAACGCATTTCACGCACGAAACGCGTCTCCGCCAACTCGACTGGCTGAGGAGGATGCCCCGCGCCTCGGTCCCAGCGGAGCGCGTCGCCCGAGAGCAGTTTCGCTCGTGCCCATGCGTCGTCTTGCTCACGCGGCGTGGGGCGCGGCTCCACGTCTACTCTCCCCGCGATGACGTGCACTTCCGTCGTTCCAGCCCCATCCACGGAAAGTCCGAATTCCGTACCGTGGTCGATGACCCGAGCATCCGGCGTATGGACCACGAACCCCACCGCGGCTGGCGGGACCTTGGCGACCAAACGCCCGCAGTTCAGCATGACACTCTTTTCCCCACGCAGCTCCACACTTACCGGCCCTTCCAGCAACACCTGCGCGCCACAATCAAAGACAATCTTCGCGAGGCCGACGTCGAGCGCGAGCGATCCCAGGTTGAGCCTGCGTCCCGCTTCCAGTTCGCCCGGCCCGGTGACATTCCATTCCGCATCTTGTGTTTCGACCAAAGTGGCCACGGCGGTATCAAAGCCGGCCGCGTTGGAAGTCCGCGCCCCGCCCCACATGCCGACCAACACGCCCCCGACCAGAAAGAGGCATGCCACGCCACAGCAAATCGCCGGCGTGAACGGGTGCATCGAAAAGCGCCGCGCCGAACGCGCTTCGTCTTCCGCCGCCGCAGGCGAATTCTTGGAATCGCGATGTTCAGACTGGCTGCTTTCTAGCGGCCCCGACGTGCGCATCGCCTCGCCCAAGGAAGCCAGCCGCGTCCAGCGTGAATCGCCGTGGCCAGTAGTGTCCGCGACAGGGCGAATAGAATGGACTACCGGTTGGGGAACGCCATTCAAATCGTCCTCTGCCGTGTCGTTGAACAGCAACTCGGCGGCGACTTCCAGGCGAATGAATTCCAGGTATTGCCGCGCGGCGTCCGTGTCGTCGAGGACGATGCTTTCAATCTCCGCGACCAACGCTTCGGACGGCCCGGCGTCGCGAAGTTGGCACAGCAGTTCATGTAATCGGACGTGGAATATGCGGTCAGCCGACATGGTCAGATTTCCAAATTCCTGCTCATTGCCACGAGATCGTTGCCATCACTCACATCACGAATCGCCGAGTGAACGCCGCACACATTCCAAAAGCCTGCGGCGAATCCTCGATAGCGCATTGAACACCGTACTTTCCGGCTTTCCCAAGTCTCGCGCGACTTGCCGGGCCGTCACGCCGCTAGTTTCATAGCGACGCCGAAACAACTCACGATCGGCCGTCCCCAATTTTCCGATGCATTGCCGCAGCGCTTCACTGGCGTGGGAAACTTCCGGCCGCACTGTTTCCATCTCCGCGATCTGTTCCACGAATTCATCGCTGAAGCGGACGACGTCCCGTTGCCGCCGCTTGAAATAACAGAGCACCTGCAGCCGCGCGATTCGAAAGGCCCAACGCTCGAAATCGCTGCCCACCGAAAAGCCGCCGAACTTGCTCCACAGCACGACGCCGATCTCTTGGAGCACGTCTTCGGCGTCACACACATTCGGCACGAGCGAGCGCACGTAGGCCGTGAGCTGGGGCCGCAGTTCCGCGTAGAGCCGGACGAACTCGCCGCGGCGCTCACGACCTTCCGCTGGCCTTCCACCTCGCCCCATTACCGGCTCGTTCGCGACGTTAGACCTCAACAACGACTTGCGCTCCTGCAGCACCTTGTGGCCTTTGTTTGTTTTCGCCAGCAGAAGTCGGTCACTAGGAAAATAGCGGTTCTCACCGGAATTACCTCGAATTCTTATGGAAAACCTAGAAAATCCTCAAATTCGTCGCGCTGTGCAGGCACTGGCCGACAAAAACCGCGGAGCACCGGCGGTGGCTAGGATCACTTTTCGCCCCCTTTTTCATTGCTTGGTGGGCAGGTCGCGGTGATACTCACTCGACGTATCGGTAGACAAAAACCGTCCGCCGAAAATCGCCAGCCCCCACCTCGGAGAGCCCTCGCCATGATCCGCAATCCCTCCGCAGCGAGACCCGTGCTGAAGGTACGCAAACCCATGCAGCGGACCGATCACGCCAGCGGGCAAGTTCGCGGGGGCGACCGGCTGTGGGTCGCAATCGTTATTGCCGTCATGGGATTCTCGTCCCATGGACTACCCGCCGCGCGTGCCGCCGAGAGAGACGGTCTTTCCGCGCCAGGGCCAACGGGCGACGGCGTGACGGATGACACCGCTGCGATTCAACGCTTGATCGACTCCGGCAGGGGAGACGTCCGGCTTCCGAAAGGCACGTACCGCCTGACGAAACCGCTCGTGATCGATCTCGACCAGGCCGGCCACACGTCACTCCACGGCGCGGGCGTGGCCGTGCTGCACATGGCCGCCGCCGGACCGGCGATTCGTGTCGTGGGAACGCACTTCAGGTCGGCCGACCCTGCCGGGTTCGAACAGCGTGTCTGGGACCGTCAGCGAATGCCCTTGATCGATGGCCTGGGGATCACGGCCTCCCACCCGGAAGCAGACGGCATCGAAGCGGTGGGGACGATGCAACTGACCATCACCCGCACGCATATCCGAGGCTGCCGCCACGGCGTGCGCCTGGTCGAGAACAATCGCAACATCATCATCAGTAACTGCCATTTCTACGAAAACACCGGCATCGGCATCTTCCTGGACGATGTGAATCTGCATCAAATCAACGTTACTGGATGCCACATCAGCTACAACGGCAGTGGCGGCATTGTGTTCACCCAGGGAAACGTCCGCAATCTCCATGTCACCGGCTGCGATATCGAAAGCAACATGGCGACGGGTGGGATTCGAGCATCCGATTTGCCTCCCGCGAATGTGCTTCTGGATTGCCGTGACGGTAGTGAAGGGATCGCGGAGGTTGCCATCACCGGTTGCACGATTCAGCATAATGACAACGTCCCCGATTCGGCGAACATTCGCATGGTGGGGCGAAGCCTGCCGACGCGTCGCCAGCCCGACCGTCCGGTGCGTGAGGGCCACGTGACGATCACCGGGAACATCTTCAGTGATGTCTTCGTGAACGTGCACTTGAGGGCCTGCCGGGGAGTGACCATGACCGGAAACACTTTCTGGATGGGGTACGATCACAATCTGCTCGTGGAAGAGACCTCCCATCTGGTGATGGCGGCGAACAACTTCGACCGCAACCCGCGTTACGATTACGGCAACGCGACGACCACGAAGAATCGACTCCTGTTCCGGGACTGTGACGACTGCACCCTCTCCGGCATACATGCCTCGGAAATTACCGCCACTCCCGCCGCCGTCACGATTCTCGATTCCCGCCGCATGCATGTCACGGGCAACACGATCCTCGATTGTGGACCGATCAGCCTGCTGGCCCGCAACGTTACCGAGAGCCGCATCGAGGGGAATTTGATCTCGCCGGCAACCGGACGCGGTCTGGTAATCGAGCCGGCGGAGAACACGCGTTAGCCGCCGGCCGCGAAGAGGTTTTTTCACGAGCGGCGAACATAGATCGTTGTTATTAAATTGAGGAAAGCCAAGTTGCGATATTCAAAGCCAACGGACAATATCCCGGAATCCTGCCGACCGTCAGCGTTTCGCAGTCGCGGGAAGTCACAGCTCGCGCACGCCGCGAGTCTCATCCCCATGCTGTTCCTGCTATTGTCCACCGCATGCGGATGGCTATCCGACACCGTCATGGCCCACGAGAATCCGGCGACGCCCGTGCAAGTGCTGCTGCCGGGATTCGAAGTTTTCGAGCTGCCGCCACGGCTCCCCAACTTGAACAACGTGCGTTACCGGCCAGACGGCCAGCTCTTCGCGCTGGGATACAACGGCAATGTCTGGTTATTGCGTGATGCCGATGGCGACGGCCTCGAAGACACCAGCGAAGTCTTCTTCGAAAACAAGTCGCAGTTGCGTGGCCCCATCGGCATGGCGGTCATACCGGCGGGGCACGCTCTGTTGCAGCGCGGCGGCAAGCCGATTCCCACGGCGGGCGGCGTGATCGTCGCCTCCAAGGGCAAGGTTTCCGCGCTTATCGACTTCGACGGCGACAACGTTGCCGAAACCGAACGCATAATCGCCAGCGGCTGGCAAGAGATCCCGCCCAACGTCGATACCATCGGCATCGCGGTCCATCCCGAGGACGGGTCGATCTATTTCGGCCTAGGAACCGCCGCTTACAACAACGCCTATCTGCTCGACGAAACGGGCCAATCCGCATTTGACCTGGCGAGCGAACGGGGCACGGTTCAGCGGATCAAGCCCGACCTCTCTGGCCGCGAGACGGTTTGCACGGGAGTGCGGTTCACGATCGGCATGGACTTCGATCGGCACCACGAGCTTTTCGTCACGGACCAGGAAGGGGCGACCTGGCTGCCAAACGGAAACCCTTTCGATGAATTGCTGCATATTCGGCACGGCCGCCACTACGGCTTCCCGCCGCGTCATCCTCGGCATCTGCCCCAGGTGTTCGACGAGCCGAGCCTGTTCGACTACCGGCCTCAGCACCAATCGACCTGCGGTATGGTCCTGAACCTGGCCCGGCCACCCTTCACGAAGACTTTCGGGCCGGAGGAATGGGAAGGGGATGCATTCGTCACCGGGGAGTCGCGGGGAAAATTGTATCGCACGCGGTTGGTTCGAACCCGGGACGGCAATTACGTGGCCGACACCGAGATCTTCGCCGCACTGGCGATGCTGGCCGTGGACTGTACGTTGACGCCCAACGGCGATCTGCTGGTCTGCTGTCACAGCGGTGGCCCGGATTGGGGGACCGGACCTGGCGGTGAAGGGAAGCTCTTCTTGATTCGGCAGCGGAAGTCGAATGTCCCCCGCCCGATCGCGGCTTGGGCCAGCGGTCGCCAGGAGCTGCGGATCGCCTTCGATCGTCCACTGGAGCCGGAAACGTTAAAAGGGCTGGCGGCCAAAGTAGAAATCAAGCGGGGACCGTATGTCGCCGCCGGCGATCGTTTCGAGGTGCTGCGGCCAGGTTATGAAGTCGTCAAGCGTCAGCTTGCAGCACCACGCGAATCCCTCGCGGTCTATTCCGCTAGCGTGACCGCGGACCGCCGTACGCTGGTGCTCGCCACCGGGCCGCAGATCGCTTCGGTCACCTACGCCGTGCGCCTTCCGGGGCTGGGACGTGAGCATGAGCAGGTTTCAGCGAGAGCACTCCCCCAGGAGCCGGCCATCGACATCGCCTACACGCTGGGAGGGATTCACGTCTCGTGGGAACCCGACATGGCAAGTTTGCCCGAGGGCGAGGAGCCAGTCACTTGGAACGGCGTCATTCCTCATCTCGATCTCGACATCAGCCGAAATTTGCGGGCCGGTGTACCGGAAACTGATATGCTGATCGATCGCCTGTCGCAAGCCGGTATGCTCACGTTGTCCACGCGGTTGGATATGAAAGGACTCTACCTGCCCGTGACGCAGCCGGGCTCGCGGCTCGACTTTTCTTCCGAGGAGGACCACTGGCTCACCGCGCGGCTTATCCGCATCCGCTGTTCCCAGCCGTTTCGAGCGCGGTTCCAGGAGCAATGGCTGGACTCGACACCATCGGCTGCCGGGCATCAGGTGGAACTCGATGTAGCGGCATTGGAAACCGAACTTCCGCTGGTGGAGGCCGTGGTTCCCACGGGGGATCCCGCACTCAGGTTGCAGGCTGATTGGCTGGCGAGATTCGCGGATGGAACGGAACGCAGCGGGCCGCTGCCGCTGCATCGAATGCTTGCCCCCTGGGCGGAGAGGAATTTGTCCATGGAGGTCCAGCCGGCAACGCGTGATCTCCCGGAACTGGCCGGCGCGAATTGGGGCCGTGGGCGGAAGGTATTTCACGGTACCGAAGCCGCCTGCGCGCGGTGCCATGTCGCCCATGGAGAAGGGGGCACGATCGGTCCGGATCTCTCGAACCTTTTGCATCGCGATTACGAGACGGTCCTCCGCGACATTCGGCACCCCAGCTTCGCTGTCAATCCGGATTACATTACCTACCATGTGGTGACGAAGTCGGGCCAGGTCGTCACGGGAGCGCTGCGAAATGACGGGAACCGAATCCAAGTCGGCGACACTCGGGGTAACACCACGATCCTGCGGCGGGACGAAATTGAGGAACTCCGTCCCTCGACCGCCTCCATCATGCCGGAGGGCATTGCCGACAAGTTGCAGGACGAATCGTTGCGCGACTTGCTGGCCTACCTCTTGCTCCCGCCGCCGCGAATGCCCCGCGATGCCGAGATGGCTCCCCCCATCCGCAGGTCGAGGGCCGATGTGAATGCCATGCTGGCCGGCGCGCCGGAGCCTTCGGCAGAGCCGCGAGACCTCCGCCTGTTGCTGATCGCCGGCCCCAAAGACCACGGCCCTGGAGAACATGATTACCCGGCCTGGTTGCGGGCCTGGTCGCAGCTTCTCAGCGCCGCCGACGGAGTCACGGTCGATACGGCGATGACTTGGCCGACGGCTGAGCAAATGGAATCCGCTGACACGGTCGTGATCTACCAACAGGGGGACTGGACGGACGAGCGGTCAGCCGCCATCGACGCGCACCTTGCCAAGGGTGGCGGGCTCGTGCTCATTCATTGGGCCGTCGAAGGAGGGGGCCGAGCCGCCGCCTTCGCGGAGCGAATCGGCTTGGCGTCCAATCGCCAACGGACGAAGTACCGTCACGGTCCGCTGCACATCGACTGGTCCCCGGGCAAGGACCATCCGATCGCGAGAAATATCGACAATCTGTCACTGCATGACGAGAGCTACTGGAACCTCGTCGGCGATCCGGCACGGCTCAACCTGTTGGCTCGCGGCGGGGTGGAAGCGGGCAAGGTCCGTCCCCCTCTGTTTTGGACCGTCGAGCGGGGCCGAGGCCGCGTGTTCGTGTCGATTCCCGGACATTACTCCTGGACGTTCGATGATCCACTTTACCGCGTCATCCTGTTTCGAGGCATCGCCTGGGCCAGCCACGAGCCGGTCGACCGCTTTAATGCGTTAGTGCCGCTCGGTGTCGAATTCGAAACAGCCGGCGACCCTAGGCAGCGGTGAGTGCTCGCCGCGCATTACTTCCTGTCATGTGGCTCGAATCGCAAGCTCCATTGATGTGTGGGTGGCAATTACCCAACGCAACAAATCTATTCAGCCACATACGGCGCGAGCATCGTGGCGAGGAGTTCCATCGGCAGCCCCACCACGTTCGAAGCACTCCCTTCGATGATATGCACCCAGTCCAGGCCATCTTGGTAGCCGAACGCCCCCGCCTTGCCGACCCAGCCGTCGGTATGCAGGTAGGCTTCCAAGGCGTTGTCCGCGATGGCATCCATGATCAGCGTCGTGGTCTCCACGTGCGTCTCTTGCCGACCGTCCGGGCAGCGCCAGACGCACAACCCTGAATGCACGTAATGCCGCCGGCCGCGCATGGCCCGCAGCATTTCCCGGGCATGATTTTCATCTCGCGGCTTACCGAAGACGCGTCCGTCCAGTTCCGCCACGGTATCACCGGCCACGATGAGCCCCTCTTGGACCTTGGTGGAGACGTCCCGGGCCTTCTGACCGGCGAGGCGGGCCACGTAGTCTCGCGGAGGTTCGCCACCGCAGATGCCTCCCTCCGCCGCTTCGTCGGCGGGCACGACTTCGAATTGATAGCCGGCCTGCTGTAGCAATTCACGGCGACGCGGGGAGCGGCTGGCCAAGATAAGCCGATGGTTGAGTCGGAGTGGAGTCACGTAATATTCCCTAAGAGTCTGGGGACAAAACATATCTTACCATCCGCGAACTCGAGTGTCCGTCGGCCGTGAAACGCCGACGGAAGAATACAACGGGAGGTTTTGTTCGTTGGCTTTAAAAAGTTTTTACGGTCAGCAGCGGCGGGAAACGGACAACACCCATCGTTGCATTTCCGCACGCTGCTATTTTACTCGTTTCGTGGTATTCGCCATCATGGACGCCATGTCGCTGCATGTACTGTACGAGGACAACCATTTGCTGGTAGTCCACAAGCCGCCTGGACTGCCCACCATGGGGGTCAAGCCCGAGATACCCAGCCTTTTGGCGGTGGCGAAGCGGTACATCAAGGAGAAATACGCGAAGCCGGGCAATGTATATTTGGGGGTCGTAAGCCGCTTGGACACGCCGGTCTCCGGAGTCGTGGTGATGGCTCGAACTTCCAAGGCGGCAGCCCGCTTGAACGAGCAGTTTCGCGAGCGGTTGGTGGCCAAGACGTACTGGGCCCTGGTGGAGGGTCATCTGAGAGAAAGAGAGCAGGAATTGGTCGACTGGCTGGGCGAAGATCCCCGGCATCGCCGAGTGGCCGTGGTGCCGCAGGGGACCGCCGGTGCCCGGGAGGCTCGGCTGCGTTGTTACCGCTTGCAACGCTGTCGGCGAGGTTCTTTGGTGGAGGTGGAACTTTTGACCGGTCGGAAGCATCAAATACGCGTTCAGTTGGCTTCCCGGGGCTATCCGATCCTGGGCGATCGAAAATATGGGAGTCGGGCGCAGTTTGGAGAAGGTATTGCCTTGCTGGCCAAGACGTTACGCATCATGCACCCGGTGACGAGAGAGCCGTTGGAATTCTCGGTAAGACCGCCCGCTGCGTGGCGTGCGGAAGGTGTCCCGGAGGAAGTCGAGGAACGGAGAGGTTTCTTCAGAGGCCCCCAATTTTGACTCGAAGGCGTTTGACGGATTGCACTTAAGCCATTTGAAGTAAGTAGTTTGCGAACAGAATGCGATTGTCAGGGGACGGAATGAACGCGATGACGGGAGCCGCATTCTCGCCTTACTGGTGACCCGTGAAGGTGAGAAAAATTTACCCGACTTCGCCAAAAAAGTGATTGGCGCTCCTCCCTGGCGGGCGATAAACTGGTGAAACGGAATGGCGGAGCGTATTTTGTCTGAACCGGGAGAGAAAGAGGGCGATATCGAGGATCCGATCCAGGCTTCCGCCTTTCAGGGACAAGGTATACCGTCGTGAGCCCCGCACGTAGTTCTAGTTTCGAAAATACCGCTCTAACCAGCGGACTGTTGAGCAAGTCGGACCTGCTCGAAGCGGTCGCGCAATGCCGATCTTCAAGCCCTGGTCTGGGACGCCGTGGCCCTAGTGACGACGCGCTGGCGGCGAAGCTGGTCGATCTGGCCAAGATCAACCGCTGGCAGGCGGAACAACTCCTCTCGGGCCGTACGAAGTTTCGCCTCGGTCCCTATAAGATTCTCGATTCGATCGGCCAGGGAGGGATGGGCCAGGTCTTCAAGGCCGAGCACATGGTCATGAAACGGGTTGTGGCCGTGAAAGTGCTCCCTCGGCACCGTTCCACGCCGATCGCCGTGGACAGCTTTACCCGCGAAATCCGGGCGCAAGCCCAGTTGGATCACGAAAACCTGGTGCGGGCTTTCGACGCGGGGCATGATGGCAATGTCTACTATTTGGTCACGGAGTTCGTGGAAGGGACCGACTTGCGGCGGCTTGTGCGACGCCACGGCAAACTTCCCGTGGCCGATGCCGCGAGCGTTATTTCTCAAGTCGCCAAAGGACTTGCCCATGCTCATGAACGCGGGCTGATCCACCGCGATGTCAAGCCGGGAAACGTGATGGTCACCCGGGATGGACGCGCGAAGTTGTCCGATTTAGGGCTGGCCGGGTACATGGATGAGCTGGGTTCGAGCGATCCCCGCGCGGGAAAGATCGTCGGTACGGCCGACTACCTGTCTCCCGAGCAGATCATCGCTCCCCGCGATGTCACCTGTGCCTGCGATATTTATTCCTTGGGTTGCACGTTGTATTACGCAGTGACTGGGAAGGTGCCCTACCCGGGCGGGACCACCAAGGAAAAGGTCCGCCGGCATTGCGAGAGCAACCCGCTCAATCCCCGCCATT
Organism: Pirellulales bacterium; assembly: GCA_028289405.1. Taxonomy (GTDB): domain Bacteria; phylum Planctomycetota; class Planctomycetia; order Pirellulales; family JANQPP01; genus JANQPP01. The sequence goes on from JANQPP010000007.1 coordinate 12,278, forward strand.
TCACGCCCGAATTGGATGACGAGTTCCTGGATGTGCTTTGCGACATGATCGAGAAGCAGCCGGAGAAACGGGTGCAATCGGCGACGGAAGTGATTGAACGGCTTCAACCTTGGGTCAAGGGACGTGTCGAGCTTCCCACCCGGCCTTTGGAAACCGCTTCCGCGAGCAGCCCACCCGTCAGAGCGGCCCGGGCATCCCAGTTCACGACCGACCTCGCGGACACCATGCCGCATGACCTGGATCCGCCCGAATCTTCCTCCATCACCCACAGCAGTCCCAGCCAACTCTCGCAAGGGACCGATCCCATTACCTCGGCCCATCATGAGACCTTGCCGGAGGATCTGTTTTCCGGCATCTATGTTCCCCGCCGCCGCCGCCGCCGCTGGGCCAAGTCTTGGCTGCTGATCGGCGCGGGCCTGGGCCTGATCGGCACCGGCCTGGCACTCGGCCTGCTGCTCCTCTAAGCCAATGCCTCTACGCGGACCCCGTAGGTTAGGCGGCAAGCCGCCTAACTTTTTGGCCGCCGCCGCGTCATGCTCACGGCTGTTTGAGTTTGAAATCGCGGATGCACCGCGCGCCGATATCGATGCCTTTGAGCGCTCCCCAAATCGTGGGGCCGAAGAGCGTCAAAAGCACAGTCGCTCCGATGATCACGCCGGGGGCACCCACTCGTTGCAAGAACGAGGAGGAAACGGCCATGAGCACGATTCCCAGGAAGAAGCCGACCACGCTGCAGGAAAACGCCGTCAGGCAAACGATGACGCTTTCCCGAGTAAAGACTGCTGATTTCATAATTGGTCCTTCCAAGAGATCTGGTGTTCGGCACGGGCCATAATGAGGAAGCCCAGTTCAACATGGTCTTCGCCATGATCGCTCTATTCTTGGGAAAAAACAAGAAAAAGAATCTCGCTCACACCGCATGACGCGAACATCTGAAACGGCCCTCGGGCTCGTAGGGTCGTCGGCTTGCCGCCTGTCATTGGGTCTCGGAGCCATCCTGCTCGGGAAACTGAATTCGAATCTTCGCGAGTGTATCACGTGGAGTTGACGTCGGTGTTTATTACCAAGTGGTTAGAAAATCGTGAAAAGCATGTAGGTCAATTGATTCACTTACATTGAATGGTTAGAGGAAGTGAGCTTTTGCGAATGGTGCTGAATTAGCGCATTAGGTGATCTGGTCGACTCGTCAAGGTATTGCTCTTATTGCCTGAATTAGGAGTACCAAGCACTGCCATGACGCGAACGGCGATCGGTGAAACCCATTACCGGATCTATCTATTCGCCGAAAAAAACGGCAAGCTTCCCCAGCAGCTATCGGACCTTCCAGTAAGAGAGGGTTACCTCAATCGCACGACGGACGAATGGGGCCGTCCACTGATCTACGAAATCGATGATGCGGGAATCATCACACTCGGAAGCTTCGGTCGAGATGGTAAGAGCGGAGGAAGTGGCGACGATGCCGACATTTTCCACAGATATAGGTCACGAGACGAATCGGGCCGGTTCATTGCTGGCGACCACCTTTGGGTTGTGACCGGAGAAGTCCACGAGCAGGACACGACGGAAAACAACACGATGGACCCGACGCCGTAATTCCTTCAATAACGGCAATGCTCACGCCAACATTCGTGGCGAGGATCGTGGGTCTTTTCCAGATTCCTCCACGATAGGCAGCGAACTGTCTAGCCTACTCGACTGGATCCTCAAGGTGGGAATCACTCGGTGCAATCTGGCCAGTCTTCACGGGCCGGGCACGCCACCACGACGCCAGAACGGAGCCGGAGATATTCATCCAGGGGCCAAATAGTGCCGGCGCCAGCGCGGCGGCGGGACTTTGCAGCACGCGAATCGCCAGGCCCGAAGCCATGCCTCCGTTTTGCAGGCCGACCTCGATCGCCACGGTGCGGCAAGAGGACTCATCCAATCGCAAGAGGCGTGCCCCGCCGTACCCCAAGACGTAACCGAGCCCGTTATGGGCCACGACCACCAGCATGAGGGCCGGGCCGACGCTGAGCAGTTCCTCGCGGGACAGCGAAGTGATGATGGCGATGATGAAACAAATGGCGGCCATGGCCAGCAAGGAAAGGGCACGGTCCACCCAGGGACCTCGCAGCTTCAGGGCCTTGAGGATGGCGTTGGCGATGAGTCCCGCCGCGATGGGTAGCAGGATCATGTTCAGGATGGACCACATCATGGCCATGGCGTCGATTTCCAGAAGCTGCCCAGCCAAAGTCTTCATCATCAGCGGCGTCATCACGGGAGAGACCAGCGTGGACATGGCGGTCATGGTCACCGAGAGAGCCACGTCCCCTTTGGCCAGGAAGGCCATCAAGTTCGAAGCCACGCCGCCGGGGCAGCAGCCCACCAGGATCACGCCGGCGGCGATCTCCGGTTCGAAACCGAGTCCCGTCGCCAGCCCGTAACCGACCAGGGGCATGATCGTGAATTGCAGAAAGATGCCCAGCAAAACCGCCCGAGGCATGGCGAACGTGCGGAGGAAATCACTCACGCCCAGCGTGGTGCCCATGCCGAACATGATGACTTGAATCAGCGGCACGATCAGGAGCTTCAACTCGAATTCACCCCAGGTTTGAAAGCGGGCCGGATAAAGGAGCGCCGCGATCACGAAGGTCATGACCCAAGCCGAGAATGCGTAGGTCCGCGTGCCTGCGGCGGATTGGAGCGCTAACGCGCAGCACGCCGAGGCCGCCAGCAGTAACCCGCCAGCCACGGAAGCTTGGCCGGCGAGAGCCATGACTCCCGCAAGTAGCCCGAGCAACACGGCAGCGTAAGTTAAATTGCGTCGCATGGAATATCCGAGGGAAAAATTGGCGGGAGGGTGGCGGCCATTAAAACCGATGACGGCTTGTCGGTCCAAGGAAATCCGGTTCAGCGCCGCCAGGCGGATCCCATGTACCGCAGCACCAGGCCCACAAAGATCAGCGTGCCTCCCACGATGGTCCACGGGGCCGGCGCCTCGTCCCATCGCAGGTAGACCCACACCGGCAGCAGGATCGGTTCCAATAGCGAAATGCCGGAGGCTTCCGGACTGGCGACGCTGCGGAGTCCACGGCTGAAAAGATAATAGGGCAGCCCCAGTTGAAACACGCCAAACGCTGCCAACCACGGCAACTGGTATGCGCTCGGCGCGGGACCGTTCAGCCACATCCAGGGAGCGAGCGCCGCGGCGGTGGAAAAGAGATTCAGGCACATCATCCACGCGCCGTCATGGTCCCGCAGTCCTCGGAGAAAGAGCACGATGGAACCAAAGAACACGCCGGAGAGCATGCCACAGATGACGCCCGCCATTTGCTGCCCTCGAACTTCGAAGAAGAGGATCGTGCCTACACCCCCCAGCCCGCAGGCGAGCAAGACGATGTCTTTCCTCGGCAGCGGTTCGCGGAGTAGCAACACTCCGATCACGGCTACCCACAGCGGGGCCAGATATTGCAGCCAAATGGCGTTGGCGGCGGTGGTCCACACCATGGCGGAGAGGTAGGTGATGTTCATCAGCACGAAACAAAGGGTCATGGGAAGCATGGTCCAGGCCCAGCGCGGGCGACGCACCAGAGGGACCAAAACCAATCCCGCGAAGAGTGCCCGCCAAAAGGCCAAGGCGAGTCCCCGCGTTTCTGGGGGCCAATCGTGAAACAGCGGCGATTTGACAAAAAAACCACCGCTACTCCACAGCAGCGCTGCCAGCACGATGCACAACCGCCCACGCATGCTGGCGGATCGTTCGGGGGAAATGCCATCGGTCGGAGCGTGAGAGGTGTTCGGCATCACATGACGCTGTTCAAGATGCCTATATAGGAGGAGAAAAGCCGGAAGATCATGATAATGATCAGCAGGGCCACTCCGGCCCACACCAGAAACGCAGCCACCGTGCTCAGCGTTTCCATGGCGGTTTCGGCCCGTTCCTGGTATTGCCGGGAAAGAATGGCCAGCGACTCGGGCAGCCGCCCGCTTTGCTCGCCCACGTGGATGGTGTCCATGAAGCTGGGCGGAAAGCGGCCCGCTTCCATCAGGGCTTCATAGATCGACTTGTTTTGGGTGAGGGCGGCTTTGATGCCGGGCTCCGTGTCCGCCAGGGGCGCGAATTTCGTGGCCCGTAACCCGAGCCCGATCGCGCGGCGGACGTCCATTTCCGAATCCAACGTCAAGTGCAAGCACCAGGCCAGTCGGGATAGGGCCAGTGTGGTGAGCGTGTCTCCCAGCACGGGCAACCGCCAGAGGGCATATTGCAGGGGACGCAGGGACAATGCTCCCCGTCGCAGCATCAAATAAACAACGCCGAATGCTGCCGCCACGCAGCTCACGCCAAGCAAGTAGATGATCAACCCGCGCGTGCCATACAGCCCCCAGCCGAGCGGATCAAACGCGGGTTCACCCCCCGCACCGGTTCCGATCACTCCCAGGATCCAGATCAGCAGGCCGATGATGGCCACCGCTGCCAGGAGTTGGATGGCGGGCCAAGTGATGCGGCGCAGAAAAGATTGGCGGAGGCGAATTTGAAAATCGTAATGGTCGGCGAGCCGGCGAAAGATATTGGGCAGTTTTCCAGAAGCCTCTCCCGCAGCCACCATTTCATGCACTAAATCGGGAAAGACCGGCCCCAAAGGAGCCCAAGCCGCATGCAGGCTTTCCCCTTGTTCCAGAGCGCGTCCACACTCCGCGAATCGCTCTGCCAGCCAGGCCGGCGCGCGGCGGACCTCGTGCTGCCAGGTTTTGCGGAGATCGACGCCCGCTTCCAATGAAGTGGACAAGCGGCGAAAGAGGGCTGCCATCATTTTCCAGGAAGCGCGCCGCGCGAACATCGTGGTTGCCCTCTCCCCCTCGAACCAAGGTACACATGGCAGCTTAGCGGAGTTGCCGGCTTTCCGCCAAGTCGTTCGTAGGTCGGGTGGCTTGCCACGCGACATTTCCCCATCATACCGCACTGTTGACAGGCCAGCAGTGGCACCAGGCACCAGGCGATTGCATATCCCAACACGAAGCGTAAGCGAGTGAGAATCTCACATCCTTCGCGTGCGTGCGAATACTCGCCCAAACGCACATCTCCATGAAACGAAGAACACGGCCAAACACGCACGCGGATACCGTAGCGTTCCTCGCTGACGCGTCGGGTTTCGATTTGCTCCAGTCGTGTAGCCTGGGTGCTCGCACCCAGGGAGTTGGGTTGAGTGGATAGCAACCGGATGGTAGGCGGCCAGCCGCCGTACCCTACGGGACTGGTCGCCGATGCATTCGTAGGTCGTGGTGGTTTGCCACCCGACATTTCCCCCATCGTACGGCACGGCTAGCAAGCTAGCCGTGGTACCAGACACCGCCCGCTCAGCGCGTGGTCAAAAGCGGCTGGAAATTGAGCCACGTGTCTTCGTAGGATACCTGCACGCTTTGCCGTGAACGGGAGAGATTCTCGTCGCGGACCGGGCGATGTGGCAAATCCCCAGGTGAGCATGACGATTCCTCCCATCCGTGATCGTATTCGCGAATTACGCCGTGTGCCGGCGGGCCAACTGCAACGGCACCCCCGGAACTGGCGGGGCCATCCGGCTCGGCAAAAAGCGGCCTTGCGGAGCGTGTTGGAAAAGGTGGGCTATGCAGATGCTTTGCTCGCCCGGGAGCTACCGGATGGATCGCTGCAACTGATCGATGGACATCTACGGGCCGAGGCGACTCCCGAGACGGAAGTTCCCGTCTTGGTGCTGGACGTGACCGAAGAGGAGGCCAATTACCTGCTCGCCACGCATGATCCCTTGGCCGCGATGGCGGAAACGCAGGAAGAAGTTTTGCAAGATCTGATCAAGGATTTCTCCTCGGAGCAGGCCGCAGTGCAAGGCATGTGGGACGAGTTGCTCAGCAGTTTGCCGGCAACCGGCGAAAGTGTGGTCGAAGTCGAGATTCCCGAACTGTTTCAGGTGGTCGTCGAATGCCGCGACGAAACGGATCAACGCGCCTTGTTTGACCGGCTGCGCCAGGAAGGTCGCGCATGCCGTCTGCTGACGCTGTGACAACATGAGACCGCCCGGAGAAGAGCGCATGGCCTCGGGGAACGAATCCAGAAACATGTTGCGCATGGAAGTGGACTGCGCCGTGCAGGACTCTTTCCGTGTGCAACAACTCGCTGGGATGTTCGACGTCCCGGTCACCGAGCGGGCTCGGGAAGTCTTCGAGGTGGAGCCGCCCGACTTGGAAGGGGATTGGACGATTGGCGTGATCGTCGGCCCTTCCGGCAGTGGCAAGACCACGATCGCTCGGGAATTGTTTGGGGCAAGCTTGTGGCAACGAGGAGACTGGCCGAAAGACCGCGCCGTGGTGGATGGGTTCGGCGAGCTGCCGATCAAATCGATTACGGGATTATTGACGTCGGTCGGTTTCAGTTCACCGCCGGCCTGGCTGAAGCCGTATCGCGTGCTCAGCGGCGGTGAGCAGTTTCGCTGTGATTTGGCCCGCTGCCTGGCGTCTTTGCAACAAGAAGGCGAGAGGCGAACAAATGAGACTCCATCGCTAGCCGCGTTCGATGAATATACAAGCGTGGTGGACCGCAAAGTGGCGAAAATCGGTTCCGCCGCCGTGGCCAAAATGCTGCGTTCTGGCAGGGTGCAAGGCCGCTTCGTGGCCGTGACTTGTCACTATGACGTGCTGGAGTGGCTCGAACCGGATTGGGTGCTGGATATGTCCACGGGTCGCATGACCGGGAGGTGTCTTCGGCGGCCCCGCATCGAGCTCGCGCTGCATCGCTGCCGATATGCTGTGTGGTCCCTGTTTGCACGTCATCACTATTTGAGCGCCAAGTTGGCGACCGCCGCGCGATGTTACGTGGCGCTTTGGGAAGGGGAGCCAGTGGCATTTTGTGGCTTGCTGCCGCAGCACGGTCGGCACCGAGGCTGGCGGATCAGCCGAATTGTCACGTTGCCGGATTATCAGGGCATCGGCGTGGGGTCCCGCGTGATGGAAGCGGTAGGGGATCTGTATCTGCGGGACGGCAATCGCGTGAGCATCACGGCGGGGCATCCTGGCGTGCTAGCTCATTGCCGGCGGTCTCCGCGCTGGAAGACGACGCACGTCATGAAAACGGGCTCGCGAGGCTGGGGCCGTTATCGTGGTTCGCAAGGTCGTGCCGTGGTGTCGTTCGAATTCCTCGGCGCGCCCAGCTCGAATTAGCGCATGTCGCACTTACGTGTGGCGTTTTCGGCGATGCAAATCAAAGGTTCAAACAGCGAGTAACCGCCATGTTGAACCGTAGTACGTTGTAAGGACGGAACGGCATGGCCAAACGGGTCCGGCGGAAATCGCTGGACGAAGTGCAGCGGCGTGAAGTGCTCGCGATCCTGGCGGTGGGCGGGTCGCGGCAAACAGCGGCCCAGTACGTGCAATGTGACGTCGAAGCGATTCGCTACACGGCGAGCCGGAACGCGGACTTTCGCGCACGGCTGAAAAAGGCGGAAGCCAGCCCCGAATTCATCCACCTGAAAAACATTCAATCCGCCGGGGAGAAGAATTGGCGAGCCTCCGCTTGGCTCTTGGAACGGATGTATCCGCAGCGCTACCGGCTTCGCAAGTCGGACGGCTTAACGCTGGAGCAGGCCGTGGAATTACTCAAGGAATTGACCGACTTCGTGGTGCAGGAAATTCCCGTGGCCAAGTATCGCGAACGCATTCTCGAGCGACTGGAGGAGATGCTGGCCGGGCTGCGGGACGATGTGGAAGGGGCGGACGATGCGCCTTGATGTCTTAGCCGAAGATCACCGGATCGATCGCGGCGTCTTGTACCGCTCCTTGTCAAGGATCGCGGCAGCGCTCCGTCGGCACGAATCGAAACATGGATCACGAGAGCTCGGTTTATTGGAATGGGGACGCGAGTACCTTCCCCGGCATTTCGAGTTGCCGCCGTCGCTGCTTCATCGCTGGATCGCCCGGCAAACGAAGAAGATGGATCAGGAACGCGGCCGGCGCGTAAACGTGATCGGACCTCGCGGTGGCGCGAAATCCACGGTCGGTACGCTGGCATTCGTGTTACGGTGTGCCGTCCAGGGGACTGAACCTTACATTTGGATCGTGTCCCACACGCTGCACCAAGCACGATTACACTTGGATAACGTGAAGATGGAGCTGCTGGAAAATCGTCTCCTGGCTCGCGACTATCCGCACGCCTCAGGAAAGGGGCGCGAGTGGCTGGTCCAGCGGATCGTGCTCCGAAATAGTGTGGCAATCGAAGCCATCGGCACGGGGCAGAGCATCCGGGGCCGGCGGCATCGGGCCCATCGGCCGACGCTGATTGTCTGCGATGACTTGGAAACCGATGACCATGCCTTCTCCGCCACGCGGAGGGAAATGTCTAGGGAGTGGTTCCAGGGCACACTGCTGAAAGCAGGGGGACCCCGTACGAACGTATTGCACCTGGCGACGGCGCTGCACCGCGATGCCTTGGCTCTGGCGCTACATCGCGCGCCCGGCTGGCACTCCGCGAAATTCCCTGCCATCCGCAAGTGGCCGCGTCGCCTCGATCTCTGGCAGGAATGGGAAGCCTGTTACCGCGAGTCCGGAGCTACCACGGCCCGCGAGGAAGCGGCGGCGTTTTTTGCCCGGCATCGAACCGAAATGTTGGAAGGGGCGAAAGCTCTCTGGCCGGAGTACGAGGATTTGTACAAGCTGATGTGCCAGCGGGCCGAGGAAGGGCACCTCTCCTTCGAGCGCGAGAAGCAAGCGAATCCGATCAACCCGGATCTATGCGAGTTTCCTGCGGAGTATTTCTCCGAGGATTTGTGGTTCGACGCTTGGCCGGGCGATTTGCAGCTTAAGACCATGGCCTTGGACCCCAGCAAGGGGGCCAGTGGACGGCGGGGGGATTACTCCGCTTTCGTGCTGCTGGGGATCGATGCCCACGGTCTGCTCTACGTGGAAGCGGATCAGTTGCGGCAGCCGCTCGCGGCGATCGTGGATCGCGGCGTCGAGCTGTTTTGCCGGTTCCGCCCGGATGCCTTCGCCGTGGAGGCGAATCAATTTCAAGAGCTACTGAACGACGAATTCGCCCGCGCCTTTCAGCGAAGTGGCGTGCTCGGCGTGCGGCCCTGGGCCATTGAGAACCACGTCGCCAAGGGGGTCCGTATTCGCCGTTTGGGACCTTACTTGGCCAGCCGTCGCTTACGGTTCAAAGCGGGTTCCCCCGGTACGCGACTGCTCGTGGAGCAGTTGCAAGATTTTCCTTTGGGCGATCATGACGACGGCCCCGACGCGCTGGAGATGGCGTTGCGGCTGGCCGTGGAATACACGCACGACGATGCCTGGGACGACGGACTCGGAAATCGTCTTTTGTAATGATTTGCTAGCGGCGATGTGCCATGTCGCATGGGATTGAACAATGAACATCGCGCGGCGCTTCGCGCGGAAAGGTAGACAAGCATGAGCGATGACATTTCTCTTCTCGACCGCTGGCAGGACCAATTGCGGGAAGCCTACGACTCGCTGTGGGATTCCCTGGTCGATCCCCGGGAAGCCTATCAAGATGACGACGGGACTTGGTGGTCGGCCGTCGCCGCCCGGCCTTTATCCCCGGGCCAGCCGCCACGGCCTGTGTTCACTGAACCGCAACTTGCGGAGATTCGGGCGGAATGCCGGGCACTGGCGATGTGCAATGAGTTTGCCATCAACGGCCACGAAAACCGCGTCAGCTTCATCGTGGGCGTGGGGCATTCCTATCGGGCCGTCCCCCGGAAGGGAAAGGATGTGCCCCCTGGCATGTTGGACCTCGCCCAGAGAGTCCTCGACAACTTCCTGCAAAGAGGTGGTTGGCATAAACGGCAGCAGGAGATCGTCCGCCGCCGCGACCGCGACGGTGAAGCGTTTCTGCGTTTCTTTCCGAAAACGGACGGCACGACCGAGGTCCGTTTCGTGGAGCCCGACCAAATCTTCACACCGCAGCATTTGGCGCATGATACCAGCTCGACGTTCGGCATCTTGACTTCAAAGCACGACGTGGAGGAAGTGCAGGTGTACTACGTGGATGGTGAGCCCGTCGATGGTGCGGAAATCCAACACCGGAAGGCGAACGTTGATGGCAATGTGAAACGGGGATTGCCTTTGTTCTTTCCGGTGCGCAAGAACCTGCGTCGGGCCGAAAAACTCTTGCGGAATATGAGCACGGTGGCGGAGATCCAATCCGCTATCGCGCTGATTCGCCGGCACCACCGTCGAGGAAGCTCGACCGTGCGGCAGTTCGTGAAGGACCAGGCGGACCACATCGCCACGCATCCCGGCACCGGACGCAGTGAGTCCTTCCGTCGCTACCGCCCCGGCACGATCCTCGACGCCGACGCGGCCGTGGATTACGACTTTCCCGCCTCCGCGCTCGACGCGGGAAGCTATGTCAAGGTGCTGCAGGCGGAGTTGCGGGCCATCGCCAGCCGGCTGGTGATGCCGGAGTTCATGCTCACCAGCGACGCCTCGAACGCGAACTTTGCTTCCACGCTCGTGGCCGAAGGTCCTGCCGTACGAATGTTTCAGCGATTGCAGGCAGAACAGATCGAGGATGACCGCGAGGTGATGTGGCGCGTGATCGGCAATGCCGTGGCGGCGGGACAACTCCCGCCCGACACGAGGCAGTTCGTGGAGATTCAAATCGTGCCTCCTTCCTTAGCCGTGCGCGATCTGCTGCAAGAAGCCCGGGTGAACGAAATCGAACATCAGAGCGGCATCCTCTCTCCGCAGACCTGGAGCCAGCGGCGGGGACTAGATTACGCCCAGGAGCAACGACACTGGGCCGAGCATCGTCGCAGTGGGTCGAAAGTGCCAGTGAGCGAATAACTAACAAAAAGTGATAACAATGAGTTCGTTGTGTTTCATTCTTCGTGTACTATTCATGGTCATTCATGTTCTTTATGTTGTGTTTAGTGGCCCAGTCCAAAGATTGAAATTTTGTTGATCATGTATATACTAATGCACATCATGATTAACACGAGTGCGACCAATCAACAACGCTTAATCACGGCACAAGAGCGACTAAGTGAAGCGTTGCGGCCAGCTTTGCAGGCCGGCTTTTATGGCAATGTGGCACTCGAAATCGTGATTCAGGACGGTACGATTCAGCACGTCAGGCAAAAAACCGAACGCATCGACCGCCTCACCGGTTGAAACTTTTTTACCGCGGCGATTGAGTCGCAATTTTTCACAAACCTCAGGTATCACCGCGGGCCCGCTTGCCGGGTACCGCAGTAGAGCCACCGCGACCTAATCGAGTTGCCGGTGGTTTTTTTACGCGCTGCCCGGGAATTCCCAGGCCATCAACAACGGAGAGAAAAGCGGATGCCAGAAACCCTGCAAGAATTCGTCTCCGCGCGAAACACTACTTTGAAGGTGGATTCCCAAGCCGGCGTGGTGCGTGGTGTGAAGGTCTTGGGGCTGCGGTCCCGCAATGGCCGCCAGTACCTGGAACAAGCGCTGCGGCAGGCGGTTCATCTTTATGAAGGGGCTAAGGTCAATATCAATCATGCGGAGGGAAGCGCACAGATGCCGCGCGGTTATCAGGACCGCATCGGTTCCATTCGACAGGTCTCCATCCGGGAAAATGAAGGTCTGTTCGGCGATTTTCACTTCAATCCCAAACATGCTTTAGCAGAGCAATTGTCCTGGGACGCCGAGCATGCTCCGGAGAATCTGGGATTTTCGCACAACGTCGAGGCCGTGGTTGCCCGGGAGGGCAACGACTTGATTGTGGAAGAGATCGTGAAGGTGCACAGCGTCGATTTGGTGGCCGATCCGGCCAGCACGCAGGGGCTTTTCGAGCAAGAGCAGAGGACGGAAGCACCCCCTGCCGCGATGGACGTCACGGCTGATTGGCTGCGTGAGCATCGGCCCGAGTTGGTCGAAGAGTTGCTCGGGCCCTGTCGCGAAGAAATCGCGCGGCTGGAGCGGGAGCTGGATGAGTTCCGCGTCTCCGAAGGATTGCAGCGGCAACGGGAACAGATTCGAACGCTGCTGCGAGAGTTCCAGTTGCCCGATCTGGATACGCAAAAGCCGGCGGAGCAACGGATCGTAAGCCCGCTGTTTGTGGAGTCTTTGTTACAAGCCAGCACGGATAAAGCACGGCGGCAATTGGTGGAGGAACGCGCCCGGCTAGTGAACGAATTTGGGAAAACCTCATGCACGCCTTGCCAATCACGAGAGCAACAGGCCGTGCTGGAGGGCTACCAGATTGAAGGAGATGTCGAAGGATTTGTTAAAAGCCTCTGTTACTAAGAACACAACAAATATCAACAAACATGCATCGTTCAAATATCAACTTAAGTAAACCAGAAGAGGACAGATATGGCCGACAAAATGCGCTGGCGCTACGGCGAGACGAATCCAGTGACCTTGCCGGTGGCTTCGGCCACGAATATCGAGATTGGCGACGTGGTGTATCTAAGCAGCGGTGCCGCGTTACCCGCGTCGCAGATTAATGATATCGGAGGCGCTGGGCCGGCCACATTGGCCGCCGCACAGGAAATCCTGCACGACGGCTTCGTGGGCGTCGCCATGCAGCGGAGCCGAGTGGGAGATGATGCCGAAATCCGCATCGCCACCAGCGGAGTGTTTGAGTTCGATTGCGCCAGTGCGACTTTTGAATTGGGCGACCGCGTCGGCACGAGCGCCGACGGCACGGCACTCGCTCCCCAATCGGTGGTTGCCGTCGATGCGGGTTCTCCGCAACTCGCATTGGGCCGCGTGGCCCGGCGAGCACCGATTGCGGCAACCCACATTCTGGTCGATATCCACAGCACGATCTTGAAAGACGGCCCTCAAGCGGTGGCGTAAGTCAGATTACAACGCGACCGGGCCGCAGCATCGGTTTTACGTATCGGCGGTCCATCGCCCAAAGATTGAGGGGCTACAAGGCGCCCATTACCTGACAAACTTCGAGAGAGGAGGGCCACGTGCCTACCATTCGATATCGTGAACTGAAACGTCGCTATGAGTTGGATGGCTCGCGAAAGACCGTGGCGCACTTGTCCGAAGCGCTCCGCCGAGGCGACCTGCGGCCTTATGACTTCAGCATTCGAGAACTCGCCGAAGCGTTGATCCCGGACGGCACGCAATGGGTGCGGGAACTCGATCCACGCCGCGCGGGGACGGTGAGCCTGCTAGAAGCGGCGGACGGCGTGGACGTCACGGCGTTTTCCAACATCACGGGCCAGCTCATCTTCTCCAAAATCATGGAGTCCTATACGCAAGAAGCGTTCGTGGCTTCGCGACTGGTGGACACGGTCCCCACGCGCCTGGACGGCGAGAAGATTCCGGGGATCACGCGGGTGGCGACCGAGGATACCGCGATCGCGCCTGGCATGCCGTATCCTAGCCTCGGCTTTGGCGAGGATTTCATCGAAACGCCCTCGACCACCAAGCACGGCTTCATCGTGCCGGTGACCCGGGAAGCCATCTTCTTCGACCGCACGAATCTGATCCTGGCACGGGCTTCCGAAGTGGGAGAGATCCTCGGCTTGGATAAGGAGAAGCGGATCATGGACGTGGTGATCGGCGCCACGAACAACTTCAATTGGCGGGGCACGAGCTACGACACGTATCAAACAACGTCTCCTTGGATCAACGTGCTGGCGAGCAATGAGATTGTGGATTGGACCAATATCGACGCGGCGGAACAATTGCTCGCGGAAATGGTGGACCCCAACACGGGCGAGCCGGTGCTGGTAACGCCCAACACGGTGCTCGTCATGCCGGCGTATCGGCACGCGGCGCATCGCGTCTTCCACGCCACGGAGGTTTTAGTCACCGCCAGCGGTTCAACCACGACCACGAATTCGCCCAGCCCGCTGGGGAATTTTGACGTGCATGACAGCCGGATCGCTTACCACCGCATCCTGGCGACAGGGGCAGCAGCCATCGACGCGAAGAAATGGTGGTTC
>JANQPP010000011.1 GCA_028289405.1 Pirellulales bacterium
TTTGACCCCTGGCCCGGGATTCTCCGCGTCCGCGAGTACGAGATAAATGGTCAAGAATCGCTCGCGCCCGGATTCCATCGGGAGCGGTTTCAAGGAACCTTCTCGGAGCTCGTTGCGAATCTTGTCTTCCGGAAACCACGCGTAGCCGTAGCCGCGGCAGGCGGCTCCAATGGAAGTTGCCATGGTGCTAACCGTCCAACGCTGTTCCCCTTCGAGGCTTGCCGGCGTATCCCGGGTGGCACCCGTCTCACGGACCAGGAGCTGCCGTTCTCTGCGCAGGTCGCGCACCGTCAGTTGGCGTCCCAGCTGGTGCAGAGCGTGCTCGGGATGAGCAACGGGAATGAAGCGAAGTCGCATAATGGGATCTCCCACGAATCCCGTTGGAACGTTTGGGGTAATTCCGATTTCTGCCTTGCCAGAAAGTAAGTCCTCCTGAGCGCCGGCCATAACCGATTCGTAGGCTTCGATCCGGGTCTGCGGACTTTGCCGGCCAAACTTCTCGAGGCAGGAGAGGAGCAGTAATGTGGGGAAGATCACCTCTACGGTGATGCCAAGCTGGGCTTCCCAGCCCACGGACAGCGATCGGGCCGTCGTCTCCAGCCTCGCGGCATCGTCGATGAGGCCCAGCGCGCGCCGGTAGAGCAACGTCCCGGCCGGTGTCAGTACGGCGCGGCGACCCTCGATTTCGAAGGCCCGAACCCCGAGTACGGATTCCAGCCGTTTTACCGCATAGGTCACGGTCGACTGGCTCTTGTTCAGTGCTTCCGCAGCAGCGGCATAGCCTCCGGCATCCACGACGGTTACCAGGGTGCGCCACTGCTCCAAACTCACTCGATGGGCTTTCAATATCGAAAAAATAGATAGGAAATAGCGAGAAATTGCTATTTATCATCGAATGGATAGCGGGTCAAATGGACGCCAGTCACAACCACCGACCGGAGACCAATCAATGAAATCCCTACTTCAGATCAATACCAGCCTCAATGGGTCCGATGGACTCTCATCCGTATTGGCCTCGGAATATGCGGCCCGTTGGAAGGCGCGCCATCCGGGCGGAGAAGTCCATGTCCGGGATCTCGCGGCGGAGCCCGTGCCCCATATCGACGCAGCTACCTTTGCGGCCTTTGGCCTCTCTCCGGACGCGCGCACGCCCCAGCAGCGTGAAGCCGTTGGCTACTCGGACGAGTTGATTGCCGAGCTAAAGGCTGCCGACGTCGTCGTCCTGGGTTTGCCAATGCACAACTTTTCCATCCCGTCCGTATTGAAGGCCTACTTCGATCAAGTCGCGCGGGCCGGCGTGACATTTCGCTACACGGAAGCGGGGCCCGAGGGGCTGCTGAAGGGAAAGCGGGCTGTTCTGGTACAAACCCGCGGCGGACGCTATCGCGATAACGGGACGGATACACAAACGCCCTACGTGATTGGCTTTCTGAATTTTCTCGGCATCGCGGATGTTGATGTCGTTTACGCGGAGGGCACGGCCATGGGCGCAGAACAGCTAAACGAAGCAATCGCCGACGCGCGTCGACAGATCAAATCGCTCGACGCGCTCGCTGCTTAGGACCGGAACAGTAGAGAAGGAGGCAGACATGAAAACGCGAAAGCTGAGCCACGTCATTCCGAGCGTTGCCACCTCAGACGGCGCCGGTGTGAAGCTACGGCGGAGCCTGGGCGCGGGGCCTGGTTTGAGGCTCGATCCCTTTTTGATGCTTGACGAATTCGGTACCGAGAATCCCGACGACTACATCGCGGGTTTTCCACCCCATCCCCATCGCGGCTTCGAAACGGTTACCTATATGTTGGACGGGCATATGCGCCACGAGGACCATATGGGGAATGTCGGCGAGCTCACCGAGGGTGGCGTGCAGTGGATGACGGCAGGCCGTGGGGTGATCCATTCCGAGATGCCGCAACAGAACGAGGGCCGAATGCGGGGCTTTCAGCTT
>JANQPP010000015.1 GCA_028289405.1 Pirellulales bacterium
CTGCTATTTTTTTGCAAAAATCAAAATTACATATAAGGCCAATGTGCTTATGATTGCATCAGGCATCCTGCTCATGCGAGCAACATAACGAACTCACCCTCGGATTCCCATAGCAGTTATTGGACACGCTCTCACACGGGTGCAGGTCAGCATTTCGTTCGAGGGGTTGTTCTGAGAAGATGTCAATCGGAGGTTTTGAGTGTTTTGGGTTAAGATGCGGTGGCCCTGGACGGCTTGGCAAATTTTTGTATTCGCGGGAGGTTTGTCATGGATGGCGAGCGGGCTGCTTGGGAAGCACGGATGGAGTCGCTGTTGCGGGAATTGGCCACGGTGAAGGCGGAGTTGGATCGTGGTGAATCGGATGACGTTCCGCACTACAGCCAGATCGAGTGTTCGGCCCACCAATGGGGACGCTGGCTCAGTCAAGCGATCCAGCGGGAGAGGATGCTGCAGGTGGCGTATTCGGCTGGGAGCAAAACCCCCTGCCCTGATTGCGGCGGCTTCTGCCGGGTGGAGTATCAAAATCGGACGATCACGTCGGTGGATGGTCCTACAGAAATCCGCGAGTCGGTGGCCTCTTGCCCGTCGTGCCGACGGTCTTTTTTTCCCTCAGCGAGAAGCTCTGGGGCTCGATAGCCGCGAAGTCACGCCGGAACTGACACGGGCGGTCGTGCATCTGGCCTCGGAAATCCGTTCGTTTCAGAGGGCGGAGGTGACCACCGAGCGCGTCCTCGGCCAGAAGGTCCCCCGCAGCACGATTCGACGATTAGCGAAACAGACCGGTGTCGAGTTGGCGGCCCTCGCACAACGAGCCGAACGCGTCGACGGGAAAGAAGTCGTCGTGCCGGAAGTGGCCATCGTTTCCTGTGACCGTGGCCGGATCCGTACCCGCCGATCTGGTCACGGTCGTAGTGTTCGTTTATCCGGAGAGAGCGGTTGGCGGGAAACGAAGAATGCCTCCTTCGAGCGGATGGTTCGCAAGGCCGGGTCTTCTGGCGAGGCCGATCCGTGTCCGGACCTCCCGACCTCGTTCCGCACGGCCAGCCACGTGGCGAAAATCGCGGAAAAACCGGTCCCCGACGTTGCGAGTTGCCCAGCGGAAAGCACAGACGAAACATCGGAATTGGTGAGGTATGAAGGTCCGCGGCGCGTGCTGCGGACCGCCGTGAGCAGCATGGCGTCTTCCGAGGCATTCGGCCCGATGATGCAGCGGGAGGCCCGGCGACGGCGTTTCCACGAGGCCCCCTGGCGTGCCTTCCTCGGAGATGGCCTGGCTTGGAACTGGTCGATTTGGAGAAAGTACTTTTGCGCGTTCGTGCCCATTCTCGATTTCATCCACGCCATTGAATATGTCTTCGCCGCGGCCAGCGCGATCGCCGCCGGTGAAGCGGAAGCTTGGAGTAGGCACGTGCGTCTGATCACGTGGTGCTGGCAAGGCCACGTCGAGTCCGTCATCCAGGAACTCTGCGGCGTGGCCCAGCAGCGAGGGCTCGACCTGGAAATACCACTGGCCGAGGACGACCCACACCGGCCGCTTGCTGATGCCGTCAGGTATTTGAGCAACAACTACGCCCGTATGGATTACCCGCGCTATCGCCGCCTGCGGCTCCCCGTGACCAGCGCTCCCATGGAATCGCTGATCAAGCAGATCAACCATCGCGTGAAAGGAACCGAGATGTTCTGGGATGACCCGGCTGGCGCCGAAGCCATCCTCCACCTCCGGGCCGCCGCCCTCAGCGAGGATCACCGACTGGACGATTACCTTTCCCGACGTCCCGGATATCCCTTCGTCCAACGTCCCCAAGCCTCGCCCCTCGCCGCATAACCTGAACTGGTCCCCCGATGCGGGACCGGCTGCAACAGATCGTGGCGGGCGAGCACGCTCACGAACACTCAATCGGCATCATCGACGAAACCAGCGATGACAAGAAGGGGGTCAAGACGCCCGGCGTGCAGAGACAGTATCTCGGCTGCAGCGGGAAGCAGGACAACGGGATCGTGACGGTGCATCTGGCGTACGCGGCTGACGATTTCCACTGCCTGCTGGACGGGGAACTGTTCCTCCCCGAAAGCTGATCCAAAGACCGCGATCGTTGCCGGGAAGCTGGGATCTCCGACGACATGGTGTATCGGCCAAAGTCCGAGATTGCCCTGGAAGTGTACGACCGGGCGCGGGCCAACGGCGTGACCTTCACGTGGCTGACGTTCGACGAATGGTACGGCGCCAAGCCCGCGTTTCTGCGGGGCCTGCATGATCGCGGGCAGTCTTTCGTGGGGGAAACGCACTGCCGGTTCGTGGCCTGGACCGAGGAGCCGTCGGTCACCACGCGAGCGTATCGCAAGGGCGGACAGGGCCGACCCCGCCGGACGCCCCGCATCGCGGCGAAGTCCCCGAAGCCGCAATTCCTGGAAGACCTGGTGCGTCACAAAACCGTGTTCACCGACCAGCCGTGG
>JANQPP010000100.1 GCA_028289405.1 Pirellulales bacterium
TCACGATGGCGTTGGGCGCCAAGTGCGGGGCAATGGAATCGACCACCGACCACAACGCCGACAAATCCGCCGCGCCGTCTTCCGAAGGAGGGGTGCCAACCGCCAAAAAAATCAGCCGCGCCGCCCGTACCCCTTCGCCCAGGTCGGTCGTGAAGCTCAGCCGGCCCATTTCGCTGTTACGTAGGACCAACTCAGTCAGCCCCGGTTCGTAAATGGGGATTTCACCTTGCCGCAGGCGCCGAATTTTTTCTGCATCGATATCGATGCAGATGACGTCATTGCCAGTTTCAGCAAAACAGGTGCCGGTAACCAAACCGACATATCCGGTACCAACCACGGCGATCTTCATGCCGAATTCCCGTCGAATAGAGTGCGTACTGATTTAGGAGGAGTAATTATGATCTAGCTTACGAATCGCCCCACGGCCAGCGATCAAGTGCGTCCCCTCATGCCCTTCAGTCATCAAAAAAGGACGCTAAGAGGTTTCGGAAGCAGAACTTCCGATATCTACATCATAGCTTCCGCACCGCTTAATCGCTCCAGATCGGCTCGCACCATCATTTGCATCAATTCCATGAAATTGACAGTGGGAGCCCACCCCAACATTTCACGGGCTCGGCTGGCGTCCCCCACCATATTCGCCGTTTGGTCCCGCAGCGCGGGATTTTCACGGACCACCACGTTTTCGCTGGCATTGAGTCCCACGGTCTCAAAGGCGATCTGGGCCATTTCCCTTACGCTATGTTGAATTCCCGTGGCAATCACGAAGTCATGCGGCTCAGCGTGTTGCAGTGTCAGCCACATGGCCTGTACGTAATCACCCGCAAATCCCCAATCACGTCTGGAATCGAGGTTGGCCAGTTCGAGTTTGTCCTGTTGTCCTAACTTTATTTTGGCGGCAGCGAGGCTAATTTTGCGGCTTACGAACGATGCGCCCCTCCAGGGCGATTCGTGGTTGTACAGGATGCCACTGCACGCAAACATTCCGTGATGTTCGCGGTAGCAGCGCACCATCCAGTGGGCATATGCCTTGGCGGCCGCGTAGGGGCTGCGCGGCGACAGCGGCGTGTCTTCATTTTGGGGAGCATGTTCCGGTTGGCCGAAAATGTGGCTCGAATTGGCCTGAAAGACACGTATGGACGGGTTTGCCTGGCGAGCCGCTTCAAGCAGCCGAGCGGTGCCCAGTGCCGTGATGTCCGAAGATTCCACGGGACGAACCCAACTCTCTGGCACGAACGTTTCCGCCGCGAGGTGATAGATTTCCGTGGGCTGAATGTCCTGGAGCAATGCGGTCAACCGCGATTCATCGCGGAGGTCGAGTTGGTGCATGCGCACTCGATCTCGAAGATGCGGAAAGTGGAGGCATTGGGCTCCTTCCGCCCGTCGCGACGTGCCATGGACCTCGTAGCCCTGCTTCAGCAGCAGGTCGGCCAGATACGATCCGTCCTGGCCGGTAATACCCGTGATGAGCGCGATTCGCGACATGAATCACCGCCGTGCGTTCCGTGATGTTTTTGGCACGCGCCAGGGAAACACATGGGAGCCATGGATGGCAGAGCGAATTGAATGTTCGCGTTTCACAATTATCTTGGCCAGCGAGTTGCCCTTTATTCGTCCGAAGCTTCGGAAGGCGCATCCTCTTCAGAAGGGGGAGGCAATTCCTCGGCATCATTCTCCGCCGGCACGCGGACGATGGCCGCGAGCGAGTCCCCCTCGTCCAAGCTCATGATCCTCACGCCTTGGGTGTTCCGTCCCACGATGCTGATTTCGTGCGCGGAGACCCGCTGGATTTTTCCTCGGGCCGAAATCATCAGCACTTCGTCCTCGTCGCGGACCCTGACGGCACTGACCACGTTGCCATTTCGTGACGTCGTTTTGATGTCGCGGATACCCTTGCCGCCACGTCGCTGGGTCCGGTAGCGTTGGCCCGAAGAAATCTCCGCTTCGTCCTCGGTTCCATTTTCCTCTTCCGCCGTCGCGTCAGCCGACAAATCTTCCTCGTCGACGGGCTCCTCCACTTCGGCTTCGGTTTGGGTGCCGGGGGGCCCGAAGGGCGTACGTTTACCATAGCCATGCTCGCAGGCAGTGAGCAGTGTGGCATCGGGATCGGTCACGACCATGCTGACCAACTGGTCTCCCTTGGTGAGCGATATTCCCTTGACTCCGCTGGTGTTGCGGCCCATGGGACGTGCGTCCGCTTCGTTGAAGCGGATTGCCATGCCCTTGGCGGTGGAGAGGATCACTTCGTCCCCAGCCTGAGTGACGACCACGTCCATGAGCTCGTCGTCATCCTTGAGTTTGATGGCGATGATGCCCCCTTTCATCGGCCGGCCATAGGCTTTCAAGGCGGTCTTTTTCACCAAGCCGCGACGTGTCGCCATCAGGAGATAATGGTCTTCATGAAAGTCGCGGACAGCTCGACAATCGGCGATTTTTTCTCCTTCATCGAATTGCAACAAATTCACCACCGCACGGCCCCGGCTTTCTCGGGACAATTGGGGAATGCCGTACACTTTCTGCCAATACACCTTGCCGAAGTTCGTGAAAAACAACAGATAGTCGTGCGTGCTGGCGACGAACAAATGCTCGATGGGGTCTTCTTCCTCGGTTTTGGCACCTTTGAGCCCCTTACCCCCCCGCCGCTGAGCCCGATAGGTGCTCGTGGGCGTGCGTTTGATAAAGCCTTCATGGCTGATGGTGACCACCATCATCTCCTCGGTGATCAGATCCTCGATATCGATCGAGCCGATCTCTTCTCCGGTGATTTCGGTTCGCCGCTCCTGCCCAAATTTCTTTTGCAGCTCGCGGGTTTCATCACGAATGATATCGCGGACAAGCTGATCATCCCCCAGGATCCGCAGATGGTGCGCGATGTCCGTGAGGAGTTTCTCGAATTCTTGGACCAGCTTTTCCTGTTCCAGGTTGACGAGCTGCCCTAAGGTCATGCGTAGAATCGCATCGGATTGCACGGCGGTCAGCGTGTAGTTTTCGCTGGTCCCCCGCTCCGCTTCAAAGGCGGCGAAACCTTCGTCCCCCAGTGCGCGGCGGATCAGGGCGGATGGGCATTCCAACCCCATCAACCGCTCTTTGGCCTCCGCTTGCGTCTTCGAGGAGCGGATGATGCGGATGACTTCGTCGATGTTCGCATGCGCTAGCAGCAACCCCTCGACGGTATGCCGCCGCTGCCGGGCCTTCGCCAGCAAGAATTGCGTCCGGCGCGTGATAACCGTGAACCGGTGGCGGATGAACTCTTGGAGAAGTTCCTTGATGTTCAGCACCCGGGGCTTGCCGTCTACCAGGGCCAAAAAGATCAGCGAAAACGTGTCCTGCAGCGGAGAAAATTGGTAAAGCTGGTTCAGGACGATGTCGGGATCGGCGTCCCGTTTTAGCTCCAAAACCAGCCGTACTGGCTCTTTGAGATCGCTTTCGTTGCGGATACCCGAGATGCCCTTCACACGGCCTTCGGTCACCAGGTCCGCGATCCGTTCCTCGATGCGGTCCCGCGCCTGCTGGTAGGGGATTTCATGCACGATGATTCGCGAACGTCCCTTGGAATCTTCCTCGATCGTGGCCCGTGCCCGGACCACGACGGTGCTTCTGCCCGTGTAATAACCGCGGCGAATGCCACTGCGTCCGCAGATGATCCCGCCGGTGGGAAAATCGGGGCCCGGCAAGACTTCCAAGATTTCGTCGATCGAGACATCCGGCTCATCCAGGACTTTAATGATCGCGTTGCAGACCTCGTTCAGGTTGTGTGGAGGAATAGAGGTCGCCATGCCGACCGCGATGCCGTTTCCGCCATTGACGAGCAGATTGGGAAACCGCGAAGGAAGCACCGACGGCTCCGTGCGCCGCTCGTCATACGTCGGCACGAAGTCCACGGTATCGAGCTGCAGGTCGTCCAGCATCATGGCCGCGGCGGCGGACATGCGGGCTTCGGTGTACCGCATCGCGGCGGGAGGAAGCCCGGCGATCGAACCGAAATTCCCCTGCTTGTCGATCAGGACCTGCCGCATGTTCCACTCTTGCGCCATGCGGACCAGGGTCGGATAGATGACGGCCTCGCCGTGCGGGTGATAGTTACCGCTGGTGTCGCCAGCGATCTTGGCACATTTCACGCGGCTAGCGGAGGGTCCCAGGTTGAGGTCATCCATGGCGACCAGGATCCGCCGCTGAGACGGCTTGAGCCCATCGCGGACATCGGGGAGCGCACGGCTGATGATCACGCTCATGGCGTATGTCATGTAGCTCTCTTTCAACTCTTCCTCGATCGGAAGGTTGAGGAGCCGACCCAAGACATCACCGCCATCCTCGGCGGACCCGCCGTTCTCTTGCGAAGTTTCGTCTGCCAAATCTGATCCTTTCGGCGTCCGTGATGGTCCCGTTCGCGGTCCGGCATTGCTCACCGCTTGTGCCCGGCTCGGACCGTTTCAGGGCACCGCGATAAGCCCTCCAATATACCGGGGGGGACGTGTCTTCACAATTGGCAGCCGTCACGCACGCGTTTTCGCAACCCGCTTCCAGGAAACATGTTGCGCTGACGTCTGGCGAACGATTCTGAAAGGGTTCGCGTGCGGGCAACTCCGTGGGGAAAAGAAGGGGTCGGGAGCGTTAGAATTGAGTTTCCAACGGTGGTCCTTTGGCTACCGATAAAGCCTTCGTCTCGGTGGACACACACCACGCTCACAAGATCTATTGTCGGAAGAATTCGCGACGGTCAAAATTGGTTAACAGCCACGATGCTGCACGCGGTTTCGTCGTATTCGGTTATCAAAATTGTTCTGTCGTCGCTTCGCAGCGGGCATCTCGGATAAGTCACATGAAAATTCCACGCTTTTGGCGGTATAGCCTGCGAGGGCTCTTGCTGTTGACCGTCGGCTGTTGTGTCATGCTCGGCTGGTGGACGAACCATGCACGCGTGCAGCGGCGTGCCCGCTTGGCCGTGGAAAATGCTGAAGGGTGGATGCACTACAGTTATGAATACGATCGCGACGGCAAGCGTGTACAGAATGCGGAGCCACTTGGGCCGGACTGGCTGCGGGAACGACTGGGAGATGAATACTTCACGTCAATTCGCAGCATCAGTGCTCGATGGTCGATGCTGCGCGACGACCATCTGGTGGCTATCGGAGGGCTACCGAGCTTGCAAAACCTTTCAACGAATCACGCATGGGCGGGATCCACCGTCGGCACGTTCGTGTTCGTGCCCGATGAGCACCGAAACCAGGGACATTACCTGAACGGAAGTTACCAGCGTTTCGTAGAGGATGCTCCCGTGACGGATGCGGGACTGGCGTATTTGGCTAGCTGTCGTAACCTGGAGTACTTGATCCTGTATAACACGAGCGCGACCAACGAGGGCATCGCCGCCCTCAGCGGGCTGACGCGTCTGCGGACGCTGATGATCGACAGCCCGAACATTACCGACGGCGCGGTGGAACATTTTGCCCGGATGAGCTCACTCGAGAGGCTCTGCGTGCATGCCACGAGCATCACGGCGCAAGGCATGGCCAAACTGAAAGCCGCGTTGCCGCAATGTGAGGTGCTCTACTGATCTCTTTCGACAGATTCATTTTCCGATGCAGAATCGACTGAAGACGCGATCGAGAATGTCGTCGGTGTAGACGGCGCCCACGATTCGCCCCAGCCCGTCGAGGGCTTGCCTCAATTCCGCGGCGAGCAGTTCTTCGCTTCCTCTCGATTGGACAAGTGTCCGCGCCGTGCTGATTGATCGCAGTGTGGCTTGCAAGCTCTCGCCGCAACGCGCGGCGGTCGAGGCAACGCTCGGGGGATTCCTTTCACGGGACCGCGCCAGATGCTCAACGATGGCTGAGCGAAGCCGTTGGATGCCCTCGCTAGTGTCCGCGGAGACAGGGATTTCACCGGCGACCTCGGCGCGGCCCGGAGGTAGATCCGCTTTTGTTCCCACAAGGTTTCTAGCCTCATCCGTACTCTCTAGCGTGGAGATTTCCCAAGGGTTCAGCGGACGTGACCGATCGAGGCAGAGCAAGCGAAGATCGGCCCGTTCGACCTCGCGGAGCATCGCTCCTTGGGCGGCCTCTCCAATTTCATCGATTCCTCCCATGGCCGACCACCCCGCCGTATCGATCAGGCGGATTTTCCAGGCCTTTCCCGATGCCGCGGGGATGGCAAAATCCACCACCTCGCTAAGCCAGTCGCGGGTCGTTCCCGATTCGTCCGCCACGATGGCGTGCCGCCAATTCGTGAGCAGATTGAATAGGCTGCTTTTGCCCACGTTGGCCGAACCAAAGAGCACCACACGCGGCAGGTCATCGCCCGTGCCGCGTTCCACCACGGTTTTTCCCAGGGTTCGCAGGTCCTGTTCGGCGGTGTCGAGTTCACGCAAAACCTCTTCCGGCTGGCGGAACACCAGATCCTCATCGGTGAAGTCGAGCGACGCCTCCACATCCGCCAACAGATTTAGCAGCCGATCGCGAATTTGGTGAAACTTTCGACCGAGCCCCCCAGCAAGCTGAGTGAGGGCCTGTTTTAATTCGGCCTGATCCCGTGCCTCGATCACGCCCAGCACGGCTTCCGCTTGGGTCAGGTCGATGCGTCCCGCTAGAAAGGCACGGAGCGTGAATTCGCCCGGTTCAGCCAAGCGGGCGTTCTGGTCGAGAACCGCGTGTAAGATCGCGTCCAACACGGGCCGCGCGCCGTAGGTATGGATTTCAATGCTCGGCTGGCGGGTATAGCTACGGGGATCGGGCCACACGAACAGCTCGCAGGGAACGCGGCTCAACTCGCCAGGCATCTCCAAATCCCCGGGTATTCGCCGCGCGGCGGTCAAATGCTGGAGGGAAACTGGCTCCGCGGCGTGAAAGAGGGGAAGCAAGCATTCCATGGCAAGCGGTCCACTGATTCGGACGATTCCCCGGGCTCCGCCTTGCATGGAGGAGGCGATGGCCGCGATGGTGTCGTCGGCATGGTAATTCATGAGTCGGCGAACAATGGCCTAGGACCGCAAGACGTGGATCCTCTATTTTTTGCGACCGCGAGATCCGGCTTTGGCCGGTGCGGGTTTTCGTGCCTTCGCGGGAGAGGATTTCGCCGGCGGAGAGGTATTCGCCGCGGTGGCATTCTGCGGCTTGGGAAGCAGCCGGCGTTCGGCGATTCCCCATAAGCTGGATGCCGTGAAATAGATGCACAATCCACTGGCCACCTTGAAAAAGAGCACGCCCATGAACAATGTCATGAACTTCATCATTTTCTGTTGAATTTCGGCTTGTTCATCCACAGGCGGCGGCATGAACATTTTCGTTTGCAGCAAGAACAGACCGCACGTCACGAGCGGCAAGACGTTGAAGTACGGCCCGAGCCAGCCGAGTGGACCAAAGAGCATCCGAGGGGGCCAGTCTCCCCAAAAAAAGAGCATGTCCGGCGCGGAAAGATTCGAACACCAACGGATCGCGTCGCTGATCAGGGGTGCCTGACGCAGTTCCACGTCCACCATCAAGGAACGGTACAGCCCGATCAAAATGGGGAGCTGGACGAACATCAATAGGCAGCCGCCGAGCGGATTGTAATTGTGTTTGCGGAAGAGCTCCTGTTGCGCCTTGGTTCTTTGTTCGACGTTCTTTTTGTACTTTTCAGCAATCCGTTTGATTTCCGGCTGCAACTCCTGCATTTTGCGCGTGGAGATGGCTTGCTTGTAGCTCAATGGAAATAGGCAACTCCGCACCAGCACGGTAAGCATCACAATCGCGATGCCGTAATTGCCCACGATCGCGTAAAAGAAGTGCAATATCTTGAGCATCGGCCGGGCCGCCCAGCTAAACCAACCGTAGTACAAGAGACTAGATAGCCGACCGGAAGGAGGTCCGTAGTTGTCCAACAACTCGGGCTTTTTGGGTCCCAAGAAGAACTGAAAGGGGTGCAAAATCCGCTCGCCCGGCTCGAGCTTCGCGGTTTGGCTGGTCATCTGGAATGACACATTGGCTAGCATGGCGCGATCGGGATCCGTCGGTAAATTGCCCACAAGAACGGGCCGGACGGTGGCGAATTCTCGTGGCTGCGGTAGTAACTCGCCGGAGTCCCCTTCCATCAGTGGGATCAGTGCCGCGGAGAAATACTGGGCGTCCACGCCGATGTATTCCACGGCCACGTCGCGCCAGGTCGTGCTTTCGCCACTGGTCTGTTCGTCCACGATCGACGCGCGGGTGAACAGCATCGGTGAACCACTTTCGAAGTTCAACGCCACGTCCCGCAGTCCGGCCGTCCCCCAATTTCGACTGATTTTGTGGGCATACCAAAACCCTTCGGTGGGTAGGCCATTCGGACCCGCCAGATTGTACGCCAGGGTCCGGGCGGCATTCCCCTGGTTGATCACCTCCAACTCCAAACGAAGGTGATAAGGTTTCTCTTCGTCCGGCACATCCGCCGAGGACGCCGATTCCAAACGGAATCGCTTCACCAGTCGAAGTTGATACTCGGGGACGGAGATGGCAAATTCGGCGGAATTCTCGTCAGCGCGAATCAGTTCCCATTGGCCGTTCCGCAAGTGAGTGGTCACCGGGTTATCCGGCTCATCACCGATTTCCTTGCCATCCACGGAAGCGAGCGTCATCAGCAAGGAGAGTGGATCGTTCTGCGTGGAGGGAACTCCTCGCGAGCGGAGCGTGTTCCATTCGGGGCGAATGACTTCCAAGGGACGGCGGGTGAGGGTGACTTGCGTTTCACTTTCATCGTCGCCGCGACGGTAACGGCACGTCAGCGTTTGTCCGGGCCGCGTGGTTTCTTGGAGCCATGCAAGAAACGTGTCCGCCTGGACGACCGGCTCCCCGTCGAATGAAAGGAGCAAGTCTCCCACTTGCAAGCCCGCTTTCGCGGCGGGCGTTCCGGGCCCGACGACTCGAATCTCACAGGCGTCCAGTTCGGGCCGTTCCTCTAGGGCCAAATAGCCGAGATAACCGCTGCGGTCATCCAATTCACGATAGCGGTGGCTGCTCATCACGGCCCGTTCCAAGGCAGCCCCTTGGCTGTTGATATAGACCAACAACGGGAAAGCAGAGTCTTCCTCCGCGGATCCAAGAGCCACCCACCTCTGCGCCGCCTCGGTCGTGTCCTCCTCCGGTTGCTCCCTAGGCTCGGCAGGGTTTTGTTCGTCGTCCTGTGCCAACTGTGGTTCAGCTTGGTCTTTCTCGGTCGCTGGTCCTGGCACGACTTCGTTTTGCTCGTCCGCCACCTCGCCGACCTGCGGCTCGGCATCTCGTTCCGGCGGATGCAGAATCGACATGACATAGGCGTGCCCCACCAAAATGGCCATGGAGAGGAACACGAAGACGACGAATCGCTTTTCCACCACGAGGAATCCTTTGAATCTGAGGAGCGGCAAAGGACCAGTGGAAATCGCCTGCCGCCCAACCGCGCGTTTGAGTTATATGGAGCGGCTTCCACGCCACGGGAACCCGCATGAACTTCAGCGGAAGAACGCTCAACGCCCCGTGTGGCACGCACAAAGAGCAGCGCTCAACATGGCGTTCCCGACCCGCTTCGTCAATCGCGCCTCACGGGAACTCTTTTTCGACGAGGAAAACCAGAGAGGCTCCAAAGGGATTGGCCAGCCTCTTCGGGGCGGGCAAACTTTATCCACCGCTTCCGACAAAGCGTTTACCGCCCCTCCCGCAACCGGTCGGCGAGGAAATTGTCGAGTTCAGGTATGCCGTAAATCTTCTCCACCGTCTCCTCGACCGAATATTCGAGCCGACGAAATTCCAAGGAATCATCGTGCAAGATGACATAGCACGAACGCCAGTCGCCGTCCCGGGGCTGCCCCACCGAACCCACGTTGACCATTATCTTTTCATTCGTCAACGAATACCGATAATTGATATCCTCGGGGCTAAAAAAGGACATCTGTTCGGTGAAGACGCCTGGAACGTGCGTGTGCCCCTGGAAACAGTATTTCTCGATCAGGGCGAAGATGCTTTCCATCTTCCGCTGGTTATAAACGTCCTCGGGAAACACATACTCGTTGATGGGATTCCGGGCCGAACCATGCACGAAAAGCAAGCCGTCCTCGCGACGATTACGAGGAAGTTCCCCCAAAAAGTCCCAGCGGGCCGCGTTTTTTTGCGGGTCTCCGCGGCTACTTTCGAGCTGTTCCCGAGTCCAAAAGATGGCCTGTTCAGCTCCCTTGTTGAATCCCTCCGGATCGAACAGGGCCCCCAAATCGTGATTGCCTAGAATGCAGATGTCGCATTCCATCACCAAATCGATGCATTCACGCGGGTTGGGCCCATAGCCAATAATATCGCCCAGACAGTAAATCTCGGAGATGTCTTGGGAGCGGATATCTTCCAAAGCCGCTTCCAGGCCCTCCAGATTACTGTGAATATCGCTGATTAATGCACGCTTCACGCGGCAACCTTCATTACGAAAGGCATGACTCTTACAACCGTTTTGTTCGACCAACGCCTTGCTTGCCGAGCATCGATTTTCGAGTCTAGAATGCCCTGGAAATATGGTCAAGGCGTTTGCACGACGTCATTTAAGCCCATTGCCGTCATACCGATCCACTGCTCATGCCTCCATCGCTCAGGCGGCGAAAACGGTGGGCCTGGCGCCGCAGCCTCATAATTATATAGGACAATTCCCGGAGGAACTTCACCAATGGCACGGATTTTGGCATTGGAGACTTCGCGGCGACGAGGGAGTATTGCCCTGTTCGATGGCCCACGAGCGCTGCAAGAAGTCTGGTTGGACGAGAAAGAAACCACCGCGCGCAACCTTACCCCCACGCTACAAAGCTTGTTCTCCCAGTCCGGCTGGCAGCCCCGAGATGTCGATCTGATCGCCGTGGGAGTTGGTCCGGGCTCTTTCACGGGGGTCCGGATTGGCGTCATGACGGCGAAGACGCTGGCCTACGCGGCGGGAGCCAATATCGTCGGCTGCGACACCATGGCGGTGATTGCCGCGCAATCTCCCGCGGATGTGAAGGAAGTGACCGTCGTGCTGGACGCGGGGCGCGGAGACGTCTACTCGGCAACCTACCGGCGGGAAGCGGAGGAACTCCAAATACGGCGTCCGTTGGAGATCATCCCGCTGGTAACGTGGCGAACCACGCGCGAAAAAAACGAAACACTCATCGGGCCGGGCCTCCATGGTATTGATCCGCCGCCTGAAGCCAACGTTTTACCCGCGGAGCTTTGGGAACCCAATGCCGCGACCGTGGCGAAACTTGCCTTTGGCCGCTGGAAGGCGGGGGCGACGGACGATGTCTGGTCGCTCACACCCTGTTACGGTCGCTTGAGTGCCGCCGAAGAAAAACGAAAACGCCTTCCACCGGCCACTCTGCCTGGTCCAACAGCGTCATCATGAAGCGGTGATCGACGCGCACAGCGAGCATCCCTCGCGGCGCGAGAGGGATAAACGGCGAAATCGCATATCACGGAGGTCCATCGTGATGAGCGTTCCCAGCAAGGGTTCGCCCAGTCCACAAAGCACCTTGATTGCTTCCATGGCACCCAGGCACGCGACCGTTCCCGATACGGCACCGAAGACGGGGAATTCCCGCCGCCAGGTCGACGGTGGTTCGGGGTAGGTGCATTCCAGGCAAGGAGTTTCGCCCGGAATGATCGTCGTGAGCGTCGCTTCCAATTCGTACATGGCGCATTCGACAAGAGGTTTCCGCTGCCGCATGGCTTCCCGGTTGAGCGCGTAACGTTCGGGAAACAAAGGCGCGCAATCCACGATCAGATCCGCTTCGCTCACGAGCCGAACCGCGTTATCGTCCGAGACGTTCTCCGAAACGGCCAGTATCTCCAAGCGCGGATTGAATTTCTTCAGCGTGCGTTCCGCGGCGGCTGAGCGAGGTTTTCCCAAATCGTCGTAAGTCATCAAGAGTTGGCGGTTCAAATCGCTAGGCTTGACGTTACCCCCATGGGCCAACACCAGCCTTCCAATTCCGGCGGCGGCCAATTCGAAGGCGACCACGCCACCCAAGCCGCCGCACCGTGACACCAACACGGAAGCACCTTTGAGCCGCTCCTGCTCCGCTTCCCCGAATCCCGGCACCCACATTTGCCAGGCATAGGTGGCCAATTCTTCCTCGGTGAGGGGGCGACGTGGTATGGGAAGTGGCTGAGCCATCGATTTCGATCGCGGGAAACGGTTCAGAACGATCTATTATGCAAGTCGTCAGGTGAGCGGCTCGAAGCTTCAGCCGCCCGAGATAGGGGAAAGCAGCGTTACCTCATCACCGTCCGACAGTGGGGTCTCTTCCGACCACGTGACCTGTCGTTCTCCGACGAAAAGCAGTATGGAGGGCTTCAGTCTTGCTGATTCCTCGAGTAAGAGTGAGCCGCTCATGTCGTCGACGTGGCGCTGCTCGATTTCGCTGATAAGATCCTGCACAGTCGCTCCCGACGGCAGTTCGTACTC
This sequence comes from Pirellulales bacterium, assembly GCA_028289405.1. Lineage (GTDB taxonomy): Bacteria > Planctomycetota > Planctomycetia > Pirellulales > JANQPP01 > JANQPP01. The sequence goes on from JANQPP010000100.1 coordinate 12,403, forward strand.
TTTCGACGCGCATCCCACGACTTGCCGTAGTTGAGCCGTGAACTCCACCCGTACTCGCACAGCGACCTCGTTGCCAAATAGACTTTTCGAAATGCAAGTCGATCCGGATTGTGGCACGACACGCCGGCAATTCCAAGCACTCGTTTTAGTTTTCGCGTGAAGCCCCTGGTTCGCTCTGGGATTTCAGCCGAGCGTCTAGATGCCGAGGGACATACGCCAGCGTCGTCTGCAAGGCATGCGTGCAAGAGCAACCGGCGCTGCTTTCCGGCGCCAACAGAAGGCCACCGGAGGGAATCATGCTAAGCCAGCAGCCGCTCCGGACGCCGAGGAATTCCGTCCGTTCTTGGGTGTGCAGATCCAGCATGCCGTGAAATTCAAAGCGATGAAAAATCGTGTGCCGGGAGGCGGACATCACGCCGCAGCCATGCCAATCGAAATCATCCTCGGCCAGCACTTTTCCCGTATAAAGGTCGTACGTGAGCTTGTTCAAATAGACGCGATTGCCGATGAGCACCGGATGAGCCAAATGACCGCTATGGTGATGTTTGCGGGCCGGTTCATGGTTTTCCCAGAGGGGGCTGCCATCATCGTCCCGGAAGGCGAACGTGTGATACTTCTTCTCCTCGTCACTCCCGGTGACCAAAACCACGCCTTCCGCCTGAGCCAAGTAGGTCATGTATTGGCAGTCGCTGAAATCGAAAGAGCGGGACCACCGCTGCTCGCCGGTCCGTAAATCGAGTGCCACCAGGTATTGTTCCTCTTGGAGCGGTTCGCCGAGCAATCGGCCCTGGGAGGTTTGCACTGCATCCGGATGACGGCTCTCGATGAAATACATTACCCCGTGTGCGATGGTCAGCGTCGAATTCAGAATCGCCCCGCCTTGATATTCCCAACGTGGCTTCCCGGTATGGCGATCCGAGCAAAAGATCGCGTGGCTCACGACTCGCCCGACGTCGTCTTCGCCGAAATGCTCGAACCATTCGCCTTGATCTCCCAGGTACGTGGAATCACGGGGAGTACAGCTTCCCAAAAGCAAATCGCCCACCGTGGCCAGATAGCCCCATTCGTAATCGGCGGCATCGTAGGATTCCGGAAGTCGAAAGTTGAGTTTCCATTCGCCGGTGCGGGCAGCGAATCCCCAGCAGCGCGAATCGTGGGCCAAATACAGATAGTCGTCGGTGACCACCATGTTCGAGCAATCGCGGGGGATGTTGGCCCGCCGCATGGTGGGAATTTGCTTGAACCACAGCAGTGTGCCGTTGTAGGCATCGAGGCCAAATAACGTCCGATTCCCTTGCACGAACAGATTTCCACCGGCGGAGACGGGGGCGGGATTCCGTGGACCCCGATCCGGCATCGGACGGGGACCGGGCCGGCCCCACCAGAGCACCGACATCGGCCCGCGAATCAGTTCGTCTTGGCTGCAAGAAGAGTTGTCCGCACTGCCGTATTGGTGAGTCCATTCCCCCGCGCCTGGCAACTTGCCACGTCGGTGGATCCAGAACGGCGCCTGATCCTGCTCGATTCGAGATTCCCCTTCGCCGAGATCGACCTCGCCGATCCAGGAAGTGAGCTGATCTTGGAACTTGGCAGGTTCGGATTGCCAACTTTCGAGAAACAGAGTTCCGCCCGATGGCCGGAGGACCGGATAAATGTCCTCCAGAGCAGCCGGCCACTCGCCGCCGTCGAGTAGGCTGTCGGACACGATGAGGTTGGCCAAGTAAACGCCAAACGGGAGTTCGTCGAATCTTGCTTGATGAACACTGACGCGCACGCCATACAGTCCCGCCTCGTCCAATTTCGCGCGGGCCGTGGCTACATAATTCGCGTCCGGGTCGACGACCAGAATTTGAAAATCGGACACTTGGGCCAAGTGATAAGCCAGCCGCCCATCCGCACTTCCTAGGACCAGGCAGTAGCCTCGCGAAGTGCACGCCGCGTCCAGCATCCGCCGCGCGAGCCGCTCATAGCGGACCGTTTTCTCATCGTCGGGATAGGGATTCGGGCGCATGCTTTTCAGCGGCGGTTCGACGTAATGCAGCATGGCGTCGAACTCCAGTTCGCCGGAGTCGATCTCCGCATCCTGGCCGATCTTCGCGAGGACGCGGATTCGGGAAGTTCCTTCCTCTGGAACCTGATCGATTACGACGGCGTGTTGGGTCGAGGCGTCTGGCGACTCGAAACGACGTTCCTCCGCTCTCTCGGAGTGGACGAGGACATGCCCGATGGACGGCTGTTCCGTTTGCCACCGGACCCACGCCGTGTCACGAGAAACCCGCTCAATGATCGGACCTTGAATGTGCCAAACGGGAGCGGGATCCTGCGCGCCGGCCTCGTTCGCGAACAGCGGAGCAGCGTATAGTAGCCCGAGCAGGAAGCCGGCGATGACTTGTCGAGTGCCCGCAGCCATGACGCCCTGACCGGCAGCGTGGCCGTTCGTATTCCCTAGCATGTCGAAAAAAGCTCCGGTTGGCTTTCAAGGGTTTGGAGCGAAGCAATGGATGGCTCCTTCATCCGTGCTAGCGTAGAGCCGCCCTTCGGCGACGGCGAGCCCATACGCTTGACCGTGGACTTCGGCGGTCCAGGACCGATTTCCCGACTCCACATCATAAGCGGCGATTTGACCGTCTCCGCCGGCAATCAAGTGGCCGCCCGCCAGGATCAGCGAGAATGGTTCTTCGCATGCCGATTTCCAGCGGACGCAGCCCGCCATTTGGCGCTGCACGCCGCGGAGCCGTGAGTTGGTCTTGTCTAATTCGGCCTGCAAGTCCGCCGATTCCTCGGAAGTGGCTTTCTTCGCCGCCTCCGTCAGCCGCCGGCGTTCGCCCATCAGTTGGCGGGCTTCACCAAAAAGCGTGATGTACCGCCCGCGATCCAAACAGGAGAGTTCGCTGTTGGTATGCAAATAAGAGAGCCCCCCCGCCACGATCATGTGGTTTCCGGCGAAGGTGGCCAGTTGTTCTTTTTGATCAGGCCGCGAAGCGGACAACTCTCCCGCTTTTCCCGGACCGTAGAGCAAGAGGTCTCCGGTGAGCAGAGCATAAGTGCCCCCGCCGCCCCCTTGCACTTGAAACAATCGCGTGCCGGTACCGCGGTCGAAGACCAAAGGCCGTTCGCGGCCCGTGGTGACATACAGCCGGCTCCGTGAGGCGAGCATGTAACCTTGCGCGGGAAAATCCTTCAGCGGGGTTTTCCACAGTTCTTTGCCGCTGTCCGCATCCATCGCGCAGAGGTAAACGGTTTCCGAGGGAAACACGCCCACGCAGCAGTAGGCCACGTTTTCCATCACCACCACGCTGGTCCGCACGGGCCATAAAGAAATCACGCGGCCATTTCCGGCCACGCGCAGGTCCTGGGGACCGGGGCGGTGCCGCCAAAGCAATTTGCCGCTGGCCGCATCGAGGCAATACACATGGCCATCGTCGCTGCCGACGAACACTTTGCCCTCGGCGAGGGTCGGCGCCAGCCGGACCGGGCCTTCGGTGAAAAACACCCAGACCTGCTCACCCGTTCGCGCGTCGAGGCAATAGACTTTATGGTCGATCGAGGAACCGAAGAACACATGGTCCCCGGCGGCGACAACATGCAAGGCTTTGTCGAACACTTGCCGGTTCGACATGTTGTACACCTTGTTGTAACCGTCCCAGGTTGCCGGTTCGTCCCACGCCGGGCGAGGCCGGGCCGGTGCCTGATATTCCCAGGCCAACTGCAAAGGGATCGGCAAATTTTCACTCGTGGCGCCGCTCCGGGCATGGTCATGCCGGTAGGTGGGCCACGCCTCGCCACGAAGCCGGTTCGGAAACAAGCCGATACCAACGACGGCAATCAGCAGCCAAAGGCAATAGGCGGCGGACCTCCAAAGTTGCATTGCCGCGAAATACCTCATCGTCGTCTCGGAGTCGTGGTGATTGTTTCGTGAATGGGAACGCGCGGAACGTTAACGCTCCGCCACCACGGCTTTGTTAGCCGTTTTGGGGCATGAAGTACAGCCCTGGGGATAACTTTTCATCCCGTCGAAACAAAAACCGAACCATCGCGCGGGTCGCCGCTCCGTCGTTCAGGCCAGAATCGCCTGCACAGGATTTTGTTCTTCCACTCCGGTGAGGCGAACATCGAGCCCCTGAAAGCGGAAGGAAAGACGCCGATGGTCAATTCCCAGGCAATGCAGAATCGTGGCATTCAAGTCGTGGATATGCACGGGATTTTCGGCCACGTTGTAGCTGAAGTCGTCCGTTTCTCCATGGACGACGCCGGACCGGATCCCTCCCCCGGCCATCCAAATCGTGAAACAGCGTGGGTGGTGGTCGCGGCCGTAATTTTCCCGCGTCAGCTTGCCTTGGCAGTAGATCGTGCGGCCGAATTCGCCCCCCCAAACGACGAGCGTATCTTGCAGCAAGCCGCGCTGCTTCAAATCTTGGATCAAGGCCCACGACGGTTGGTCGACATCCTGGCACTGCTTGGGAAGATCTCCGCCGACGTTGAAATGCTGGTCCCAGCCACGATGGAAGATTTGCGTGAAGCGTACGCCCCGTTCGGCCATGCGACGTGCCAGCAGGCAACTGGCAGCGTAGGTGCCCGGTTTTTTGACATCCGGGCCATACATGTCCAGTACGTGCTGTGGCTCATCGGAAATGTCCGTGAGCTCGGGCACGGAGGATTGCATGCGAAAAGCCATTTCCGCTTGCTCGATCCGCGTCTGCGTTTCCGGATCGCCGATCCGGTCGAGAGTTCTTTGGTTGAAACGGGCTAGGCGGTCCAGCATTCGCCGCCGCATGTCCCGAGTCACCCCGGGCGGATCCGAGAGAAACAGCACGGGATCCCCGCTACTCCGCAGGGATACGCCCTGATAGCGGCTGGGCAAGAACCCGGAACCCCACAGGCGATTGTAAAGGGCCTGCGCGTCTTGCCGTCCGGTCCAGGACGGCGTCATCACCACGAACGAGGGCAGGCTATCGTTCATCGAGCCCAACCCGTAACTCAACCAAGCTCCGAGGCTAGCCCGGCCCGGCAATTGATGGCCGGTGCAGATATACGTAATAGCCGGGTCGTGGTTGATTGCCTCGGTATGCACGGTCTTCAACAGGGCGATGTCGTCCACCATCCGCGCATGGTAGGGCATCAATTCACTCACCCACGCCCCGCCCTGTCCGTACTGTTCGAATTTGTATTTGGAGGGTGCGATGGGAAACCGCTCTTGGCCGGACGTCATGGTCGTCAGCCGCTGCCCTTGCCGAATCGACTCCGGCAAGTCCTGGTCGAACATGTCATCCATCTTGGGCTTATAATCAAACATGTCCATCTGACAGGGCGCTCCCGCCATGAACAGATAGATGGCCCGTTTTGCCTTCGGCGCGAAATGCGGCAAGTCCGGCAACCCGCCCGCGGCCACGGCGGACGATTGTGGCAAAATGGAGGTCAATGCGGCCGCGCCCAAACCCAGGCCAGCCTGGCCAAAAAAATGCCGCCGCGTTATCGCGGTGAAGTGCTGTTGGATGGGGTCCATGATTTTCCACTCCTTCGCCGTACTTTCCGGGCGGGCTTTGTATAAGGGTGCGTGGTTTTATCCCCGATCGAATGGTCGATGGGGGAAGTCAATTTTTCGTGAGCACTTCATCAAGATTCAGCAGGAGATTCGCCGTCATGGTCCAGGCCGCCAACTCATTCGCGTTGTCCACGGTATCTTCGAGAAAGCTGGCTACTTGCAGCAGATTCTCCGCCGCACCCTCTCGCCGGGCGAATGACTCCCGTTCGACCTGCACGGCGTTTATCAAGTCCTGAAGCTCACCGGCGGTGGGGTAGCGGGACGCGCAGAGCCGGAACATGTATTCGGCCCGCGAATTGTCGGTTTCGCCTCCTTCGCGGAGAGCACGTTGAGCCAGACCAATCGCCGCTTCCACGTACTGCGGATCGTTGAACAAGAGCAGGGCTTGGAGCGGCGTATTCGTCCGCTCACGGCGCATCGCACAGGCTTCACGCGAGGGACTGTCGAAGGTGCTCATCTGGGGTGGCGGAGCCGTTCGTTTGATGAACGTGTACACCGAACGCCGGTGGATTTTTTCCAAGTCCGTATCCGGCACGAAACGGACCGTGTTGGACCCGCTGTACCCCACCGCGAACCAAAGGCCATCCGGTTGCGGAGGCTTCACGCTAGGTCCGCCAAATTGCTCCACCAACAACCCGCTCACGGACAGGGCTTGGTCGCGGAGCATTTCGGCCTCCAAACGGAAGCGGGGACCTCGTGCCAACAGCCGGTTGTCCGGATCTCGTACGTGGGCTTCCTGCGTCATCTGGGAGGATTGCTGATACGTCGCGGACATGACCATGCGTTTCATTAGTGCCTTGACGTCCCAACCTTCTTCCAAAAACCGAATCGAAAGCCAATCAAGCAATTCGGGATGCACGGGAGTTTCACCGCGTGTGCCGAAATCCTCCGCCGTTTTGACGATGCCCGTCCCGAATAATTGCTGCCAGAAGCGGTTCACCGCGACTCGCGCGGTCAGCGGGTGCGCGGGATCGACGAGCCACATCGCCAAGCCCAGCCGGTCGTTGGGCCAGTCTTCCCGCATGGGAGGCAGGACCACCGGCGTAAGGCGCTGCCGCTCTTCGAGCGGTTGATCATACTCACCTCTCCGCAAAACGAACGCCGGACGAGGTTCTTTGCGCTCCTTCCAAATCAGCGTCGTGGGAATCTGCCTCTCCAATTCCGCGCGCTGCTCACGAAGTTTCGCGAGTCGCGATTTGGCCTGCTGCAATTCGTCGTGCGCAGCCACTTTGAATCGATAATGTTTCTGCAATTCCGCCTTATCTTCGGCAGTTCTGTCTTCGGGCGCCGTTTCCAAAATGGACACGATCTCGTCCGGAATGAGCGGAGTGGCGGACATGACTTTGAAGTAGAAGCCCGTGTTGCCGCCGTAATTCATGACCTTCATCAACAATTCATTGTCCCCCTGCTTGAGCGGGAGATCCAGGATGTCCTGGTCGGGAGCGACGCCCCGGGAGACATCCTTTTCGAATACTTTTTCCCCATTGAGGTAGACCTTCACGGCGTCGTCACTGCCCAAGCTCGCGGTGACCTTCTGTTCGTCGGGAGAAGTAATTTTTCGGTAGAGGAAATTTGCCGCCATGTCGCCCGGCAAGTCTCGATGGACCTGGCCGTCCACCCATTCGGGGCGCTGCTGCCACGTGACGATTTCCTCCGTCGCCAAGGTGAATTCCTGCTTCAGGTCGATCGGCTTCCCTTCCGGGCCGTGCTTGCGATTAAACAAATAGCGTCGCGTGTCGCCAAAGGGGCCCACGAAATGCCAATCCTCGAGGCCAATGTTGGCCGTCGTGTCGGAATTCTCATCTCGGGCGAGCATTTCTGCTTCCCAAGCCTGTTGCTGCTGGTCGACCTCGGGCCAGTCGGCTTTGAGTCGTGCTTCGATTTCGCCAATGCGGGACTCGTATGCCGTTAATTCGTGCTGTTGCTCGGTGGTGGGTACCTGTATCACGGGGGCGTGGTCCTTGCGGTTCCCATCCAGTGGTTTGCCGTCGATGCTGTTGAAATAGGCGAACATCGAGTAAAAGTCGTTCATCGTGAGGGGGTCGTACTTATGGTCGTGGCAGCGTGTGCATTCGAACGTCATACCCATGAAGACGGTTCCGACCGTCACGACGCGGTCGACGACATTCCGCACATAGACTTCGTCTTCGATCGAGCCCCCCTCGCTGGTCGTCACATGGCAGCGATTGAAGCCGGTCGCGATGAGCTGGTCGAGCGTCGGATCGGGAAGCAAGTCTCCCGCCAACTGCTCGGTGATGAATTGGTCATAGTGCATGTTTTCGTTGAACGCGGTGATGGCCCAATCTCGGTAGGGCCACATTTCCCGATAGTTATCCAGGTGCAATCCATGGGTGTCCCCGTAACGAGCGGCGTCGAGCCAATATCGCGCCATGTGTTCGCCATATCGGTTCGACTCCAATAGCCGGTTGACCACTCTTTCGTAAGCGTTGGGCGCGGTGTCCCGCAAAAAAGCGTCGACTTCTTCCAGCGAGGGTGGCAGACCGGTCAGATCCAACGTGACGCGACGAATCAGGGTCTCTCGGTCCACCGCACGGTTGGGGGATAGCTCTTCTTTTTCCAGCCTCGCGAGGATGAAGCGATCAATTTCATTCCGTGGCCACGCCTCGTCTTGCACTTGGGGTATTTCTGGGTCCTTGGGAGGGGAAAGCGACCAGTGCGCTTCCCATTCCGCGCCCTGTTCGATCCAGCGACGCAGAAGATCGATTTCCTCTTTCGTCAGCGCATCTCCCGCGTCCGGGGGCGGCATTCGTTCGAATTCATCCTCGCTCGCCACTCGAGCCAACAGTTCGCTTTCATCGGGCTCGCCCGGGACAATCGCCCGCGCGCCGGAATCGGCCTCGGCAAACGCTCCCGAAGCCAAGTCCAGCCGCAAACTGGCCTCGCGGTGGGCTTCATCCGGGCCATGACAGGTGAAGCAGTTGTCCGCCAGGATGGGCCGAATATCGCGAATGAAATTGACCGCTTCTTCTGCTTGCCCAGAAGCCGCGAAGAATAGCGAGGTCATCGCCAAACAATTCACCAGGATTCGCGGATACATTTTTCGTGAAGATGTTTTTCGCTGTGAGCCAATCAATTTCGCTCTCCTGTGGCCAAAGAAAACCCTCGGCCTTCGCGGGACGTCATATCTGAAACATCAACGGGCAGGATTTCGAGACGCCGGTGGCGAATTCCTAATGCAGCGTACTCGGCAACCTTTGCCATCGCAACTAAATCCAACTTGCGAAAGTATCTACTTGCGTCGCCCCTCCGAGACCTGTCGGTGAGAATAGTCTCACTGGGAACGACTTGCGGAATCTGGCCACCAAGAGTGTGGCAAGGCGTGCGGCGCGAGCGCCGTGTCGGGGAAAATCAGCTTGCAGTCAAACGCCTGCCGGTCACCCGGCAGCCTATCTATCTTTATAATGTATCCGCCGGAGAAGTGGAGATCAATTTCTAGCTTCCAACGAGCAGGAAAATGCCGATCGCTCGCCCGCAAATCACTTTAGACGGCGACATTGTGACACCCATGGAACGGCCCTATAATCGCGGAACTTTGCAATCCCGTAGGACGTTCGCGCGCAGGTACCATGCATTTTTTCGAGGGAACCGCCACCACATGCCACCCGCCTCGGAGGTATCCGATTTTAATGACGCCGAAACACCATTTTTCGTAGGCGTGGATGTCGGCGGCACGAATATCAAAGTGGGGCTGTTGGATAACGAAGGCCGCACGCTCGCTAAGCTCAGCCTTCCCACCGATGCGGCTCAGGGGCCAGAGGCATCCGTCCAACGCATGGGAACGGCGGTGCATGAAGTCGCCGAGCGGACCGGTTTGAAGCCGGAGCAAATCGCCTGGGTAGGACTGGGAACTCCCGGAACGATGGACATTCCCGCCGGGAAACTGTTGGAGCCGCCCAACTTGCCGGGTTGGGAAGGCTTTCCCATTCGAGACCGACTCAGTGAAGCGTGCGACCGTCCGGTCACATTTGCGAATGACGCGGCGGCCGCCGCCTACGGCGAGTTTTGGGTCGGTTCCGGACGAGACCTGCACAGCATGGTCTTCCTCACGCTGGGCACGGGGGTCGGCTGCGGCATCATCGTGGGTGGGCTTTCGCTCGAAGGGGAGCACAGCCATGGCGCCGAGTGCGGACATATTATCATCGATTTCAACGAAGACGCGCGGGTCTGTAGTTGTGGGCAACCAGGGCACCTGGAGGCGTATGCCAGCGCCGTCGCCGTGGTCAAGCGGACCGCCGAGGCATTGGAGGAAGAACGTGACAGTTCGCTGAGACAGCGGTTACAGGCAGGCGAAGAATTGACGCCCCTGTTGATCGCGGAAGAAGCCGAAGGTGGAGATGCACTATCGCTGGAAATCGTCCTGGAAACCGCGCGATATTTGGGCGTCGGCGTCGTGAGTTTGATGCATACCATCGATCCCAACGGCGTGGTGCTGGGTGGAGCCATGAATTTCGGCGGCGAGAAGAGCGAATTGGGGCAACGCTTCCTACAGAGAGTTCGCCAGGAAGTCTCCGCCCGGGCATTTCCTATTCCGGCCCAAAACACCTCTGTCAACTTCGCTGCACTTGGCGGAGATGCGGGCTACATTGGCGCGGCCGGTTTGGCCCGTCAGGCCGCACGGCAGTCTGCTCGGAATTCCACATCGTGATGGAAACATTATCCGTGGAATCGTTTCCGTTGGCACCTCATCTGCATCTGCTTTTTCCTGTGTCGCACCGAGAACGGAACGCATGACGATCGACGTCCAACACATTCGCAACTTCTGCATCATCGCCCACGTGGACCACGGCAAGAGCACGCTGGCGGACCGGCTACTCGAATCGACGCGCACAGTCGAAAAACGCAACATGCAGGAACAGCTTTTGGATGACATGGAGCTGGAACGCAGCCGGGGAATCACGATCAAAGCCCGCGCCGTGATGATGCAATACGAGCACGAGGGGGAAATCTACGAGCTGAATCTGATCGACACGCCCGGCCACGTCGATTTTCACTACGAAGTTTCCCGCAGTCTTTCCTGCTGCGAAGGCGCTTTGCTGTTGGTGGACGCGTTCCAAGGCGTCGAAGCCCAAACCGTGGCCAACACCTATGCTGCCGTGGAGCATGACCTGTCAATCATTCCCGTGCTGAACAAGATCGACCTCAGCCATGCCCGACCGGACGAAGTGATCGAAGAAATCGAAACCAGCTTGGGGCTGCCCGGCGAGGAGGTACTCAAGTGCAGCGCCAAGGCGGGGCTGGGAATCCCCGAACTGCTGGAAGCGATCGTCACGCGCATTCCTCCACCGCAGGGAGACCCGGAGGCCCCACTGCAGGCGATGGTCTTCGACTCACATTACGATGAGTTCCGGGGCGCGATTACATATGTGCGGCTCATGCAAGGAACCATCCGCACAAAACAAAAAGTCAAATTTCTGAAGACCGGCGCCGTGTACGACGTGTTGGAATTGGGACGTTTTCGGCCCACGAGGGTTCCCTGCGACGAGCTTCGTGCTGGCCAGGTCGGCTACCTAATTTGCAACATCAAGTCGCTCGAAGACGTGCATATTGGGGACACGGTCAGCGTTCCTGGAGAATCGGCTGCTCCAGCGCTGCCGGGATATCAACCGCCGAAACGGATGGTGTACTGCGGGCTCTATCCGGCGGATGGGCAGAACTTCGAGGAACTGCGTGATGCGCTGACCCGCATGCAAATCAATGACCCCAGCTTCGAGTTTCAACCGGAAACCAGCGACGCTCTGGGGTTTGGTTTTCGCTGCGGGTTTTTGGGCCTGTTGCACATGGAGATTATCCAGCAACGTCTTGAACAAGAGGCGGATCTGGACCTGGTGCAAACCGCTCCCAACGTCACTTACGAAATCCTCACCACGAGCGGTGAATCCCTACAAATCCGCACGCCGCAAGACGTCCCCGACGCGCATCTGATCGAGGAATTTCGCCAACCCATCGTGCGGGTGAACTTCGTGCTGGCCAGCGAGTCCATCGGGCCGGTGATGAAGCTCTGCACCGACCGGCGGGGCGTGTACGTCCGCACGGAGTACCTTTCTCCCACGCGGGCCATGCTGACGTACGATTTGCCGTTAGCGGAAGTCATCTACGACATGCATGACAAGCTCAAGAGCGTGACGCGAGGCTACGGCACCATGGATTATGAGGTGCTCGGCTATTACCCGGCGGATCTCGTGCGGCTGGATATCCTGGTGGGTGGCAAACGCGTGGATGCCCTGTCCGTGATCTGCGACCGGCGTGACTCTGAACGCCGCGGCCGCGCCGTGGTCAAAAAACTACGCGGGGAGATCGACCGGCACATGTTCGAGGTCGCGCTGCAAGCCGCCGTCGGTTCGCGCATCATTGCCCGGGAGACGATCTCCGCGCTACGCAAAAATGTGACCGCCAAATGTTACGGGGGTGACATTACGCGGAAGCGGAAGCTATGGGCCAAGCAGCGTGAGGGCAAGAAGCGGATGAAATCGATCGGTAACGTCGATATCCCCCAAAAGGCATTTCTGGCCGTGCTCGACACCGGCGAAGAACAGAGCAAGAACTGAGCGGCGTTTGCGGCGTGATGAGAATAATTTGGGCGACAGGGCCAACGTTATTCAACCGTTGAGCCGTGCCTTTTCGTAGCCAAGCGTGGCGAACGCGCCTCGTGCCATTTCTCGGCCAGATGCCGCGTATAGGTGGCGCGTCCTTGGTCCGTGAGGATGTGATGCGAGTCGAGCATGGCCTGGGCAGGCATCGGATAATGGCGATCCTCAATGACGTACATTCCAGGGCGGGCCGCTGCATATTCTCCAATGAACTCACGATAGGCGGCCAGACGATTTCGATGGCCGTATTGAAAGTATTCTTCATACGGCCCCAGGGCCACGAAAATGGGGATCCCGTGCTGCCTTGCCAATGCGTGAAACCGGTCCAGCCAATACAGGGTGTCGAAGGAGACCTCGCGATCATCTGCCCCTGAGTTGTCGGCCAGCGAGAGTGTTACCGGCTCATTGGAATTGTCTTTCTCTCGGTAGCTCAGCCATTCGGCGTGAAATTGATGGCCCCGAATTTTCGTGTCCGTTGTTTGCTCGGCGAGTGGAGGCCGCCGAGGAGGCGGCAAGTAGCCAAATTCGCGAAACTGCCCGCGCTGCTTCGCCAGGTCTCGCGGCAACTGATCCAGTGAGTGCCAGCTGGTTCGCTGCCAAAAATCCTTCAATTTGGCGGGGGTGAGCGGTTCTTTCTCGTATTTTAGAGAGAGAGGCAGCAACGGCAGGAGATGCGTCCGCGCCACTCGTTCCAAATCCGGCTTCCACCGGTAAAGCGGACAAAGCTTGGCGAACAGGATCTTGGCCGCCAAGCGGGGATCACGGTGGCCGAGCAGGACATTTCGCCACACATCCTCCAGCGCATAGGGGATGCCCACCGCGACCGAGGGGCGGACATCACTGAAAACCGTATGCGGTGCATGAACCAGGACCACAGCTTCCGGACGTTGGCCCATCTTCAAATGTTCGTGGAGCAGCCTGAAATCACCATAGGCATTAAACGTGCTCGTTAATGACAGATTCAGGGAGGGTAATCCAGATTCGTGGCCCAAGACTTCTTGATCCACGGCGTAACCGGGCACGGAATCGCCCAACACGAGGAGCGCAGCGCCCGACTCCCTAGCCCGTTCCAATTGCCGGGCAAAGAGCGCCTGGATATGCGTCGCCAAAGTGCGCTGGTAATGCCAAACGAGGAGATTGCCCAAGGCGAATACCAGGCACGCCGTGGCGAGAGTGCACGCCGCTGCGCGTCGGGGATGGAGTTCTTCGCGTAGGAAGAATCGCAACATGCGTGATGCTTCAGAATTGAAAGTAAATGAATTCCCGGCTCGACTCGAATTCGCCAAACACGACCAACAAGATTCCGGCCAATCCGAAGGCGATCCCCCGCCAAGGCCAGGCCCAAGTGAGTTCCGTGGCGGATTGCGTTCGAAGTCGCTGTTCGAAAATCTTGCAGGCCTGGACCGCGATCAACGGCAGCGCGAAGAACGCCAGGTACAATGCATAGGGGAGCAATTCGGCATTCAAGCGGAAGTCTCTCACGAGTGTAGCCAGAAAGAAGCCGCAAGTTGCCAGGTCGGGACTACGAAAAATGAGCCATCCCAGACACGTGAGGTGAAAGGTGCCCATGACCTGGAGCCACCGCCAAACTGGAGACGGTTTGCGCTGTGTGGCGGGCAACCTTTCGGACCACCAACCGCCGAAGGCGTGGCAGATGACGAGGAGCATACCCTGATACACGCCCCAAATCACGAAAGTCCAACCCGCGCCATGCCACAACCCACCCAGGATCATGGTCGCCATCAGGTTGCGATAGGTGGCCAGCGTTCCGCCTCGGCTACCGCCCAACGGAATATAGAGGTAGTCACGGAGCCATTCGGAGAGCGTGATGTGCCAGCGGCGCCAAAAATCCTGTGGTGACGTGGCTAAATAGGGGAACCGAAAATTGATGCTCAGATCCACGCCAAGCAGCTTCGCCACGCCTCGGGCCATGTCCGTGTATCCCGAGAAGTCGCAGTAAATCTGCAAGGCGAAGGCATACAAACCCAACAGGACTTGCCCGCCACTCGCCTCGGACGACGGGTGATCGAAGACACGCTCGACCAAGTACGCGAGATTGTCGGCGATATAGACCTTCTTGAAGAACCCACTACAGAACAGTAAGGCGGCATCGCGGACGCGGATTAAACCCAACGGTTGTGGCCGCTTCAGCCGAGGGAGCAATTGGCTGGCGCGTTCGATGGGGCCGGCGACCAACTGCGGGAAGAAAGAGACGTAGAGCGCGAACCAAGCGAAATCCCGCTCCGCCTTCAGCCGGCCGCGATACACGTCGATCGTGTAGGCCATGCTCTGAAAGGTGTAAAAGGAAATCCCCACCGGCAGCAGCCAATCCCCTCGCGGGACCACCACATTCGGCAAGAAGCTTTGCAGCAGGGCTTCCAGGTTTTCCGCCAAAAAGTTGCCATACTTGAATGTCCCCAGCAATCCAAGATTGCAGAGGATGCTGATCGTCAACGCCAGTTTTCGTTGCGCCGGAACCGTGGCAGCCTCCAAACGACGCGCGGCCAGATAATCGACCAGAGTAGAAAACGCGATCAACGAGAGATAAAGCGGATTCCACCAAGCGTAAAACACGTAGGAGGTCGTTAGCAGCACGAATTTCCGTGCCGGAGTACCTCGGCTGAGCAGGCACAAAGGCCAAGCCACCGCGAAAAAGATCAGAAAGTCGATCGTTTGGAAAAGCATTGCGCGGGTCCAGAGACCGCCAGAATCATCGGTCCGAGCGTGGGGTTGATACCGCCAGCGATTGTTCGAGGCAAGATCAGTTCAATTCGTCACGCGACCGACGTTGTTAAAATGCCGACGAACACGGAGCTTAGGTAAAAAACCGTGCCACGAGCTGGTTCGTCATGGGTGGATCCATCTTCAGGAGTGAACACACTCAACGCAGGCAATCCTTCGGCGGCAGGCCGTTCGGTAACACCTGAAACTCTCGCATCCTTGGCCTCTCCATTCTTCCAATGCAACGGCCATCGCTATGTCGTCGGTCAAGATGCGACGCGGAATACCGAATCGGTTCCTCTGGGTACGCAAACCATGGACTTACATCCCAAGAAAAGCGGCTGCAGGAGACCTTCAACGGCGGCTCTTTACCGGCTCGAATGTAATCCGTATTCTTGAGCCATTGAGGTTCGACGATGAAAACTCCCTGGCCTACCAAGTCAGGCTGCGAGTCGTTGGCAAACATCGCAAAGTGTCACGATACTGAAAATTCGTCGATTGATTGTGAAACAAGAAACCGAGTTGGCTTCGGCATCGAATCGATCATCGGCGGGTTGCTCGCGAGACGTAGCGGTGGAAAAAAGCTGAATTGGTGTCGCAATTTCCATTACCTGAGTGCGCCAAAGCGTGTCATTTAATTCAGGCTGAGATTTCGGAGCGGAAGAGCTGGCGAAGAGACGGGGGACAGATCATCACCAGAGGCTGTAGCTCAGTCGGTAGAGCAACGGACTTTTAATCCGTAGGTCCAGGGTTCGAGTCCCTGCAGCCTCACTCTTCTCAAGTATTTTCAAGCAAGGCACTTACGAAATTGAAAAACGACCGAAAAAGCATTCGCGTCTGCTGAATTTGTAGCCTAAATGTAGCCTAACTCAGCCAAACAGTTCGTCGAGTTCATCGGCAGCGGCTTGCTGCATGGACGGCAGGACGTGGGCATAGGTGTGCAGCGTGATGGTGATGGAGGCGTGGCCGAGCCGCTCGGAAACGACTTTCGCATTCACGCCCCGCAGCAAAAGAAGCGTCGCGCAAGTGTGCCGGAGATCGTGGAAACGGATCACCGGGACCTCGGCCCTGTGCAGCACGGGCACGAAGGAACGGCGATGCACGTTGCTCTTCCTCAAGTAGCCGCCGGCGCCATCGCAGAAAACGGGGCCACCGGCATGCCCTTCCGCCAGCATTTGCTTTCGGTGGTCGTGCAGTGCGTCCACGGCGAACCGAGGTAACGATACCGTTCTCCGCGCCTGCGGCGTCTTCGGCGGCTTGATCGTCAGCCGGCCTTTAATCTCTTCGAGGCTCTTCGTCACGGCCACCGTGCCCGCCTCAAAATCTATATCCGCCCACTGCAGGGCAAATAGCTCCCCCTGCCGCAATCCGGATGCCAGGGCGAGCACGTAAAGCGCGGATAGCCGATCACCTTTCGCCGCATCCAGGAACTGGCTTGCTTCGGCCTGCGTCCACACCTGCAACTGCTTCTTGGCCACTCGGGGCTTGCGGATATCGCGGACCGGGTTGGTTGGGATCAGCCGAAGCCGTACTGCCTCTCGGCACGCGGTTCCAAGGGTGCGACATGCTTTTTCCTGGTTGCTTTCGGAAACGTCATCTCGTGCAAGATCCTGGATCATCTGTTCGACGTGAGCGGGCGATAACTTCGAAAGCCGAAGGTGCCCTATGTGCGGTACGACGTGCAGCCTCACGATTTGCTCATAACGAAGATGAGTGGTTGCGCCACGTGATCGCTGAATCCGCGACAGCCAGAGCGTCATGTATTCCCGAACCGACGTCCGTGACGCATCGTCCGGAATCCCCCGCGTGCTGATTTCGCGGAGTTTCTCCATGGCTTCCCTTTTGGTGGCGCCGTACACGGTCTGCCGGCGGCGTTTGCCGCTTGCGCTGTAGCCCGCGTTCACGCTCGCCACCCAGCGGCCATCGGCACGTTGGAAGACGCTGCCCTCTCCACGCCCTCTGCGACTTCTCGCCATTACGCACCGCCTTTCTTGACGTCTTTGACCCAGCCCTTGACGGTTGCCAAATCCGACTCCACTTTTCGGGCGATTTCGTTCAGAGACGCTCCCTTGCTGCGAAGAACCCTAGCTTGTCGCTTGCGCCGTCGATAGCTGCTAGCTCGGCATGCGTCACTGCAAAATTTCTTGTCGGACCTAGCATTGCCTGAGGATCTCGGGATGAATCGAAAGCAGTTCTCGCAGTGATCGAACTCTTTGTTTCGGCGAATGGCTATCCACGCTTGAAGCCAGAGACCTGCCAAAAGATCCTCCGGTTTCAGTGACGGCACAAAGCCGCGCTTCGGTGAATATTTAGAAGTAACGCCCAAGCGACCGTCCAGCATCTTTTCCACCGTTTTCACAGTCCAATAAGGCGCGGCCTCCAACACTTCTTTGGTACCAAACGCGAATGGATCCAAATTGGGATTGCTGGAAAAAAGGGTGATGGCCTGATCACTTTTTTTCCAATCCCTAAAAAGCTGGACAATGGAAGAGCCGTCACCGGCTTCCCAGAGCTGATGATATCGCACCAAAAATGCCATTTGCCCCGTTTGGGCCTTCCAATGCCCGAGCGACTCGCCGTGCCGCTCCAAACTGAGCAAGGGGCCGTTCTCATTGGCGAATTGAAGGTAATCCTCGGGGGCTTCTAGCTGGGCGAATTGTCGAAAAAGACCTGGACACTCCTTGAGCGGCTCCTTTATCTCAAATTCGTCTTTTTTGACGGCCTGGATAAGCCTGGTGGTGGGGTCGCCTGGATCGTGATGCGCCATCCATACATTCAGCATCCGGATGTCACTCTTTAGGACTCGTCCCTTTTCTAACCGAAAACCGCTCTTCGGGACTGGCACCTTTAGGTCAATTGAAAGCTGGTCCATTAAATCTCCCCGTCACAAATATCGTCACGGCTAATGATTTGACACCCGTGATGTAGTTTAGTAGGAATTGCTTTAGTGTGCAAGCGTCACATGTGAATCGTGGCGACAAATTGTGACCCATGGAGAGCTATGACATGAGTAAGGCAGCGGAAACTGCGAATGGCCTGTTGTCGGTGGGGGAAGTGGCGGACTTTTTGAAAGTTAGCCGAGCATCGATCTATCGGTGGATGGAATGCGGGGACCTGCCCTATGCCCAAATCGGCGGGTGCCGCCGTGTCCCCAAGAGTGCCGTCGAGACTTTCGTGAACGAACGAATGCGTGGAGAAGGTTGCGTCCGCGTTGGAGGGTAACCGTCCGCATTCGAATCGGAGGACGTGGGGCGAGAGTCCCAGGTATAGAGGTGCCGGGAACCCGAGTGAGCCGCTCGGGCCCGGTGCGGATCTGGCAGAACAGTAGGAGTCCAGCATGCCCGGGAAGGCAGGCACACCCCGTCCTCGGAATGTAAGGGCGGCTGTCCATCACATCTACATCCGTCGATCGTGGAGCGACGACGCCGTGGTGATGCTTTATACGGCGACGCGGGAGGCGGGACGACATGCATGACGCACCATCCACGCCAGTACAACGCATTCTCGACGCCATCCCAGGGGAGAAGAAACGATCGGGGCGGGGCTGGATTTGCTTGTGCCCGGCTCACGACGACCACAACCCCTCGCTTTCCGTGACTGAGCGGAATGACGGTGCTGCCAAACTCAAATGCTTCAAGGGCTGCCCTGACACGGAAATCCTCGCGGCCATCGGGATGGAAGTGAAAGAGCTGTTGCATACAGGCGAAAGCTTCGCGCCGCGCAGCAAGCCGAAACAACGCCGAGCGAACGCATCCAATCTTGGTCCAATTGTAAAGTCGTACGATTGGACCGACGAGGGCGGTGGATTGCTGTATCAGAATTGTCGGCATGAGCCGCCCGGCTATGACAAGACGTTTCGCCAGCGAAGGCCGGGAAGCAAGCCAGATACCTGGATTTGGAACCTCAAAGACGTTCGTCGTGTGCCGTATAGACTTCACCGGCTAGTGGGAGACCGCGACGGCGACGTTCTTTGGTGTGAAGGCGAAAAAGACGTTCACACCGTCGAAGATCATGGATTCCTTGGGTCCACGTCTGGCAGTGCAAGTAGCTGGAAACCCGAGATTGCACCGTACCTCAAAGGCCGCGTGGTGCATATCGTCTGCGACGAAGATCCGCCCGGAATTGCTTATGCGGAAACCGTCGCCAAAAGCCTCTACGGCTTCGCGAAGGCGGTCAAGATTGTCAGGCTTCCCGGGCTGGAATTTCGCGAGGAACACGGCGATGACGTCTCAGATTGGTTCGCCAAGGGACACACTCGCGAGGATTTGCTTGACCTGATTTCCAGTACCCCGGAGTGGCAACCGTCGGAAGCCGATCCCCCGCAGCCGGAGTCGTGGCCGGAGATCGAATCGCTAGAAGTGCCGAACCTTCCCGAATTCCCCGCGCACGTACTGCCTCCCGCGCTGCGGTCGTGGGTGATGGCAGAATCGCGGGCGACGCAAACGCCGTTGGATTTGCCCGGCCTGGTATCCCTCGCCGCGTGCTCATCGCTCATCGCGCGGAAAGTGGAAGTGTCGCCGCGAGACGGCTGGCGGGAGCCGACCAATATCTTCACGGTGGTCTTACTGCCACCCGGAAACCGCAAATCCCCTGTCTTCAGCGACGCCCTCAAGCCGCTGAGGGAATTGGAGGCGGAACTTATCGAGGCCGCTCGCCCGACCGTTGTTCGTGAACAGTCCGAGCGTCGGCAACTAGAAGCCCGCCTGAAAAAACTGGAGCGGGTGGCGGCGGAGAAGGATGACGAGCACGCCCGCCACGAGGCCGGGAACGTCGCGGAACAGCTAGCGAACATGCCTGAGGCCGTGTTACCGAGGCTGCTTGTCGACGACGCCACGTCCGAAAAACTCGGCATGCTGCTGGCGGAACAAGGGGGCCGGATTGCGAGCATGTCCCCGGAAGGTGGTGTGTTCGATTTGATGGCGGGCTTGTACTCTCGCAACAGCACGCCGCAATTCACGGTGCATCTGCTGGCCCACGCGGCGGACGATATTCTCACGGATCGAGTGTCACGGCAATCGGTGCGGGTGGAACGTCCCGCGCTGACCTGTGCCTACACGGTCCAGCCGCAAGTGATCCTTGGACTAGCGAAAAACCCGGCGTTTCGCGGTCGCGGGCTGCTGGGTCGATTCCTGTTCTCTTCACCGAAAAGTCGCATCGGTTCGCGGGAGGTGGCACCGAATCCGGTCCCTGAGTCCGTATCGCTCGGCTACCGCCATGTCGTTCGCCAACTGGGAAGAATCGAGGGCGAGCACGTACTCCACCTGTCGATGGATGCCGCGCGGGCGTTCCTGGAGTGGGAAACGGAAATTGAGGCCATGCTGGCCGAGGGCGGCCCCATGGAGGGGATTCGCGACTGGGGCGGCAAGCTGGCGGGCGCCACGCTCAGGATAGCCGCTGTGCTGCATTGCGCGGAACGGGGCGCGGCAGGGGACATTCAAGCCGGCACGGTGAACGCTGCCGTGGAAATCGCCCGGTACCTCATCCCTCACGCGGAAGCGGTGCTGGAGACGATGGAGGCCCGGGAAGACACCAAAGACGATGACGCCCGCTATGTGCTGCGGTGGATCAAGCGGCAGGAAATCAGCCGTTTCACGCGCCGGATGGCCCATCAAGGAGGGCGACGGCGATTTCATGTGGTGGATGATATCGACCCCGCCTTAAGAGAACTGACTGCCCGGGGATACATCCGCAAAGTCTCACAACAGGCAGCCGGTCCAGGACGCCCACCGTCCCCCGAGTACGAAGTCAACCCGGCAGTTATTGAAAATGAAACTGCACGGAACTGTACTCACAATACTCAAAACTCGCGCGGAAACGGCCACGCAAGCAATTCTGAGGATTGTGAGTACATGTCCAAGCAATTTCAAAACTCAAATCGTGTGCGGGTGGTCATATGAGCGACGTGGGGCAACTACTTGAAGACTGTGAAGCCAGGGGTATTGGGCTAAGTCTCGCTAGTGATGGCGGATTGGCAGTGGATGCGCCGGAGGGGTCGCTCACGGATGATATGGTGGACCGCCTGAAGGCGTGCAAGCCGCAGTTATTGGAATCGCTGGCGCCCGTGGCAGATGAAACCGCCGATCCGTTCTCGGATTGGATCGAATGGTCCGAGGACGGGAAGACCATCCTGGCCCACCCCGACTTCCTGGACGACCGTCCCGCTGACTTTGGCCGTCCGGGTCCACTCCCGGCGGAGAAGATATCGCCACCGGCACCGGACGACGCCCCGCGCTGCGATCGGTGCGGCTCGGTTCGTTTTCGCGACGTCGAGATTCACGGCGGCCAGAGCGTGCGGCGGGACTGTGCGAAGTGCGGAACGTTCATTGCATTTCCCGTTTGGTACGGGGCTACCGCCGAAAGCGCTTAGTTTTGAGTTTCCAATGCAAAGGAGAATATCAATGACTTCCAAGTACCAACTCTTTCGTTCGCTAAGCCCGGAACAGTATCAACTCCTCAAAGCCGATATCAAGCGGCGCCGGATTCGTGAGGCACAAGCGTACGCTCGCATGCCAGGGTGGCTTCAACAATCCGTCGATTCTAATCGTGTAACCGTCAAGGAAGCCGTTAACGAGCAGCTTAACAATTCGGACAACTATTTTTCATGGATAGCCCGAAACATGAACGCGGACGAGCGCGTCGAACTCATGAAGCGAATCTACGAAAAGGCGAGCGATGGAGAGAAGGCAGAATTTCGCGACTTTGTCCGCTCGCAACTAGTGGTCTGTCAGGTCTTAATCTTCGGGTACAGTCGTTTGAGTTTTATGCGTGTATCGGCGGTGGTGAATTGCCAGTCGACGCCAATTTGTTCTTTG
>JANQPP010000110.1 GCA_028289405.1 Pirellulales bacterium
TGGAGCACTTCGACCTGATCCAATTTTTCTCGGGCGTCTATGGCAGCGAGCTGCAAGGCCCCCAGGACAAAGGCCCCATCATTGCCGGGCTCCTCGACACAGAACGCGTAGACCCTGAAACGGCGGTGATGGTTGGCGACCGAAGCCACGACGTCATCGGCGCCCTGGCAAATGGAGTCCCGCCGGTCGGCGTACTCTGGGGCTACGGAAGCGAAACGGAACTACGCGAGGCCGGCGCCAAGGTGTTGGTCCGGACACCGGGCGATCTGCCGGACTTGGTCTCAGCCGAGCAGATTGATTAATTTCTGGGGTTCTACTCCCACGTGGGAAACTCTCCCTCCGCTGCCAGTGCCGACATCGTTGTTTCCAGCCCTTCCATGAAGCCGTCGATTTCGCCGCCGTAGCGCAGCGCTTCGCCAACGAACACGTCGCAGAAGAACGGCACGAACAGCGCCTCCCCCTTCGGCAAGGCTTTACCCAACCCGTGCATGAAGACAGGCACGATGGGTACGTCGGGGAAGTCCTTGGCCAGGTAGGCAATGCCCTTTTTGAAAGTCTGGCGCTCTTCCGGATTACCGCGGGAGCCTTCGGGAAACAGGATGACGATTTCCCCGTTCTTTAACGCTGCTTCCACGTGCTCCAAAGGCCGGCCCTTGCCGCCGCCGCCGCGGGTGACGGGCAGGATCGCCATGATGTGGTTACTGAACCAGGCCAAGAGCGGGTTTTTGAGGAAGTAGTCCGCCGCGGCGGCCGGCCGCACGATGCGCAGCAGCTTTCCGGGAAAGAGTGTCATCAACACGACCGTGTCGAGGTGACTGTTGTGGTTGGCAACGACAATGGCGGGACCATCGTTGGGTAAGAGTTCCCGGCGGCGAATATTGAGCCCCATCAGGAACAGCACGATGGGCCGCACGACAACTGCGAAAAAGACTCGCTGCAGCCATCGCGACGGGGGCTTCGACGCCGTCATCAGTAGAAAAAGTAGCGGGTGAAGTGAAAGAACAGCGGCGCGGTGAATGACAAAGAGTCCACGCGATCCAGAATGCCGCCGTGGCCGGGAATGGTGTTACCGCTGTCCTTCACCCCGAGATCGCGCTTCACGGCGGAGATGTTCACGTCGCCAATGAAGCCCGCGATGCCAATCAACAGGCCCGCTGCACAGCCGTAGTAGAGGTTCATGGGCGTGAGCCAGCCGGCGAGGAGCCCGCCCAGCACGGTGGTCGTGACCACGCCGCCGACGAAGCCTGCCCAAGTCTTGTTCGGACTGACCGCGGGAACGATGGGGGTCTTGCCGAAGAGCTTGCCCCACAGGTATTGGCTCACGTCGTTGAACTGGGTGAGGAACACGAGATAGAGCA
>JANQPP010000111.1 GCA_028289405.1 Pirellulales bacterium
CTCCAAACGCCGGTTCCGGGGAAAAGCTGGTGGTCGCGTTCGACGGACGGCTAGTCGACGTGATGGATACCAAGAGCAGCCAACGCGAGCGGCTCAAACCGCTCGATTTGGCCAGTCATGCGGCCCTCGCCGATGAGCGTGAACGTGTCTCGCTGGATACGCGCTGCCAATGGGTCGTGGTGGAAGACGTGGGGTTGCATCATGACGTCACGAGCGTGTTTCACGGCCGGCCCATTCTCCGCTTGCTCGCCATCGTGAAACCCGAATATTCCGATATCTGGGTCGTGGCCGTGTTCGCGTTTTTCGCCGGAGTCTTGAGTCTGGCGACGCCCATCGCGGTGGAATCCCTGGTCAATATCGTTTCTTTCGGGCGATTGATTCAGCCTCTCGTAATCCTCTCTTTAATGCTCTTTGGTTTTCTCGCGTTCGCATCTCTCATGCGGGCGTTGCAAACATTCGTGGTCGAAATCGTACAGCGGCGGCTGTTCGCCAGGGTCGCGGCGGATCTCGCCTATCGCTTTCCCCGCGTCGATCCGCAGTCATTACACGGGCATTACGGTCCCGAGTTGGCGAACCGTTTCTTCGATGTGGTGACATTGCAAAAAGTGACCGCGAGCCTCCTGTTGGACGGCCTGGCCATCGTGCTGGCAACCGCCGTGGGGATGGCCGTATTGGCCTTCTACCACCCCTGGCTTTTGGGGTTTGACTTGTTACTGCTCGTCACGGTCGTGAGCGGCGTGCTGGTCTTGGGGCGGGGAGCCATCAACACGGGAATTGACGAATCGAGACAAAAGTACCGCCTCGCCGCATGGCTGGAGGATCTCATACGGTGTCCGGTCAGTTTCAAACTGGCCGGTGCCTCGGAATTCGCC
The DNA here is from genome assembly GCA_028289405.1 of Pirellulales bacterium. Lineage (GTDB taxonomy): Bacteria > Planctomycetota > Planctomycetia > Pirellulales > JANQPP01 > JANQPP01. Next base: position 873 of record JANQPP010000111.1, read on the forward strand.
TTGGATCGGGCGAATCAGATTACCGCCGACTATTTGAATGCTCGCCGCAGACACTTTCACGTGTTGTTCCGGCAATTGCTGTTTATCCTCGGCCTGCAAGCGGTCGCCGGCACGGTACTGCTCGGGTTCGGCGGCTGGCTCGTCATTCGTGGGCAACTGACCCTGGGACAGCTCGTGGCCGCCGAGCTTATCGTGGCCACGATCTTGGCGTCGTTGGCGAAATTGGGGAAACATATCGAAGCGTTTTATGACGTCGTGGCTTCGGTGGACAAACTGGGCCATCTGTTCGACTTGGAAATCGAACCTCAAGACGGCCTCGTCGGCTTTCGCCCCGATCAAGGAGCCTGCCTAAAGATCACGGACGTGCGGCACGCTCTCGGCGGGCCCTGGCCACGGCAAGGCTTCTCGCTCGATATCGAGGCGAGTGAGCGCGTCGCGTTCCTCGGCCGGGACGGAGCGACCTCCACCATCCTCTTCGATATGCTCTATGGCCTGCGCTTTCCCGATGCCGGACATATCGAAATTGAACAGTCCGATCCCCGAGATCTGCGTCCCGACGTCTTGCGAACGGCCGTCACCTTGGCACGAGGAATCGAAGTCTTCGAAGGCACGATCGCCGAGAATGTCCAAATGGCTCGGCCGGGCGTGAGCATGACCGATGTGCGTTCCGCGTTGCATGCGGTGGGGCTTCTGGACGATGTGCTCAGGTTCCCCGACGGGCTGGACACGCCGTTGAATGCCGGTGGCGAGCCATTGAGTGCCGCGCAGCTCACCCTGCTAATGCTCGCTCGCGCCATCGCCGGTGCGCCGCAGCTACTGTTGATTGACGATCTTTTGGATAGCCTGGGGGATGAGCCGTTGCGCGAAGTTTGCAACGCGCTGCGTGACTCGTCTCGCGAGTGGACCTTACTCGTATCGACCAAGCGTCGAGAAATTGCGGAGTTGTTTGACCGAGTGATCGAAATGGAGCCGAAGCTGATCTCCACGGTTCAGCCGCCGGCCTTGCCCTATTCGGAGCCCATACCATGAGTACCGAATTGACTCCCCGACAATCTCAAGTCCTCTCGGAACCGGCGTACCACGAAGCCGATTTTCCCTCGTTGCGGCTGGCCCGTTCCTCACGATATGCCCGCCGGATTTCCAAGTGGCTGCTGGCGCTCTTGTGTAACGCCGTGATCGGCATGATTTTCGTGCCGTGGCAACAGGCGATTCGTGGAGATGGCGCGGTCGTGGCCTTCAACCCGGTGAACCGGACGCAGAGCGTGCAAGCTCCCATTAAGGGGGTCATCGCCGAAATCGGGGAAGGTATCCGCGAGAACGCACGGGTCGAAAAGGGACAACTCGTCTACCGCATCTCTGATCAGGATCCAGATTACCTCGAGCGAATTATGGGACAGTTGAAGAATACCAATGACCAATTGCAAGCCGCGCAACGACGTGAGGAGCGGGCGAATGACCAGTTCGAGGCAAATAAACGCGTCGTGACGGCGAAGGAAGGGGAAGTGAATTCGCTCAAGGCGGCCCAAAGGGAAGCCATCGCCGCGGCGGATTCTTACGTACTGATGGCCAAAAACAAACTGGCCGCCGAAGAGGCGGGCCTTAAGGCGGCCGAGCGTGCCGTGTGGCAGGCGGAGCTGGACTATGAACGAAAAAAGAATTTGGAGTCGCAGGGTTTCGAGTCGGGTCTCAAATTCCAAGAAGCGGACCTCAAGCTCCGGCAGGCCGAGGCCAAACAGAAGATGGCCGAGGAATATGTCAAAGCCGCCGGCAAGGAAGTAGAAGCCAAGCAACAAGAGCGGGAATCCAAAAAGCAGGAGTGGCAAGGCAAAATCAACAAGGCCGAATCGGAGTTTGAGAAGGCGACCAGCGATGTCGCCAAAGCCGAAGGGGACATCGCCAAAACGCAAGAAGAAATCAGCAAAATCAAGATCGAACAGGCCAAACTGGAAACGCAGCGCGCTCGCCAAGAAACGCAGGATGTCGTGGCGCCCCGGGACGGGTACATCATGCGGTTGGTCGCGTACGACAAGTCCGCCATCGTGAAACAAGGGGATCCCCTATTCACCATCGTGCCCGAGACCGACGAACCGGCCGTCCAAATCTGGGTGAATGGAAATGACGCGCCACTCATCGCACCGGGCCGGCATGTTCGGCTGCAATTCGAAGGTTGGCCCGCCGCACAGTTCTCCGGTTGGCCCAGCGTGGCGATCGGAACTTTTGGAGGCAAAGTCGCCTTGGTCGATCCGACCGACGACGGGATGGGGAAATTCCGCGTGGTCGTCGTGCCCGATGAGGAAGATGCCCCCTGGCCGGAATACCCCTACCTCCGGCAAGGTGTGCGGGTCCACGGCTGGGTGCTATTGGACCAAGTGCCCCTGGGCTACGAGATTTGGCGCCGGATGAACGGTTTCCCACCGGCCCTGAAGTCCAAGGAAGACGCGGAGAAGGTGAAGCCGCCGAAGGTTAAAGTCTAGCCAAATCGCCTGATCCCGAGGACCGCCTGGCCGATTTCGAAAACCGGCGGCTCCCGCTGGGATCACCACGCCGATTCAGCCGATACCGATCAAGTATCGCGGCAGGATCGGCTGCACCTTGCGCGAAGTCTTGCTGATCAAGCCGGTCCACTCCCTGCGGTCATTTTCCTGTTTGCCGGTATTGGCCAGCGCGCTTCGCGCGATGCCGGCTGACGGTACGCGTTCCTCATTCGGGCTCGGTGATTGTGCGATTTTTTCGGATAACCATTTATCTTTCCGCAATCTGCCTTGCCGGTATTTGCGGTTGCCGGTCCGCGCCGCAGCGCGTGAAATTCGATCAACATGAGGTGACTCCCCCCACGCCGAATCCGGTGATTCAGCCCGTGGCCTTTCAAGCCGATGCGGCGGCACAAAGGCCAGAGGCGGAACCGCCTGAAAGCCTTCCGCCACTCGATTCCGCCGGTTCGCAGAATTCTTCGGTGGAGATTTTGACCCCACCCCCCGAGGACGCGCTTTCGCTGGAAGAGGTCGTGACTTCGGTCCGCTTGCACTTCCCCTTGATTCGGCAGGCCGTGGCCGCGCGGGGCATCGCGGCGGGAGAGGCCTTGTCCGCGCTCGGCGCTTTCGACCACAAGCTGGACGGGTTTACCGAATCTCAGCCGCTCGATTTCTATCAGAACTACCGCCACTCCATTGGCGTCAAACGGAACACCATGTGGGGGGGGCAGACCATCGCCGGTTACCGCATCGGCAGAGGCAGTTTCGAACCCTGGTATCTGGAACGGGAAACAAACAAAGGGGGAGAATTCAAAGCCGGCGTCATCGCGCCGCTGATTCGCGACCGTTGGATTGACGCGAATCGAGCCGAATTGTGGCAGGCCCAACTCGAACAGAGGCGGGTCGAACCGGAAATCATGGCGCAAATCATCATGTTCGTGCGGGACGGCAGCGTCACTTATTGGGATTGGGTGGCCGCTGGTGAAAATTACCGCATCGCCGATGGGCTCTTGGACCTGGCCTTGGAACGCAATCGAGGCTTGCAAGAGCAAGTCCGCCTCGAGGAAAAAGCTTCCATCGACTTGGTCGATAACCGCCGCATCATCGTCTCTCGAGAGGCCAAGTTGATCGATGCCCGGCGAAAGCTGGAACAAGCCGCCGTGAAGCTGTCCCTCTTTTATCGCTCCAATGTGGGAGAACCCGTCTTGGCCGACGCAGCGGTTTTACCCGCGGAGTTCCCTCTCCCGGAACGGTTTGCCGACAATCCGCTCGATTTGCAACCCGAATCCGAGGACATGTCGCTCGCGCTCGGGCAGCGCCCTGAATTGACCGAATTGCAGGTCGTCCGCGAACAACTTTCCGTGGCGCTGCGGCAAGCCCGAAATGAGACCTTGCCCGACGTCGATGGCGGCGTGCTCGTGGGCCAGGATGTGGGCGAACCGACCAGTTCCAAACGCGACAAGTCGGAGTTCGAACTGGAAGCCATGATCATGGTCACCGTGCCGCTGGAGCGGCGCAAGGCGCTGGGAAAAATCCGCAGCCTGCAGGCCAAGATGGCGCAGGTGAGCGCCAAGAACCAATTCACGTCGGACAAGATCGTCGCCGATGTGCGGCTCGCGCGTGCCGCCTTGATCGCGGCCTGGCAACGAGTCGACAAGGCGAATGAAAGCTACAACTTGGCCATACGCATGCGGGAGGCGGAACAAGTACGGTTCGAATTAGGACAAAGCGACCTCTTCAATCTGAACATTCGCGAACAGCAAGCCGCCGAAGCGGCGGCGGACCGCGTTCTAGCCCTCTTCGAGTACTACGTGGCCCAAGCCGATTACGCGGCCGCATTGGGGTATGACGGACCTGATTTATAAACCGGCTCGTGGAATCTTGAGAACCAACATCGGCTGCGACCAGGATTCTTCCCCCACACGGTTTGCCGCTTCCAGGCAAGGTCTTCGCCACGGAATCGCCGGCGAATCCTGGCGTGAATTCCACATGAAGACGTTTTCACGCATCAGCCGCATGTGACGGTAATGCATTCTTCGCGAACCGTGGCGAGTTTAACGCTGATCCGGCAGGCCGGCTCGAAAATTCCCAAGAAATTCATGGCCCCCTGCTCGGGCACGTGCAATATACATCTGTCGGCGTAGGCGCGACGTTCATGGCCTCGAATTTCCTTCCTCAGTAAGAACTTCTCCGGATATCATGCCCACCAACGATAAAGGTATCCTCCTGGAAGCCGGAACGAACGAACTCGAAGTCCTCGTGTTCGCCGTGGCCAACCAGCGGTTTGGAGTCAACGTGGCGAAGGTTCGGGAAATCCTGCCGATTCCCCAAATTTCGTCGACGCCGGACCGTTCCCATGCCATTGAAGGGCTGGTACGGATTCGCGACCTAGTGGTCACCATGGCCAATCTGGAAAGCTACCTCTTCTCCGATCGCGGCTCGGGCATGGCGTTGCCCGTGGGAGAAGACGACAAACTGCTGCTGCTGGAATTCAATCAAGACTATTTGGGATTTCGCGTGCAGTCCGTGGAGCGGATCTATCGCATCTCGTGGAAGGACGTATTGCCGCCACCGGACTTGAGTTGCAACGGAATTCCTTTCACTTCCGTCATTCTGCTGAAAGACACCATCATCCCCATTCTGGACTTCGAGTCCATTGGTACCGATTTGGGAATGCCGTCGTTTCCGCCCGGGCATGGATCCCACGAGACGATTGCCGGCAAAGACCGAAGCAGCTATCCCCTCGTATTCGCGGATGACTCACCTTTGGTTCGGGAGACGATCCGGGACCGCTTGCGTGCGGCAGGCTATACGAATCTGAAGATTTTCAGCGACGGTGAAGCGGCGTGGAACTACTTGAGCCGAATCGCTAGCGACTCCTCACTCGAAGATGTGTTCACAAAAGTCGCCGGCGTGATCACGGATATCGAAATGCCCCGCATGGATGGCCTCAGTCTGACGAAGAAAATCCGCCAAGAATCTCTCTTCAAGGATTTGCCCGTCGTGCTGTTTTCTTCCATTGCTTCGGATGCCAATGCGAACAAAGCGAAACAAGTTGGGGCGGACGCGCAACTCTCCAAGCCGGAATCCGACCGGCTTTCCGAAGTGATGACACAGCTTTTGGACGAAGCCGCCACGCGTGAGTCGTTGTCCGCGTAATGCGTCGCTGCCCGCGTTAGCGTAAGCGTGGATTCAGCCAATTTGTCCTGTCCAGGATGTCACCTTCGTCGGCGTAATCGACCACGAGGCTGACGCGCCGCATACCAGACAAGTCGGCGTGAATTCGGCGGGGAGCATCGTCGCCGCGCAAGATGACGCGTTCCGTCAATGCCCGCCAAGCCATGCCACCCGCGTCACCAAAGACTTGAAATGCCGCACTGCCCCCGCCCCGGGCTGTATCGTCCATGCCGGCCCAAGTGATCAATTCTTGATCCCCTTCGCGGAGTTGGAAAATCAACCGTGACGCCGAGTGCATGCCGATTCCCTTGAGATGAAGCTGGCCGTTACAACGGAGCATTCCACCCTCCGCGGCACGATCCAGATGGAATGGCCACGCCCCGCTAAGGTACGGCACATGCCGATACCCACCCACGGGCCGATCGGACAAGTAGTCCACGGCGTCGCCGCGCGGCTGCAAGTAGCCTATCGCGTCAACATCCACCGAGAATTCCAGACCGCGCACATCGCGGAGATACAAGGCCGAATCCCGAGATTCGATTTCACTCATCGTGATGCGGCTGCCATCGCGAAGACCGGCCAGCCATCGGGCGTCCTTCGCGGGATCCCCACGCATACGTGAGGCCAATGACAACGCGGCAACCTTTTCGCGGCCCAGTTCCAATTCTCCCCAAGCTGCCCGGAGGAAAACTGCGTCGGCAGTTTGCCGGATCAGTTTGCCAGAGATCTTGTCTCCAGAGAGCAGCCACGCTTGATCGGATTCTTGGTCGCCCAGCAGCAGCCGAAGGCGCTGGTCCGGCGCGCCGTGAACTCGAGACCCTTGGAGCACGATGCCGGCGACTTGGTTCAGCGGTAACTCGACCGGTCCCAGTATCGAGGAGGTGAACCGCAACGTTGCGGAGTCCACCAGAAAGCTCGTGCCGTGCAGCACATCGCCATTACGCAGCACTACATGCGACCGATCCGGGAATTCCAGGAGCCGCCCCCACCAGGCCAGTTGATCCGCGGGTATCGCCACTGAACTTCCGTCAGCGGTTTGAAATTGCGGCGTTCCAGTTTCCGACACACCGACGAATTGCAGCGTTTGGGGCGGGCCGTGCAACTTCACCGCTGGCAATGCTTCACTCCGAGCAGCATTGCTGTTGAGCAGCGCCACGGCCAGCAGGCTCCCCGTCAGAACGTAATCGTTGAGCAGTCTCATCGCTGAAAAATGGGGAGGCAATCATTGGGGATTTGCAACACGATGCACGCCATGGCGGTACCGTACAGAGGGGACATGGGATCGGTCCACGAGCCATTGGGAAGTTGCACGCGAAGCAGTTCTTCTTTCAACCCGGGATACCACTCCTCCCAATAGGCGTCGCCGGCATGCCACATGGCTTGCGTGGCGTAGTATTGGCCATAGAAATAATGCGTATGATTTTGAGCCGTATTCCGGCCAGGCTGGAAGCGAGACAGGTATTGCAAGCCTTGTTCTATCTCTGGCCCTTGATACACGCCGGCGCTATACAGCGCGACCAGGCCTGCCGCCGAACGAGGAAAAGCGCTCACGCCTCCCCCGTCACTGCGCATGTACATGAAGCCCCCGTCCGGATTTTGGCAGCGACGCACGAAATCGATACACCGCTCGACCGTTTCCCGCGGAACATGGAGGCCGGCATTGCGGGCCGCGCGGAGGGCCATGATTTGGCAGATCGTGACCGAGATATCCGCGTCGAACCGGCGGGGTTCGTACCGCCAGCCGCCCTCTTCGTTTTGCGTATCGACGATCAAGCGAACCGCCAGCGACAATTTTTCCCGCAGATCCTCTCGCGGAGACATGCCGTACACCTCCGCCAAAAACAGCGTGGCGAACCCATGCCCGTACATCGGTCCGTGGCTTACCGCTTCGGGTTCGGAGATAAACCCGCTGCGCTGCACATGCGTGAGCACATAATCGAGCGTGCGATCGATGTTTTCACCATGAGGACCCCGCCCCGGCGTGCTGCCGGAGGCCAGGAAGGCCAGTCCCGCGATGCCGCAGACGCCGACATTCCGACCCATGGTCCCGCCCGAGAACGAACCGTCCGGCCGCTGCTGTTCCTGAAGAAAATCGAGTCCACGTTGAATGGCGGTGTCGGTCCGCGCGTCGATTTCCTGGCCGCGTTGAATGGGAGGGTTCTCGTCTTGGCCCAGGACTTCGCAGGGCTGCGGCAGGAGGAACGCGAAGCTACATCCGACGATTCCCCAAAAGATTCCATTCCGAGCGAAGTGGCCCCGGCAAAGTCGCGAAATGGTCACGCGCATGGGCTTCATTCCACTGCCGATCCACGAGTGGGTTCCGCCAGGCGGCGAAAATATTGTTCGGTCCACCGCTCGTAACGTGGGACAAAGCGAAATCTCGCGCCTTGGCCGACGGGGGGACGATATCCTTCGGGCAGGTGCCCCCAAGCTTGTTCCAGCAACTCCCGGCGATTCGCCGTGGCCTCTCGTGGACCGGTCTCCTCCAAGCTCGATTCTCTCGGTCCAGATTGCGGCGTCCCGTCGGCGCCTTCCGGCGACTGGCCCGTCCCAGATTCCGGGTCCCCTTCCGTCTTGCCCGCTTCCGCTTCTGTTTCTTCAGACATTGTCGAACCAGGGGCACTTGCCCGCGCGGATCCCTCGGGATTCTCCTTACCCAATACGGCCTGTAGACGCGCCAGGATGGCTTCCTGTATTTGCAGGGACCGCGCCGTGTCTTGCCGCCGCCGCATGACAACTTCCGCGATTCGCATTTGACCGGCGATTGCCTGCAGCGCGTCTTGCCGCAACGTGTCGCGTGGCGCCTCCACGGTCAGGCGGTTTTCGTCACGTGGCCGGCTCTCGTCAACCGGAGAAGAGATCGTCTCCGCATCCTCAAACAGGTAATCGGGAACCTGATCCGGGGGCGTCCCTTGGGCGGTCGCATGGTGGCCGGTAAGCAAGCAGCAATATAGACACACGCTCCACAAGATCGCCTGCCCGATTCGATGCTGATGACTTGCAGAGAAGCGGTTCACGGTACACGCTCCTTATTCCGACGGGGGGTTTTGTTTCGCGGCGGACAACAGGGTATCCAACATGCGAGCCAACTCGCCTTGCTCTTGGGCCAAAGCGGCCCAACGGCGCGAATCCTCGGCGTCAAATTCGTGCGGATCGGAATCCGCCTGCCGCAAAAATTCACGGCAGGCACGGTGCAGGTCGGCCTGCAAACCCTGGATGAGCAATAGTTCCTCTTGCAATGCCTCGTCTTCCCGCGGAGTCGGCGATTCTTCACCTTCGCGCGTCGCTGGCGACTCCTGAGGTTCCTCCGCCGTAGGAGACGGACGACTCGCTTGGATTCTCTCCAACGTGACGATGGCCCGGCGTTGCTCAAAAGGCGCGGAACTCGGCTCCGCTTCCCGCAACGCTCTGGCGGCTTGCCGCATGTGTCCGGCGGCTTTACGAAAAGCATATTGGAGACCGGCGCTCGCGGTGAATTGCTCGGCGATCTCCGTGGTCCGCGTTGCCAATTCGGCCTGTTCGTTCGCGATTTGTTCCGAAGCAGTCTCCACGGATGCAACTTTGTCTTGCGGTACGACGGCTTTCAAATGCGTTTCAGTCCGATCGAGCAGACTTTGCTGGGTCTTCAACAGCGCCGCGGCAAGCATTTCGGGCCGTTTCGGCGCTTGGTTCGGCGAAGCTTCGCTGGATGTGTGGGACGATGACTCCAGCGCGGCCGCCAGTTCTTGCCGGGCCTGCTCCGCGTGCTGGGCGGCGCTGGTCTGGTCTCCTCGATGGGCCGCCTCGGCGGATTCTTTCATGGACCTGCTCGCCTGACGAAGCGGGTCCGCGCTGGAAATTGCCGTCGCACGCTGTGCCAAGTCTTCCGTGGCGGCGGCGAGTTGCTTCTCTCGATCGGCGAGAGACCGCAGTTCTTCACTGCCGGACAGGGATTGCCGCAACCGCTCCGCGATTCGATCCTGCTCGCCGGCGATGCGTTCCACTTGCTCGGCGTAAGAGCCGAGCGCTTCTCGTTCGGTGTCGCCATGCAAAGTTTCGGCAAGCGCCTCGAGCGCGGTCATGGTTTCCGCCTGAAATTGCACGGCTGTGCCGAATTCCTGCCCAGCCAAGGCTTCCACCGCATCCGAGAAGCGGCGGGAGATATCGCGCCGCCGGGCCTCCTCGATCGCACGAACCAGTGACCGGCGTGCTTCACCATCCCCTTCCGCCGACGCCGTCTCTGTCAGTCCGGCCATTTCCGACGCAATGTCTTGCCAGTTCGCCGAGAGTTGGCGTTGCCGTCGCGCGAGGCCGCGAGCTTCCCTGGAATCGACTTCCGTCGATTCATTCCGCGAGCCCAGGCTGTTTTGAAGCGTTCGCAGCGTGTCCGAGGCGACTTGCTGCTGGGCATCGCGAAGCTCTGCCACGCGCGACCGCAAGGCATGCAACGTGTCCTCGATGCCGGCGGCGTTTTGTAACCGCGTAAGTAATTCCAACGCCGCGCGTTGCCGCGCGAGAAGGTAGCGAAAGGTGGGGCGTGCATCGGGGGATAGATCGTTGAGCTCGGTGAGCAGCGAGAATTGCCGCTCCACATCGGGTTGAATTTTTTCCACAAGTTCCCGTAGCGACGCCTCGACCTCCCGCAGCCGAGTATGAAATGCAGGGTCGTCCAGGCGATTCCAGGCGAAACGTTTCGCGAGGCCCGTATAGCCAGCCCGCAGGCCATTCGGTTCCGCCATGATCCCCAGAGCGACCTCCTGCTGCCGCCGCCACCCCTGGCCTAAGCCATTCTTCACGGCTCGTGAATTTCCTTCAGACGTCGACAAAAGTTCAAGACATCGTTGCGTGGCCTGCAACGCGCGTTTTTGTAAGCCGATCAGCCGAGACAACCCATCGCGATTCAGGGACCGCGCTTCCGCCCGCAACTCTGCCAGCTTGGCCTCGGGGGAAACGACTGGTATCCGCAACATTTCCCCTGCTCCGGTCTGCGGCACGAAGTCGCTGGCGATCGCTTGGCCGGACAGTACATCTCCTTCGGCAACATTCAGCGGAGTGAGATCCCAAGTGAAAGGAATCCGTCGTTTTCTTCCCGAGGCCAATAAATTGTGAACTTGGCCCACCGTCATCGGCGGCGGAACGGACGATTCATACACGGCGATCTCGATTCCATCTCCATCATTCTTCAAAATCCTCCAGTCAACGGATCGGATCGCCAAATCGTCACGCGCATGAATCGTGAGCGGGACTTGTGCCACCGGCGTAACGGTCTCCCCATCCTCCACGCCGCGCGTTTCCGTGGTGGGAGGCTCGTCCATCCTGAGGGTGAATCTCCAAGGTTGGCCTTTGGTCGACTGGTCCCATCCATCCGCTTTCCATTCCAACCAGTATTCCCCTGAATGCTCCAACGTCCAAGCAGGAGAGCTTTGTTCGTTCAAATAGAATAACTGGCGGTCCGCTCCCAATCGCAGCGATATCCGTCGTCCGTCGTCAAATTGCACGGCGGCCTGCTCCAGCGGGCGGGTCGCGCGGCCTTGCAGCGTGACACGCGTTTCGCCGAAGGCGGTAAACGACGGGTCGGCCTCATAGGAAGGCAGGCCCGTATACGCGGGCGGATGTAAGCGAAGTTTCCATTCCTCCAGTTGGACGCGGGGAATCACATAGACTCGATGAGGCCGCATTGTGTGGTCATCCCCGCCGGTCACCCAGAACTCGAAGGATTCGCGGACACCGGGCTGTTCGATGACGAGGTTCGAGCCTTGCGGCGAGTATTCCTGAGTGACCACTTCACCGTCCGGCACCAAATCGCGTTGATGAAGCGTGACGACGGCAGGCAGCGGCCCTGCTTCATCAATGACCTTGATGCGGAATGGCGTTCCCACCAATAGGCGACCCGGGACGTCACGCACGGCGAGCCGATGACGCTGGGGCCACGTGCGCGATGATAAAGGATCCGCGATTCGGGCCATGGCCGTCCGCGTCCAGGCAGGCCGCGATATGGCCCATGCGCCGCTGGCCACGAAGAGAATCATGACGCAGAGGACGAGTCGCCGGACCGGCCTGGTCTCGACCGCCTCGCGGAAATCGTAGGGCTCGGTTTCGCGCGCCACCGCAGAGATGAGCCGCTCCTGAAATGCGACCGATCCGAGTTGTCGTTCGGTTCGGCGGGCATCCACGAACTCTAGCGCGCTTCGCAAGCGATCCCTGAGCGACGGGAAACGTTGCTCGATGCGATAGGCGATCCCCAGCAAGGATGATCGGCTCCGCGCCAAATCGAGCAAGCACCACAAAACGAAGGCCACTGCGGGCAGCAGCACGGCAGTGGAAAGGGCCACACGCCATATCCGCTGCGAGGGCCGGATCCAATAATCCGCGGCGGCGACCACGAGCAGCAAGGCCCAAACGATGACGGCGCCCATCGCCAGATTTCGGAACAGTCGCGTCATGATCCAGCGTCGGCGTACTCGCTCGACACGCTTTCGCAAGACATGGGGCATGCAAGCGATCCGGAGGCAATGAACTCATCGATAGGCCAATAGAAACGCGGTTTCCCCCATCCTACCGGAAATTCCGAGTCGGGGGAAAACGGCAGCCATCGATGCGTTGCGGCGACGCGAATAAGCTGATGTGCCGTGGGCAGGCCATGCCAGCGAGCTGGGACGTTTACGACGCGTGCGGTCCGAGCTACGACGAACCGCACGAAGGCCGCGACCCATCCCAGCAGAAGCGCCAATAGCCGTGGCCATGAGCCAGGATTTGCTCCACCGGATGCGCGGAAAGCAATCTGCCACCCGCAACGTCGAGGACCTGGGCATAAGTCCTGCCCGCTTGCGAACCTGCCGTGACCAGCATGTATTTCCCGTCCGGCGATTGTGCCAGGATTTCACGTGGGCCTAAACGCGGCTGACTTTGGCCACGTTCTGTAAAAGGACTGAACCAACTCATGACATCACTCGCTTTGCCATTTCAAACCCGCAGCCTTTTTGGGTCAATTGCCCGACACATGGCGCTGCGAGTAACGAGGCGTGTTTCGGGCGCCGGCAGGCACTTGGGAAACGTATTAACATTCGATGCTCTGCAGGAAAGCATCGAGCGCATTCTGCACCATCCTCCGCCAGGCAAGACGATCCGACGAGCGGCCCGACTCGCAGGCGTGATGGATCCACAAGCCGGTTTGCCGGACCACCGACTTCTGAAATTGATCGAAGTTACGCAATTCCTCCACGTGCAGCTTGGTGTTTAACACCCCCCCTTCGCTGGTGAGTAGCTGAACGGAACAAAATCGGCTTTTATCCATTTCCGTGCATTCAATGCGTTCGACATACAACATGGGTGCCACCTCTGGTAAAACCGCCGCAGGTATTCTCCGCGTTAATGAGCCACCAGTTTTTCAGCCTGGCGGACAACGAGCGATCATTTCGCGGCTCCTTATCGGGCCGCTTGCTGAAAATTTCCCTCCCGGCATGGCGGACGAATTCGCCGAAAAGGGCCGGTGTCTGCCGATTATCGCTCGGCTCTTAGGAAACGAAGATCCCTAATAGAAACCGTAGCATTTTTTTGCGCTGCGGAATTCTTGGTTAGCGTTTTTTATCAGGGAATTCGCCTTCCAGGCTTTTTCTCGGTGCGGTTCGAGTCTGGCCAAGCACTGCAAGATGTTTCCAAGCAACAACTTATCATTCGAGCATTGCGCCCAGCGGCAAAAAACGCATGACCGAAGCCGCTTGCATTACCAGAACAAATGGATAATTTGGGTAATATAGCAAATGCAGTATCTCTGTAATTGCCGCGCTGAAAATCATTCCCGTGATGTGGCTACTTTGGAAGTGGAGGGACGCTAATGAAGCGATCGAATTCTTGGCCCAACCGCTGGGGGATTGCCCTGGCGGTCGTGCTGGTGGGCCCCCTGTTGTCTCGAGCCGTCGCCGAACCGGTGCCGATTCGATTGGATTTGACCGCCTCGGGCGGAGGACAAACGACCGGAGGCACCGTCAATCAGCCCTCCGGAACCATGGTGGGAACGGCCTTCTTCGCCAGTGGAAATTTGACCGGAGACGGTTGGAACCTGGATTGGGCCGTGGACGGCAATACCGACCCGGTCGTCAATGGCGTGTTCTCGGTCGTTAATGAGTTGAGCGTTCCGCAGGAATTCAACCTGCAAGTGGTGATGCCAGTCGATCCCATTTTCCCCTTCTCTCTGACGGGGGGGTCCATTAGCGGCACGGTGAGCGACACCAACGGCAACGGAGCGACTTTGACCACGCTCTTTAATACGGCCTTGTATACTTCCAAAATCGACGGCAACGCGTTCCGCACGCTCTACGACGATCCGACCACGTTCGTGGCGGGCGGGTTCGACACGATCGCCATTCCCGCGGTCAGCTTCGGAAATCCGATTCCGAGCCAGCTTGGTCCCTTGGTGAATTCCTCGATCGGCATCGACTTGAACTTCACCTTGTCTCCGGGCGACCGCGCGGCGTTCACGAGCGTGTTCGTGGCGGAAGTCCCGGAACCGGGAACTTGGCTGTTGCTCGTATTGGGGGCTGTTGGAGTGGCCCTGGCGAGTCGGCGCCGCGGATAAGCTGCGCTGCCGGTAATCCGGTCGAAGGACGGTTCACCAACCCTCACACCGACTAACGAAAAAAACGGCGGGAACCACGACCGCGAGGAAGTGGTGTCCCGCCGTTTCTGTTTTGACGTGGCAAGAAAAACGAAGCCTCTTGGCTTCGCGCCTCTTATTTCACGAGCTTGGTGGCGTCTTCCAAGATCTTGGCGATCTTCTTGCCATCCAACTTGCCCTTGGCCACGGCGTGATTCGCTGCGACCTTGGAATCCTTGTAGATGATCACGGTCAGGTCGGCTTCAGGGCTGATTTTGTACGATTCTGGGCCGTCCTTGTGATCATCGGGAACCACGACCGCCACATTTTCCAGCTTGGCTTCCTTGGCCAGCTTCTTGCTTTCGGTCTTTAGTTCCTTGGTGTCTTCACCCAGCAGATTGACAAACGAGGACAATTTCTTGTCCGCGTTCTTGGCCACGACACCGTCCAACTCCTTGATTAGCTTGGCCACGTGTTTGTCGGCAGAACGGGAAAAGAGCATGACTACCGGGCGGCTGCCAAGTTTGCAGCGATAGCAAAGCTGATCCCCTTCGGCCACATTGTCATTTGGCGCGCCGGCGGTCTTGGTCACGTAGAAGGCCGGGACGAAATCCCCTTCTTGCAGCCCGCTCTTGAGTTCCTTCGCCGCGACAACGCCGGCCATGAGAAAACCTGCCGTAAGAGCCGCCAAACCAATTCGCAATTTCATATCCAATCCTCCACTAGAAACAAATCATTCGGGCCGCACCCTGCGGCCACATGCATTGAACTCTCAAGGAAGCCGACGGACGGACCTTCCCGTGGCCGAAGCCTCCTCATTCGCCAGGTATCTTAACCTAATTGATACGAGCTTTCTGTAAGCAGCGAAACATTTTTGGACAGGACATCAGGTTTCATCTCGTGGCGGAAGGGGCCAAGCATTCGCACGATCTAAATGCTAACCTCCACCCAGCGCGGGCAAGAAATGCACCTCGCTATTTGTCCCGACCGGAGCAGAGCAACCGAGGGCGGGCATCTCTCCGTCCACGGAGACGGCCAATCCCGGCGCCAATTGATTTCCCTGACACAGCCGTGCCGAGGAACCAGGAAAACGCTCGTCGAGAGCTCGGATCAACTCTCGCACGGAGGAACCTGGCAGTTCGCACTCGGACACACCGTTCGTCAGGTCACGCAGTTGGGCAGGAATGAAAACGATGGCCATGCGTTAGATCAACCACAAAATTCGCCGGCCATGACTGCCATTTGCAATCGGAGTCCTCTGCTCTTTCGCGTTGTTACGTAAGCTGGTCGTGAATGGTTCGATGGCCACGCGGTTTTTGGAAACTTTCCGCGCTCGGCTGTGAAGGAGGGGTCTTTATCAGCCCGTTGAATTACTCAACTGGCTGCTGCATCACAGGAAGTGATGCTCAAAATGGCGACGTAAGGTCGCTATTTTGCGAGCCGCGAGCAGCGTGTATGCGAGCTTGGCGAGGTTGAAAAACGCCAGGAAGGCGTTTTTCAACGGACTGTTAGTCCTAATGGCGTTGGCGTGCCAACTTGGCGAGCGTTTCCGCCAGTGACTTGCCCAGACCTTGGACACGGGCCTGCTGCTTTTCGTCGGTGAGTTGCCCATCTTCTCCGAAAGCCTCGAACGCGCGAGGGACGGCGATTTGATCAGGCAGCACCAGCACGCCGATGTTGCCCAGGATGGCGCGGACGTGCACCAATCCCCGCAGGCCACCCAGTCTCCCGGGAGAGGCGGCCAACAGCGCCGCGACCTTCCCTTGGTACGCCGCCAGGGATTTTTCTCCCTCGGCGGGGCGGGAGACCCAGTCGATGGTGTTTTTGAGCAGCGGCGTGATGGAACTGTTGTATTCGGGGGAAGCGATCAACAGACCATCATGCTCCAAAAAAAGCTGCTTGAGCTTCGTGGCGTTGTCCGGAAATCCCTCTTGTTCCAGGTCCTCGCTAAATAAGGGGAGCGGATACTCCTTTAAGTCGAGCAGCATCACATCGGCTCCCGCCTCTTGGGCACCGTCGGCGGCAATCCGTACGAGCCGCTGATTATAGGAATCTCTTCGCGTGCTTCCGGCGAACGCGAGTATGCGTGGCGTAGTCATCGTGACAGGCTCCTTCGCGTTTTAGCAGGCTGCTGAAATACTCAGTAGCCTGCGGCATCACACGGACGTGGTGTTCAAAATGGCGACGTAAGTCGTTATTTTGCGAGCCGGGAGCAGCTTCGCTGCGCCAATCTTGGCTAACCCGGCGGCGAGGCTGAAAAACGCCACGAAGGCGTTTTTCAGCACCCTGTTAGTGTGCTGGAAGATCGTATTCGATGCCGTACGGTTCCGCCAATTTCAGGAGGCGGTCGATTTCGGCTTGGGAAGGCTCGTCCGGAAGTTCTCCCTCGGCGAGTTCCCGTCCCGCTTCCACGAACATCTTCTCCAGTCCCGCCGGAACGAGCGAGAACAGAAGTTTCGCCGTTTGATCCGTTTCATTCTTGAAGCGGTGCGGTACGCCTCGCGGCATGTGGATGAATGTTCCCGGCAAGCCCGCGATACGTTCTTCGCCCGAATAAAAGGCGACTTGCCCTTCCAGGACGTAAAACAACTCGTCTTCCAGGCGATGCAAATGCGGTGGAGGACCGCCCCCCGGCAACACGGTCGCTTCAATCATGGCATAGCTGCCGCCGGTCTCGTCTCCCGTGGCCAACAGGCGATAGATGTCCCCGACAATACCGATCTGTTTTCCAGCTTGAGGTCCTTTAATCATCACCAAGTCGGCTTCGTTCATTGCTCCGCTCCTTTCCTGGTCGCGAACTTGCGGTCCAGGCTCCACGCTCCGGAGCCGTTCGCCATCACGAAGATCATCGCCCCCATCAGGGCCAGGTTCTTCATGAACGAAATCATTTCCACCTGCTGCACCGGTTGTTTCACTTCCTGATTCACACTCAATATCCATTGAGCCTCTTCGGACCAGGTCCAGAAGTCATGAAAGTAATAGGTCGCCAGTATCAGAAAGACCAGCAGCAGGCCCGCACCAAGCCGGGCCTTGTAGCCCAAAATGATCGACAGGCTACCGGCCAACAGGAACAGGATGGCGCCCGCCAGCATCAGTTTGGGCAGGGGAACGCCTTCCGATGCCATGTATCCGGCGACCTGATTGAAGTTGGGAATCTTGTTCCCCACGGCACTCATCAAAAAGATGAGCGACAGGAGGACTCGGGCGAGCAGAGTGCCGATACCTTGTAGCGGGTTGGCATGCATTTTGTAATCTCCTCGATCTTGTTCTTGTTGGGGAATAGGTAATTCGACGTGCTGAATCATCAGGCCAGGTCGAACAGCATCACCTCGGACTCCGATTTGCCTTCTAGAATGAGTCGCGCCTCTTCGCTGACCGCCGCCCCGTCGCTCGTTCCCAGTTCGGTTCCATTCAACGTGATCTCTCCCCGCAGGACTTGCAGCCAGGCATGGCGTCCCGCCGCCAATTCATGCTCTAGGTTTTGACCGGTGTCCAACTTGGCCAGGTAAATGCGGACATCTTGATGGATCCGCAGCGATCCGCCTTCTGCCTCTGGCGAGGCGACCAGACGCAATTGGTTCACCATGCCTTCATCATCAAACCGCTTTTGTTCGTAGCTCGGTTCGATACCCTTGCGCTCGGGGAAGAGCCAAATCTGGTAGAGATGCGTCGGCTCCGTGCTGGAGGGATTAAACTCACTGTGCGTGATGCCGGTACCGGCCGACATTCTTTGAAATTCCCCCGGACGCAGAACCTCGCCGTTGCCCATCGAGTCCCGGTGTTCCAAGGCTCCTTCCAGCACATAGGTCACGATCTCCATGTCGTGATGTGGATGCGTACCAAAACCTTGGCCGGGCGCGATGCGGTCTTCATTCATTACCCGCAGCGCGCGGAACTGCGTATGTTGCGGGTCATGGTAGCTGGCAAAAGAAAACGTATGCCGGGCTTGCAGCCAGCCGTGGTCTGCCTGGCCGCGCTCTTCCGCTTTACGAATGCGAATCATGTCTTCCTCGCTTTCATTTTTTCCGCTTTTTGATCTCATGAAAACTATTTATATATAAATTATTTGGCCAAAAGAATCAGTCTCCTGCCTCGTCCGAAGCGAGTGATTCCCGCGCCTTGACTAACAACCGGCTCAACTCCTGGAGTTCCTGTCGGGATAGATGGCCGATCAGTTTTTGATGCAATTCCCGATCCGGCCCGTCCAGTTGCTTGAGGAGTTTGGCCCCTTTGGCTGTTAACTCCACGTACACCACGCGCCGGTCCTCCTGGCAGCGTTCGCGCTGCACGAGGCCCTGTTTTTCCAAGCGGTCAATCAGGCCCGTGATGGCCGGCACGACTTGCACCATGCGGTCAGCAATCTCCAGCGAAGGGAGCGGCTTTCCCTCCCCACGCAGGATCCGCAGGACGTTGTACTGCGAAGTGGTCAGCCCAAATTTCCGAAACAGCCGGCCAAAACGATTTTGAAACTGGTCGCTCGTCCGCAAGAGGTTCAAAATTGCCTCGACCTCCGGCCTGTCGAAGGGCTGCCGTTTCTTCAGTTCATGCTGCAGTTTGCTACTGGCCATGATACATACGCCTGGTGAATAACCTCGATGTTAATAATTTATATATAAATTATCGACAAGTCAACTGCCCCCCTCCAGTTTTCGAGGAATTTCTTCCGGCAAGGGTCCGTCCGGCCGATCATGCCACTCGGCATGTACGGCTCACGACGGACTCGTGGTGCGCGGCCCGTCAACTTCACTTGAGCGGATTCTCGTACCAGACGACGTTTTCGCTCCCTCGGCCCGCGTTGAGCAGATCCAGATCGCCGTCGCCGTCCATGTCGACCGACCTTAAATCGTAGCTCTGCTGATGTTCGTCGAGCGTGTGCAGTGTGAAGTGGCCTTGGCCATCGTTTTCGTACCACATGACCCGCTCACCGCCATAGCCGCAGGTAGCGGCATCAATGTCGCCGTCCAGGTCATGATCGGCGACCGTGAGGCTGTGCGGGAATTCGATGTCGCGGTCAATCTCGTGGATTTGCCAGTCCGGGTTTTCGAACCAGAGCACGCCCGTCCCGTGCCCGCGTGAGGCGAGCCAATCGATTTTGCCGTCGCCGTTGACGTCCGCTGGCAGGATGTTCGTGGCGGCGGTTTGGTTTTCCGCCAGGATCACTTTTTCCCAGGCGCCTTTGACTTTTTCCGGCCCTGGATTCTTCCAATACGCGAACCAGTTGCCATCGGCGAACGGATTCCCTTTGGCTCCCACGGCGATCTCTTTCCAACCATCGCCATCGATATCCCCCGCTCCCATGTAATGGCTTCCTCCTCGGGCGTCTCCATCGGCGAAGACATGACGTTTCCACCTGTGGGCAGTGAGCGGATTCGCGGGAATGCTGAACCAGGCCATGGAGTCGCCGAGCCCCTGTTCCGGTTCAAAGTTGTTGATAATCAAGTCGTCTTGCCCGTCGTTATCAACATCGGACCGCAGGATGCAATGAATGCCGGTGATCTCATGGTCAATAGCCCGGGCGATCCAGTCGCCATTCAGTGCGTGGTCATGGCCGGGGTTTTCCAACCAGAACGGATGACCGTGCGCGAGCGTACCCGCCCAATCCAGGTCGCCGTCTCCATCCGCGTCGATCACGGCGCTATGGATGCAGCCTCCGCTCTCGCCCGGAAACCGATGCAGGACGATTTCCCGCTCCCAGCGCGGGGCGATGAACAGGCTCACCTTGCCGTGAAAGCTAGCGATGACGTCCAGAAGTTGGTCGCCGTTGGCATCCAAGGCGACGGCCGTATTGCAGTGTCCCCCCTGCATCACGGTATGTTTCCGCCAAGCCACCTCCGCGGCGGTCCCTCCGGCCGGAACCAGAAGCAGCAAGGCGAGCGGAATCAGCACACGGTAAAGAGACGGAGCACGATTAACCGAGGGGAATGACATGGGCGTGACCTGTGATATTTTGGGGCTAAGCGTGGCTGAAAGCGGCGGTTGGCGGAAAACTCCGCGTGAAATTTGCACCGGCCGCGAAAAAACGTTACGACTTCCCGTGACCATCCCGTTGGCCGCGATTGTAGCCGTGGAGAACCGGCCTTGCCACGCGGTGACTCACATCCTTCCCAGCATGTCCCACCTGAACCTCCCACGACAAAGGCCCGCCCATGAGCCCTGCCCGCGCCAACGATGTTCGTTCCCTCCCAAGAAACACGAAACACCGTTCCCACCTCTCACGGCGAGATTTTTTCGACCGGGCCGCGCTCACCGCCGGTTTACTGCTGCTTCCTCAGGGCATGCGCGAATTGGCCGCGCAAACCGGCGGCGATACTCCTATTTCGCCGAAAGAGTCGCTCAAGGTGACGAAGATTGAGACGTTCGTACTCAAGAACTCCTGGGTCTTCGTCAAAATCTCCACCGATGCCGGCATCACCGGTTGGGGAGAAATGCTCAAGGACGACGCCAAGGCTTGCGCGGCCGGGGCCTTGGAAGTGGCCGATTATCTGGTGGGGAAGGATCCGCGACCGGTGGCGCATCATTGGCAAGCTATCCACCGGGGAGCCTTCTATCGGGGCGGACCGATCAAAACCGCCATCTCCTCCGGCATCGATCAAGCACTCTGGGACATTACCGGCAAATGCTTCGGCGTGCCCATATACAAGTTGCTGGGCGGTCCCACTCGCCAGCGAGTTCGCGTCTATGGCCGAGTCAGCAAAGAGACCGGCGTGAACGCCATGAAGGTCGGACCGCGGGCAACACGGGCACCCTTCAAATACGTGGAAGGCCGAAAGTTCGTGGAGGAAGTCACCGAACGCTTTAAGGCCCTGAGAGAAAAGTACGGACCGGATGTCGACATCGGTGTCGATTTTCATGGAGCGGTGCAGCCTGCCACGGCGGCGCTGTTGATCAAGGCTCTTGAGCCCTACCATCCCTGGTTCTACGAGGAGATCGTGCAAGCCTTGAATGTGGACGTGATGGCCGAGTTGGCCAAGAAAACTCACATCCCCATCGCCACCGGTGAGCGTATTTTCACCAAGTGGGGATTCCGAGAGATCCTCGAAAAGCGGGCCGCGACCATTCTGCAACCCGATGTCTGCTACGCCGGCGGGATCACGGAGCTCAAGATCATTGCCGGCATGGCGGAGACATATTACACGCCGCTCGCACCACATAATCCGCAAGGCCCGTGCTCACTCGCCGCGAGCCTGCAAATCGCCGGCTGCATTCCCAATTTTCTCATTCAGGAGCGGGGGGACAACGAATACGCGGACCTGCTTGCCAAACCGTTGCCTCCGGTCACGAAGGGGCATCGCCCATTGCCGACTGAACCCGGGCTGGGCATCACGATCGACGAAGACAAGCTGCTGGCGCAAGTCGGCGAACCGGAGCCTTATCGGGCGAAATTCGATCCGGATGACGGGTCCGTCGTCGATTGGTAAGTTTGGCATGTTCCATGCAAGATCCCAGAGGAGAAAGTCATTCATGTCTGAGAAGCGGAGAATCGTCGCGTTTGGCGAGATCATGGGCCGGTTCGCGCCCGATCAGTTCTTGCGATTTTCGCAGAGCTGTCCGGGATCGCTCGATTTGACCTTCGCTGGAGCGGAAGCCAACGTGGCGGCTTCGATCAGCCTGCTCGGCGGGCAAGCGGAGTTCGTCACCGCACTCCCCAAACACGCCATCGCCGATGCCTGCTTGCGGACACTTCGGGGCTTAAACGTGGAGACCCGGCACGTACTCCGCACCGATGTCGGTCGGCTAGGACTTTATTTCGTGGAAACCGGCGCGAATCAGCGGCCCAGCAACGTGATCTATGACCGGGACGGTTCCTCCGTGGCGCTGACCCCGGCGGACGCGTATCCATGGGAGCAGATCTTTTCCGATGCCGGCTGGCTGCACGTGACGGGCATCACCCCGGCCCTGTCCCGCCTGGCGGCGGAAGCGGCACTCGCGGCGGCGCGGCAGGCGAAGGAACAGGGATTGACCGTCTCCTGCGATCTCAACTTCCGCAAGAAACTTTGGCGGTGGGACGATTCAACTGAGCCGCGCGAGCTGGCCGAACAAACCATGCGTGGCATCTTGCCGTTTGTCGATGTGGTGATCGCCAATGAGGAGGATGCCTCGGACGTGCTCGGTATTCGGGCGGGAGATTCCGATGTCCACGCCGGACGGCTGGCCATCGACCGATATCCCGAAGTCGCCGCCGCCATCTCCCGCCAATTCGCGAATATCCGTAAGGTGGCCATCACGCTGCGTGAGAGCATCTCCGCCAGCCACAACAACTGGAGCGCCATGCTCTTCGACGTAAAAAGCCAAGCGGCCTGCTTCGCGCCGTTGAAGGAGGGGCAATATGAGCCATACGAAATCCGCAACATCGTGGACCGCGTGGGCGGAGGGGATGCCTTCGCCGCCGGGTTGATCTTCGCGCTCCATGCGGGCGGGTTCGCGGGTGACGAGGAAGCCCTGCGGTTCGCCGTTGCCGCTTCCTGCTTGGCCCACTCCATCAAAGGGGATTTCAACTACAGCACACGGACCGAAGTCGAAGCGCTCATGCGGGGTAGTGGATCGGGAAGGGTGGTGCGTTGAACCTTCCCATGCGCGAGCCGATCACGTTCTTTCGCTGCACTATCATCTTGGTGTTGGCACTCGCGGGTTGCGGGCGAGAAAGCCGCTTTCCGCATCAGCCGATCACGCTCATCTGCCCTTGGTCGGCCGGCGGCGGCACCGACCGCGTGTCCCGGCAGGTAGCCGCGCAACTCGAGGAAGAACTCGGCGTGCCGGTGAACGTGATCAATGCCACCGGGGGTTCGGGAGTCACCGGCCATACGCGCGGCGCGCGGGCCCGACCTGACGGGCACACCTTGGCCATGATCACGGTGGAGCTCAACATGCTGCACTGGCGGGGCCTGACCTCGGTCACGTATCGAGACTTCGCTCCGCTGCAACTGCTCAATCGGGACAGTGCGGCGCTGCTCGTCCGCGCGGACAGCCCCTTCACGAATTTGGACGAACTGCAAGCGGCCATCGCGGCCGGACCGGCCAAGCTTAAAGCGAGCGGAACCGCCTACGGGGGTATCTGGCATGTCGCGCTGGCCGGCTGGCTGCATGCCCGAGGATTGGAACCGACCGCCGCCACATGGATCTCGATCAATGGTGCCGGGCCGTCCTTGCAGGAACTCAACGCGGGCGGAGTCGATTTTGTGTGTTGCTCGCTCCCGGAAGCGGACGCTATGCTCGCTGGAGAGCAAGTCCGCAGCCTCGGCGTGATGGCGGAGAAACGGGTACCTGGCTTCGAGGGTGTGCCGACCTTTCGCGAGCAGGGGCACGAGTGGTCCATCGCCGGCTGGAGAGGCGTCGCCGCGCCCCGCGATACCCCGCCGGAGCGGCTGGCCATTTTGGCCGAAGCCATGCAAAAGGTCGGCCAAAGCGGGGAACTGGCGACCTTTATGCGGAATGCCGGATTCAACCTGAGCCTGGCTGGCCCCGAGGAATTCGCCGCGACGCTTGAGCGGCAGGACGAAATATTCCGCGTGATTTTGACTGGACCGGCGTTTCAGTCCATTAGCGGCGAGCATTTCGGTCCAATGATTTTTCCCGCCATCATCGCCGGATTGCTGCTGTTGACGCTGGGGAGCGTGGCCTGGCAATCCCGTGGTCAACAAGCACAACGGCCTCGCGAGAAGACCGACTTGCGTCCCGCGATCGCGGTGCTCGCTGCCGCCTTGTTTTACATCGTGGCCGCCGAGTGGTTGGGCTTTGTATCGTGTGCGGCGCTTCTCGTGGCGGGACTGCTCGTCGTGTTTCGCGTCCGACTGGTGCTCGCTCTGCCGTTGGCGGCCCTCGTGACCGTGGCCGTGTATCAGGTATTCGCGATCGGGCTCCGCGTGCCACTGCCGCGGGGTTTGCTCGACTGGTGAGGTGATATGAACGAAGCGCTCGCCCAAGCGATGCAGCAGGTCTTCCTCGACCCGGCGGTCTGGGGGATCGTCTTTCTCGCGGCCTGCTACGGGGTCTTCCTGGGCGCGATGCCGGGCCTCACCGCGACGATGGGGGTCGCGCTATTCGTTCCCATGACTTACTGGCTAGAACCGGTCCCCGCCTTGGCGGCCATCGTGACCATGGTGGCCTGCGCCATTTTCGCCGGCGACATCCCCACGACCTTGGTCCGCATCCCAGGGACACCCGCGTCGGCGGCCTACGCGGACGATGCCTACGCGCTCGCCCGGCGGGGCGAAGCGGGACGTGCTATGGGGACGTCTCTTTGGTTCAGCGTCGCGGGCGGGCTGCTGGGCGGACTGCTGCTGATGTTGCTGGGGTATCAACTGGCCCGCATGGCCGCCTGGTTCAGCGTCACGGAATATTTTTGGCTCTACCTGATGGGATTGAGCTGCGCCGTGGTGGTGGGTCGATCCGGCATCGCGCGGTCCTTGGCGGGCCTCACCATCGGATTGTTGCTCTCCACGGTCGGCCTGAGCGCGGTGCATGGCCAGGCCCGCTTCACCTTCGGACATCCGGAACTCTTTCAAGGAATCAACTTTATTCCCGCCATGATCGGCCTGTTTGGCCTGTCGGAAGTTCTGCGAAACACGTTGCAACTCGACGCCGCGCCGATGGCCGCTTCGACAACCTCGGGACAGGGGAGCATCCTTGCGCCGGCGGTGAGCTTGTTCCGCCAGCGCCCTTTGGCCTGGTTCCGTTCCAGCATCGTTGGTTCCGGCATCGGCATTCTGCCCGGCGCGGGAGCGGATATGGCCGCCTGGGTTTGCGTGGCCATCTCCAAGCGGTTCAGCAAGTCGCCCGAAACTTATGGCCAAGGTTCCACCGAATGCATCGCCGACGCGTGTGCCGGCAATTCATCTTCCCTGGCCGGGGCCTGGATTCCGGCACTCGTTTTCGGCATTCCCGGCGATTCGGTCACGGCCATCGTGATCGGAGTGCTTTACATGAAAAATCTCAAGCCGGGGCCGGAGATCTTCGCGCAGCAGGGAACGCTGGTGTACAGCATCTATCTAATTTTCCTGCTGGCCAATCTCGTGCTGCTGCCGGTGGGCTGGCTGGCGATCAAAGCGGGCCGCGAGGTCTTGCGGATTCCCCGCCGCGTGCTGCTGCCGGTGATCCTACTGTTTTGCATCGTCGGCGCATTCGCGGTCAACGGCAGCAGCTTTGATGTCGGACTCATGGTCGCCTTCGGTTTGCTGGGTGTGATCTGCGAACGCGCCCAGATTTCCATCGGCGCGCTCGTGTTGGGGTTAATCCTGGGCGGACCGCTGGAGGAGCGATTCGTGCAGACTTTGGCAGGGGGGCAAGGCAGCCTCATCGCGTTCGTGAACCGGCCCCTGGCGGCACTGCTCGCGGGAGTTTGTCTCGTGCTCTGGGGGAGCGTGGCGATCAACACTCTCCGCCGCCACTTCGCCACGCGCAACGCGGACAGCGTCTAGTGAGGCGGCGAAAGGCGAGGTTTACCGAAAGATTTCTGGTTCGGTGATTGTTTTGCCCTATCTGGCGATTTATGCTGTTGACTCACTGCAAAAGATCAATCACAGGGGTATTTCACCATGAAACACATCGCACCCATCGCTGTTGTAGCTGTACTTGCCGTTGCCAGTCCCGCGCATGCCGTGTTCTTGACTTGGTCGGGAAGTGGAGTGGAAGGTTTCGATCCGTTTGGCCATCGTTGGACCGTCGGGCTCGGCTTCGATTCCGGTGGGGCTCAGGACTTTCCCGGATGGGGTTTGCCGGGCGTTGGCAATGGTGAAATCCCTTTTCTGCCCGTCGACGAGTTCGTCACGGATTTCCACGTCACCTTCACGAACCTGCCGCAAGGTGTGTCGATTAATCAAGATCCTGTTGAAACGGAATTTGTTGACTTCGACGACGGCGTGGCTTGGAGTGCGATGTTCATGGATAACGATACCGTTTGGTTCTTTGCCCCTCCAGGTGAAAGATTGGAAACTGGGGAAGAATTCTATGTGAACGTCTTATTTGACGGACTTCCGTCGGGGGGCTTCACGGACACGACGGTGTTCCCCAACGGCATAGAATTCAACGCGGAATGGACGATGGACGGAGTCGTCCCCGAACCATCCACACTGGCTGTCTGGACCTTGCTAGCCCTCGCCTTCGGTGGCCTTTCCTGGCGTCGATTCAACCGCTGATCCACCGCACGGCACATCACGACCACACACGAGCCGCCGGTCCGCATGGGCTGGCGGTGTTTTGTTGGAGATTGGCCGCGCAGCCAATTTCAACCCCTCTCCGCGAAAACCGGACCCCATAGCATTCCCCCTCCCGCACTCAAACGGTCGGTCAGGTATCAGAAGACCATGACGGACGCCGGATGTTAGGGGGCGGATTTGGCAATCTGCTTAGACGTAATCAGGGAACCAGCACGGAGATTCTACCCGTGGGCGTCTTCCTTTTGACCACGGCTTCCTGGAGTTTTTCGACCAACGCGGGAGTCAGTTTTACTCCGCGCGATAACAGAATGTCTCCTTGTCT
The DNA here is from genome assembly GCA_028289405.1 of Pirellulales bacterium. Taxonomy (GTDB): domain Bacteria; phylum Planctomycetota; class Planctomycetia; order Pirellulales; family JANQPP01; genus JANQPP01. The sequence continues at coordinate 27,567 of JANQPP010000111.1, forward strand.
CGAGGTCAGATGCTGATTAAGGATCATTCCAGGAGCCAATTCGGTCAAGAATTTGGATTCTTTCCGAAGTGCCGCCGGAACACTTGAGTCCGGCAAACTTCTCTCAAATGGTGTGCATTCTCGATCAACTGCCGGTAAGAGCCGCTCCCAAGCTTCCTTAGCGGGCGTGCCGCGCGCGACAAGCAGCCGAAAATCGGCAAAGGCCTTTAGCAGGGTTGCCGCCGGTGCACTCTCACTTTGGCCCGCTTTGCTGTCCGCTGCCATGTGGTCATCCATCGCTTCGACAATGGTCGCGACGTCTTGTAACGCGGGAATCGGCTGCAATAGCCGCGCGCCAACTTGATGCTGTGTAGCGACCTGCTCACGTTCAAACTCGGAAAGGTCTTCGCCTGAAAATACCCGTCTCGTGGTTTCTTCGGAGATAGGAATGAAACCAAGGTGCGAAAGCCGGGCGGCCTGTTCCATGAGATCGGCGTCGATGTTTTTCAGATTTTTGGCAAATTTCCGCACCAATTCCCGAATTTGTTCAGAGTGCTCCGAGGCCAGCGGATTGGCAATCGCCAGTACATTGGCCAGCGTGGAGATGGTTCCTTGCAGCGTGCGTTTGTGAGATTCATCGGACTTCGTAATCACAACTTGATGTGCTAACAAGTCGGAAATCCCGAGGAACGCATCCAGTTTCTCTTCAGAGTACGTCTGTGGACAGTGATGGCTAAAAAACAGGAATCCGATGGGCCTTTTGGCCACGATTATCGGGCAGGTAAGAGATGATTGAATGCCCTCCTGGACGATGATCCGTGTAGACATGGAATCGGGTCGGTGCTTGAGGTATTGACGAAGATCGTTTAGTACCCGGGGCGCCTGACGATTCGCAATGAGCTCCAGCGATGAGCCCTTTAACTTCGCGGAGTATCCGCGGGTTAATTTGATAGGGCGCGTTGAACGTCCCCAGCGAGCGGTGACCATGCCTGAATCATGATCAATCTCCGCGTAACCAAGCCGCGTGAAAGGTAGACGGCTTCTGTAATCCTCGAAGATGGATTCCAAAACTTCGTCCACGGTCGCACCGTCCGAGACTTGACGAGCCAGGGGTCTCAGGGCGCTTGGCGAATCAATTCTCTGCATTGATGCCATAATGTGGTTATCCGAAGGGCCGTGCAACGCACATTAGGGCCGACTGTGACCCCTTAGCCTGTGGCAAATACCACACATTTATGCGATTTTACGAATTTTATCCTTGATATAATAGCTCAGTATCCTTCCGCGGCAAGCATTTCGGAAACCCTTCGCAAATCGACACATGATTATTTACGTCGCGTCGACTTTCACCCTGCGCTACCCTTGTACGACCAGTTCCAAAACTGTCGTTCTCCGGTTTTCCGCGTTGTGGTCCAATGCGCCGTTCGGAGAACCGAAAAGTCAAGGAGGACATTGGGGTAGTCGGCGGCAAGCGGCGCAAGTCGCCTCCGTTCGCAAGTGGAGCAGAAATACGATGATGGTCGGCGTGGAAGTGAACGGATGACTTCCAAGACGTGAAGGATCGGCGCTGCACCGAGTTGAGATCTGGGTCAAAATGTATTTGAAGCCAGCAGACAAAACTTGACGTTTGTTTCGTCCATCGGCGCTTCACGGCCAACGGATTCTCAATTTCGCGGATGCTGTGATGTTTTGCCTCCAGGCTCTTGAGCAATTAACAAGATTGCCGATCGCATTACGAATGACATGCTGCAAGATGAATCGCTCGAAAGTGCTGCGCGGGCGGGATGTCCAGGCTATGAACCTTCGCTTTTTGATCTTGCCGGTAATGGTTTTGTGCCTTGCCGTCGTCGGCTACTTCTTTTTTGGAGTAGTGGTCGCGATTTACACCGGACTTTGGCTACATGACGAGAAAATGTACTTTGCTCAAGGGCTCTCGGTCCATTTGTTCGGAGCAACCGGAGCCGTCATGGGGCTGATCTCGGGTTGGGGAATCTGGCGGATAGCAATACCCCGCCAAGACCATCACGGCCCAAGGCGATGTGGCGTGAACCAATAAGACGCGACACGGAAAGCACTCCGATGGTGATCAATTAGCCCCATCCGGAGAAGCCGGCAAATCGCGCGACCAGCTCGGCGAGGCCATCACTCCTGAAAGGTTTCGGAAACAGATCCGAACCTATTCCCTGGAAAAAGCCGTTGGGGGAAAATCGAAGGGTAGGGAACCAGATCCACACTCTTCAGGTGATGGTAAATTCGCCGACCGGGCCGCCTTTCAGCTTGGCAATTCGGAACGCACAACTACAAGAAAGGATCTTGAATTAATGCGTCTTATTGACATCATCGAACCGTACTTGGCTTTTATGCGGTTTGGTTTTGCTGTTGTCTTGTTATGCTGGTTCGTCTTGTGTCTGGTGGACCTAATACGTAGGTTCCGGCAAGGCTCTCTGCAATACAGTTCAAGGCACTTGTTTCTTTTGTTGCTCATCACGGCCCATGCGTGTTCGGTGGCAGCTATCGGTCGGGCAGGTCTGAAGACTCTTCCCGTTGTGCTTGACCTCCTTCTGACAGCGTACATCTTTGGGCCGATAACGCTCTTGTTCGGTTTCGGCTGCTACGAAGCAACACGTGGCCGCCCCTACTATCTGCTCGTCGCGTTACTCTACCTTTGGGGGTTCAGGTTTATGTCGTCGCTATGATGTTGGCGAAGAAACCCCGTATTCAGATTACCCTCTGGGTTCAGAAGCAAACGTCTCTCTCCAATGGAAACGCTCCGCCATCATTCCCTTGCATGCATACCACATTCTCTTTTTTCTGCCCGTGTATAAGCACGCCATCCACGTGACGAGGACTTGCGGTTGCGTTGTTCCCTAGCGTCCTTGTCGATGCGACGGATTCGCCTATGTCCATGCGCCGCTCAACTGCACACTCGGTCTTGAGTCGATCCGCCTATCACTTGTGAGAGTGCCATTGCAGCCTGAAGTTGAGAGGACTGCACACCAGACCGACTGCGGAGCCGCGGATCAGCAGCGGAGCCATCGTTCGAAGTAGCCAGACAACGCTACTCCGCGGATTTGAAAGCTCCTTTTTATAAAGTGGAGACGAGCGGGCTCGAACCGCCAACCCCCGGCTTGCAAAGCCGGTGCTCTCCCAATTGAGCTACGTCCCCAATGTCGTCCGCGTCGCGCCTGTCGGCGTATCTATCTGGTGCGCGGCATCAATCGTCCTACATTCGCTGCCGTTTGTGAAGTCTTCGGAAGCGGGAAGGAGAAAACAAATTTGTCGGACACATGCCATTGCCTTTCCTGACGCGTGGCCAGCGAATGCGATTTGGCGATGGGCGATGCAGGTTTTTACGAACAGTCCTCCTGGGCGGCGGACGATTGTTGTGGATCCTCCGGCGCGTCTTTCGGCAGGGCGACCCGCGCCAAATAGATCGCGGTTTTTCCCTCGTGCGAGGAGTAATAGCTTACCCACAGGTGGCCGTCATGCCACACCAGTCCGGGATAGCTGGTATCCCCGCCGGAAGGCAATTCCAGGAACTCCCGCGCCTGCCCCTGTTCAAGATCGAGCCACAACAGCGACGTGCGGACTTGGCCATCGTACAACCGCCCCGCCGCGATGACACGTCCGTCGGGAAGTCGCAGCAGATGCGGTCCGCCGATTTTTCGGGCCAAGTCACTCCAAATCCAAGTGGTGTACGGAGGGCCTGCTTTCCCCAGCAGGGCATGTCCCGGGTTACCATCCCTCCGGAGCAAGCAAAAAGCGACGCCTTGCGGATCGAATAGCAGCGACGCCTCGCTGGGCCGTTCTTCAGCGAACAGATTCTCCACGAGGATTTCCGGCTGCATTTCCGGGCCGAAGCGATAAAGTCGCACCACACCCGCCCCAAGCGTGTCGTAGCTCACGCCATAGGCCATTCCGTCATGCCAAGTAACGCGCCACAGCCATTGGTTCGGTTCCCCGAGTGGGCGAGGTTCACTCCATTCGATGCCATCCTCGGAGAGCCAGTACCAGGTTTGATGCTGCGTTTCTTCGTTTCCCCGGATCGCCGCCGCGGCGACGAGCATCAGCTGTCCCGAGGGGGTGACGCTCAATTTGGGGTCCCGCAAATCTTCTCCCACGCGGCTCACGACGGCTTGCGATGCCCAAGTCTCTCCGTCCGCGGACGCGAGTACGCGGATCTTGCCGTCCGGGGAGACATGCCCCGCCCCTTCCCGAAAAACGCAATACCACTGGCCGCCATGGTGGATCAGGTCGGTGAAGGCGTTGTGCGGAGCCTGGTCCCAAATTTTGACCACTTCGAGCAGCTTCGGCCCGGTGGACGCCGCCGTTTCCGCCAGGCACGGACGTGTTCCCGTGATCGCCCACACCGTCCAACCGGCGGCCAATAGTGCGAATACGCGGCGCAAACCGAAATTCATGACGCTTCTTTCCATCCGAAGCGGCGCCGGTTTCATGTTGTCCATCGAATGCATGACCCGCCTCCGCAAACACTCGCGACGAATGACCAACGGCCTCGTAACTTTTGGCCGTCCACGCTCGAACAGCATCAGTATCCTCGGATTCGTGGCGGGCTTCAAATGCCGGCTCGGTGAAATCCGGCCAGCCCAAAAAGACACCGTCAGAATCGCGCAAGGAGGCGCTCGCCCAAGACCGATTCCTACCGCACCCGCGACGAGTCTGAAAGCCTGATGGATTGATGAGCGCGGACGCAGTGTTAGAATCAAGGGCGGGCCGTCCGAAGCGAGGGGGTTCGGGCCGCTCACGAAACGCGACCAGCAAATGGACGTGATTCGTCCGAGATGCACCGACCAAACACCGGACGTTCGACATCTAGCGAAGAGCCCAGCAGGATCCAGGCGCATGGCGGAAATACCAGAGGAGTTGCGGAACATCGCGCGGGGCTGGCAACGGTCCCACTTGCTCGACTTGGAGAGCCTTTCGCGTGAAGAGATCCTGCAATTGCTGGACTTGGCGGACACCTTCAAACAGCTCACCGACAATTGCACTCGCAAACTGAATTTGCTCCCAGGATCGACCTGCGCGAACCTGTTCTTCGAAAACTCGACCAGGACTCGCACGAGCTTCTCCTTGGCTGCCCGGCGATTAGGCGCCGACACGATCGATTTCTCGAGATCGGGAAGCAGCCTTTCCAAGGGGGAATCATTCATCGACACGGCGAAGAATATCGAAGCCATGAAAGTGGCGGCGGTGATTGTCCGCCATGGCACGCCGGGGACGCCGCAATTGCTCGCGCAAAATCTCCGCTGTCCGGTGATCAACGCGGGAGATGGCCCCCATGAACATCCCACGCAGGGGCTGCTCGATATTCTCACGATTCGCGAACGGCTGGGCCGCATCGAGGGATTGACCGTCGCGCTGGTGGGGGACATCGCGCATAGCCGTACGGCACGCTCCAATTTGTGGGGGCTGAAAAAGCTCGGAGCGCACGTGATCCTTTGTGGTCCGGCCACGCTGGTCTCCCCACGGTGGCGGGAATTGGATGTGGAAATTTCCCACAATCTGGATGAAGTCATTCCCCGCTGCGACGTGTTGAATCTGCTCCGCATTCAGTTCGAGCGGCAGGAACAACCCCCTTTTCCTTCCGTGCGGGAATACGCCTTGCTCTATGCCATGAACAAGGAACGCCTCGCCCGGGCCAAGGAAGAGATTTTGGTGTTGGCACCGGGGCCGATCAATCGAGGCGTGGAAGTGACGCCGGACGTGGCGGATGGCGACCATTCCGCTATTTTGAATCAAGTGACCAACGGACTGGCCGTGCGGATGGCCGCCCTGTGGCTGCTCTGCGGGCATGCCGCGTGATAAGTGCGACAATCTCAAGGAATCGCCATGGCAAGACTACTCATTCGCGGAGGCCGGATCATCGACCCGGCCCAAAATTTGGATCGCGTCGGCGATCTCCTGATCGAGGACGGCCTGATCGCGGGCTACGAACCACCGGACGGTCCGTGCGACGAAGTCCTGCACGCCGAGGGGAAGATCGTTTCACCCGGCCTGATCGACATGCATGTCCATCTCCGCGAGCCGGGCAACGAAGAAGCGGAAACGGTGGAGACCGGCACGGCGGCGGCGCTGGCGGGCGGTTTCACCACCGTGGCCTGCATTCCCAACACGCGTCCTCCCATTGACTCGCAAGCCGCGGTCGCCTTCATCCAGAATCAAGCCGCGAAAGCGGATCATTGCCGCGTCTACGTGGTGGCCTGCGTCAGCAAGGGCCGCGAGGGCAAGGAACTCGCCGAGTTGGGGCAACTCGTGCAGGCCGGCGCGGTCGCCTTCAGCGATGACGGTGATCCCGTGGAGAATTCCGAACTTCTGCGGCGCGCCTTCGAATATTGCCAGATGTTCGACAAGCCGATCCTCAACCATGCCGAAGTTCGCGAGCTCACCCGCAACGGCGTGATGCACGAAGGGCTTGTCTCCCTGGTGCTGGGGCTTCCCGGCATGCCCGCAGAGGCGGAGGATGTGATGACCAGCCGGGACATCTCCCTGGCCGAGGCGACCGGCGGGCGGATCCACATCATGCATGTCTCTAGCGTGGAGAGCGTCGACATGATACGTCGGGCGAAGACTCGCGGCGTCCGCGTCACGACGGAGGTTTGTCCCCATCACTTCACGCTCAATGATGAATGCCTCCGTTCCTTCGATTCGAATTTCAAGATGAGCCCTCCGCTGCGGGGACAGCGGCACGTCGAGGCCTGCATCGCGGGTCTCGTGGACGGCACGATCGATGTGATTTGCACCGATCACGCGCCGCACGCGGCCGAAAAAAAGATGCAAGAACTCGATAAAGCCCCCTTCGGTATCCTGGGATTGGAGACCGCGCTCGGCCTGGTGGTGACCAAACTCATCGAGCCTGGCCACTTGAGTTGGCTCCAGGCGCTGGAAAAGATGACGGTCAATCCCGCGCGGATACTAGGGTTGGAGTTGGGGACCTTGCAACCAGGCCGGCCGGCCGACGTCACCGTCATCGATCCCGACATCCGCTGGACCGTGGACAAAAACCAATTCCGATCTAAGAGCCGCAATACCCCCTTTCACGGTTGGGAACTACAAGGCCGCGCGGAAACGGTCATCGTGGACGGGCGGATCAAATACCGCGCCGGTGAATTGGCCAGCGTGGCGATCGCGTGAAGGTGTCGGAGGCCGCTGGAAAACGCTTGGGTGACACGTTTCAACCTCGGCCCCATTGTTGAGTAAATTGGTGTGGCGAAGCTGCTCACCTTGATCGGCTTTGGAGTTCTTGGCCGCCATCGCCGAAAACAACTAACATAAGCATCATGCGTGACGTCGGAATAGAAACGGTGCCCCTATTTGCAAGGAAACAGGCATGTCACGACTTTTGCTTGCGATTTCAGCGGTGATCTTGTGGACCTTTCCCTGGACCGATAACGTCATCCCGTTCGCGACGTTATCCTTGGGGATTCTGATTGCCGTTGCCAATGTGTTCCCATCCAGGAACGCGCGGCACCATGCTGGGCCAGCCATCGCGCTGACGGTCACGGTAGCCTTCGCGACGCTGTTCTTCGCCATGTTGCTTCTAGGCAACATATTGAATGGGTTCGACATTCAAGGCGTCGACCTTACCATTGCATGTCTCTCCCTAACGGCGACTTGTTTTTGGGTGTGCCGTGCCTATTGGCGGTCGACCGAAGAACCGCGACGCGAGAAGATGATTCTCACCGCCGGCTAGGTTGCCCGCACGACAGACGGTTCCGACCCCCTGAGCCCTCGCTGCCTTGTAGACCGGCAACTCGATTCCGGCGAAGGTCACCTCCAGCGTGATCAAGCGAATTGAACGCCATTCATTGGCGGTCGTGGTCGCTGGGAAGATAGTCAATGCCTTGCTGAAATCCTCTCGCCACGAAGAAGCCATCGCGATGAGGGCCAATCCGCAAGGTTACCGTGCGAGGGGCCATTTCTGGTCCCGAGGCCCAAGGAAGGGAGAACTGCAAGGGAGCATCATATAAGCTATACGATTCTCTCCTATCCGAGGCCACGAGAACATAATGGCCAGGCTGCATGGACGTGTCCTGTTGGTTGTCCAGGGATTGGCGAACTGGACAGCGAAAAATCGGCGGTGGCCGCAATAGGAAATCGGGCGCGTCCGAAATGGCGATTTCATGACGTACCTTCTGTTGCAGGTTGGCTTGCTCCAAGAACGGTAAAATCTCCATGCACCACCCGCCTACGGCTCCGGGAACGCCTTTCGCGGGGAGTCTTTTGTGGGTGACAGAGAAATTCGCAACCGCCAGATTAAGTTGATGTAGGTTGTTTTTACAAACGGTCTCCCTGGCTTTTTGGCGAGCGGACTGAACCGCGGGCAGCAGCAGGCTGACCATTCCCGCCAGAATGCCGAGCACGACCAAGAGCTCCACCAGTGTCAATGCACGTCGGCGATGCATGGCCACCTTACACAAACAAGAGAAGATCGATGAAAGAAGATCATGGAAAGTAGTATATCAGACAGAATTCTCAATGGTCTTTCGTGGACGCGGTATTTAAGCTGGCAAGGAATGGTTGGAATTGGGCAGGTTGCTCGTCGAAGCCTATCAGAATGAGGAAATCGCGGAGCAGACCATGGACGTTCCCAAAAAAGAAGATCAGCCGATGGGTCATCCTGAAAAAGTGTGGCTTGGGCTCATCGAATCGCGACCGGACTTAATGCAGCACGAAGACGCACGAAAGGCGCTCCGTTGGTTTCAAGCATTCGTTCCCGAAGACAAACCAGGGGCCAGCGACGCGTACGAGAAAATCCTGACCTACGCCACGCAACAATATGAGGGGATGGAGAGTGCTCATCGCACACTGGACCTGAAAGCATATTGGCTATTTGCTCTCACCTCGGGAACTCTGGCACTGACCGTCAATTCGCTCTCAGGCGAGTTCACGAACTACTTCCATGGGATGGCGCTCGTCTGCTTCTTCGTGGCGATGGGTTACGCCCTGTGGGTTGTCCTGCCCGACGATATATCAAAGCCCATGAGCGTCGAAGACGCCATGCGGTTTGTGGAACAAGCCGACCGCCCCCTCCCGATCATCGCGGCGGGATTGCACGTCAATATCACCCGGCTGGGGCTCGTCTTGCATTGGAAGTCCAACAAGATCGCCGTCATTGCCGTCTTGTTTGCCACGGGCCTTTGCTTCTTGGCCCTGGGTTTTGTCATTGATTCTTACGTAGTCGAGGGCTCCGCTTGAGCGGAATCCGTTGATCTGGATCAAAGTCGTTTTGGGGCGTCCTTTTTTCTTCCCGGCGTTCCGGCTCATTGGATGTCGGTGTCGATCGGTGGTCGTCCGGTTGGTCTTGTTGCCCGTCTTGACGTTCATCGGTCATGTGATTCCTCCTGCCATGCAGACGAATGCGAATCGAGGCATCAGCCTACAACATATAACATCGCCTTGATGCCTGCACGGCATGCCTGGTTCACCGATCCGGGGCATCCCTACCCCGCAGCCACTTCCAAAATTGCTATTCCCTGATTTTAAGCCAACGGACAAAGCCTTGACTGACTTTCGCCCAGCGGCGTTTCACGACTGCCGGGCAACGATTTTCGCGGATGCTGAGATGTTTTATCTCCAGGCTCTTTGTCAACGAGTCGCGGGGGAATTGTTCCCAGCGCATCACGTTTTCGTCAGTCGCCTGGCCTGAACGCCGGCGCGTGGTGGGTGATACGCCACGGCCCTGATAAATGTGGCGTGATTCGGTCAATAAAATGTTCCTACCACCGAATTACCAATTAGGGTATTTTTTGGTCCGTTGACTTACCGCTAGGCATCATGGCTACCACCGATTTATCCGCCGGAAACCGATCCCGCATGGCCAGGAGACTTCTCGACTTTTTTCAGGGCATCGGAGCCATCGAGCGGCTGCTCGGCAAGTTGAGTCTTCGCGGCGCCTACATCGATTATTGGACCTGCGTGCATTTCGGTAGCGGCCTCGTGCTAGGCTGCCTGGCAGCACAACAGGGGTTAAGCCTGGCTCAAGGTTTCGGCCTGGCCGCCGCGTTGCTGTTGCTCTGGGAGCTCATTGAACCGCCGCTGCATCGCTTGTTGGGCCGTGAGTTCCCGGAAAAGATCACCAACCAGGTGGTGGATATTCTCATCGGCTTGGTGGGATTTGGCATAGGCTTCGGCTTTGTCCGCCCGGAGGAGCTAGTCATCCTGCTGCTCGATATTCTGGATTTCTTGTCGCGGTGATTTTGCGGTCGGAAATCAAAAAAGATGCGCTGGATGAGCGGGCCGATCTTCATGGCCGCTGCCCGCAAGCATCAATTCATTGTCGACAACCCGAAATGCATTTTGGCCAAAATTCCTTTATAATTTTTGGCCATCATCAACCGATGCGGTAGGCCGCAAACGGTGCCCAGAAATCGCCGCCTTTATCGTCCCGGTTTGACATGGCTCCAGAACCATTCTCCACGACAAGGACATGTCCACGTGTTCGAGATCATCTACTGTAGCGTCGCCACCAGGGTGATGGATCCATCCGACATCACGTCGATTTTGCGGACATCGCGGAGACACAACCAGCGGGCTGAAATCACGGGCATGCTCGTCTACTACGGCCACTCACAGGAGTTCATGCAACTTATCGAAGGGGAAGAGTCCGCTGTCCATCGGCTGATGGACCGTATCGGGAGAGATGCAAGACATCAGTCCATCAACATTGTCCATCAAGGCGCAAAGGCGGAACGCTCTTTCCCTGATTGGTCCATGGGGTATTGCGAATTGCAGCCCTCGACGCTAGCTAGCATCTGCGGACTGAAAGACGTTTCAGAAACCAAGATGATCGACTATGTGGGAACGGGAAAGCGATCCGTCGCCAAACGCCTCATGGACTCACTTCACCAGCAGATGGCGAAGTAAATGGCGATCGCCGCCGCTTCGAAATACGGACACAAGCCGGCTAGCGATGCTTTTGGCACTTGAGCCATTCACCACGGTGTCACATGAAATGTTCCAGGAATCATGCTTTCCAAGGAACTCTTTTTTGACGTGCACGTTACGGAGTCAATTCGTTTTCGTGCGTACCGCCCATGGTATCTAGGAGTTTTCGATAACGGCGGTAGCGCGGAATCAAGAACATCTTCCGGTGGTGCTGAACCCCTATGAGGATCATCCCCAGCAGAAGGCCAAGGGCACCGACAATTCCAATACACTCCGTTGCCGTATCCGAACCGCGGAGATAATCCAACCATTTGACGACGATCATCAACACCATCATCACGCTGCAAAACAAAGCGAGCTTCCAAGATGCTTTTTGTTCGACTTCGTGCCGCAAGTCTTCCACCATCCTTGCCAGCCACGTTTTTTGGTCAAGCCGGCTATTGATGCGTTCCTGATACTTTTTCTTGACCGACCACCATGCGTAAACCTGGAAGGGAATAACTAAACCCACCATGGAAAAACGAAGAGTCGAAATGAACAACGGCTCACCGTTGACAAAGTATTGGCCGTAAAAGTTCAGAATCGCGCCGAATACACACGCAATCGTGAACAACGCCGATGTCCAAATCTGTCGGTTCGTGGAGGTAATTTGCGAATTTACAACTTGGTTGAGTTTCTCTTCGCCCAATTTTGGCGTGTCCTGCGAGTCCCACTTGTCTCGAAATTCTTCAAGGTTCATCATCTTTCTCCAGCCGCTGAATGGCCATGGCAAGCCGCTGCCTTGCCCGCGAAAGCCTCTTGCCCACGGCGGCCTCGCTGATTCCCACGATTTCACTCATTTCCGAATAACTTCGCCGGTCCAAATAAAGAAGCACCAACGAGCGTTCCGCCTCGGGCAAGTCGCGAATCGCGCGATACAAGGACTCGACATCCGGTTCTGGCCGCGCTTCTCGATAAACGCCGCGCGAACCATTCGTCATGGCAAGAAATTTGTCTAGATGCCTCAGGTACGTCGATTTCTTGCGGTGCCATGAGACGGCACGATTGAATGCCACGCGGTATACAAATGTCGATTCTTTAGCGTCTTTTGGAACCTTGCCGAAGGCAATCCAAAGACTCACATGAATTTCTTGAGCCAAATCGTCACAATCCGCGTCGGTACGAGTGAACGATCTTGCAATTTTCCAAACGAGCCCCTCGTGTCGTTCTAGAAACGCGATCGCGGATTTGTGGGCGAGAGTGTCCATTTATCCAATGAAACGCGGCTCGGCGAAATTCCTGACAGCCATCGAGAAGAAAAATCCGAGCCGGCCAGAGGGGGAACCCTTCCCAGAGAGAATCATCGTGCCGCCAGCAGCCTGGCCTGAATCACGGCGAGTGCCGAATGGCAAGTCTCCGACTTCATTCTGGCAGACTGCCAGGTCAATCCTCTGTTTCCTGCCGAGTGACGCTCAAAGCAATCAGCACGCGCCGTCCCCGGGGAGAATCGATGGCCAGAATGGTGGTGTCGCCCAGTTTCTCGGTGATGGAGGTCTTCAGCGATTTGGTAGCCACGATCGGCCTCCCAACGTCGAGCTTCGTTCCCGGTAGCGGCTCCCTCCCGGTGATGGCGGAGACGGAGACCGACAACGGCTCCAAGCGGACCCGCCCCTCGCCGGCGGTTTGAACGCCCGCTTCCAGCGAAATGCCGGTTTCGAATTCCTGTCGCTTCAAGCGAAACATACCGTCTTCCGTCGGCTCGAAGAATTCAAGGTTTTGCCGGGAGTGCGTGGTGATGTTGCCCGTCGTCCCCTCGTGGAGGGAGATTCTGGGAGCGGCAAGGATTTTCACTTTCTCCGAATCCTTGGGCCAGGTGCGTAGTAAAGCCGCGCTCCCTTTCGACAAAGCGTCGCCCAGAGTGTCGTACGACGACAGGGAGTCGTGTAGCAACTCAGGTGAGAACCGCTGGCCTTGAATTTCATGGCATTGGCTGCAACGAATCTTCGTGAAGCTGTGTCCATCAGGTGAAAATGTCCTGGCACCCGTGCCCCAGGGATGATGCAGACGGATCATCAGGTCCGAGACCTCCATGTCCTCCTCTACTTCCACGAAACGTGCGTGGATTTGGTAAAGGGGACCGTTCTTCTCCGATGTTGTCCGTTGCCTCACGGGAGTGAGAAGTCGCGTTGCCGTTCCGGTCGGTCGCTCTTGCGCGACGATGGAAGCCTCGAATACCAGCCAGATGGCGGCCAATGTGCAAAGTGTCTTTGCCGTGTGCATGTCAGCTTTCTCCTTTTAGAGTTCGAACGGAAACGACCAAGGTCCTTGGATCGAGAATCGCCTCCGAGGCGATGTCTTCGTTGTGCGTGAAGAAGGACGGAACCGCATCGAGCTGAACCGTCCGTGTCACCGGCGCTCGTGAAGGACGGCGGCCTTTCTCGCCGCTGGCGGTGAATCTGCCCACGACGAAACCGAGTAGCAGGCAGCCGACCGCCGTGCCGGCTAGCACGCCGGAGGGAACGCGTCGCCTTGATGGGCGCGGAGGCTCGCCGTCTGTTGCCTCCAGCATTTCCGCCACCCAGCAGTCCAACTCGTGGCTAGGCCGGGGAAGACGTATCGCGGCAAGGCGTTGTTCGAGTTCGCGGTGGTTCATGGATCAGCTCGCGGATTTTTTCCAGTCCACGCCGGTAACGTGCCGCCACGGTTTGCAGCGGCGTATCGGTCAATTCACCGATTTCGCGAAATGTCATCGCGGCGTGGAGGTGCAAATGAATGATTTCCTGGGTACGCGGGTCGAGTTGTTCTAGGGCCACTTGGGCGGCGTCCAGCGTTTGCCGCTGTTGGGCCGACCCGAGTTCCGTCGCCGGCGGATGCTCCAATACATAGGCGTTTTCCCGGGCCATTTTCCGCCGCAGGTCCAGGGCGGCGGTGCGGATGGCCTTCTGCAAATACGCTTTCCCGTTGCCGTCGGCACGCATGGCGCCGTTGGCCAGCACCTTGGCGAAGGCCATTTGCACGGCGTCCTCGGCCAAATCTCGACGGCGCAACACCAGCCAGGCGGTCCAATAGAAGAGGTCGCGGTGCGCCTCGTAAAGCTCCCGAATCACATCCCGTGCCTGCATGCCGCGCCGCCGAGGGGTCATCGTTTTTTTGTGCTCACGAGTTATACGGCGGGGAGCCGTGAATTTATGCATCCTCGTTATGATCCCACCATGACGCAGGCAATTGGCATGGAAAAAAGGCGCGTCTTTCCCGCGAGTTGGGGGCGCCCGGCCACGCGCTGGCGCCGCTACGATCGATATAATGCATGCGACGGGCGGATCGCGAACATCTCCCGATGGTCTCCACGGCATGCGCGTATCACGCGGGCATCCTCTTCGGAATAGGGCGTTTGGCCGCCAATTCCAGCGGTATGCGGCGATTCTTTTCGATGCTTCGTCTCGGCAAGACCGGCCACGTCGTTGCGATCGTCGAAAGTTTCTAAAGTCAACATTGCCCATGACTCGAAACTTAACATTGGAGAGACTGGCTCCCGGCGTTTCCCAGGGAAGGGAATCTTGCCGGAAGCCGGTTTTTCCAGGGGGGTCCTGCCGAAAGCCAACCGCTTTCGCGAGGAGAACGCGCGCATCGCCCAGCCCGGGCGGAGCGGCGTTCTTCACGATCGCGGTCCCTCCGCCCGACAAAACCGCTTGGCACTGGGAAACGTAGGAAATTGTAAGGATGCCGGCACTTGCTGAACCGCTTGTGATGGCCATGCCGAGGATTTCAGCAATTTCCGACGGCCCGGCTGCCGATGTTAATGGTATGTCTCAACGTTTGACTTCCGTGGAACACAGCCCTGTTTGAAGCGAGTTGCGTATAAGCCCCGACCCAGATGTTTGTCCTTCCCGCTGCTCCGTGGCGGATCCGGCCAAGCAAGGGGCTCGAAACCCTCGGGACGAGTTTGCTCGTCGCGAAGTGTCCGTCCAACACAAGCGAGACGAATGGAGAGCCTCCGATGAAGGTCTTCACAACTGGACAGGTCGCCAAGATCTGTAAAGTGGCCCCCCGCACGGTCAGCAAATGGTTCGATTCCGGCCGGCTCAAGGGATACCGTATTCCCGGTTCCCAGGACCGCCGGATTCCCCGCGAGTATTTGATCCGCTTTCTCAAGGAGCACGGGATGCCCTTGGGAGAGCTGGAAGATGAGACTCTGGCCAAAGTGCTGCTGGTCGGCCAAGATCAGCTATTGATTGAAAATCTGAAACGTGAATTGCCGCCGGAACGGAACTTCAAATTGGCGGTCGCCGCCAGCGGTTTCGAAGCCGGCATCCAAGCCGAAAGCTTCCATCCCGACTGTATTATCGTCGATTTCTCGATCGGCCGCGTGGAGGCCCTGCAAATCTGCCAGAACCTCCGCCGCAACACCGAATTCACCGAGACGATCCTGATCGCGCTGCTCCCCGACGACGGCGGCTCGACCAGCTTCGACCGTTCGATGATTAACGAGACATTCAAGAAACCGTTCGACGTGGCCTTGCTGGCCGAGCGGCTCCGCACGCTGATCGGTTCCCGCAAGGAGCTCGTCTGAGCACGGGTGGCTCTGCGGAGGCTTTCTCGCCCTCCGATTGGACGGCCATTCAAGCCGTCGCGGCATCCCGCCGCGGCGGCTTTTTTGCGTTTACTGTTTCCCGCATGGCCGTCGGATGGAATTACAATGGTTCCTGTCTGATCCACGATGGCGCGTTTCGGCTAAGTGTAGCGGCATTCGCGCTGGTTGGACTCGTGATTAACAGCGCCGCGGACGTGAACCTTCCATCCCATGCTTACGCGCTTCTGGAAAAATTGTTGGCGGCCACGGTTTCGTCTCCGCTCGCTGCTCTGGCTCATCTTGGCCGTGGCGGTGATCTGCACTGGGTTACGCTGGCGGCATGCTCGCATCCGCGAACTGGACGAGGCCGTCTCGCGACTGGTGGCGTTGGGCGTCCGCGTCAGTTTTCGCGATCTACAGGAAGAACCTCCCGTTTGGCGGCGGATATTCAGCTACATCTGGGGAGAAAGTCGACTGCCGCCCGTAAGGGGGCTCGATTTCAAAGGCGGCACATTCCCTTGCGAGGCGATTCACGCCTGCTTGCCCCGTTTGCGGCAAGTCACGGAACGGTCACGGAGAAATTTTCGCGCACTTGTCAGCCATGACCGCTAAGATGCGTTCGGTGCATGACAAAGACGAGGTAACTGTTCGCGAGTCACGATGGCTTCGGTAAAGAGCGCGAATATTTCTGACGGGATGCGGTGGCGAACTTGGACCTCTGGTTGGCGGCCAAGGTTTCGCCTTCGCTCGCTGTTGCTGCTGACCACAGCCGTGGCAGTGCTGGGCGGTGGGCTCCGCTGGCGGCGGGCACGTATCCATGAATTGGACCAGGCCCTCATGCGGTTGTACGGGCTCAACGTCCGCGTCCATTTTGACCAATCACAAGAACAACCTCCCGCCTGGCGGCGGGCCTTCAACCATGTTTGGGGCCAAAGCGAATTCCCGCCCGTCGTCTCGCTCGAATTCCGCGGCGGGACACTCCCCCGCGAGGCGATTCACGCCTGCTTGCCCCGCTTGCGGCAAGTCCAGTGGGTCAACATTCAGGGTGTGGCGCTAAAGGATGACGATCTGGCCTGGCTCGACCAACTGCCGGATCTTGAGAGAGTGAGCCTGGACTTTCAGCGTACTTCCCTGGACGACGAGATGTTCCTCTCCTTGCAACTTCCTCGTGATCTTTCGTCCTTGAATTTTCGAGGCACGGACATCTCCGACAAGGCACTGGCGAAATTGGAGTCGGCGAAGAGGCTCCGTTCACTTGATCTACAAGGTACGCAAGTCACGGACGAAGGGTTGCGGCATCTAATTGGACACGAGTCCTTGGCTCGTCTGAATCTTTCCGGCACGAACATCACGGATGAGGGGCTACGCCATCTGGCCACAAATGACGATTTGGAATTTCTGGTTCTCGCCGACACGCATGTTACCGACGCAGGCCTGTGGCATCTGGCTAGACAGGATTGCTTGACTCATCTGGATCTCTCCGGCACACGCGTCACGGATCAGGGGTTGCGGCATCTTTCCGACTTCACCTGGCTGCAATCCATCTATCTGCACGACACGCAAGTGCAAGGCCGAGGCTTGAGATATTTGCAGGGCATCGATTTCCTGCTCCTGGTGAGTGTCGACGGTTCGCCCGCGCTGTGGGCAGCATTACCGGAGTTCCATGGCCTGCCGCGTTTGGAGAATATGGTGATCCACAACACGAATTTGGCCTGGTGGCAACGAGGGCTGTTGTATTTGACCCTTCCCGACCTACTGATTCTGACCGAGGAAGAAATCCGCGCCGCCGAGGCGGCTTATGGAATTCGATAGTGGGTTGTCGAAGTTCGTCGCTGCCTCGTCTGAAATTCCTAGACGTCGTGCCCAGAAAATCCTATGCTGAGGCCGCGTGAGCTATGGGATGCCGGGCGGCTTCACAACATACCTAGCGTCGCGCGCTTTTCTGTTCTCGGGGAATCCCCTTCGATGGTGACCACGTTTCGCATTCCCCGCTTTCTGCAGCAATATTGCAGTGGCGTGTCCGAATTGCGGCTGGAAGGGTCCACGGTGCGGGCCGTGTTGGAGGAAGTGCACCGGTCCCATCCCGCGCTCTACCAGTGCATCTGCCATGAGACCGGCGCGGTGCGGCCACACATTAATCTGTTCGTGAACAACGATTTTCTCCACGACCGGGATGGTCTCGAGACCCGCCTGAAAGCGGGGGATGTCGTCTCGGTTTTTCAGGCAGTCTCCGGAGGCTAACATGTCCGACCGAATTTTGATGACCCTTGGCACCAAGAAGGGCGTGTTTGTCGCGGAGTCCGCCAGGAACCGCCGGAGGTTCTCCCTGCGTGGTCCGTTCGGAGAGGGTGTTTCCGTCTACACCACGATGATCGACACCCGCTCGGCTCCGCGTGTTTATGCGTCGAGCTGCAACGCGTTCTTCGGCATGAAGCTGCTCGTCTCGACCGATCTGGGCGGGAAATTCAAGGAGACCAAATCGGCTCCCGCCTTTCCCAAGAAGGATGGCCGGGCGCTGGCGAATATCTGGTCGCTGGAACCGGGGCGCGGCAAGCAGGAAATGTGGTGTGGCGTGGAGCCGGCGGCCCTATTCCGCAGCGAGGACCGCGGCAACTCCTGGGAAATGGTGAAGGGCATCAGCAATCACGAGCATGCCCGCCAGTGGCAGCCGGGCAATGGCGGTCTCTGCCTGCACACCATCGTCCGCGACGGGGACCGCATGCACCTGGGGATTTCCACCGGCGGGCATTACGTGAGCGAGGATGGGGGCAAGAATTTCGACGCCTCCAACGAGGGGGTCGGCGCGGGCTTCACGCCTGATCCCTATCCTGAGTTCGGCCAATGCGTGCATAAGATCGCCACGCACTCGGCAGCCCCGGGCCGGCTGTACATGCAGAACCATGGCGGCTGGGCCGAATGGCATGGCC